>JBEBWF010000031.1:0-47052 GCA_040392285.1 Sphingobacterium sp. | reverse complement strand
ATTTGGCTTTCCAATGATACTAACAAACCCTGCTTTATGTGGCATTTTTTGATATGTGTTTATTCAAAGCTATTTTATTCAGTTTTGTTGTGGGCAACGAACAAGGGATTAATATTAAATATAAAAAAAGCCCCAACTCTCGTTGGGGCTTTAACTAAGTAGCGGGGACCAGACTCGAACTGATGACCTTCGGGTTATGAGCCCGACGAGCTACCACTGCTCCACCCCGCAATATTTCTTATTTTAGACCAAGCTTTGCGCTCAGCTATTGTTGTTATCCGTTTGATTGGAGTACAAAGATAATACTTTTTCTTATACCAACCAAATTAAAAAAACAAAAAGAACAACGTTAGTTGCTCTTGGGTCGACAACATATAATTGTGTAGAACTACTTTCTTGTTTTTTACCTTTTTTTAAAGTCCTTAACGAAAATAGATGGGCTGGTATTTTTTATTTTCTTGAACTGTTTGTTGAAATGGGATAAATTATCAAAACCACATTCGTAAGCGATCTGCGAGATGTTTAAATCTTGTTCGAACAGGAGCTTGCAGGCGTATCCTACTCTTATTTCATTAACATACTGTATAAATGATTTATTTGTCCGTTGTTTGAAAAACCTGCAAAAGGAGGTGGGGGTCATGGATATCTGCTCTGCGATTTCTTCAATGGATAACTTACCTTTAAAGTTGATCATCGCATATTTATAGATTTGATTGATGCGGTTGTCGTGATCGTTTTGTATAGAATTCACAAAGCTGGTGCTGGAAAGAAACTCTGTATCCTGAGCAATGGATAGACAATGCAGAATAGATAAGAGTATACTGATACGTTCTACACCGTGGGTCTGAATTAAAGTGGCTAATTTTTCCTTCACTTTTGCTTTCGCTTCGATATCATGTACGGCGATACCCTGCTTTGCCTGATCTAAAAGGGTGTTTATTAAGATCATTTCGGGTAGCGTATACAGGTCTTTGCCGAGAGAATCTACTTTAAAATGTACAGCGAATGATTGTGAGTAATTATCAGGATCTTCCTTGATCGTACTTCGCCATTCGTGAGGAAGATTAGGGCCGATCAAGACTAAACTCTCATCTGCATAGCTAATCACTCTGTCACCTATGAATAGCATACCATGCCCTTTGGTAATAAAAGTGATTTCAAACTCGGGATGATAATGCCATGGATTGTGTAGATACGGCTTCTCATTTTTCCACGATTTGAAAGATTCATTGACCGGCTCTACATGTCGCATTAAGACTGGTTTCATATTGGTTCCCTTTGATGAGCACTATAAATATACGTATATATACTTCTGGTACATACTATTTTGCTTTGTTTTTTCTGTTTTTAAGGAGTTTGGATAAAATAGCATCAGTAAGAGAAAATTTAGGAAGGGTATAATCTATGCTTCCTAAGTACCTTAGCTTTTAATTAAACCGATTGAAAAAGAGTTTTTTTTAGACGATTTATCAAAAGCGTAAAGTTTTAAGATATGCAGGCTACGAATTATAGAAGATATTCTAGTAAAACTAAGTTCATTATAATGTTTTTCTGTTTAGTGAGTTTATCCGTACAAGCTCAAGATAATCTAATGACACATGTTGCATCAAGGAGATGGCTCGAATGGAGAAAACAATGGATAAATTCATTTCCCACAGCATCTTGGTCTTACTTTCAATGGTATGGGGATGGTTCTGTAGAGGGATACCTTACCTACAAAGATGCCGGACTCACCATAGTGCAAGCTCCTTATAGTGAGCATGAAGTTGTGAATCATTATAAAAATGCAACTGCTGTTGGCCTAAAGGTTATTCTAGGTTCATGGGAAAAATTGTACCAGGACCACGTAAAACTTGATAAGTTTATAGTTGCTCCTACTTCCCACGATACCTCTGTGGTCGGATATATGATATACGACGAGCCTCATCCCCAACAATTTGATTCCTTAGGTAGAGTTGTAAAGAAGATTTATGAAACGGATAAGAGGAATGCTATCCCGTTTCTTAACCTACTACCGAATTGGCTTGTACCTGATGATAGATTTAAGATCAAATACCCAGAATTTGTGAACCAGTTTGTGACAAAAGTAGACCCTCCTTTCATGCTCAGTACGCATTACCCTATATTCTGTGACGGAAGTGACAATCCTCGCTATTATGAAAATGCAGAGATGTTTAGACAGATATCTCTTGAACGTAATATAGGTTTAATGGGATTTGTAAGCTTGGCTTCATTCAGGAACAATGTCAATAAAGCGATGTGCTATCGTCCAGCGAGTGAATCAGATATATATTGGCAAGTTTATAGCATGGTTGCGTACGGTGCGCAAGGAATATGGTATTTTAACTATCGTATTAGACGTACAGACAAGTTTGGAGATGGATTAGTGATAAATGATACCGGAGAACCCAACCCCATTTTTTATCCTTATGTACGGAGAGTCAACGATCAGCTGCATAATCTTGCGTATATATTAATGAGGCTAAAGTCAGTTGGGGTCTATCATTTGCATACAAATTCTTCTGATCTTCCCCTAAATACAGTTCAATACATTAGTGGCTCTATACCGCATATCGATGCAGTTGAAGGAGACAACTTTATCATAAGTCAATTTAAAAATCAAGATGACCGCAAAGATACTGCAGGTTACGTGATGTTAGTGAATAAACGTCATGGTATGGATATGGTGTCTGCTAAACTTTCTTCGATAATTACTTTTTCGTTAGGGAAGAATTTTAAGGAGGTCTGTCTGTACAACCCTGATACAGGAGAAAAAGAGTTGCTTAAACCAATAAACGGTAGGTATATTGTCAATTTGGATGGAGGTATGGGAGCATTGTTACGTGTGTCTTCATAGAAAACGTGTCACTGAATAATTAGAATAGGAGCTTTTACGACTTATCTAAAAATCAAAGGATATCAAAATAATTAAAAAAATGAAAAAAATAGTCTCATTAATGTGTGTATTAGTGTTGTTGCTTTTTATCCAAAACAGCTCTGCTCAGATCTTGGCTTGGAGTTTTTCAAGTCCGGACGCGCAAGGTACAGAAGAATCAATCGAAGCAAATTTTAGGGATCCAAAACTCAAGCCATCAAAACTTGTTCGAGGTCCTGCTATGCTCAATACAAATTCGCTTAGTAGGGCATTCATGTCCAAGTTAAAATTGGCTGGATCGCTCAGTAATACTAAAGAAAAAGCTTTTTCAGAGGGTGCTTATTTTCAGTTCAAAATAACTCCGGAGCAAGGGCATATGGCATTTGTTTCTTCAATATCTGCAAAGTTAAGACCTGGGGCAGGTGGCCGACCGTACTACTATCGTTGGGCATATAGCTTGGATGGCAAAAGATTCAAAGAATTAGGGAATCAAGACGGTAAGATAAGTTACGATTACAGTAAAAGAGATGGAGAAGAAATTCCAGTTCTCAACCTTTCAAAAGTTTCAGATTTCCAAAAGATAAAAAACAATAAGGAAGTGACAGTCCGCCTTTATGTGTGGGGTGCTGTGAACCCAGAAACATCAACTTTCGCAATAGGGCGATCAGAACCTAATAACAATAGTTCTTTTGGCTTGACGGTAAATGGAGAAGTAAAATAAAGATTCAATCTAAATTATATATTAATGAAAAAGTTATCGAACAATTTTGTGATTTTATGCTGTTTGCTAATACTGTCATTAGCGACAAATAATGCATTTTCACAGATACCCATTGCAGGATGGTACTTTAACGCATACGGAGGTAACCTCCGCGCGACAGGAGATGAGTCTTCGGCCAAAGCCAGAATAATCAACGATCATTTACAAGTTTCGGATTTAACTCGCGGAAAAGGTTTGATAGGGCATGGCTTTGCAAGAAGTTTCAGTGGAAAGTTTATGGATATTACAGAACGTACGACCACAGAAAGAGATGCTTCTAAGGATGGAGCTTATATAGAGTTTAAGTTGAGTCCTAAAGATGCTCACAAAGTGGAGTTGGAAACACTCAAATTTAGACTTAGATTCTCTGCAAACAGTGGTAATCATGCTAACCCATATCACTTCAAATGGTATTATTGTGTAGGTCCATCTTGGAACGACAAGAAAAAAATAGACTTATCTGGCAACAAAAATACAATTGCTGGCGGTGATGGTACTGAATATTCGGTAGATCTGTCCCAACAGGCAGGTTTGGTTAATCTAGGCACATTTGAGGTCACATTCAGGCTGTATGTATGGGGTGCAAATGGAACTGCTGCAGGAGACAGGTTTTTCAATTTACTGTCAAACAACACAGAAATTGAGCCTAGTTATGCTTTGGCAATTTATGGGCAAGTAAAATAAGGCGTTTTATTTTAATAATATGGATTCAACGCACTTACGGATCTTTTAAGTCTAAGGGGACGGTATATTTTACATGATGATTTATACTGGAAATTGTCGACTTTCTTTTGAAGATTTGATACGTAAGTCAACTGATTAAACCTACAAGCTATGTATTATAAAATTAATTTATTCCATTTGGAGACTAAACTGCTCAAATCATTATGGGTTATAGTATTGTTACTTACGATATCTGTGTCACATAATTTACAAGCACAACAGAGATTGACAGGAATTATCTTGTCCGCTAAAAATGATTTACCAGTAGAAGGTGTCAATGTACAGATACAAACCACAAAATCTATAGCGGCTACGGATGCAGATGGACGTTTTACTATCAATGCCACGATAGGTGATGTACTCGTGGTTTCCAGTACAGGTTATACGACCAAAATTGTAGCTGTCGATAATCTAAATGAATTAGTAATAAGATTGGAAGAACAGATTGGAGAGATAGCCGAAGTCGTGGTAATTGGTTATGGAGAAGTGGATCGGAAAGACCTCACTGGGGCAGTAGGAACAGTAAATACAGAGGATTTACAAAAAGCTCCAGTTGGCAAGGTAGACGATGCCCTCGCGGGGAGGGTTGCTGGGGTTCATGTGGTGTCTCCCGATGGGCAGCCCGGAGCCAACAGCGAGATTGTGATTCGTGGACAGGGGGGGATAACGCAAAGCACTGCTCCATTATACGTGATTGACGGATTCCCTACCGAAGATCCTAATCTTAATTCGATCAATATTTCAGAGGTAGAATCAATAGTTGTGCTTAAAGATGCTTCTTCCACAGCTATTTATGGTTCCCGAGGGGCTAATGGTGTTATATTAATCACTACTAAGCAAGGCAATATTGGTAAGCCGGTGATTGCGTATGATGGATATGCAGGAATTCATCAAAATATAAAATTTGCTGAACTCATGGATCCCTATGAATTCGTCAAGTATCAAGTTGAGCTCAACCCAATGGTTATGGAGCCTAAATACTTGGTCGATGGAAAATCCTTGGAAGATTATCGCGATGTTTCCACGGTTATTGATTGGCAAGATCAAGTGTTTAGAACTGCGAACACACAAAACCATGATTTTTCCGTGAGAGGAGGTAAGACAGGGACAAAATATGCATTCTCTGGGTCTGTCTTTAATCAAGACGGCTTGATCATTAACTCTGGGTTTAAAAGATACCAAGGCAGGATCAATTTAGACTTTACACTGACACCCAAACTTAAATTAGTTTTGAATTCCTATTATATATCCTCTCGAACCTATGGCACATCTCCTTCAAATCCCGGAACGACAAGCATTACTGCTAGTGTTTTGTCGAGCGTTTGGGGATACAGACCATTATCTATGGGCGACTTTACTCAGGAAGAGATATTGGAAATGCCTATGGATCCGGGCGTAGACGGAGCCAGTGATTATAGATATAATCCGTATTTGACAGCTAAGAACGAACTTAATGAGGTATTAAATAGGCAATTGACGGCAAGCGGATATGCACAGTATAATTTCTCCAAAAAATTGTTTCTCAAAGTCTTGGGAGGGATAACTGATAATCGTTTCCAGAGAAATGCTTTTTATGGTAGTAATACTAAATATGGTGATACTGAAAATGTGTTGGGAAGAAATAGAGGAGGTCCCAACGGCTTTATAAGAAA
Source organism: Sphingobacterium sp. (assembly GCA_040392285.1). Lineage (GTDB taxonomy): Bacteria > Bacteroidota > Bacteroidia > Sphingobacteriales > Sphingobacteriaceae > Sphingobacterium. The sequence continues at coordinate 41,042 of JBEBWF010000031.1, read as the reverse complement.
TGACGGCAGGTTAAACATGGTCAATGAAAACACATTGACGTACAGAAATCATCGAAAAGATCATAACATAACAGTTCTTGGAGGTATGACATTCCAAAAAAGTACTTTTTATGAAAACGGTTATACTTCATTTTTGGTGCCAAATGAAGAGCTCGGCATAAATGGTCTTGGCCAAGGAACAGCTACGCAGTTATTTTCTACAACTAGAGCTAATACACTGATGTCTTTTTTCTCACGGTTAAACTATAATCTGTTTTCCAAATACCTTTTTACGGCAACATTTCGTGCCGATGGTTCCTCAAAGTTTGCTCGAGACAACAGATGGGGGTATTTCCCGTCGGCAGCAGTTGCGTGGAAATTAAAAGAGGAAGATTTTATGAAAAAGGTCGAGGATGTATCTGAAGCTAAGATTAGGATGAGTTATGGATTAGCCGGAAATAACAGAGTTTCAGACTTCCCATATTTTTCCACGATGTCTTTCCCGTACACGGCATTTTATCCTCTAGAAAATACTTATCACCAGGGGGGGATACCGGGTCAATTGGGGAATCCAGATCTAAAGTGGGAAACTGCAGCTACATTGGATGTCGGTTTAGATTTGGGTTTTCTTGAAGATAGGTTTGCTTTGACCGTAGATTATTACAACAGAAGGACTTATGATTTATTGTTATTTGCAGATTTGCCTCCCTCAAGTGGTTTTGCTCGCAGTTTCAAAAATGTAGGTAGTATAAAAAATACAGGCTGGGAATTTTTATTCAATAGTAAGAACATAAGCAACTTCAATTTTGAATGGTCGACGTCGGTCAATATTTCGTTCAATAGAAATAAGGTTTTGGCATTAAATGAGAACCAAGAGACGTTGCTGACAAATATGCAATGGGAGTATGTCTACAACAACACACCCCTATATGCTTCAAAAGTAGGGGAGCCAATTGCTCAGTTTTATGGCTATAGATGGTTGGGTAATTACCAGTATGGTGATTTTGATAAGATGCATGACGGGTCTTTCGTGTTGAAAGATGGTGTGCCAGACAACGGAGGTGCTGTGCGTCCAGGTGATATAAAGTACGAGGATATTGACGGAGATGGAACAATCAATTCCAATGACTGGGTGCTTCTCGGAGATCCTAACCCTGACTTTATTTTTGGATTATCGAATAATTTCACCTACAAAGATTTCGATTTAAACGTGTTTGTCCAAGGGGTATACGGAAACGATGTTTTTAATGCCAATCGATTGATTTTTGAAGGAGGTCGTCTGGTCGATCTTAATCAATTCGCTTCGTATGAGAATCGGTGGACTCCGACTAATCCAACTAACTTGATGTACAGAAGTGGAGGCTACGGTCCTATAGCCTATTCTTCAAGAGTTGTTGAGGACGGGTCCTTTATACGTTTGAAGACAGTAGCTCTAGGCTACACTTTCCGGAAAGAAGCTCTGATGAAACTGAAATTAGAAAATCTTAGGATATACCTGTCTGGACAAAACCTTGTTACCTTGACGAGATACAAAGGCTTAGATCCTGAAGTATCGGTAAGGTCATCGGTGATGACTCCTGGATTCGATTACACAGCCTATCCTCGTCCTAGAATAATAGTTTTTGGATTGAATATGTCACTTTAGATTAAAATAACGATGAAAAATATATTATTATGTTCATGTTTGAGTATCCTCTTACTCTGTAGTGTGTCGTGTAAAAAGTTCTTGGATGTCGCACCAAACGATGCCATCCCTATTAATCAATATTATCAGACCGAAAAACAATTGGAAGCAGCGCTAATGGGTGTGTATGATATACTTGGACAAGAAGCCGTTTACGGGCGCAGGATGCTAGTAGACCTCACACATGGTAACGATATCGGCCTAATTAGACGAAATACCTCTTCCATCACCATGGGACTATATCGGCATACTTCAGGAGAAGCTATGATCCTTAATTTTTGGTCTGCTCTTTATGAGGGGATTAATAGGGCGAACTTGTTACTCGAAGGAATCGAAACCTCGTCTGTGGAGGAAGAAGTAAAGAGCTGGATACAAGGACAGGCATTGTTTCTTAGAGCGTATTACTACTTTCTGTTGGTAGATCATTGGGGAGATGTACCGCTTAAGCTAAGCAGTACTCAATCTGCCGACTTGGTACATAAGGAGAGGACTTCGGCAAGAGAGATATATAGCCAAATACTTGAAGATATGGAGACGGCTGAGATGCTTCTCCCCAGAGCAAGCGAACTTGGACCAAATTCCTCTGGTAGAATATCTAAAAATACTGTTCAGGGTATATTGGTTAGAGTTTGTCTAACCATGGCCGGAGAACCACTAAATGACGAGACGAAGTTTAGTGAGGCTGTATACTGGGCAAAACAAGTGATAGATATGGGAGAAAATGAACTAAATCCTGATTTTGCCCAAATCTTTATTAATCATGCAGAAGATAAGTACGATATAAAAGAAAATTTGTGGGAGGTAGAGTTCTTTGGCACTGGTACAGACAATTATAGGGAAATAAGTTTTCTAGGCAACAACAATGGTGTAGAATCGAGTAATGTGATCTATCCTGGGAGATCTACCGGCGATTTGTATGCCACAGCAAAGTTGTATCAAAGCTATGAAAATGATGATCTAAGGAGAGATAGAACTATTGCTCCCTACCAGTGGTCTGGGACAGATAGAGATGTTATGCAAATAAGACCTGCAGCGGCATTTTACAACAGGTTTCCTGGCAAATGGCGACGTCAAGAGGAAACAAATCTTCCAAGGCATGCTAATTTTACGGGGACCAACTTTCCTTTGTTGCGTTATTCTGATGTTCTTTTGATGTACGCCGAGGCTCTTAATGAAGTAAATAAGAATACAAGCCCTCCTACCGAGGCTTTTGATGCGTTAAATCAAGTTAGAAAGAGGGGGTATGGGGTGCTTTATGGCAATGTGATTAGAAGTATTGCGGTAATAGATGGCGGAACAGGTTACACCTCTCCACCAAATGTATCTATATCAGGTGGTGGTGGTGCTGTTGCTGAGGCGATAATTAATCCAAGTACCGGTAGAGTGACACAGATTAATGTTTTGAAAAGAGCAGAATTGACCAAAACAGCAGCATACTACAGTACTCCTCCAATCATTACCATTAGTGGAGGTGGGGGGGTGGGAGCTACTGCTGCGGCAGATTTGGTGACACCGAGTATAGCTGAGATTGATCCTATATCTTTGGACTATGACACTTTTAAACAGGCTATACAGGCAGAAAGAATGAGAGAATTGGCTTTTGAGGGCCTTAGAATTCATGACCTCAGGCGGTGGGGAATCTTTATAATTACAATGCAAGATTTGTCAAGAGATATAAAGAATACTTACCCTGGAAATCTACAATATTTATCAAACGCAGGAGATAATATTTCCGAGAAACATATGCTTTTTCCGATTCCTGACAGAGAAATGTCACTCAATAATCTAATTGGAGATAATAATCCGGGATGGTAGAATTCTCACGAACGTGATTACATGGAATTAAAAAAGGTATTGATATAAACCCAACTTTGATATGAAACTCAAAAAAATGATATTGACCATTATTACAATTGCTGGTTTAGTGGCGTGTAATGATAAGAAAGGACATGAAAATATAGACACGCTACCACCTGTAGTGGAGAACAAAACTCCTTCAGAGAGATGGAATACATGGCGAAAACAATGGACTAACTCGTTTCCCACAGCTTCTTGGTCTTATTTCCATTGGTATGGAGATGGGTCGATAGGAGAGTATCTTACTTATAAAGATGCAGGCCTGACTATGGTACAGGCGCCGTTGGACCAATACGACAATGCCGTGTATGCAGGTCTGAGGGTAATCGTGGGGGCATGGGACACTATCTATCGAGATATTGATAAACTTGATGATTACATTGCCTACCCATCTATGACTAATAGAGCGGTAAAAGGATATGGCATATACGATGAACCTCACCCTGAGCATTTCGATTCTCTGGCGGTAGCCGTGCAAAGAGTGTACGAAACAGACAAAAGGGGTGCAATACCATTTATCAACCTCCTACCCAATTGGTTAGTTCCCATCAACAGGTTCAATATGGAGTATAAGGACTTTGTAAACCTATTTGTTGAAAAGGTAAATCCAGCGGTAATGTTAAGTACGCACTATCCCATAATGTGCGACGGCAGTGATACACCAGGCTATTATGACAACGCAGAAATATTTAGGCAAAAAGCCCTTGAACATAACATTGGCTTGATGGGGTTTGTGAGTTTGGCATCCTTTGTAAACGACGTCAACCTAGCCATGTGTTACCGTGCAGCCAGCGAATCAGATATTTATTGGCAGGTATATAGTATGGTGGCCTACGGAGCGCAAGGCATTTGGTATTTCAATTATCGGATAAGACGCACTGAAAAGTACGGGGATGGGCTGGTCATAAACGATACGGGAGAACCTAATCCCAATTTTTATCCTTATGTCCGTAGAGTAAACAATCAACTACATAATCTTGCTCCTATATTAATGCGCCTCCAATCAGTTGGAGTCTATCATCTTCATACCAATGTTTTGGATCTTCCGCTTGGCACGACACAATATGCTGATCAATCCGTACCGTCTATTGAATCCTTAGAGGGGGATAATTTTATTGTGAGCCATTTTCGGAATCAAGATGATCTGGAAGATAACGCAAGTTACGTGATGTTGGTCAATAAACGCCACGGCAAGGATATGGCATCTGCAGAGCTCTCTGCTAGTGTTTATTTCTCCGTAGCAGATGCCTACGGATCGGTATATCAATACAACCCTGAAACGGCAGAACAGCAGGCTTTGAGTAGTGAAGATGGTAGTTATAAGATAACACTCAATGGAGGATATGGGATATTGCTAAAAATAGTAAAAAATTGATCTTATGGCCATTTCTTGGGATCAGAAAAATGATGAAAGTGCGAAACAATAAAAAAATAGAAATCATGAAAAAAACAGCAATATTGTTTCACACAGCACTGATGCTATTGCTGTGTGGATTTAATAATCAACTATATTCACAAGATATTCTGGCGAGTTGGGATTTTAATGAAAATATTCCCGGGATTACTCCTGGTGTAGCACCAAATGGGAATCAAACGGAAGCTCCGGCAACATTTCCTGGTCTTAGCGGCGTTTCAGGAATAGAAAATCCTGTATTGAAACGTGGCCCCGGTTTTATAAACCATCAGTTTAACAGGTCCTTTGGTGGAAATTTCAATAGAGACGCAGGTACCCCAATAACAACGGAAGCCGATGCGAAAACAATCGGTCATTATGTACAGTTTGATCTGAAAGTAAAGCCAGGCTATGAAGCTAAACTGGATGGGTTTGATTATAGGGTTAGATGGTCTGGTGGTGGTACTTATAGTTTTAGGTGGGTATATTGTGTAGGGGATACGTGGAACGATAATGGTAAAGTTGAGTTAAGCCCGGGAACAAGTTCAGTAGTAGGAGGGGATGGTCAACTGTTTAATCTGGATTTATCAGGGCAGACGGTATTGCAAAATATCGAAGCAGCGCAAAATGTTATTTTCCGGTTCTATGTATGGGGAGCAAATGGCAGTGGTCGATTTTTCCACTTACATTCGCTAACATCAGAAAGTGACAAGAATGCGCTAATTGTTCTAGGAGAGACTAGTGTAGCGGCCGTTGACCCTTCGATTACGTCTCGCAATATAGAGGTGGTCGGAGAGACAATCAAATTAGATTGGGCTGTCATTTCTGAACAAGATCTTGCCAATTATATAGTTTTGTATTCTTCAGACGGAGATTCTTATATGCCTATCGGTACTTTGCCAGCTCAGAATACGGGAGTTGTAGAAGCTCAATATTCTTTTATACATACAGAACCTTCTACGGGGGACAATTATTATAAGATCCAGCAAGTAGATAATAACAATGAGACGAAAGAATATGAATTCGACCGTGTGTTTTATCGTCCACCCATTTCACAGATCTTTTCTGATGCCTTGACAGCCGTCCTGAATGGCAACAAACTAACTGTACATTGGGGTACCATCGGTGAGTATGAGACTAGTCATTTTCAAGTGGAGATTTCTACTCTAGATAAACCTTTTGTTCCAGTGGGAAATAGGATTTTGACAAAAGCCGAGAACGGTGATAGCTTCACACCTTTATCTTATGAGGTTGATGTTTTACTAAACGATGTGGATATGGAGAAAATCGTTTTAGCGATTTCTCCAGTTCTACTGGGATTATTTTTCCCATTATTTCGCCAGAGAAAAATAAGAGGTCTTATCATGTTTTTGACAGGTTGCTTGTTCTTTACAATAGTCTCCTCTTGTAGCAAAGAAAAAGATATCATCGACATGGATAACGTAGGAAAGGTGTGGCTAAGGGTTGTTAAGGAAAATCAGAATGGTACAAAGGATTATAGCCAAATAATCGAAATAGAAAGAAGGTAGAAAAATGAATCAAGCCGTTGACTCACACTGATTTTGATAAGTATTATCATTTCTGAAAACCCGAGGTTAAGTTCAGAGGTGATGTTGTAAATCGTGATACAATGGTATAAAGGAAATATGATGAAAAAAGTATTCTATTTGTTAGGATTGATGTTTTTTGCATTCCAACTGAGCAATGCACAGATATTAGCTTGGAGTTTTTCAGATCGGGACACACAGGGTGGAGAAGGAGTAATAATGGCTAATTTGAAAGACCCCGGACTCAAGCCCTCATTTCTTATCAGAGGTCCGGCGATGTTGAACACTCACACGTTTAGCAGGACTTTCATGTCTAAGCTTGATTTGATCGAATCTCCCAATAATACCAAACAAAAGGCTTTCGAAGAAGGTGCGTATATACAGTTTAAGGTAATTCCTGGTCATGGGCATAAAGTATCCGTATCTTTCATAGCTGCCAAGATAAGGCCTGGTGCGGGCGGTCGTCCATACTATTACCGTTGGACCTATAGTTTAGATGGCCAAACCTTTATCGAGTTAGGGGAAGAAGACGGGCAAATTAGGTATGACAACAACAAGCGAGATGGGGAAGAGATCCCAATTGTAAAACTGGCAAATATACTCGATTTACAAAATATTAGCCAAAGAAACGGAGCAGTTTTTCGGCTTTATGTCTGGGGGGCACTGAATCCCGAAAACTCCACATTTGCCATAGGAAGATCGGAGCAAAATAAAAGTGACTCCTATGTATTGAAGGTCTTTGGTGAAGTGAAAAAGTATTAGCCAAATGTATAGGAGGCAATTCTTCAGAAGAATAGGAACAAATAAATTTTTGTACAAGTTTAAGGAAGGAATATAACGGTAATCACAAAAAAATATTTAGGGAAAATATACACAGAAGTATGAATTTAAAAAGATCTATTATCAACGAAAGCATCGATATCGCTAAACATATCGTTAAACACTTTGATATGAAATTGCCTGAGTTTTACAACTGGTCGCCAGAACAATGGGAAGTTGCTGGACCGGAGTATGACGAGATACGGGACTGCATGTTGGGTTGGGATGTAACCGACTTTGGAAGCAAGGATTTTTATAATATCGGCAGAGTATTATTTACGTTGAGGAATGGCCGGAATGGACAGTATGGCTATCCCAAAGAGTATGCAGAAAAACTGTTGATAGATCCGGAAAACCAACGGGCACCGGCACATTTTCACTTATCCAAAAGAGAAGACTTGATTTGTCGGCATGGGGGAAATATTTTGGTGCAGCTGTCTAAGGCGGACGAAAAAGGGGAGCGCTCACCCGAAAGTTTTACTATCCAAGTAGACGGTAAGACTACCAAGCTGCAACCCGACGATATTATTCGCCTCAAGCCGGGTATGAGTGTATGCATTCCGCCGCGCACCATACACCAGTTTTGGGGTGAGGAGGGTACTGGATATCAGGTTGATGGTATGGGGTATACTTTGAGTAGTGAAATATCAAGTGTGTGCGATGACTGGAATGATAATGTATTTCTGGTAGATTATGGCGTACGTTTCCCTGAGATAGAGGAAGATGAGGCAAAACGATATTACCTGTGCCATGAGTACCCAAAAATTTCTGTAAATGTTTAAGTTTTGATAACTATGAATTTATTTAAGAAATCGACAATTCTATTTTTTTTGCTTTGCTCATTCACTTTATGTGCACAAGAACTTATAGATAAAAGAGATATCGAAACCGGTTATCCGATTTTTACGAATGGCTATATAGACCAACCTTATGTGGCAGTATTGCCTAATGGTAGTTGGCTATGTGTCTTTACTACCGGGGCTGGAGCCGAGAGTAAGCCGGGCCAACATATAGTGGCTACTGTGAGTACGAACGAAGGGGAGACATGGTCTATACCCGTTGATATAGAGCCTAATACTGGTCCAACGGCATCGTGGGCTACACCATATCTCACACATTTTGGACGTGTTTACGTATTCTATGACTACAATGTAGATAACATAAACACGTTAAACGGAAAGCTGATCTGGCACAATTCAGAAATGGGTTGGTATTGTTATAAGTATTCAGACGATTATGGAAAGACTTGGTCTAAGCGTTACCGGCTACCTATGCCAAAAGCTCCGGTAGATTTTAAGAATGATTTTAAGGGTGAAGTACAATTATTCTGGGGAATTGATAAACCAAAGGAGCACAATGGAAAGATGCTGTTCGCTTTTACGAGATTAGGGAAGTACGTTCAGGCTGATGGAGAAGGTTGGTTCTACAGTTCGGATAATATCGCCACAGAACGGGATGCAGACAAGCTGAACTGGGAGTTGTTGCCAGATGGGGAATATGGTCTTCGTAATTCAGGATATGGATCAATTCAAGAAGAACACAATACCGTGCCATTGAATAATGGCGATTTGTACTGTATGTATCGTACTACCTTGGGTTTTCCTGTACATTCTTACAGTAGAGACGGAGGCAAAACTTGGATGTTGCCGGTAGCTGCGACCTACACTCCGGATGGCAGGGACATTTTTAAAAATCCTCGAGCTTGTCCAAGAGTATTTAAGGTCTCTAATGGAAAATATGTTTTTTGGTATCACAATAACGGCCAAAAAGGTTATCAAGGAAGAAATCCAGTTTGGCTTAGTGGAGGGATTGAAAAAAATGGAAAAATTCATTGGTCCCAACCTGAGATATTATTCTATTCAAGAGATACAACAATACAAGGAATGAGCTACCCTGATTTTATTGAGCAGGATGGTAAATATTGGTTTACGGAAACACAAAAAACCATTGCCAGAGTACATCCAGTTGATAATGCATTGCTAGAAGGGATGTGGAATCAAACAGAAGCGAAGAGTTTGATTAAAAAAGGTTTAACAATCAATAAATCAGATATTGGTGTCAAGCAGGCTGTTAATATTCCGCGTTTTCCTACTCTTGGTAAAAGTGGACTGACGGTTGACTTATGGCTCCAATTAAATGATACTAAAGCAGGACAGGTCGTCCTCGATACCCGTGATGGTGCAGGACGGGGAATTTTGTTCTCAACAAGAGCAAATGAAGTGTTGAACCTGCAATTGAGCGATGGCGATATAGTGCAAAATTGGGATACCGACTCAGGGTTGCTGACGAAAGGAAAACCACATCATGTGGTATTTATTGTAGATGGGTTAGCTAATATAATTTCGGTCGTCGTAGATGGGAAACTATGTGATGGAGGGATGTATAGAGAATACGGATGGGGTAGGTTAAGTGACCAGTTGAGGGACATTAATGGGAGTGAGAAAATGCAAGTGGCAACTTCTCTCGACGGTTCGGTCAAAAATTTGAGAATCTATGATCGTTATCTGACCACTTCTGAGGTCATTAGTAATTATAATTACGATAAAAGGAAACTCGGTAGCAATTAGCAAACGAGCATGGTGTTCAATTTGGTAACTCTTACACTTAGACATTATTTATGAAAAAGATAATTTCAATAACTTTAGCGGTATTTCTTGGTATACATTTCGTCCATGCGGTTGAAGATGTGCGGTATCCTATTATTCCGAGACCAGTAAAACTTATTCCTAAGGTTGGAGAGTTTGTGATCAATGCCAATACGAAGATCCTTTCCGATAAAAAAACTATCGAACTGAAAAAAGTAATAGATTTTCTAGAAGAGGCGGTTACGGTTTCCTCGCATCTTCGGCTTCTCGATGCCTCTTCCGGTAACACGGGGGTTATTGTTTTTGAGACCGATGCCGGTGTGGAAAACGAAGAAGGATATAAGCTTTCGATATCGGAACAACGAATTGTGGTAAAATATAAAACAGCTAGGGGAGCATTTATGGCGGTACAAACTCTTAGGCAATTATTTACATCCAACGATAAAGTAATAGTTATCCCTGCTGCTGAGATTGAAGACTACCCTCGTTTTGTGCATCGAGGGGTTATGCTTGATGTTGCACGTCATTATTTTCCGGTAGACTTTATCAAAAAGTATATAGACTTGTTGTCCTATTATAAAATAAACACTTTTCATATCCATTTAAACGACGATCAAGGATGGCGTATAGAGATCAAAAAATATCCAAAATTACAGGAAATAGGAGCTTGGAGGAAGGAGACGCGGGTCGGTCATCGTAATGACAAACCTGAGATATATGATGGTAAGCGATATGGGGGATACTATACTCAGGAGGAATTGAAAGATATCGTAGCGTATGCCGATGCACGGTTTATCACCGTTGTGCCGGAAATCGATATCCCCGGACATGCACAGGCATTGTTAGCTGCTTATCCACAATTAGGTTGTCAGGATACAACCTACGAGGTGTCCACCGATTGGGGTGTACATAAAGAAATTCTTTGTCCCAAAGAGGAAACATTTCAGTTTCTGGAAGATGTTTTTGATGAGGTTATTACAATATTTCCGGGGAAATACATTCACATCGGAGGAGATGAGGTACCCAAGGACCGGTGGAAAGAATCGGTGTTTTGCCAGCAGCTGATTAAGCAGTTGAATCTCAAAGACGAACACGAATTGCAAAGCTATTTTATACGTAGGGTGGAGAAATTTCTGAATAGCAAAGGAAAATCCATAATAGGCTGGGATGAAATTCTGGAAGGCGGACTGACACACAATGCAACTGTAATGTCCTGGAGAGGAGAAAAGGGAGGTATAGCGGCCGCAAAACTCGGGCATAATGTTATTATGTCTCCAAACACCTTTATGTATTTAGATTACTATCAAACTACCGAACAGAGGAGGAGAGAGTCTGTTGCTAACGGGAGAGCTCTACCAATTGACAAGGTTTATTCATATAACCCGGTACCAGACAGCTTGTCGACAGAGGAGGCAAAATATATCTTAGGACCTCAAGCTAATTTATGGACAGAGTATATAAAAACCCCAGAACGGGTAGAGTTAATGACGTTTCCCCGTGCATGCGCAATGGCAGAAGTGGGATGGACGGCTTTAGTGAGGAAGGATTACAATGATTTTCTCAATCGCCTGAATACTAATGTAAAATATCTGGAGAAGCAAAAAGTGAATTTTGCGAAGTATAATTTGCAGCAGTAATGTGCTGTCATAATACGGGAGAAGAAAAATCGTATACTATAAATTACAATATGAAAAAACTCAGATCTATTTCCAATAAACGATGGCTCCGCCTAATCCCTGTTGTTTTTATAACCTATAGCTTAGCCTATCTGGATCGGGCGAATTTCGGGTTTGCGGTAGCTGGTGGAATGGCAGAAGACTTAGGTATTACACCATCCATGATCTCCTTACTGGGGTCACTGTTTTTCTTAGGATATTTTTTGTTTCAAATTCCGGGTGCACATTATGCTGCTACAAAAAGTGCAAAAAAACTGATCTTTTGGTCTTTGATCTTGTGGGGGCTATTGGCTACCGCAACGGGGATGGTTAGTAACGTAGGATTACTGGCAATAATCAGATTGCTTCTAGGTGTGGTAGAAAGTGCCGTTATGCCCGCCATGTTGATATTACTTAGTAATTGGTTTACAAAGAGAGAACGTTCCAGAGCCAATTCTTTCCTGATTTTGGGAAATCCGGTAACAATGCTTTGGATGTCCATAGCGTCCGGTTACCTGATCCATGCTACGGGCTGGAGAGGAATGTTCATTATAGAGGGGATACCTGCTGTTTTGTGGGCTATTGTATGGTGGAAAATGGTGGGCGACAGACCGAAAGATGTGAAATGGCTAACAAATGAGGAAAAGGAGGCAATAGAACACGAGCTACAAAGAGAGCAGGAGCAGATTAAGCCGATTAAAAATTATTTAACCGCCTTTAAGTCAAGATTTGTTATTCTCTTAAGTGTACAGTTTGCCCTATGGAGTATAGGTACTTACGGATTTATGATGTGGTTACCTTCCGTGATTAAGTCAGCTCCGAATATGGATATCGTAGAGACCGGTTGGCTATCATCTGTTGCGTATGTGTTTGCCATCATCGGTATGATGACCGTGTCATATTTTTCGGACAAAACGCAAAACAGGGGAACTTTTATTTGGGTATTCCTATTCATAAGTGCACTCGGCTTTTTAGGATCTTATTTAGCTGGGGACACTAATTTCTGGTTATCCTTTATCTCGTTGGTCATAGCAGGCGCCTCATTGTGTGCACCCTTCGGTCCGTTCTTCGCTTTGATTTCAGAATCGCTACCAAAGAATGTTTCAGGTGTATCCATAGCGTTGATTAATAGTGTGGGAGCGTTAGGTTCTTTTATAGGTTCTTATGTAGTTGGATATATGCATGGAATAGGCAAAATGAATGAATCCTTTCTATTGATGGCCTGCTCCCTTTTTATAGCTGCGATACTACTGATAGTTGCGGTGCGGTTGAATACCGTCAAGAGCACTGCGTAGTGTTTTTATACTTTTAACAAGAACAAGCAATGCTCTTTTTAGGAATAGATTTAGGCACTTCTTTTGTTAAGGTATCTGTTGTGGACGGCAGTAGCCAAAAGATATTGTGCTCGGTACAGTATCCCGAAACGGAAGAACCTATTATAGCACCCCATCTGGGATGGGCCGAACAGGATCCTGAGAAATGGTGGGAGAATACGAAAGTGGCTATACGTAAGGCTCATGCCTCTAGAAAATATGACCCCAAGCAGATTGCAGCCATTGGCATAGCCTATCAAATGCATGGACTGGTATTGGTGGATAAATCTCAAAATGTACTTCGAAATGCTATCATTTGGTGCGATAGCAGAGCTGTCGCAATAGGAGAACAGGCATTTCACGATATTGGAAAAGAATATAACCTTACACATCATTTGAACTCCCCAGGGAATTTTACAGCCTCAAAATTATCTTGGATCAGGAAAAATGAGCCTGACATCTATGAAAAAATAGATAAAATTATGTTGCCCGGGGATTACCTTGCCATGCGATTGACCAAGGAAATTACCTGTACGATTAGCTCTTTGTCGGAAGGTGTGTTCTGGGACTTTAAGAACAACTGCTTGTCATCGGTAATTATAAATTATTTCGGTTTTAATACTTCTCTTTTTTCTGATATAAGACCTGTTTTCGCAAATCACGGTCAAGTAGATGATACGGTGGCCTTGGAATTGAGTTTAAGTAATCGTGTTGTCGTATCCTACAAAGCTGGCGATCAACCGAATAATGCCTTGTCATTAAATGTGCTTGAACCTGGAGAGGTGGCTACTACAGCGGGTACGTCCGGCGTCATCTATGGTATAAGTGATCGACTGTTCGTTGACAAGCAGTCTAGGGTAAATACTTTCGCGCATGTCAATTATGCTATCGATAAAATCCGCACTGGTGTGCTTTTATGTATCAACGGTGCTGGAATCATGTATAGCTGGGCGAAGAGAAATATGGGACAAGATCTATCGTACACGGCGATGAATAGTATTGCTTCTCACGCACCGATAGGTAGTGGAGGGTTGCGGGTATTCCCTTTTGGAAATGGAAATGAACGTATGTTAAACGACCAATCGATAGGCGCCCAAATTGAACATCTAGATCTTAATCGACACGGTAGGGCTCATATTCTTAAAGCCATAAAAGAAGGTGTCGCTTTCTCCTTTCGATATGGGCTTGACATCATGCGCGAGAATGGGTTGCATCCTCAGACTATAAGAGCAGGAAATTCCAACTTATTTTTGAGTGAAGTTTTTCAACAAGATTTTGTAGGAGCTACGGGTGTACAGCTTGATATGTATGAGAATGATGGAAGTGTAGGGGCTGCTCTGGGGGCAGCGATAGGAGTGGGATATTATGTTGAACCGAAAGAAGCCTTTACAGGACTAAAAAAAATTAAAATGATTTTACCCGATCTTGATAAAAGGGATAACTACGAACAGGTGTATCAAGAATGGAAAACATTATTGCTTCAAAAAATTAAAAAAAGAGACTAAGATTTTGATTTCTTAGCCTCCTTTTTATGATAAATATGTTGAAGTATCTATTAATCAACTTTGAAAAGCTCTTCAATAGAGGCGTGTTGATTGACACTTTTGATAGCTTTCGCAAATAACTCCGCTGTTGATAATACTTTAATTTTCGAACAAGTTTTCTTCTTTTCAGGATCTAACTGAATAGTATCGGTAACGATCATCTCTGTCAATGCCGAATTTTCTATCGTTTCGTAAGCTTTACCTGATAATACGGCATGTGTACATACCGCCCGTACCGAATTAGCTCCATTTTCCATGATTAGCGCGGCAGCCTTAGATAGTGTTCCCGCAGTATCACAAATATCATCGATCAGAACAACATCTTGATTGGTGACATCACCGATAATAGACATGGATTCGATTTCGTTAGCCCGTTTACGACGTTTATCACAAATGATAACTTCCGCATTGAAGAACTTCGCAAAAGTACGCGCTCTATAAGAGCCACCCATATCCGGTGACGCGATCGTCAAGTTAGGTAGATTCAAGGATTTGATGTAAGGCGCGAAAATCACGGACCCGTCCAGATGATCTACAGGGATATCGAAAAAGGCTTGGATTTGCGCAGCATGCAGATCCATGGTCATTATACGGTGGGCTCCAGCGGCGGTGATCAGATTCGCGATCATTTTTGCTCCAATGGCTACACGCGGTTTGTCTTTACGATCTTGACGCGCAAAACCGAAATAGGGGACCACTACGGTGATGTAATGAGCAGAAGCGCGCTTGGCAGCATCGATCATTAATAACAACTCCAGCAAATTGTCGGTCGGTTGATTGGTAGATTGAATCAGAAAAACATCACCACCGCGTACGGATTCGTTGTAGAAAGGTTGGATTTCACCGTCGCTAAACTTGGAAAGGGTCATGTCTCCCAGAGGTTTACCATAAGCTGTAGAGATTCTTTCGGATAATTCCTGCGTTCCTGAGCCAGCGAACAATTTTACCGTGTTGAATTGCAAAGGCATTTGTATGTATTTGTTTATGATTTAAAATAATTACTTTCCAAGTTGACTGAAGTCTCTCAAAGACAGGCAAAGTTATTGATTTAATTCGAAAACCGAGTAAATAGGAACAGGAATTTTAAAAAGAAATGGGATAGGTTTAGAAAACAAAAAGAGGACTGCTTTTGTCCTCTTTTTGTTGTTGTCCCACCTGGATTCGAACCAAGACTAAATGAACCAAAATCACTTGTACTACCCTTATACTATGGGACATTTTTTTGTCAAAACAGCGGTAACTGATTTGACGATGCAAATATACGGCTGTTTTCGGATTATGCAAATAAAAATATCGGTTTTTTTTATTTGTGCTGATTCTCATTTAAATAGATTTTTCAACGCTCATAAATACCGATGGTTTATCGGAATGTATCTCCCGTAGTTCTCTTTCTAATGGGCGGCATGAATAGGGTTCGCTTCCATATTTGAAATAGTAGGAGGAGTCAACTTGCGTAAACTCTTTGCTAAAGACTGTTAAAATATAAATTAAATGTTCATTTCTAACAATGTATTCCTTATTTTCGAGGCGGATTTTTGTGGTTATACCGATGGACAGAAAGATCTTTATAAGGATGATTTAATTCGATATTTTGATATGAACTACAACAAGATTAATAATTTGTTAGGCTGGGTTTGTGCTATTTTGGCGACTACAGTATATGTCATCACCGCAGAACGAACTACAAGTTGGTGGGATTGTGGGGAGTTTATTGCATCGGCCTATAAAATGCAAATTGTGCATCAGCCTGGAGCCCCTCTTTTTCTGATGATTCAAAATTTGTTCTCCAATTTTGCTTTGGGAGACCGGACGCAAATTGCCTTCTGGATGAATATTGGTTCTGCTGTATGTTCAGGGTTAACCATCATGTTCTTGTTTTGGTCGATCACAGCACTGGGTCGGAAGATATTCGTGGGGAAAGCTGATCTGATTTCGAAGATGTCCGAAAGCCAGACCATTAGTGTCATGGGAGCTGGTCTAGTGGGAGCTTTGGCGTATGCTTTTACCGATACATTTTGGTTTTCGGCTGTTGAGTCTGAAGTATACGCGATGTCGTCCCTCTGTACCGCGGTGGTATTTTGGGCTATTTTAAAATGGGAGGCTAGAGCCGATGATCCCCATGCTGACAGGTGGTTGATATTCATCGCCTACGTTATGGGACTTTCTATCGGTGTACACTTATTGAATTTATTGGTCATCCCAGGTATAGCCTTGGTGATTTATTTTAGACGTACCACTCAGGCAACCACAAAGGGAGCGCTGAAAGCGTTGTCGCTCGGTGTTGTTATTCTGGGTTTGATATTATGGGGCGTCATTCAATACCTAATTAAATTTGCGGCCTATACCGATTTGTTCTTTGTCAATACATTGGGCCTAGGTTTTGGAACCGGAGTAACATTCTTCGTGCTGTTGCTGATAGGTAGCTTGGTGTACGGTATCTGGTATTCCATTAAAAAGATTAAACCAATTTTGAATATCGCTTTGATTTCTTTAGGTTTTATTCTATTTGGTTACAGTTCATTTGTCATGATTTTAGTACGGGCGAAAGCTAATCCTACGCTCAATAACAGTGATCCCGATAATGCATTTACATTCCTGAGCTATTTGAACCGTGAACAGTATGGTGATGAACCGCTATTTAAAGGTAAATATTTTGATGCTCGTCCAACGGATTTTTTTGATGGAGGAAAGGTCTATCGTAAAGACAAGGATAAGTATGCCGTTGCGAAGAAGAAAACAAACTATGCCTATGATAGGGAAACCATATTTCCACGTATTTATAGTGAGAAAGGAGGGCATCCCCGCTTTTATAGAGAGTACTTAGGGCTTGGGGAAACAGAAAAGCCTACGTTTGCGGATAACTTGAAATTCTTTTTCGGTTATCAGATCGGACACATGTACGCGCGATATTTTATGTGGAACTTTGTTGGGCGGCAGAATGATGTACAGGGGCACGGTTCCTTGACGGAAGGTAATTGGATATCCGGAATTAAACCTATCGACAATATGTTGGTAGGGGGGCAATATGATTTACCTGATTCGGAAAAGGAAAATCCATCGCGGAATACGTATTTCTTCTTGCCGTTGGTGCTCGGATTAATAGGCGCTTATTGGCATTTTGGAAAGAACCAAAAAGATGGATTAGTCGTTTTCTTGTTATTCTTCTTTACTGGTTTAGCTATTGTACTTTATCTCAATCAAGCACCTTTGCAGCCCAGAGAACGAGATTACGCCTATGCGGGT
Source organism: Sphingobacterium sp. (assembly GCA_040392285.1). Classification (GTDB taxonomy): domain Bacteria; phylum Bacteroidota; class Bacteroidia; order Sphingobacteriales; family Sphingobacteriaceae; genus Sphingobacterium. Next base: position 23,423 of record JBEBWF010000031.1, on the reverse strand, counting down.
TCGTTTTATGCCTTTTCTATTTGGATAGGTTTAGGTGTACTGGCACTAAAAGAGTTTTTTAGGAAGAAATTGAATGCCAAAATAGCGGGGTTGACGGCAACTGGTATTGGTATTTTAGCAGCACCGGTATTGCTTGCATCACAAAACTGGAACGACCATGATCGGTCCGAAAAGTTGTTAGCACGGGACATGGCTAAAAATTATCTGGAATCCTGTGCGCCGAATGCCATATTGTTTAGCTATGGTGATAACGATACCTACCCCTTATGGTATGTACAGGAGGTGGAAGGCTTCCGTACCGATGTTCGCGTCGTGAATCTGAGTCTCCTTTCTTCCGATTGGTATATGCGACAGATGTTAGAAAAAGCAAATGATGCCGATGCTTTGCCTATCAATATCGATCCCGAGAAATTTAAAGATGGGGTAAGAGATGTGATTTATTACCAGGATATGCAGATTCCAGGATATGTAAACATCCAGGATTTACTGAATATCATGTTGTCCGACAATTCACAAAACATGGCGCAGTTGCAAAGTGGAGAGTATGTGAATTTACTTCCAACAAAGAAATTCCAATTACCCATAGATAGGACTGCTGTTCTTGCAAATAATGTCGTGCCGAAAGAATGGGAGGATACCATTACAGATACCATGCAATGGGATTATACCCTTAACTATGTCAGTCGTGCAGAGTTGTCGATGATGGCTATATTAGCCAACAACAATTGGAAAAGACCTATTTATTTTACCACCACAACGCCAGATGAAAATAATATGGGGTTAGGTAAATACCTTGTATCGGAAGGTTTTTCCATGCGATTGATGCCTGTTGATACTGGATTGACGCCTGAAGAGTACGGTGGCATATCGGATACAGCGGAGATTTATAATTCGATTATTAACAAATATCAGTGGGGTAATATCGGTAAGGCCAAGTATTTGGATCCGGACTCCTATAGATACATTAGCTTATACGTCAGTTCGATCTTCGGAGAGACCGCCCAGGCATTAATTGATGAAGACAAGACGGAAGAAGCCCGTAAAGTTGTGTTGAGTGCTTACGAGAATATGCCTAAGAAAACATATCAAATGTCGGAGCCGATGAGTTATACACTGTTGGTCGATGCGATGTATAAAGTAGGAGAGAAGGAAAAAGCACAAGAGATCATCCGAAGACATACGAAGTTCATCGGTGAGAATTTACGGTACTATATGGCTGTTGCTCAAACCAAATCCAACCAGGAGGTGCGTAATATTCGTATGGGCTTGTCGGGATTGCTGAGGTTGCAGCAGACGGCGAATGCGAATAATGACACGGAGCTCAAACCAGAACTTGAGAAACTGGTTAATGAATTTAGTTTCATGATGCAACAGTAAAACTAGCATAGAAAAGGAGCCGTAAATACACGGCTCTTTTTCTATGCAAAAGTAATTCCCTACGACTGGAAAGGTAGTTTAAAGTGAAGGTTTAATAACACATTTTGAATAAAAAATAGTAGTTTTGCCTAAATATTCCCAGCATGAAACAATCGATTTTATTAGACGGTCCTAAGTTTCAGATTACCATCAGAAGGTTGTGTCAACAACTTATTGAAAATCATGGTGATTTTAATAATGCAGTATTAATAGGTATTCAACCAAGAGGAACTTTCTTAGCGCAGCGTGTTGCAAAGGAGCTCCGGGAAATGACAGGGCAAGAGGTCGAAACGGGCATTTTAGATATTACCTTTTACCGGGATGACTTTAGGATGAAAGGTACTTCTCCTATTTTAGCCAACAGTACACAGATTGATTTTATTGTTGAAGATAAGGTGGTCATTCTTATCGACGATGTCTTGTGGACAGGACGTACCATTCGCTCGGCTATGGATGCTATTCAGGCGTTCGGAAGATCCCAGAAAATAGAATTGTTGGTTCTGGTGGATAGGCGCTTTTCGCGACAGATCCCGATCCAACCCGACTATATAGGTATTCAAGTAGACTCCATCGATTCACAAAAGGTTATTGTCAGTTGGAAAGAGGTCGATGATGAAGATAGTATTGTCTTGATTACCGAGAAAAAATAACGGGTTCATTTAAATAAAAACTTCGAAATAATGTCAACAGTTACGGAGCAGTTAGGAACTAGACATCTTTTAGGCATCAAAGACCTAAATGAAAATGATATTCAACTCATTCTCGATACCGCACAAAATTTTAAAGATATACTCAATAGGCCGATTAAAAAGGTACCGTCTTTACGGGACATTACCATTGCGAACGTTTTTTTTGAAAACTCTACCCGCACAAGATTATCCTTCGAGTTAGCGGAGAAAAGGCTGTCAGCCGACATTATCAATTTTGCCGCATCCTCTTCTTCCGTAAGCAAGGGTGAAACCCTGATCGATACCGTCAATAATATCCTAGCGATGAAAGTGGACATGATTGTCATGCGTCATCCCTATGCTGGGGCGGGTGTATTTTTGAGTAAGCATGTTGATGCGCAGATTGTGAATGCTGGAGATGGTGCACATGAACATCCCACACAGGCACTCTTGGATTCGTTTTCTATTCGTGAGCGCTTAGGCGATGTTGCCGGTCGGAAGGTAGCCATCATTGGCGATATCCTGCATTCGCGTGTCGCTTTGTCCAATATCTTATGTTTACAAAAGCAAGGCGCTGAGGTCATGGTCTGTGGCCCTACCACACTCATTCCTAAATATATCACTTCATTAGGTGTACGTGTGGAGCACGATCTGCGGAAAGCATTAAATTGGTGTGATGTCGCGAATATGTTGCGTATTCAGCTGGAACGCCAAGATATCGCCTACTTTCCATCCTTACGTGAGTATACAATGCTGTATGGGTTGAATAAGGAGATACTTGATTCGTTAGATAAGGAAATTACGATTATGCACCCCGGTCCGATTAATAGAGGGGTGGAAATTACTTCGGATGTTGCAGATAGTAAACATTCCATTATATTAGATCAGGTAGAGAATGGAGTAGCTGTCCGAATGGCCGTACTGTACTTGCTGGCCGGGCAACGGGGATAAAATCCTGCCAAAATTCGCAAACTATGAAAAACTTTTTGGCGGAATATTATCCCTTTTTTTGATATAAATTCAGTCTCAATAGCTTAAAAATATTGCTTTAAAGCATTTGAAGTGTGTTTTTGGTGTTGATAGTTTCGATTTAAAGTGTCAACGCATTCTTAAGGGAATTTTGTTTTCCCCTCGGAATATTTTGAGAATCCTTCGGATATTTCCCTGCACCCATCGTGCTATTTAGAAAAGTCCAGGGTAGATTCGATTTTCCCTTCGGAGAGTCCATAAAATCTCAGGGATAGTTTTCTGGACCCATTGTGCTATTTAGAAGAGCCCAAGGTAGATTCAGTTTTCCCTTTAGAGGTCTCATGAAATCCCAGAGATAGTTTTCCAGGTCCATCGTGCTATCCAGAAGAGTCCAGGGTAGATTGGGTTTTCCCCTCGGAGAGTCCATAAAACCCCGAGGATAGTTTTCTGGATCCGTCGTGCTATTCAGAAGAATCCAGGGTAGATTCGGTTTTCCCTTTGGAGGGTTCATAAAATCCCAGGGATAGTTTTCTGGATCCGTCGTGCTATCCAGAATAGCCCAAGGTAGATTCGGTTTTCTCATTGGAACTTTTTACTAGCTTCTTTTGGGACATAAAAAGGTCGGAGAATAGAATGATAATGTGTTGGAATCGTTAATAATTGTGAAATCATATACAACAAAATCTATCGGGCATGTTTTTTGGGTAATAAATTCGTTATAATGTGGGTTTACTAACATATGTTAAGAACTTTTGAGGAAAACTTGCGGTTGATGCATTAATTTAGTAAACTGAAGTATATCGTGTCCGCTTTGGTATAAAAAGTGGCTTAACGGACGAAAAATGATAATTTAGGATTTATACGCATACATACATATAGGATAAGATTTTACATTTCATGATGTGCAAAAAGATTTATGGATTGGGAGTTGCTTTGAGTTTGTTGTCCATCCCGGTTATGGGTCAGCAGACGGCTTGGCAGGATATTAATAGAGCTTATAAGACAGGGCAGGAATTATTTGAAAGAGGAAAATATAGTTCTGCAGCGAAGCAGTTTGATAAGGTAGAAGCATTGCGGACAAAATCTACTTTACAACTGGATGAAACCGAAGAGTTGTCTTTAATTAAAGAATCTGTTCGTTTCTATCAAGCCGTATGTGCCTTGGAATTGCAGGAAAGTGATGCTGAAAGTCAGATTCTAAAGTACATAAAAGATTATCCGGTCAGTGCCAATTCAAAAGCGGCATATTTCCAGATGGGTAGATCCTATTATGCGAAGAAGGATTATACGAAAGCTATCGAATGGTTTTCTAAAATTGATTCTAAAAACCTAGCGGGAGCCGAGAATATTGAATACCGATTCAAGTTGGGTTACGCACAGTTTGTGACGAATGACTACCGTTCTGCGAAGCCGCTGTTTGAGAAGCTGAAAGACGAAAAGAGTCGTTATCAGGAAGCTTCGATTTATTACTACGCCTATTTGTGTTATCTCGATGCGGAATATAAAACCGCATTGAATGAGTTCGAGCGACTACAGGGTTCAAAAACATTTGAAAGCAGCTACCCTTATTATATCACCGCATTGTATTTTCTGGACAAACGTTACGATGATGTCTTGCATTACGCGTTGCCGATTTTAGCTTCAACAAAGCAAGATCACGAGACGGAGATGTTCAGGATTGTCGGTGCAACCTATTTTATCAAAGGTGATCTGACGAAATCGAAAGAATATTACGACAAGTTTCAAGCGCAGGATCAAGGTAAGACGCAGAATAACCAGGATAGCTACCAAATCGGTTATATTGCCTATAAGTTGGGAGACTATGATAAGGCCATCGTTGAGTTGGAGAAAATGACCGAACCCGATGAATACTATCAGAGTGCCATGGTGACATTGGGGGATGCTTTTCTCAAAACAGACAACAAGGCGTCGGCAAGAAATGCGTTTTTTAAAGCGTCTAAGCTAGATTTCGATCCTCAATTGCAGGAAGAAGGTTTATTTAATTATGCGAAGCTTTCGTTTGAACTGGACTTTCATCAGGTTGCATTGAGTGCTGTGCAGGAATATATCGCAACCTACCCGCAGTCGAGAAAGGAAGAAGCCAAAACATTATTGGCGGAGGTTCTTTTGAGCACGAAAAACTATCGTGCTGCTGTAGATGTGTTGGAGTCTATTGACCTCACCACGCGCGAATCGAAGACGGCTTATCAGAAAGTAACCTATTATCGCGGATTGGAGTTTTACAACGAGCGGGCGTTTGAGAATGCCATTTCCATGTTCTTGCGATCGGAAGCTAATCGCTATGATGAAGAAATATATGCCTTATCGACTTATTGGAAAGCTGAAGCCATGTACGAGGTTCGCAAGTATAAAGAAGCGGTGGTCAATTTTAATAAATTCTTACAATTGCCTGTCGCCAAGCAAACTGACGTCTATCACTATGCAAATTATGCATTAGCCTATGCCGCATTTAGAAACGATAGTTATAATACGGCCGCGAACTATTTTCAACGTTTCTTATCGGGAGGTGGTTCGGCAGGAATAGATCAGAATACGCGTAATGATGCTATTGCGAGATTGGCTGATTCCTATTTTGCCCTAAAAAATTACTCGAGAGCGCTTTCTTATTACGATAGGCTGATCAGCTCAAATGCGCAGAGTCAAGATTATGCACTTTTTCAACGTGGTATCATACAGGGATTACAAGGTGATACAGATGCCAAAATAGCTACATTGAGTTCGGTTGTTGCAAAATTTCCAAAATCTAATTATGCCGATGATGTGGCTTTTGAAGTTCCGTATACCTACTTCCTGACGAATCAGTATGATAAAGCTATCTCCGGCCTGCAAACCATGGTCGAAGCCTATCCACGCAGTTCGTATGTTCCGAGAGCATTATTAACCATCGGTCTCGTACAGTATAATCAAGGCAATGACAAGGAAGCGCTGTCTACTTTTCAGCGGGTGGTCGATCAATATGCGACAACGGATGAAGCCAAACAGGCTATTCGTTCTATCGAGAATATTTATTTGGATAACAACGATGCTACGGGCTATATCCGCTATGCAACCTCTACTAATATTGGTAATTTGACGACATCAGAACAGGATTCGTACACCTTCTCGGTGGCGCGCAACTTGTTTGAACGTGGAAATTGGCAAGGAGCGGTAGAGGCGGTGAATGCATACTTCGATAAATTCCCGAAACCTATTCAGGAAAAATTTGCACGGTTTATTCGGGCGGAGGGTAATGCTGCTTTAGGTAAGGACCAGGAGGCTTTACATGATTATAGTATTATCATGAATGACTGGACCAGTGAATATACAGAACGTACCTTGGTGAGTGTCTCCAAGTTGCACTTGCGCAACGAGGCTTACAATGAGGCTGTTCAGGTATTGAAGAAACTGGAATTGACATCGGAATACAAGGAGAATTACGGTTGGGCGATCAATAATTTATTGACCAGTTATTTTAATATTGGTAATTATCCCGAGACGTTGAATTATGTTAATCTGGTCAAGAATTATGAAAAGTCTTCGGAGGAGGATATTGCTCGTGCACACTTATATGCGGCAAAGGCTTATTTAGCAACAAATAAAACAGCCGATGCGACCAAAGAATTAAATTTGGCTGCATTGAAAAGTAAGACCGTGACCGGAGCGGAAGCTCGGTATTTGGTGGCGGAGCAACAGCTCAAAGCGAAGCAATATGATAAAACAATAGAGTCGGCGATGGATATTTCGAATTCTTTTTCATCCTATGACTACTGGGTGGCAAAAGGTTTTATCTTGATGGCCGATGCTTATGCCGCTAAGGGGGATGATTTTCAGGCCAAAGCTACGTTAGAAAGTATTATAGATAACTACGAAAACCAAGAAGACGGTGTGATTGGGTCAGCGAAGGAGCGTCTAAAGAAGTTAAATAACAAGAAATAGGAAGATAGAGATGAAGTTGCATAAAACTGCTTTTAAGAATTATGCTCTTGTAGCATTGTTCGTTGGGATGGGCCACCAAGTTTGGTCACAGGAAGATCCGAATCAACCGGTAACGATTGATTCGTTTAATATCGTCCGGGATTACAAACCTATTCTTGCTGATGCCGTTAAGATTCGTCAAAGTCCTGATTTGACGAATAAGCGTAGTTACATGCCAAAGATGAATTATGGCAATATTGTAGACAAGAAGTTGGACATTAACACGGGACTAAAGGAATTGAGCGTCCAAGAGTTGCCTTTTACGCGAACAGAGGATATTACGAGCAACTACGTAAAACTAGGAATAGGTAATTTCAATACCATATTGGGGGAGGCCTATATTGCAGTGGAAGATTATGAAGATATCCGTTTCGGAGGGTTTGTGAAGCATCTCAACCAAAAGGGAAGTTTAGAACAACAGAAATTCTCGCGGCAAGAGGTCGGCGTATTTGGTCGCCGGGTATTATCTTCTTTTACAGTCGATGGGACATTGGGGTATAATCGATATGCTACGCGATTCTATGGTATACCGGTAGACATCAACGGACAGACACTTAATCCCGCAAAGGAAGCACAGCGCTTCAATGATATTTATTTTACAGGTGAGTTAACCAGCAACTTCGATCCGCAGAATGAGGAAGCATTTTCCTATTCGGCGAAGTTGGATGCTTATACTTTCAAGGACAAATTTACTTCCAAGGAAAACTCGTTCGCATTGTCCGCTTATTTGAATAAGCGTGTCCGTGCGTTTAATGTAGGAGCTAATGTCGCGATCGATGTAAATGCCTTACAGGGTACATCAAATGTTGATAAGAATGGTAAACTGAACAATTCTTTGGCGAATATTAATCCTTATATCAGTTTCAAAGGGACAAATTATACCTTGACATTTGGAGCTAATCTTGTGTCGGAGTTTGGTGACACCAGTAGGTTTAATATCTTCCCATCGGCAGAGGTCGATTTTTCGTTGGTTCCGGAATACATCCATTTGTTTGGGGGGATCAATGGAGGAGTACAGAAAGCGTCATACAGGTCCTTTTCGCAGCTAAATCCTTATCTGGGGGCAGATCAATCGTATCAAAACGCTATTGAGCGGTTGAACTTTTTCGGAGGGATCAAAGGCAATGCAGGAGCTACATTTGGCTACAAAGCTAAGGTAATCTACAAATCTATTGAAGGTATGCCACTTTTTGTAAATAGTCAGGAGACTCCTTTTCAGTTTGATTTAATATATGATGGTGACGGAGATAATCGCGTAAAGTATGTTGGTATTGAAGGTGAATTGAATGTTCGGCTGTCAGAACTCGTGAACTTAGGAGGACGTCTGAATTTGGATGGCTATACGATGGCGGCGCAAGAACAAGCTTGGTTCACGCCTGCCCTTCGTCTTGCGGCAAATGCGCGTTTCAATATTTCTGAAAAGCTTTATATTGATGCAGAGGCCTTGTTTCACGATGTGTCGTATGGTAGGACATATACGTACGATGCTTCTGTAGATCCGGTATCCATTTCGCCCGAATATCAGAAGGTAACATTGCCTTCCTTTTTTGACTTAAGTGCCGGAGCTGAATACAAGGCTCTCCGTAATCTAGGTATTTTTGTAAGAGCGAATAATATTTTTAATAAGGAGTATCAACGTTATTTGTATTATCCAAGGTTAGGTTTTAATTTAATAGGTGGTTTGAACTTTTCGTTTTAGTGCGAGAAAGTTTAAATTTGCAGTTCCTAATCCATATAAAATTGTAAATGAATTTAGGCAAACAAATATACATCTTACTTAAAAAAGAAATAGCTGTCTATGTTGACGGGCTGGGGGTATTTCGAAGAATACATACCCCTTCTGTTTTTGATGACAAGAAAAATGTGTTTTTGCCACCCATTACATTTGTGGAGTTTGATGCAGAATCAACCGAAGGATACGATTTAGTACATTATCTCCAACAAATTGGCCCTTCTAGTAAACAGGAGGCTAGCGATCAATTGGAGCGTGCTGTAACGTCGATAAAGGAACAAATTGCTGCTACAGGTCAAGCTACATTGGATAATTTAGGTCATTTGGTGGGCTATGGTAAGGGATATGTTTTCAAGCCGATAGACCTTAGCGGATTTAATCTAGGTCCTATTGCATCGGTGACTGACCAGGAAGTAGAAGAAAAAGAGGTCGTAACACCGGAAGAGGAAAACATAGCGATGGTAGCGCCGGAGGAGATAAGGGAGTCACCGATCGAAGTCATTGTCGATGAGGAAGCTGAAACAGAAGTTACCGAAGAATATCCATCAAACAACAGGTCGTTTGTCTATGGGTTAGTAGCGGCTATCGCGGTTTTGGCTTTGGGTGGTTTGTATTACTATAGCCAATATTATGCGGTGCTTCCGCAACGTACCGTAGATCATACGACACAGCCCGAGGATATTATCGTACCTGTGGATACGACTGAAGTTCTTAGGGATACATTAGTTGACGATATAGATACTGCACAGATGGAGTTGGTCGAAACTCCGATAGATACGGCAAGGGTAGAACATAAATATACGATTATCATAGGCACGCATCGTACGTTGGCGCAGGCTTACGAAGAGGCGGAGGCATTTAACAAGGATGGACATAAATCAGTACGTGTTCTTACGCCCAATTTGGCGAAGAATTTAAAAAGGGTCATTTGGGATACGTATGAAACCAAAGAGGAGAGAGACTCTGCATTGCGGTATGTGCAGAAGCATGTTAAGACAGATGCTTGGCCATCCGTATTAAGATAACAAAAGAAATAACAACACATATTAATATAACATTATGTCATTACTACAAGACGCTGTACCAGTAGACACGCTAAATCAAGTACAACAACAGGCTATTCAATTGGCAACTCAGGAAGAAAATCTGAACCTTATCCAATTATTAATGAAGGGTGGATGGATCATGGTGCCTATTGTCGGGCTATTCTTTTTGGCTTTGGTTATTTTCATTGAACGCTATATTACGATCCGAAATGCCTCGAAAGCGGACAGTGGATTGATGGCTCAAATCAAAAGTAATGTACTCAATGGTAAGTTAGACTCCGCTATAGCGGTCTGCCGATCGAGCAACTCGGCATTAGCGCGTATGTTACAAAAGGGGTTGACACGTGTAGGACGTCCTATTAAGGATATTGAGGGTGCTATTGAGAATGCGGGAAAGCTGGAGGTGTCGCGTCTGGAGAAAAATATAAATATTTTAGGTATCGTCGCGGGTATTGCTCCGATGCTTGGTTTCGTCGGAACGATATTTGGTGTAATTCAGATTTTCCGTGAGGTAGAGATCGCGGGTGGCATTGATATTGGTACGGTCTCGGGGGGACTCTATGTAAAAATGATTACGTCGGCATCTGGTCTAGCGATCGGTATCATGGCTTATATCGGGTATCATATCTTGAATATGATGGTCGAACGGTTGATTCTTAGAATGGAAACAGAAGCTGTGGAATTTATCGACTTATTGGATGAACCGGGGGTATAGATTGGGAGATTTGAAAGATGAATTTACGAAATAGAAGAAACAAACCTACTGCGGAAGTACATACAGCAGCATTGAATGACATCATGTTCTTTTTGATGTTATTCTTTTTGCTCGCTTCTGCTGTAGCCAACCCACAGGTTGTCAAGTTGCTGTTGCCGAAATCCAGCGCAGGAGAACAGTCCGTGGCGAAGAAAACGGTAACTGTATCGATTACGAGTGATTTGTTGTATCATGTGGATAAGCAAGTCATTCCTTTTGATGTTATGGAACAGACATTGCAATCTAAAATGAGTCCAGGAGAAGAGGTGACGATTATGTTGTATGCAGATAGTACGGTGCCTATTCAAAACGTTATTTCGGTGATGGATGTTGCCAACCGTTTGAAAATAAAACTGGTGCTTGCGACAGAGCCGAAGCGGGATTAAGGATTGTTGATTAACCGTTTAATCCATTGAACGATTGCATGGTCAAACAAATTTAGAGTTAGAATATGTATTATCAATATAAGGAAGAAAATAATATGCCAAAAGCACTAGGCTACTCAGCCTTGGTGACGGCAATATTGATTGCCTTAGGTTTCTTCATTGTATTTGGTCAGCCCGACTTTCCGGAGTATGGTATGGGAGGGATTATTGTGAATTATGGTACCTCAGAAGAGGGGATGGGCGATGACTACATGAGTATTGAAGAGCCATCGGTGGATGAAAATGCAAATAATGTAAGGCCCGATCGGATTGTCCCTACGGAAACCCCCACGCCTACACCTACACAGCAAATCTCGGATAAAGTAGTCGCTACACAAGATATGGAGGATGCTCCAGCCGTGACGAAAACCGAGAAACCTGTAAAAAATACAGCTCCGGAAACGACGAAGGAAACAAAGAACAGTACACCTGCTGTTAATACAAATGCCTTGTATAAAGGGAAGAAAAATGATGGCGCAGGAACAGGAGACGGGACAGGATCGACTCCAGGTAATCAAGGATCAGCATTAGGTGATCCTTTAGCCAGTAACTATGGCGAAGGAGGCTCAGGATTTGGAAATGAGCCATTGTCTTTATCGAGCAGGCACTGGGCAGTAAGGCCGAACATCAAAGATGATGGGCAGTTTAGCGGTGTCGTCGTATCGGAGGTGACCATTGATAAGAATGGAAACGTCATCAATGTGCGATCGGGTGTAAAAGGGACGACATACTCATCCTCCTCGGTCAATGAGATGTTGAATAGGGAACTGCGGAAAGGAAAGTTCAATGCCATTCCGAATGCGCCTGATCGACGGGTTGTATTGATCCGAATAGAATTCAAATTAAGATAGTATTTTATGAACTCATATGCAGAGGTTATCGATTATCTATATAGTCGATTACCTATGTTTACACGCGATGGTTCTTCGGCCTATAAGAAAGACCTGGATCGTACGATAATCTTGTGTGAAGCCATAGGCAATCCACAAAATTCCTTTAAAACTATTCATGTTGCAGGAACAAATGGTAAGGGTTCCTCTTCGCATATGTTAGCAGCTGTGTTAGCATCAGCCGGATATAAAACAGGCCTATATACCTCACCTCACTTGGTAGACTTTAGGGAGCGTATCCGAGTAAATGGTGAATGGATCGATATGCAGTTTGTTGTTGACTATGTGAATAGCCAAAAAGAACTTATTGATAAAATAGATCCTTCTTTCTTCGAGGTCACCGTAGCATTGGCTTTTGATTATTTTGCACAGCAAAAGGTTGATATCGCTATTATTGAGGTCGGATTAGGTGGGCGGCTGGATAGTACCAATATTATTCATCCCGAAGTTTCGTTGATTACCAATATAGGGATGGATCATATGAATATTTTGGGAAACACGTTGGAAGAGATCGCTCGGGAAAAAGCAGGAATTATCAAGCAAAATACGCCGATTGTTATCTCCGAAACACATCCTATTACTGCTCCTATTTTTGAAGATATAGCCAAGAACCTGAACGCTCCAATAGTATTTGCTGACCAGAGGTATAGACTGGAAGTCATCGAACGTACGGCAACACAACAAAGACTGGAAGTCTATTCAACAGAAGGTTCATGTGGGGAATTTGCCTTAGATTTGACCGGTTCGTACCAATGTAAAAATGTGCTGGGCGTATTAGCGGTAGTCGATATATTACAAGAAAAGGGATGGGCTGTTCCGGAGTCTATTTTGACCGACGCTTTGGCAAATGTAAAGAAATTAACCGGACTGCAGGGACGTTGGCAGACCTTATCTGCAGATCCCTTGATCATTTGTGATACAGGGCATAATGAGGACGGTATAAGAGAGGTAGTGCGCAATCTGGAGTCTGTATCTTACCAACGACTGCATATTGTTATTGGGGCGATGAAAGATAAGGATCTGGATCATATGTTGTCCTACTTGCCCAAAGATGCTTACTACTATTTTTCCAATCCGGATACACCACGTGCAATGGCTGCAAAAGAGTTGGCTGCCAAGGCGGAGGAATATGGGCTGAGGGGAGAAATAGGTGGATCTGTTGTTGATGCTCTTCATTTGGCCAAGTCGAAATACCGTCCGGGAGACTTGATTTTTGTGGGAGGAAGTAATTTTGTGGTGGCAGAAGTGTTGCGGGATTAAATAATATCTGTCTTGCGGTATAAGCAGGGCTGTGAAAGTGATTTTATTGTTTTCTATTTTATTTTTTTCTAAATTGCTTTTCATTATAACCATATAATATATAAACTCTTGCAAACGGTAAAAAGGACATTTGTGGAATCATCAGACTCTGCACTAGTAGACTTATTGAGAGGGGATGACGAGAGAGCTTTGCAGGCTATTATGTCTAGATATTGGGAGCCTTTGTATAAAATGGCTGCTCATACTTTGGATGATTTAGCCGCATGTGAAGATATTGTCCAGGAAGTTTTTATAAAGCTATGGAATAACAGAAAGAATTTGAATTTCAGCCATTCTTTAAAAGCTTACATTTTTGCTTCCGTGCGTTACGAGCTGTACCGTAAAATCAAGATACAGTTAAGTCGCGATTTGAGGTTGGATTTTCATAATAATGATTCTATTGAATATCTTAATCCGGAAAATAAGCTCGAATATAGCGAGTTGGTGGAGAATATAGAAAAGTTGGTGAATCAACTGCCTCAACGGTGTAAAGAAATTTATCAACTCAGTCGATATGATAATCTTAGTCATAGAGAAATTGCCTCTCAATTGGGCGTTTCGATAAAAACAGTTGAAAATCAGTTGACTATAGCACTTCGCAGGATCCGTGTCGGTATAGGCAAAATGCTCGTTTTGCTTTTTTTTTAATTATTTCATTTTTTCTTTGGGGGGTAACCGCCAAATTAGACTCTTCCATTAAAACCCAAGCTATAACAGGTGGACAAAAAAAATATTATATATTTTATTCAAAAGATCATTGACGGAACTGCTAGCCAAGAAGAAAAAGCTAAAGTGGATAGACATTTTCGTGAGGCCTTTCATACGGAGGAATGGGATGAAAAACTGTATGGCAGTAAAGAAGATGTGAAAGAAAGGATTATATCCGGGGTGAATGAACATGTGTATAAAGAAAAACGTAAACCTAGGATATTTAGGGTGAAGGGCTATATTCGCTATGCAGCATCGGTAGTGTTATTTCTTGGTATAGCTATTTTTGTGAAACATTATATCGGTCAAAGTAAAGATAATCATGTGAAGGAAAATCCCAAAACCTCTAGCGAAGTTCTAAAACCAGGAGCGGATATAGCCTCCTTACAATTAAGTGACGGGACAGTATTGGATTTAAATAACCTGCAGGTCGGGGAGGATGTTAATAAATCTGGAATTGTTGTTACAAAGACAGATGCAGGAAACTTGGAATATGCGTTTAATGGTGAAAACACAACTTCTGGCACAACGGAATGGAATACATTGGCAACTCCCGTTGGGGGTAAGTATCAGATTGTGCTCATAGACGGTACTAAGGTTTGGTTAAATTCAGGTAGTTCTTTGTCTTTTCCTTCCCGTTTCGAGAAAGCTCAGCGGATCGTTAAAGCTTCCGGTGAGGTGTATTTTGAGGTGGCACATGATTCGTCAAGCCCTTTTCTGGTCAATACGGAAGGTTTTGAAATACAAGTGTTAGGTACGAAGTTTAATTTGTCGACTTATTTCGATGAAGGTATCAAAGTTTCCCCGACTCTCGCTTTGGTAGAAGGATCCGTAAAGTTGAAGTCTGATGAAGGAGAGTACAGAGTCTTGAAGCCTGGTCAGAAAGCTATCGTAAGTAAAGATGGTATCGGGGTGGAGAAATTTGATATAGAGTCAGAAATAGCATGGAAGGACAATTATTTTGTGTTTAAAGACAAAAATATTAAAGAAATTATGAGTTTTTTATCTCGTTGGTATGATGCAGATGTGGTGTACGCAGGAGAGGAATGGGCGGATAAGACTTTCACTATCCGGATGTCTAGACGTGAGAATATACAAGAGATATTAGCAATGCTGGAGTTAACAAAATCTGTGAGGTTTAAAATTGAGGGAAGGAGGGTAACAGTATATAACAAATAAAATATAAGATAAAAAGCCAAGGTGCTCGAACACCCTGGCTACAGAAAAAAAGCCTAAAACAGTACAAAATTTATAAACCTTTAATTCTAATCAAATTTATGAAAATTCTGATAGAAAAAGAACGTCTCTTGTTCTTTATAAAGATATTCCTGATTATGAAAGTGTCGTTATTTTTTCTATTTCTGACCTTTGCACACGCCGGAACAGGTTTGTATAGTCAAACTATTAATCTCAAACTTAGAAATTCGAGTGTTGAAGAAGCATTATCAGAGGTAAGTAAGCAAGCCGGGATAGATCTAGTGTATAATTCTAGATTATTGCGTACAGAGGGTAAAACACTGAATGTATATTTAAAGAAGGCGACGCTTGTCGACGCTTTAAATCAAGTGCTGCTAGATCAACCCTTTTCGTATGAAATAAAGAGAAATACGGTCATCATCACACCAAAGAAAGATAGGGGAGAATATCCTGTTGTAGAAAAAGAGCAATTACAAAGGAAAATAGGGGGAACAGTGACCAATGAAAAAGGCGAACCATTGACGGGGGTTACCGTTATAGAAAAAGGAACCCCATATGTAACCAGTACAGACGATCAAGGCGGTTATTCGTTGGCTGTATCCGGTGAAGCGAGTATTTTGGTGTTTTCGATTATAGGATATGCAAAGGTAGAACTGAGTACCCAAGGCAGAAATTCCTTAGATGTCGTCCTCAAAGAAGAAGTTGGAGATTTGGAAGAGGTCGTCGTTGTAGGCTATGGCGTACAGAAAAAGGTGAACCTGACTGGTTCCGTGGCCAGTATCGGATCCCAAAAATTGGAAAACCGTCCCATGGTAAATCTTTCGTCAGGTCTGGGAGGTTTGGCCAGCGGTGTGCAGGTAAGGCAAAGCAGCGGTAGACCTGGCAGTGACGGAGCGGGTATCCTCGTTCGTGGTACCGGTACTTTCAGTGTAAATAGTAACGTGGCAGCTAATGTAGGTCCGATGATCGTCATCGATGGGGTGATCGTTGATGAAAGCAATGCCATAAACACCGTCAACCCGGAAGATGTAGAGAGTATAAGTATTTTAAAAGACGCAGCATCCGCAGCGATATATGGTTCACGTGCTGCCAATGGAGTCATATTGATTACAACAAAAGGGGGCAAAATAAAAACAGCTCCTAAGTTTTCTTATTCGGCTTTGTTGGCACAAACAGATGTTAGTTCAAAGTTTAGTATTGAATCCAATACGGCCGAGTGGATGGAGATGCACAACAGGGCTGTGGCTAATCTCAATCCTTCAGGTGTGGTCGCTGATCCTACGTTATTGCCGTATAGAAAATTTGATATCGCTACATGGAGAGCCGCTGCGGCAAATCCTAATGGAACAGATAACCAATGGGGCATTCCCAATTATCTCGCTTATCCCAATACTGATTGGACAGAATATTTTTACTATCCGAGTTTTTATCACAAACATACACTCCAGACCATGGGTGGAGGAGATAATAGTACCTATCTGCTTTCAGCCGGATATCAGGCAAACCCAGGGAGTATGCCTAATACCTCTCTTGATGAATATTCGATACGGGCAAACGTAGAGACAAAGATTGCCGGCTTCTTAAAAGTGGGTACAAGAACCTACTTAAACCAGCGATATGGAGATGTTGGAAATGCAACTACTGACGGAGCTTTGAATTATATTAACCAGATGGTGCCTGCCATGACGCCTATCTATGACGGTAAATACGGAGCACTCGAAGACGCAACCCTAAATGCTTCGATGAATCCGCAAAATATGGAAAACCCTTTAGCCAGATTGGTGTATAAAGACGGGCAGGATATCACCTCTCGATTGAATACCACCTGGTATATGAATGCTGAACTATGGAAAGGGTTAAACGCTGAAGTAAAATTTAACTATCAGGATGCATTATGGGATGAAAAGGAGCATGATGTGAATGTGAAACGCTACAGTTTTCGTACAGGCGAAGCATTGGCAGAGTATAATGGAAATCTAAATTTTGCTACCACGACCCGGTCATTCACACGTCAGATAGCCCGTAATCTTATCGGTACGGTGAATTATAATAAAACCTTTGGTGATCATGATATAGCGGCTCTCTTGGGGTACGAACAGACGTATTGGAATTTGAATGGTTTCAGTGCAAGTAGAAGAGGGCTGTTGGATTATTCATTGACAGATATTACTACGGGTATAGAGATGAGCTCAATAGGAGGAAGCTATCAACGCGATTATGCTATGATTTCACAGTTTGGGAGATTGAACTATGCTTATCAAGGGAAATATCTTTTGGAGGGTAATTTCCGTCGCGATGGTTCTTCCCGTTTTGCGCCGGATCATAGATATGGGATTTTTCCATCTGTTTCTGTCGGATGGCGGGTAAGTGAAGAGGTTTTCTTTCAACCGTTGAAATATATTGTCGAAGGTCTGAAGCTCAGGGCATCTTGGGGTCAGCTCGGAAATGTGACGTCGAGCTATTATGCTTGGCAAGCCCTATATGGTTCGACCAATGTGGTGCTGAATGAAAGCGAAACCAAAGGGTTATTTCCTTCGCAGTTGCCTAATACTGCTTTGACATGGGAGCAAGTGACCACGAGCAATTTAGGACTTGACGTCCAGTTTCTGAGCAATCGGCTGAATGTTGAATTGGATGTTTACAACCGATTGACTACTGGCATTCTCACCGAACCTACGGCGTATGCGACGAGGGGTGATATTACGATCCCCATGGAAAATGCGGCAAGTGTGCGAAATCGCGGATTGGAAATTACGGCCGGTTGGCAGGACAAAATAGGAAATGTCCGTTATTCTGTCAGTGGAAATTTCTCTTTGAACCAAAACAGAATAGTTGAATACTTAGGTAAACTAGAGTATGGCTATGATGCTCAAGATTTTGATACATGGGGAAACCCCGTTTGGAAATATCTCAACTACTCAGCCTTGAATGGACGACCGGAGGGGCACACGCTGGGAGAACAGTTTCTCCAGACACCATATGCCGGAACGGGTACATATAGCCATCCGGATGGCACGGTCGATCCAAATGGAGGGCCTAAGGATGGGATGATTCGTACATCGCAAGATTTGCAGTGGGCGAGAGATATGGTTGCGGCGGGTTATAAATTCAACGGTCAGACAACTGCCGCAGTCGATCGGACACGATATTGGTACGGTGAGTATATCTATGGGGATAGTAATGGTGACGGAAACTATGGTAACGAGTATGACCGTGAGTGGACAGGAAAATCAAGCACGCCCAAATATAACTATGGAGTCCAATTGGTAGCAGAGTGGAAAGGTATTGATATCAGTATGTTATGGTCGGGACAGGCAGGGATGTACTATCATCTGTACGGTAACGGGTTGAACTCTCCCATCATCCAACTTGTGCAGAATACCGTGCCAGCCAATGCTCGGAATGATTTTTATTTCTTCGATGAGACACAGTATGCGGTGCCTGAATTGGATCCGAAATCAAACTACTTGACCGCGCCTTACTCACGCTTAAAGACCAGTGGGGGAACTTTTCAAGACAATACAGACTTCCTGTACAATGCTTCATATATTAAACTGAAGAATCTACAAGTCGGGTATACTATACCCAAAACGATTACCCAACGGGCTAAAATAAGTCATCTGCGGATATTTTTTAGTGGAGAAAACCTGTTGACAATATCGAAATTTCCAGGTGTTGATCCTGAAATTGGGGGGGTAGGTTTTGGTGTGTACCCTTTGGGACGCATGCTTTCGGGTGGTATTAATGTTTCATTCTAACGTTTAAAACTTGAGAAATCATGAAGAAGATAATTTTTAGTTTATTGTGGATAGCAGTAGTGTCTTTCACTTTTATCAGTTGTAATAAAAACTTGTTGGATACAGCGCCTTATAATACTTTGGCATCGGCTAATATGTGGCAATCCGAGGCACTGTGTGAGCAGGGCTTAGCAGGTGTCTACGCTACGTTGAGAGGGTGGGGCCCTAGTGTGGTCAATGCCGGAGGTGCCGGAAATTTCCTTTTTGATATATTTGGCATGGTCAGTCAAGGTAACTATGATAATAACGGTAATTTTTTCCGCACTGGTGTGACGGCTTCCAATGCCATATTGAGTGAGCAGTGGGTAAAATTCTACCGTGGTGTTTATCGGGCAAATGATGCTATTCAAGGGATATCGGGTGCACCTATCGGTGAGGAAGCTAAAGGAAGAATGGTTGCCGAAGCGAAATTTTTGCGTGCCTTGTTTTACCTTCACCTGAATGCATTGTATGGTGGTAATGGAATAGGTGTTCCTCTTTATACGGAAAATGTCAATGCCAACGAGTATACACGTGCTCAGTCTTCGGAGATGGAGGTGTGGGATCAGATTATTACGGACTTGACCGAAGTCATCAATGAATCCAATCTGCCCAATAATTACGTCAATAAAGCAGATGGCAAAGTAAGTAAGGGGGCTGCCTATGCACTTCGGGGGAAGGCTCACCTCTATAAAGCACAAAGCATGGAGTGGCAAGAGCAGGATGGTCAGGATGTTTTTGAAGCAGCAGTAGCCGATTTTGCCAAGGTGGGTGAAATGGGATATGGGCTATTTGCTCCGACAGGGACTCCTGCTGACTTTAAGCAGTTGTTTAAAGTCGCCAATGAAAACAGCAACGAAATGATTTTTAGCGTGCAGTATATTGAAGAGCCGACTAAACAATACGGTATACGGAGAGGTAAACTCCTTAGTCCGTTCCAACTGGGTGGTGCCGATAATTCGGGAAGCTGGACCGATATCCAAGTCAGACCTTATGTAGCCGATCTATATGAAGTAAAGGTAAATAATAGCACTAGTAAACCGTTTAATTGGGATGACTATATCAGTGGTTATAATACTTTGCCTGTGGCTCAACGGGAAGTTTTCTTTTTGCGGGATAAAAGAGATAATGGGACAAGTATTCATGCAAAAGTCACGACGGCAGTAGATAGCAGGCTGAATTCTTCGATCCTTTCCTCTGTCAGAGACAGGTACCTGGAGGAAGGTAACGAAGCTAGGCTGATTGCGGCATATACCGATCGTGATCCGCGTTTACATTATAGCATCATCTGTCCTTATGATACGATCAAAGGAACTGACGCTAATCCTCCGACGGGGAGTAATGAACCTGAATATGTGATGCGTTGGCCATGGGCCGCAGGAAAAGCGTACACTCATGGAGTAGGGATGGATGCTTTGATTCCGGGAATCTTGCCCGACCTGACGGCTAACAGCGAGAACCTTTTTTATGTCCATCGTAAATTTGTAGGCGAAGGACTGGAGTTTCTATACAGGGAATCCAATCCGATAGATGAGCCTCTTATTCGTTATGCAGATGTTCTGTTGATGTGGGCGGAAGCATTGGTTGAGCTGGATAGATTGCCGGAAGCGCAAGCCAAGGTCAAATTAGTACGTGATCGGGTGGGGATGCCTACGATGACTGCATACTTTGGATTAAAGACTGTGGCCCGCGATTATGTCCGAGACGAGCGTCGTCGGGAATTGGTAAACGAAGGGATCAATTTCTTTGATGAAATGCGTTGGCGCACGTTAAAGGAAACGAAATTTGATAAATCAGAGGACGGAACGCAAAGAGTATGGGGAGCAGCAAGTGCTTCGGTGAAAATTTCATGGCCAGGTGATTTTTATTATGTATGGGGAGTTCCGAAAGCTGAAGCAGATAAGAATCCGAGTTTAACAAGAACACCTGGTTGGATTTATTAAAAGATAAGGATATGAAAAATATTTTTTATGTAATGATGTTCCTGACCCTATGTCTGATAGGCTTCTGGGGCTGCGATAAAACAGGTGATTACCTGAATCCGAACATGCCGAGTGGTACAATAAATCCCACATTTGGCACTGATGTTGTCACTGATACGATCCGGACAGAGAAAGAAGGCGGAGTGTTTACGATGAATGTCAACCAAAACACGCAGTATAAGTGGGTAGCGACCAGTAATCAAGAGTGGGTCACATTGGATGTTGCAGATACGGATACGTTAAGTGGAGATAGGCCGCTGAAGTTGATAGTAACGGCGTATGATGCGATTGATCCGCGGACGGCTACCATTACGCTACAAGAGGTTTCGCCCAAAACTAACCGAACTCTCACTATTCGTGTTATTCAGGAAGGAGCGGAACCCAGTGTCAGCGTCGATAAAACAACAATTGAGACGGAAGCAGAAGGAGGGTTATATGAGGTCGTCTTAACAACCAATGGAGGAACGTGGACTGCTTCATCTGATGCGGCCTGGATCTCAGTCTCCCCTACAACCGGTAAAAATATAACGGTAGAAGTCAGTATAACCAAAAATGTAAATCCGAATACACCGATCCGTATAGGAACGATAACCTTTGCCTCCGGTTCGGCAATGAAGACGGTCACAGTTACCCAAAATGGATTTACAACCTGTAATGCACCTAACAACAGTACGACGATCTATTTCGATGAGTTTGCACCTTGTGAAGATGCTCAAGTTGGAAATGTATGGACGCTTACGGATCGGCGTGATGGCAAGACATATCAAGTTAAATTGATGACAGATGGACGTTACTGGATGATTGAAGATTTGCGGTTTGGAGGAACTACCGATGCCGTCGCTACTAAAAACATATTTTCTACGGATAATCCCGCCAATACAGGTATGTTAGGTGAGTATATCCCCGGCTTGTATGGCGACATGGTGAACATTACCTATAACGGTACGAGCGATATCACTACCCCTCGTACAGGTCGTGGCTATTTCTACAACTGGCGGGCAGCTGTACAACAAGCGGATATTTCCACAGGAGGAGCTTATAAAGAAACCCAGGGAATAGCTCCCTCGGGTTGGCACATTCCGAGTGTGGATGAATACAAAGCCCTGAGGGATGCGATCGGAATAGATGGGGTAAAATGGGGTGAAGATGCAACCAGTATCTGGAAAGGTATCTGGGGAGGAGATATCGATGGAGGTACACGTCGAAACTGGGGACTTGGTGCGTATGGCTACTATTGGACAAGTACTAACTTTATGACGGGGCAAGGGGCGTCCGTCGTAATGGGAGATCATCAGGCAGTTGTATGGAAG
Organism: Sphingobacterium sp.; assembly: GCA_040392285.1. Classification (GTDB taxonomy): domain Bacteria; phylum Bacteroidota; class Bacteroidia; order Sphingobacteriales; family Sphingobacteriaceae; genus Sphingobacterium. Next base: position 1,276 of record JBEBWF010000031.1, on the reverse strand, counting down.
GTTAATAACCCATCGACAGAGACAACCAATGTCAATATCTATCTGGAAGTGAATAGTCCGGGATCTGCGGAGCCTGTCAAGAAGAATAAAAATGGAGGAGCCCTGATTCGTTGTATTAAAAATTATTAAGAAACAGCAATTACCAGAAGGAGTCTAAAAAGCCTTGCATCTTGAGGCTTTTTAGATCCTTTTACATATTTTTTATATTATGAAGAAAAAATTGTTTTATACTATTATCTGCGCAACGAGCTTAATATTTGCGTGTAAAAATGACGAGGTACCGGCAGGACTTACAGATTGGCCGGAGCCTGAAGAAGAAGGCGAAGGATCGGCTACCGACCATTATAGGGTTGGGGATAGGCTCTCTAATGTTGATTTATTAACACTTGTTTGGGCAGACGAGTTTAATGTCAACGGAACGATAAATACAGATAACTGGACTTATGAGAAAGGCTTTGTCCGTAATCAAGAGATTCAATATTATACTGAAAATCGTACGGAGAATTGTAAAATCCAGGATGGATACTTAGTTATCACGGGGCGCAAGGAATCTACCCAATATGCTACTCCGACTTCATACAGTGACGGTACGTATACTTCTGCAAGTATTATTACGAATAAAAAACACTCGTGGCAATATGGAAGGTTTGAGATCAGAGCAAAAGTTCCACCGGGGAAAGGCCCCTGGGCGGCTTTCTGGGCCAAAGGTGACAGCCAGAATACAGGACAGGGATGGCCTCGTTGTGGTGAGATCGATATCATGGAATATGCGGCGAAAGACCCGGTTATGATACAAAATGTCATCTATGGTGAAAGTTCATCGGATTACAAACAGGAAACAAAAAGGATTTATACGGACTATTCCACCGATTTTCATATCTATAGTTTGGATTGGAATGCAAATAAATTGGTCTTTGCTATTGATAATGTGGTTACACATGTGGTAGATATATCCAATATTTCACCCAACCCTTTCCGTCAGAAATTTTCCATCCTTCTCAATTTGGCTTTGGGTGCTTCTACGGATAGAACGCTGGGGGGAAAGTTAGATCCCAGTTCTTTGCCCGTGGAATTTAAGGTGGACTATGTAAGGATTTACCAAACAAAATAGGATAATTATTTTGTCATTATTTTATAAGAAAGTTAGAGGCCTCTTTGATGTATAACCTAAAAGGCGAGGAAAATATAGTAAAAAGAGGTGACAATACCTCTTTTTACTATATTTGTGTATGTCTGATCCCGAACTTTTTATAGATAGAGAAACGCTATTTGTCGA
>JBEBWF010000030.1:0-48803 GCA_040392285.1 Sphingobacterium sp. | reverse complement strand
GTTTCATTTTACTTTTTAATAATGTGAGTATTAGATATTATAGGGTCTCAAATATAACATCTAAATATATCTATATCAATTATTCAATTTGATAAATCCACCATCGATGGGATAATCATTGCCTGTAATGAAACCGGCATCATCTGAACAAAGGAACAAGGCCAAATGTGCGATTTCTTCGGGCTTTGCCATACGGCCAATAGGTTGGGACTGCGACAGTTTTTCGAACATTTGCGCCTCCTCTCCCGGATAATTGTTGGCAATAAAACCATCTACAAATGGGGTGTGTACACGGGCAGGGGAAATCGAATTCGAGCGAATGTTGTATTTCATGTAATCGCGCGCCACCGACATACTCATGGCGTATATTGCCCCTTTGCTCATCGAATAAGCAAAGCGATCAGCGATACCCACTACTGCGGCAATCGAAGCCAGATTCAAGATCACACCACTTCGATAGACTTTCATCGTAGGAACAACAGCGTATAGCACATTATAGGCCCCCTTGACATTGACCTGGAAAACCTTGTCAAAATCCTTTTCTTCACAATTCTCGAGATTACCAACATGTGCTATTCCGGCATTGTTCACTAAAATATCAATCCGTCCGATAGCTTCGATCTTGGACTGTATCTCGGCCTGATTCGTAACGTTACAAATATGCGCGATAGCTTTGCCGCCTTCTCTGTGAACCGAATCGACAACCAATTGGGAACCTTCTTCATTTAAGTCTATGATATGGACTATCGCTCCCTCTTTCGCAAATAACTCTACAATTGCTTTACCTATTCCTGATCCGCCGCCGGTAACGACAGCTACCTTTCCCGATAATTTCGACATGACTTTAGATATTTATAGTTAATACGTACGGTTCAACTTGTTCGCCACTTTGGGGTAACTTCACTTTCAATATATTATTTTTCAAGGTATAGTCTACTTTATTTTTCTTGCCAAATTCTGTAATAGATTTTAGGGCAATATTAAAATCTACAACCGCTATCTCCGTATTGTTTGTATTTAAAACATGTAGAAAGATTTGATTTCCCTTCTTGGTAAATACATAATCATCGTTCGGACTAACCAGACCTCCTTCTGTACCATATATGGCGTCGCCGTACTTGGTCAACCATTGTCCGATTTCTCGCAACCGATCTTGTTGATAATCTTGAATTTCGCCATTCGGCATCGGTCCGACGTTAAGCAATAAATTGGCGCCATATCCGGATGCTTTCACGAGATAAGTTAATACCTCTTGAAATGATTTCTGCTTTCTATCTTTGATATTAAAGCCCCAAGAGCCAGCTATGGTACCGCAGACTTCTTTCGGCAAATGACCAATATCTTCAGCTTTTGTGCCAAATCCGGTGGTGTTATGGCCCGGTAAATCGCGTTCGAACATTTGAAAGTCTTCACCATCAATGGGTGCCTTGTGATGATTATTGCCGACGAGGCACTGCGGTTGTAACCGGTGGATCAAACTATAAATCTCCTTATATCTCCAGTCAGCACCTGGCTTGTCCCAATCTCCATCAAACCAGATACCGTCGATACGACCGTAATTGGTCAATAGCTCTGTCAACTGGGCTTTCATAAATTGAACATAGCTATCCCAGTCCCCCTTCGTGCTATCTCTGCCCACAATTTCTTTTCCGGTTCTCCCGGCAGGATGATAATCGTCACGATGCCAATCGAGTAAAGAATAGTAAAACATGACCTTTAGTCCTTCCTGACGGCAGGCTTCGGTGAGTTCCCGGACAATATCGCGTTTGAAAGGCGTGGCTTGAACGATGTTGTATGGAGAAGCTTGCGAATCCCACATCGAAAAACCATCATGGTGACGAGTCGTAAAGGTTACATACTGCGCACCTGCTGATTTAAAAAGACGTGCCCAATAGTTGGCATCGAAATCTATGGGATTGAAAAACTTAGGTAAAAGTTCGTATTCTTTCAAACCGAATTTCTGCTGATTCATGACCCACTCACCATCTCCTAAAATGCTATACACTCCCCAGTGTATAAAAACACCAAATTTTGCATCTTCAAACCATTTCCTGTTGGCTAGGTTCTCGGATGTAGGTTGATACTTTTGTGCATGTACGCTGCTGAACACAAAAAATGCTAAGAATAAAATGGATAGGTTCTTTTTCATATCTTGAATATTATAAAATTATAGTGATACACCACGTCTCCACGGGATAAAATCGTCTTGCCCTAGTAACACCGCTTTTGGCGTTTCTTCGCCACTAGCCGCAGCAATGACATAATCCAAAATCCGATGAGCTGCTTCTTCAATGGTTTCTTCACCATCAATGACAGTTCCACAGTTGATATCGATAATATCCGGCATCTTTTGATAGGTCTTTGTGTTCGTCGAAACTTTAACAACCGGAGTAATAGGATTTCCCGTAGGTGTACCGAGGCCTGTCGTAAATAGCACAATAGTAGCCCCTGCTGCAACCTCCGCGGTTGTGCTTTCTACATCGTTACCCGGTGTGCACAACAAATTCAGACCAGGCTTATTGGCCAATTCGGGGTAGTCGACAACATTTGTGACTGGAGATGTACCTCCTTTTTTAGCTGCCCCCGCAGATTTTATGGCATCGGTAATCAAGCCGTCCCGGATATTTCCAGGAGAAGGATTCATATAAAACCCCGAGCCATCTGCTTCGGCTTTCGCATTATAGGTTTTCATCAGGTGCATAAACTTCTCGGCTGTCGGTTCATCTACGCAACGATCGCTCAGCTCCTGCTCTACCCCACACAGCTCGGGAAATTCGGATAAGATAACTGAACCTCCCACGCTGACCAACAAATCAGATAAGTATCCGAGTGCCGGATTGGCTGATATTCCCGAAAATCCATCCGAGCCACCACATTCAAGACCGACACACAATTTGTCTAAACCTGCCGGCTGTCGTGTCTGTTGGTTAACCTGTGCCAAACCAGCAAAAGTAGCCTTAATGGCCTTTTCCATTAAGGTCTGCTCAGTTCCCTCAAGTTGCTGCTCAAAAATATACAAGGGTTTATCAAAGTTTGGGTCCCGTTTAAAGATCTCCTCACTCAAAATAGAAGCTTGTGCATGTTGGCATCCTAAACTTAATACCGTCGCGCCAGCTACGTTCGGATGTACAATATATCCGGCCAGCAAGCCACACAATGCATCCGAGTCCATGCGTGTACCACCACACCCCATATCGTGGTTTAGAAATTTAACACCATCTACATTTGGAAAAAGGCGCATGTTGCTTTTGTTCGCTTTGGCTGAAGACAGATCAATAGCCAATAGCTCTTCTATAGAAGCTCCGGATTGATACTTGGCAATCAGCTCATCCACTTCGTCCGAATAGTCTTTGCTCTCGACTTGATAGCCCAGTTTTTCTTCTAAGGCAGCCTTTAATGTCAATACATTCCTGTTTTCACAAAAGACCATGGGAATGACCAACCAATGATTGGCGGTGCCTACTGTCCCGTTGCTACGATGGTAGCCGTTAAAATATTTATTCGTGATCCGACTTACATCGGGCTTGTGCCAATCGAGTTTTCGATGGCCTAGTTTGAAATCTTCTGCAGCATGTCGCAGATTATTCACGTCGATTAATTCACCTTGTTTTAAATCATAGTTTACCCGGCCTACCAATACACCGTACATATATACCGCTCCGTCTTTTGGTAGTGCCGTTAGGGTAAATTTATGCTTCGCAGCAACATCCTGGAGCAGTTCAATGGTCGATCCGTTAAATGGTATAATAGTTCCCGCTTGTAGATCACGTAAGGCTACTAACACATTGTCCTTGGGATGGATTTGCAAAAATGAACGCTTTTCTCTTTCCATGATGACTATAGTTCAAATATTTTCTCCATCAGCACCCATTTCTCTCCGGGCTTAGCTCCCGGTATAGCCTGTTGGTATTTCCACATTAACTCTTCCCATTCTTGTACTTTAGGATTTGCAGTATCCATCGCTGCCTTCTTTTCAAAGCTGAAATCTTCATTTACTTCCATCACCATAAAGAGCCTATTACTAAACCGATATATTTCCATATGAGCAATTCCAGCGTTCAAGATTGATTCACTGATTTCAGGCCAGATGGCCTCATGGTATCTTTCGTATTCAGCGATTAGAGATGGATCATCTTGCAGATCCAAAGCAAGTGCATATCTTTTCATAGGTATTAGCTGTTTGAATTTTGAATAGTATTTTTTCCTTTATTGTTACATGCAAATAAAAGCACAACGATAAAGCATACGAGTGTGACATAATAGGATAAATGTATATTACCCGACAGGTCGGTGATCTTACTGGCTAAGGGTGGAATAATGGCCCCTCCAACAACAGACATAATAATCAAGCTAGAGGCCGACTTGGTATCTGCTCCTGTACCTTCAATGCCCAGTGCAAATATCGTCGGAAACATGATAGACATGAAAAATGTAATAGCTACCAGGGCGTATAAGGTCATTATTCCCGTTCCGTAAATGACGACCAAGCATAAAAGACAAGAAATCAGACTATAGACGATCAATAGTTTATAAGGTGCTAAAAAGCGCATAAAGAAGGTGCCGATAAACCGTCCTACCATAAATAAAAAGCCGGCTAGACCTGCATAATACTTCCCTTCTTGACCACTCATACCCAAGGCATCTTTGGCAAAAACAAGCAAGAAGCTGATGATATAAATCTGGGCGCCCACATAAAAAAATTGAGCTAGTACACCCCATCGGACATTTTTATGGCGGAAAGCTCCGAAAAATCCCTTTGACGATTTTGCGTCGTCCTCTTCTTTTATCTCGGGTAGTTTGGTGAGAAAGAATAAAACTGCAACGACCAATATCAATAGGCCTAAAATTAAGTAGGGGCCTTTTACCAAAGAGGTTTCGGCTTGGATATAGGCTATCCTGGCTTGATCGGACAGCGTAGCTATCTCGGTAGCTGACTTAGGCTCTTCTGCCAAAATGAAAATTCCGCCTACGATAGGTGCGACCGAAGCGGCTAATCCGTTGAATGATTGTGCAAAATTTAAGCGCTGTGTGGCTTTTGCCGGATCCCCAAGTACCGTAATATAGGGATTGGCTGCTGTTTCCAAGATAGTCAGGCCACAGGATAACACAAATAATGCCCCTAAGAAAAAGGGATAACTCATCGTATTTGCAGCCGGGATAAACAAGAAGCAACCTAAGGAGAATAGGCTTAAGCCTACCAATATCCCTGCCTTGTAACCGTACCGCTTCATGATCAAACCTGCCGGAATAGCCAAGAAAAAGTAGGCTATAAAGACTGCCGAATCGACCAACGAAGCTTGAAAATGGGTCAGACTGAAGGCACTTTGCAAATGTTTGATAAGGATGGGATCGAGATTATGAATGAATCCCCAAAAGAAGAATAATGAGGTAATTAATATAATCGCAAATGTGTACTTCTTTGTTCGTGACATATCGATACAAGCTTATAATTGTTCGACTAAGTACGCTATTATTCTTTGGGATAATATGAATTATTTTACCCAACTTATAAACAATATTACCACATTACTCATATATTTATAGTACAAATAGAATAAATGATTCATATCAATCCCTTATCCCCTTAAAATAAGATGAAGATAAAGCAGTTAACACTCCAATCCACGACTTTTCAAAGTTTTAGTATTCGGCGTGATAAGGTACCTAAAAACCACAACATTTGGCACTATCATGAAGAGTTGGAGTTTATACTGGTCCTAAAAGGGACGGGTAAATTATTTGTCGGTGACTGTATAAAGGAGTTTGTTGCGGGGGACATTATACTTATCGGTGCCAATATCCCCCACTACTGGCTGTTTGACACCGAATATGAGATAGCGTCTAAAGAAGGATTAATAGATTGTATCGTCGTACACTTCCGGCAAAATTGCTTTGGAAGTGACTTTATATACCTACCGGAGAGTGGTGGGTTGAGAGAACTGATGGTCGAAGCTGGAAGGGGCATGAGTACAAAGGTAGAGTCTAATTCCACGCTATTCTTCCTTTTTGAAAAAACAGCTAAATCGGAAGGAATATTGAAAATAACATCGTTGTTAGAAACGTTATGGGCCTTCAAGAATAGTTCACCTGCTTCTTTAATTAGCGATGGATATGTCGTTATAAATCATTCTGATGATGTCAGAAGAATGAACGTCGTCATGGAATTTATTCGGGAGAATTTCACGCATAAAATTGAATTGAGTGAATTGGCACAGCTGGCGCAAATGACCAAAAATTCATTTAGTCGTTACTTTAAACAGAAAACCGGAAAGACGCCTATGCAATTGATTTTTGAGCTACGGATTTCCAATGCGTGCAAACTCTTGAACAACCCGGACTACTCTTTAAAAGAAATTTGTTACGATTCGGGATTTAACAATGCCGTGAGTTTCCATAAGGTATTTAAAAATACGGTAGGCATGACACCAACCCAATACAGACAGCGTCTTCGGTCCAAATAATTGAAGCTAAAAGGTAATCATGCTATTAAAGTATTTTTAACAACAGCGCCCACTAAAACCAAAAAATTTTTTCGTAAATTTGAGTAACAAATATAAAGTGTTATGGATATTCAAACGAGAAAAATAGAATTTGTACAAGAGTTCTTGAAGCTTCAAAACGAAGAACTATTAACTCGGCTGGAAAAACTTTTACGTTCTCATAGCTCAGAAAAGAATGATGATATTATGCCGATGACAATCGCTGAACTCAATGAACGCATTAATAAATCGATGGAAGACTCGGTGAATGAAAGACTAACAACAACAACTGACTTGATTGCAGAGATTGAGAAATGGGACTAACAGTATATTGGACAGATTTTGCAAAAAGCGAATTGAGAAGTATATTCGATTATCACAATCAAAGAGTTAACTTAAAAGTTGCTAAAAAAATAGTCAGACAAATAACTGAAAAGGCAGCTGATTTGAGTAATTTTGCCAAAATTGGTGCAATTGAAGAACTTCTAAAAGAAAGGCCTCAAAACTTTAGGTATATCGTCAGCACAAACTACAAAATCATTTATTGGATAAACAAAGATAAAAATAGAATTGAAGTTGTAGATGTGTTCGATACAAGACAGAACCCAGTAAAAATAATAAGAACCAAATAATTGAAAGACTTATACCCATTTGAAATGGGCATAAGTCTTTCTGGAAGCCTCTTACCAGATCACGATCCTCTTCTCTTTAGGAACATACATTTTGTCCCCCGGCTGTGTACCCCATGCCTCATGAAAGCCATTCAAATTGACAATTGGTCCAAAAGCTCGATATTGTGCAGGTGAATGTGGGTCCGTCTTAACTTGATTGACGACAAATTCATCCGTAGTCTTCGTCCGCCATATTATTGCCCAAGACAAAAAGAAACGTTGATTTTGTGTAAAACCGTCAATCAATCCCGGATTTCCCTTATCTTTCAGATAAAGCTGAAGTGCATCAAATGCGACGGAAGAGCCACCCAAATCGCCAATGTTTTCACCTAATGTAAAACGTCCGTTGACAAACACCCCAGGTACAGGCTCATACGATTCGAACTGTTTAACCAATGCATCAGCAGCAGCCTCAAATTTTGTTTTGTCCTCTTCTGTCCACCAATTATTTAAATTACCATTCCCATCATATTGCGAGCCGGCATCATCAAAACCATGGGAGATCTCATGGCCAATAACAGCACCTATCCCACCAAAGTTTATCGCAGCATCTGCTTTGTAATCATAAAATGGAGGTTGAAGTATTGCTGCTGGGAATACAATCTCATTATGAAGCGGATGGTAATAGGCATTCACCGTCTGTGGCGTCATTCCCCATTCTGTTTTGTCTACAGGCTTATCTTGTTTGGATAAATTGTCTTGAAAAGCCCATAAACTGATGTTCTTCACATTTTCATACAGGGAATTTCCGATAGCTAGCTTCGAATAATCTTTCCATTTGTCCGGATAACCAATTTTTACTGTGAATTTCGAGAGCTTTTCCAATGCCTTTTCTTTGGTAGTCGGAGACATCCAGGCCAAGTCCTTGATATGGATTTCAAAAGATCGAATTAAATATTGTACCATCTCTTCACAAGCCTCTTTGGCCTCTTCGGGAAAGTGATCTTTAACATACAATTTGCCCAGTAACTCCCCTACAGAACTATTTACAAACTCTAGTCCTCTTTTGTCCAATGCTCGCTGCTCCTGCTGACCCTTTAACTTGCGTCCGTAGAAGTCAAAGGACAGCTCATCCAATTCTTTGGTCAAATAACCGGTGGCATCATTGATCAAATGAAATTTCAAATAATCTTTAATAACAGGCAAATTCGCTGGATGAAGCAACTGATCTAAGTTCTCGTAGTACTTCAGTTCACTGATAATGACGGTATCGGCCCGAAATCCCATCGTGGTCAGATACTTGGCGACATCCATATTCTTGACTAACTTACCAAGATCGGCAACGGCCACCGGATTGTAGCGCTTCTGGGCGTCTCTGGATTCTTCAATTGTTTTCAGATAGGAAGCAATTTCTTTTTCAAATGCAACGACTTTTGGTCCCTTTAAGTCGTTCGTTTTCTGACCTGCCGTGCTATACAGTGTATTGACGTACTGTGTATAGTCTAACAAGGTCTGTTTGTTTTTTTCGTCTTCCTTTTGGTAATAAGAACGTCCCAAACCCAAACCTCCGCCTCCGAGATATACTGCATTCATACTGCTGTTCTTCATATGCGCGTATACATACCCGCCGAAGAAAGGATTCCCCCCTTCCTTTCCATATTTTACAAAATAATCATACAGATCTGTCAGGTTTTGAATTTTATCCAGATCTGTTAACTGCCCTTGTATAGGACCTAAACTTAATCTATCACGTGTTTCAAAATCCACAAAGGACTTATACAGATCAGCGATTTTTTGTCCATCGGACCCCTTCTCAAATGATTTACCTAGCGACTCTTTCAATATTTCTAATACAGCCACATCGGTGTTTTCGCGTAATTCATCAAAAGATCCCCACCTAGCCTTATCGGCGGGAATCTGCACAGTTTTCATCCAATTACCGTTTACATAGTTGTAAAAATCATCTTGGGGGCGTATAGCATTATCCATAAATTCTAAATTAATAGCGTGATTTTGAGCATGAAGAACATGCATTCCGGCAAAAACAGCTGCCAATACAAAAATTTTTTTCATCTTTATCCTCTCTTAAATACCGTACAAAATTAGCTATTACCGCAATAAATTGAAGTAACAAATTCAACGCAGATGGTTATCGAATTCTTGGGACAAGCGTATCATATTGTGTTGTCAGAAAAGACAGCAGGTATTCGTGTTATAGGTTACGAGAATGGAACGGTTCAACTCTTAGCCCATTATCTTATTCCGCAGGCCGAGTTATTACAATATTTAAAAGCAAGGCAGTCTTATATACAAAAAGAGGTTAAAAAGCGGGCTGTTGACCGGACTATCTTTTCCGAGATCGTTATTTTCGACAAAAAATATGGAATAAAGGCAGACCCCAGGACAAAGGCTCCTTACCTTCGGGATTTTATCATCTATACTTCGGCACTCCCTACCCATGAAAAGGACAGTGAGCAGCTAAAAACAATGATCCTCCAAGCTAAAATAATGGAGCAAATCGCGCTATGGGAAGAAAGGCTTGATTTTCTATTGGACCACATAAGCTTAAAACAACTTAAATCGAGCACCTACATATTAAATCGTACGAAAAGACAAATTACCTATTCCAAGAAGTTAACTAACATGCCTTTGGATAGGTTGACCTATAGCATAGCAATAAGTGTATTTGACTATTTAACTTTGGACGAGGAACAGCGGGACGGATTGCTCACACAGTATACCCCTAATTGGAAACATCTTAAAAGGATTTCAGAATATGAAACACAATACTAGAGTTATCTCCAATTAAATCCTATAAATGACCAAAAATTCCATAATAATAATTAATTTTATTCATTCAATTTATAGAATATGACGACAAAAAAAGTAATAACGACTATGATAGTTCTAGCGCTTACCTTTGGAGAGCAGCAATCTCAAGCACAGAATCCTGTCTACACATCCGTTGAAAAGGCTGTGGACCAACTTATAAAGGCCATGCTTACTGCCGATAGAAATAGCTTAACTGAATTGGCTTCGGATAAATTATCCTACGGGCATTCCAGCGGAAAAGTGGAGAGCAAAAAGGAATTTGTGGAGACCATTGCTTCCGGAGCATCGGTTTTCGAAAAACTACAAGTCGAAAACCAACAAATCGACATCGAGAACAATACGGCTATTGTAAGACATACACTTCTAGGTAAAACCAATGATCCCGGTAAGGGACTTGCGGACTTGAAAATAGGCATCGTATTGGTATGGACAAAGGTTGGTGAGGATTGGAAACTGTTGGCTAGACAGGCTTTTAAGCTGCCTTAATCGTTGTAAATTCTCCGACAAGTAGTAGGAGCAACTGTGTAGGAAATTCAAAATCCTACACCGAAAAATTATCATAAGATAGTGGAAATGTGGAAATCTCGAAAGATGTGCAAAACCTAGATTTTCATTCTTTACGATAATACGTATTTTCGTAGTCATAGAACACGGAAATTCGGATGGAGCTAACTAAACTTGAAATCAAGGGGTTTAAGAGTTTTGGTGATAAAATCACCATAAATTTTAATGAAGGTGTTACAGCAATTGTTGGGCCCAATGGGTGTGGTAAATCAAATGTTGTCGATGCCATCCGTTGGGTGTTGGGCGAACAGAGCACAAAGACGCTACGTTCCGAAAAGATGGAAAACATCATTTTTAACGGAACAAAGACACGTAAACCTGCCAACTTAGCGGAAGTTTCATTAACCTTTAACAATAACAAAAATATACTTCCCACCGAATTCACCACGATTACTATTACGCGAAAGTTGTACCGTAATGGCGATAGTGAATATCGCCTCAATGATGTAAAATGTAGGTTGAAAGACATTACCGACCTATTTTTGGATACCGGTATCGGAACGGATACCTACTCGATTATCGAACTTAAGATGATCGATGAAATCATTGCCAACAAAGATCATTCCCGAAGGAATTTGTTTGAAGAGGCTTCGGGTATCTCCAAGTATAAGGTTCGTAAAAAACAAACACTAAGCAAGTTAAAGGATACCGAAAGCGACCTTTCACGTGTAGATGATCTTCTTTATGAGATCACGAAAAATTTGAAAACACTGGAAAACCAAGCTAAAAAGGCTGATAAATATTTTCAGATTAAAGAGGAATATAAGCAAGCCCATATCGGTCTCGCCTATTACCGGATAGAAAACTTTAGTACCGATCTGCAATCGCTCGGAAAAAAGGAGAAAGATCTGCAACAGAAGATGACCGAGACATTGGTGCAAATCGACAAGAAGGAAGGACAACTTCGTCTGGATCGGGAGGAAATCCTTTTAAAAGAGAAAAACCTAAGCGCACAGCAAAAGGCCACCCATGAATATAGCAACAAGGTTCGGGCCTATGAGTCAGAAAAGAAAATTAAAAACGAACGATTACATCATTTGCAGGAACGCGAGGCCCGTATCACGACGGAGCTTAATCTGGACAAACAACAGTTGAGCCATGTCGAATCTACATTAAAAAGGCTTCATGAGGATCTTTATGAAGACCAAGCTAAGCTAGCTATTTACCAAGCAGATATACAAAAATACCAAATAGAAGTTGAGGAACTACGAGCACAACAGCAGCGTGCTAAAATCCGTGTAGATCAAGCCAATCAGGACAACAGTGGCATACAAAACAAGATCTACAAAGCCGAAAAGGATATCGCTGTTCTCCATATCCAAAAAGAAGCTTTGCAGAATGAGTCACAGCGTACTATTCATGACACCTCTTCTAAGGTCGAAGAGTTAACTCAATTTAGTGTTGTTGTCGAAGAGCTGCAGCAGAAACTGTCAAGCCAGGAGGAAATCTACCACCAAGCGGTTTCTTCAGAGAATGAATTGAACGTGCAAATACAAACAACCGAAAGTCGGTTAAGTCAGGTTCAACAGAACTTGAATAAAGAATTACGCCTTGTCGATGCCAAGCAAAACGAATACAATCTAACCAAGTCCTTGGTTGATAATCTCGAGGGTTTTCCCGAATCCATCAAATTTTTACGGAAGAATGCAGGGTGGCAAAAACAATATCCTTTATTTTCGGATATTTTATTTTGTCAGGAAGAATATCGCGTTGCTATTGAAAACTATCTTGAAGCTATTATGAACCATTATGTGGTGGACATGCAGCAGGATGCTATTCAAGCCATCAACCTGTTGAGTGATTCTTCACGGGGTCGGGCTAATTTCTTTGTTTTAGAACACGTTAAGAAATCGGCTGATAATGAGGTAAAGCTTATACCGGAAAGTCTCATACCGGCTATGCAAGTGATCAAAGTAGAAGACAAATACAAGGATCTTTGTCTCGAATTATTAAAAGATGTTTACTTGTTGGAATCGAACGATCCCCAAGCCATAGAGGTTGCCTTGCCCCATCATAATATGGTGGTCTTACATCGAGAAGGAAAATTCACGAAGCACAAGTTGGGATTGAGTGGTGGGTCTGTGGGGCTTTTTGAAGGAAAACGTATCGGTCGGGCCAAAAACATCGAAATTCTGGCAAAGGAAATTAAATCCATCAATCAACGAATAGCGGAATTACAGCAAGTCGAAAATGAGCAAACTCAACTTTTGATTTCGCTGAAAGCACAGTCTCAAAAGGACCTCATCGACGAACTTCGTATCCAATTGAACCAGATACAGAATGAATGGACATCTGTAAAAACGAAACAGGAGCAATATCAAGCCTTTATCTCTTCCAGTCAGAATCGAAAAGATGATATCGAGCAGAAGCTGTTGGCGATCGACGCAGAGCTCATCATCGCAGAGCCTGGCTTAAAAATACTAAAAGCTGAAAGTGAGGAATGTCAAAAACTATGGAATGATCTTCAACTATCGTTTCAGGATTTGGATGATCTGCTGACAGAGCGATCTGCAGCCTTCAACCAAGAAAACATTCGCCTACATCAACAACAAAACAAAGTGTCTGGAATACAAAAGGATCTGGAATACCGGGAGAGTCAAAAGGAAGCCCTGGAAATACGGATCAACAAAAATAGCGCAGACATCGAATTGGTGAAAAGTGGTATGAAAGAAGCCTTGACACTTACGGACAGTAATGATGAAGATCTCAAGGGATTATACGAACAACGGGAATCGTTGGAAAATGCGCTCCGTGAGATGGAAGAGAGTTTTTATGCGGCTCGCAAGGCAATCAATGATCTGGAAGAAGAAGTCTCGTCCTTGCGTAAATCAAAAGACCAGCTTGATTTGCTAATCACAGAAATTAAAGATAAAAAAACGACATTACAGATTGATCTCAACAGTTTGAAAGAACGGCTTGCTGTGGAGTTCAACATCGATATTAAGGATCTCTTAGCGGGTGATATGCCCAAAATAGAGCAAACCGAGGAAGAGCTAGGCTCCCAATGTACGCGATTGAAAAAGCAACTGGACGAGTTTGGCACAATCAATCCCATGGCAAAAGAAGCTTACGATGAAATTACGGAACGTCACGACTTTATCGCCAAGGAGAGAAATGATCTGTTGGAGGCTAAAACAACCCTTCTGGCAACTATTCAAGAAATCGATGATAGCGCGAACGAGAAGTTTATGACCGCATTTACCGCGGTAAGAGAAAACTTTGTTAAAGTTTTCCGATCGTTGTTCAATGCTGAAGATAGTTGTGATCTTATCTTAAGTAATCCTAGCAATCCCCTGGATTCTGATATTGAAATTATCGCTCGACCTAAAGGCAAACGCCCGCTCTCCATCAATCAACTTTCGGGAGGTGAAAAAACGTTAACCTCTACGGCATTGCTTTTTTCACTGTATTTATTAAAACCCGCTCCCTTTTGTATATTCGATGAGGTGGACGCTCCTTTGGACGACACCAATATTGACAAATTCAACAATATTATCCGGGAATTTTCCGATCAATCGCAGTTCATTGTCGTATCTCATAATAAACGGACGATTGCAAGCACGGACATTGTCTACGGTGTTACCATGGTCGAACAAGGTATTTCCCGCGTTGTTCCGGTTGATTTGAGAGATGTAGCGTAACAATGACTGATCATCACTACAACAAATCCTCATCCCGAAAACTGAAATAGCCATTGTCAATAAATATCAAGTGATCATTGACACGGATATCCATAACTTTGGCGGCGTCACGTATTTTTATGGTGAGGAGTTTATCGGCTTGACTTGGAGAGCGTGTTCCCGAAGGGTGATTATGTATCAGTATCATCGAATGTGCTTTACAGTTTAAAGCATGTCGTAAAATAATACGTACATCCACGGGAGTAAAATCGTTACCTCCCCTACCAATGAGGCGGCTATCCAGCACCTTGCAAGCGGTATTCAGATAAATAACCCAAAACTCTTCGTGTGACAAATCCATCACACGAGACTTAAAATAATCATATACACGTTTACTACTATTAAGAACGGGCTTCTCGACAGTCTCTTTCTCATTACGTCGTCTTCCCAGTTCCAAGGCCGCGACAATCGCGATAGCCTTGGCATCACCTATGCCCTTGTAAGCAGAAAAATCCTTAATATCCATTTGGGAGATTTTGTTGAGGTCATGACTTTTATCTTTAAGTATTCGTCTGCAAAGCTCCACCGCGGTTTCTTCCCGGGATCCGGAGCCAATCAAAATCGCTAATAGTTCGGCATCCGTGAGCGCCCTTCTTCCCTGTTCCATAAGTTTTTCACGAGGTCTATCTGCTTCCGCCCATTCCCGGATCACTAACTTGTTTGTGTTCATATTAAAAACGGTTAAAAAAAAGATGTTTAAATATACAAAATAAATCAAAGGTTAATAGTATTTAACCGAACTAAAATTCACTATAGGTACGGTTTTTATCAAAAAAATGTATCTTTGCACTTCACAAAAAGTTTATTTCGAAAAATGAGCAAAGCAATAATTAAGACAGAAAAAGGCGACATGACCGTGGAGTTCTATACCCAAGACGCACCTAATACCGTAGCGAACTTTATTAAATTGGCCCAATCCGGCTATTATGATGGGCTGACTTTTCATCGTGTCATTCCTGATTTTGTTATTCAAGGAGGATGTCCAAATTCTCGTGAAGGAGCAACAGGTATCCCAGGCACGGGTGGTCCAGGATACAAAATAGACTGTGAATTGACTGGTGAAAACCAATACCACGATCGTGGGGTACTATCGATGGCCCATGCAGGTCGTAACACAGGTGGTTCACAGTTTTTTGTCTGCCATAGTCGCAACAACACGGCACATCTCGATCGCAACCATACTTGTTTTGGTAAAGTGATTGA
Organism: Sphingobacterium sp.; assembly: GCA_040392285.1. Classification (GTDB taxonomy): domain Bacteria; phylum Bacteroidota; class Bacteroidia; order Sphingobacteriales; family Sphingobacteriaceae; genus Sphingobacterium. The sequence goes on along the minus strand of JBEBWF010000030.1, from coordinate 33,434 downwards.
AAATGTAGATGTTGTAGATGACATTCGTCAGGGAGATCGTATTTTATCCATTGAAGTTATTGAAGACTAAAACACCCCAATTAAGCGAATATGAATTTAAGAGCACTAGTATCAGTAACCGGAAAGTCAGGTTTATTTAAACTAATCGGCCAGAATAAAGGAGGTTTTATTTTAGAGACACTGGACAACGCCAAAATAAAATCTATCGTCAACCTCAATACCACGAAAATGGCGACCTTGGAGGATATCACAGTGTATGGTGAAGAAGAGGAGATCCGTTTGATTGATATATTCCAAAATATAAAAGCTAAAGATGGAGATATACCGGCTACAAAATCAGATGGAAATACCTTAAGGGAATTCTTCAGAGAAGTAGCACCTGGGCACGACGAAGAACGAGTTTATACTTCCGACATCAAGAAAATAATATCTTGGTATAACATCATCAAGGAATTTCCGCTATTTGAAGAGGAAACTCCTGAACCATTAGACAATAAATAATATTTCTTTATTTTGATCACAAAAAAGAGAAGGTGCCTAAAATTTTTAGACACCTTCCTTTTTTTATGCTTAATAAATAGTAACTATTTACTAGCTATTTGCGTGATTAGCACGAATAATATTCAATGCGCCACCAGCTTTAAACCATTCGATTTGAGGTGCATTGTACGTATGATTAACAATGATCTGATCTTGTGAACCATCGCTATGGTGAAGCACCAGTGTCAATGGCTTATTTGGCGCAAAATCTGTCAACCCTAGGATATCAATCGTATCATCTTCAAGGATCTTATCGTAATCATCCTTATCCGCAAAAGTCAAGCCCAACATACCCTGCTTTTTCAAATTCGTTTCGTGGATACGTGCAAAAGATTTTACCAATACGGCACGTACACCCAAATGGCGAGGTTCCATAGCCGCATGTTCTCGTGAAGATCCTTCTCCGTAGTTTTCGTCACCTACGACGATAGAACCAATACCGGCAGCTTTATACGCCCGTTGAGTGGCCGGAACAGTACCGTACTCCCCTGTCAGCTGATTTTTAACATTATCAGTTTTGTCATTAAAGAAGTTGACCGCCCCTATTAACAAGTTGTTTGAAATATTATCCAAATGCCCACGGTATTTCAACCAAGGACCAGCCATAGAAATATGGTCAGTAGTACATTTACCTTTCGCCTTGATCAATAACTTCAAACCTCTCAAGTCAGTGCCTTCCCATGCAGCAAAAGGAGCCAACAATTGAAGACGATCTGAGGTTGGAGAAACTTCCACTGAGACAGCAGAACCATCTGCAGCTGGTGCCTGATAACCGGCATCCTCTACATCAAAACCTTGTGCTGGTAACTCATCACCTGTTGGTGGATCTAACTTTACTTGCTCACCATTTTTATTCGTTAGCGTATCTGTCAGCGGATTGAAACCCAAATGCCCAGAGATAGCAATCGCAGCCACTATTTCTGGTGACGTTACAAAAGCATACGTATTGGGGTTACCATCTGCCCGTTTCGCGAAGTTACGGTTGAACGAGTGTACAATGGTATTTTTCTCCTGCTTGTCAGCGCCAGCACGATCCCACATACCGATACACGGACCACAGGCATTCGTAAATATAGTCGCGTTCAAATCTTCAAAAGTCTTTAACAAACCGTCACGATCTGCCGTATAGCGTACCTGCTCCGAACCGGGGTTAATACCGAATTCCGCCTTGGTGACTAAACCTTTTTCGACGGCTTGACGTGCGATAGATGCTGCGCGGGACAAATCTTCATAAGAAGAGTTTGTACAGGACCCGATAAGTCCCCACTCTACTGTAGTTGGCCAACCGTTTTTCTCGGCTTCCTCACGCATACGTGATATAGGTGTATACAAATCTGGGGTAAATGGACCGTTTAAAGAAGGCTCCAGCTCCGATAAGTTAATTTCGATAAGTTGATCAAAATAGTGTTCAGGATCCGCATACACCTCCGCATCCCCTGTAAGGTGCCCCTTGATCGCATTCGCTGCATCGGCAACCTCAGCACGTCCTGTGGCACGCAGATAACGTTCCATAGATTCATCGTAACCGAAGGTCGATGTCGTTGCACCAATTTCTGCTCCCATATTACAGATCGTGCCTTTACCTGTACACGACAGGGATTCAGCGCCTTCACCGAAATATTCAACAATGGCACCCGTACCACCTTTTACAGTAAGCACGCCAGCGACTTTTAGGATAACATCCTTCGGTGCAGCCCAGCCCGATAATCTACCTGTTAATTTAACACCGATAAGTTTCGGAAATTTTAATTCCCATGGAAGACCAGCCATGACATCACACGCATCCGCACCACCTACACCGATAGCAACCATACCCAAACCTCCGGCATTCACAGTGTGTGAATCGGTACCGATCATCATGCCACCTGGGAACGCATAGTTTTCCAACACGACTTGGTGAATAATACCCGCACCTGGCTTCCAAAAACCAATACCATATTTATTCGATACCGAACTCAAAAAATTGAATACTTCTGAACTTTCTTGCTTCGCACGGGACAAATCTTGTGCTGCGCCATCACGAGCTTGGATCAAGTGGTCGCAATGTACGGTAGAAGGGACAGCAACTTTTGCACGACCCGCTTGCATAAATTGTAATAAGGCCATCTGGGCTGTAGCATCCTGCATCGCTACGCGATCTGGAGCAAAGTCCACATATGATTTTCCACGCTCATAAGCCTCTGTAGCATTACCATCCCAAAGGTGAGCATATAAAATTTTCTCCGCTAGTGTCAAAGGTTTATTGACCACATTACGAGCCGCGGCAATACGCTCCTCATACTGTGCATAAACCTTCTTAATCATGTCTATATCAAAAGCCATTTATATAAAGTTTTTATTGTTTAATCACTCCTGATTCACCAAAATGAACCGTTCACTTTAATGCCCAAAAATACAAAAAATATAGGCTTATATTACAATGCAAACATTGCTAACCTTAATTTGGAATTGTTCTAAACTAAAAACCCAAGCTTAAATCCCTACCATTCTTTAATCATTACTCGCCCTCTTTTGGAAATCGCCGGAATTAAACCGCTTCAAGTTCTTGGAGAGAACCGCATTCAGGTTTTGGGGTAGGATTTGGAAATCATCTTTATATAAACTTTATATACAATAATAAATAGTATTGATTAATAGATTGTTAATATTTGTATTACGTCAAAACAAAATTTTATTCTGCCGAATAGACCAAAAAATGTACCTACTCAATATATGATCTAAACTAAATAAACATATAGGAACATCATAAATTCTGATAAACAGATATTTACATATATACACAAAATTAAATTTGGCGTGTAAATAATGCGAAAAATTGGCAAAAAAATTATTTCACGAAATAACGGTGCTCGATGACGGTGACCTCCTCTTCATCTGAAATTTTGTCGACAATTTTTTTAATAGCACTATGTCCCGTAATCCCGCGATAGACCAAAGCTCCTCCCACGGCTATTCCTGTACAAGCTTTGATCGGGTGCTTGAAAAGATTTTTAATACCCATCCCAAACAGCAGACCTCCGGAAAAAACGGATAGTGCCCGTTCAGAGATCCCTATGTTATCGTCAAGCCGATCTTCATCAACTCTACGCTTTACACTATCCAAAATAGTTTTCAATATAGTATTCATGATCTTATCTTTATAGCCTAATAACAACTATCCAAACGATATGTTTTAATTGTACGCTATCGACAGCACAAAACCAATGTTAGACGAAGATGTAAGGAACACATGATGCTCTTTTTATGCTTATATACTTTGTTTAAAAGGCAATAAATTTTAAATTCACATCAAAATTTATTCAAAACCGTATATGCAGGTAAAAAAATATTCTGGAGAACTGGTACCGTTCAATCCGGATAGTCTAAAACATTCCTTATCGCGTTCTGGGGCGAATGCAAAAGAAGTCGAAAAAGTGTTTGCACAAATACAACATAAGCTATATAATGGAATCAGCACACGTGAACTTTACGAATTAGCTTTTGAGCTCTTAAAGAATCACCGCAATGTATATGCGGCCCGGTATAGCCTTAAAAAAGCTTTGCGCGACTTAGGACCAGAGGGATTCTACTTTGAAAAATGGGTAGCCAAATTGTTTCAATCTAATGGGTATGAAGCAGTGACCGGGCAAACTATCCAAGGTCATGCGGTGACACACGAGATTGATGTAGTCGCGATGAATGAAAAGGAGCTGTTGGCCATAGAGTGTAAATTTCGAAATGATATCGATGCCAAGATATCCGTCACCACGCCTATGTATTTTATGTCAAGGGTGAAAGACATTTCGGATATTGAATATACATTCTTTCATAAAACCAAGAAAATCACTGCCGGGTGGTTGGTAACGAATGCGTATTTTACTTCGGACTCCATCAAATTTGGCAAATATCATAAAATGAATTTATTGGCTTGGGATTACCCCAAAGAAAATAGCCTAAAGCTCCGTGTGGATGACAATGGTGAATATCCGATCACCTGTCTAACCTCCCTCACTACTCAAGAAAAGGCCCTTCTGCTCAAGCAGCAATGCATTGTGGTGAAAGATATCGTGAGGTTTCCAAAATTTTTAGAACATATCCAGGCTAGTGAGCCGAAGAAGAGAAAAATCCTGTATGAAGCCCAGGAGTTGATTGACAGCCCGCTGGAACATTTTTGATGGCTATTTTTTAGTTTTTAACTTTTAAATAGTAATCCAACGCATCTTTGATATTTTCCTCGTCCACAAAAATATGGTACTGGCAATCACCGATAGATTTCAATAAGGCAAAGCCAATGTTATTGTCTTCATTTTTCTTATCATTTTTCATCAACTGGATAAACTGCTCGTACCGTTCGACGGAATAGTCATATCCTGGATACAATGATAAAAAACAAGCCGTGATGTCTTCCAACTCTTCTTGGGGCAAGCCGCTATATCGATGCGATAGGAAAGCTTCACAAATCATCCCAATAGCAATAGCCTCTCCATGCAATAAAGGTTGCTCGTCGTGGTACAAGGAATATCCTTCAATGGCATGACCAATGGTATGTCCAAAGTTCAATATCTTACGAAGGCCCTTTTCCGTAGGATCCTCCTTGATCACTTGGTTTTTGATCTGAACGGAGCGGTGGATAATAGCAGCAGGTACTGCTGTATAGTTGATCGACTTGCACTCCTGATATAATGCAGGATCTTGGATCAATCCATGCTTAATGATTTCGGCGAAGCCTGAAAGTAGTTGTCTATCGTCTAAGGTATTTAAAAACTTTGTGCTGATAAAAACCGCTTGTGGTTGTGTGAATGTTCCGATGATATTCTTCACATTATCCAGATCTATCCCCGTCTTGCCACCTACCGAAGCATCTACCTGTGAAAGCAAGGTTGTGGGAACTTGAATAAAATCTATACCCCGCTTAAATGTGGAAGCCGCAAAGCCTCCTAAATCCGTGACGACACCTCCCCCGAGATTGATCATTAGCGCACGACGCTCAACACCAAAGTCCAACATTGTCTTCCATACACCTATGCAGTAGTCAATGTTTTTATTTTCCTCGCCGGGATCTACTTCGATAATATCGTAATCGACAAGATCCGGCAAAAAGGATTGAAAGAGTGGTAAACAATGATCGTTGGTATTTCGGTCGACTAAAACTAAGACCTGGGAATAATTTCTTGATGTAATAAAGGTCTGTAGCGATTCCAGGTTTTCTTCAAAATAGACCTGGTAACCTAGACTATCTATAGCTTGCATAATATCCGTCAAAAATGAATGGTAAATATAGGTAAATTATACGACTTGGACCTGCATACCCTCAAATTCGACCACATCCCCACTGCGCACTTTTAGTCTTTTTCGGCAATCTACCTTGCCATTATATTTTACTAGTCCTTCCTCGACTACGTGCTGAGCCATAGCCCCATGTTCTACCCAGTTCATTACCTTCAACAACTGAATCAGTTGAATAAAATCCCCCTTTACTACAAACGTCTGCATACACTTTTAAGTTTAACAAAATCTGTCTATTATTTAACAATATACATCTCCAAAGTTACCTGATAATTTAGTTAATTTTGCAGGGAAAGTTTAAAAAAATGCCATTACAGGAAAATACCGACCTCTTGAATTTTGACAACACTGAAATAGCCTTTCAAAACAAGTCTTATCGGGATTTGGAAAGGGCTCGCTGGCTATTTAAAATAATCGCTAGTAGTACGCTGATCAAAATTGGTATGCCGCTGACCAACCTTGCCTTAAAGATCGGATTACCAATACAAGGACTTATCAAAAAGACCATTTACAAACAATTTTGTGGGGGTGAAACTATCCTGGAATGTGCGCCAGCGATATATGATTTGAGTAAGGGAAAGGTGATGACCATACTCGATTATTCGGTAGAAGGTGAAGATTCGGAAGAAAGCTTTGAGGCTTGTTGTCAGGAAGTGTTATCCGCCGTATCGTACGCGAAGAGGAATCCTCTTCTTCCTTTCTGTGTATTCAAACCAACAGGGCTCGGACGTTTTGAGTTATTGGCTAAAAAAAATGCCGGAGAACCCTGCACAACGGAAGAAGAAAAGGAATTTCAAAGACTAACCAATCGTTTTGACAGGATTTGTAGAGCCTGCTACGATGCAGACGTACGTGTGCTAATCGACGCCGAACATTCATGGATTCAAGATACGATCGACGATATTGCCCGTGAGATGATGGAAAAATACAATAAAGAAAAACCTATTGTCTATAACACCTATCAATTGTACCGACATGATAAACTAGCATCCCTGAAAGCGGATTTTGCCTATGCGCAAGTACAGGGATTTTATTTAGGGGCCAAGATCGTGCGAGGAGCATATATGGAAATCGAACGTCAAAGGGCGGAAGAGAAAGGTTACCCTTCGCCAATCCAGCCGAATAAAGCGGCCAGTGATCTGGATTATAATCTTGCCGTGTTGTTTTGCTTAGATCAGATTGATCGTATAGGCTTTATGGCGGGAACGCACAATGATGACAGTTGTATGGCGCTGGCACAGGAAATGGACAACCGGGGTATACCACGCCATCACCCGCATGTCTTCTTTGCACAGCTTTTAGGGATGTCTGACAACCTTTCTTTCAATCTCAGTGCATCCGGTTTCAATGTGGCAAAGTACATGCCCTACGGTCCCGTAGAAGCCGTCATGCCTTATCTCTTGCGCAGAGCGCAGGAAAACACGTCTGCTGCCGGGCAAACCGGACGAGAATTGAGTTTGATTATTAAAGAACAAAAAAGACGCCGATCACTAATCAATATTTAAAAATAGCGTATAAACTACAGGATATTTATGAGAGAAACGGAGCTGCAAAAGCTGGAAAAATTAAGAGAAATCATCAAACCCTTCAAGGCCTTGTTATTCGATGTAGATGGAACATTAGCGGACAATATGCATGCACATAAAGCTGCGTATGTAGCCACGGCCCAGGAATATGGTATCGACCTAGATGACAATCTAATCGATGAAACCGCTGGATGGCCTACTATAGCGGTAGCCGAGGAAATTGCAAAACGCTACCATACTCCTTTAGATTCGGAAAAGTTTGCAAAACGAAAATCAGCGATTTTCATCGAACGATATATACAACATACCAAGCCGATAAAATTTGTCCGGGAATTACTGGTCGAAAATATGGATAAGAAAAAAATAGGTATTGTATCAGGAGGTAGCCGATCGACCTTACAGATTACCCTGCGAGTCATCCATGTGCACGACAAATACGAAACAATGGTATGTGCCGGCGACACTCCAGAAGGAAAACCCTCTCCTGCTCCATTTTTATTATGTGCAGAACAGCTAGGCGTAGCTCCCCAAGACTGTATCGTTTTTGAAGACGGTGATCCTGGTGTTCAAGGAGCCATAAATGCCGGAATGGGCTGGGTACGCATCGATCAACTTTAAAAGTTGGTCATTATGCGAATTCCTCCATTGGTATAATCCATGTCTGCCCGACGATATTGACCGACCGGTATCTTTAGATAAGGTTCTAAGGATATGCCCATATTTTTGTTTAGGCGGAGGTCTTTCCCGATAGAAAAGTTAACAAATCCGGTAAAGCCATTGGTATTTACATTCTTTTCGGTTGATTCGATAGATTTCGTTACCGGCTTTACGGCGTTTGTTGCCTGTTCCTTTGTTTCTGGATAGCCCTTAGCAAAGGTCTCCGTATTGACGTTCTCCACATAATAAGCATTGCGTTCTTGATTCAGGATAGACGAGTACGACATACCGGCTACCGCATAAAGTGATTTGGTGGCGTGCAGTTTCAGTTCTAGCGGAATATCGATAGATTGTACAAAGCCCGTTACAGCATTTATATTCGGTATGATGACTTGTTGCTGATAAGACGAAAAGCTCTTCATCGACTCCGTAGCAACATCGCTTTCGGCAACAACAGCTTCGACGCTACTCTCTTCCAGCGGATTTTTCATGGTGTTTACTTCATACGTATTATACGAAGCTCCGGTACGCACACTGATCTTCTTCGTTAATTTATAAGCCAACATAAACCCACCTCCCACATTCATCTTTTGTGAGGTGGCATAGGGAGATACAAATAAACCCAATTCAAAGCGGTTGTTTAAAGGTATCCTTCTGTTTTGAACTTGAGGATCCACCTCTTTTATGGCCAATGTAGCTCCCTGCAGTGGAGTTCCCAAAGCAAGATGCTTATCCAATTCGCTTCGCGATAAACTCTCCATATGCGCTATTCTAGTCGAATAGTCCTTCGACAAATCCTGAGTTTGCATTGGAAGCATGGTGGGAACATGAATATCTGCCGAAATATTCATATCGGCCTTGGCGGCCAATACTGATGCATCCTTCAAATTCCCTGATGATAATGAAGCCGAAGTTTTCCCAAACCTGGCTTTATCGGGAAGATCAGCGTAGGATTCGGTGCGATCTTCCTGATCTTTTTTCGGCAAAACTGTCCCGGGGGTACCGTCGGTTCGCAAATCGTCCACAGATGGCTGATTCTGTTGTTTTAAAATATACTCACCTTTAGCGAGCTGATTCTCTACCGTAGCCGTGTCTAGCGTCGTAAACCACACAGCTCCCAGTCCCACCAAAAATAATACAGCCGCCGCCGCATACCACATTTTACGGACGTGGCTCACGCTCGCCGCAGGAAGGGAATTGGCTGTCTTAAATTTTTCCCATGCTCCTTCCCTATACGATCGCTCGTTACTATTCTTTAGTTTATCGACAATGAAGTCAATTAATTCTTTATCTTTCTTCATTCCAACACTATATTTTAAGAATAATTTATTGATGGTAAATCACAAAATTGATCCATATATAGTTTTCTTAACCTCGATTTTGCACGTGTCAGATACGTTCGTGACGTGCTTTCCGGCACATTCAACATTTGCCCGATCTCCTGATGTGAATAACCTTCAATTTCATAAAGATTGAATATCGATCGCTGTATTTCGGGCAACTGATATAACAATTTCATGATATCCTGCTCTTCCAGTCTCGTCGACACCATAATAGCATGGGCAGACAAATCATTTGCCGAAACATCATCCAATGAATCCACTTCCTTTCGCGCCCTTAGTTTATCAATCGAGGTATTGACCGTAATGCGGGCTATCCACGATTTAAACGTTTTCTCAATCACCAGCTCATCGTTTTCATAATTAAACTCATGGAGCTTTCGAAAAACCTTGACAAACGACTCATTGACAACATCCTCTGCCTCCATTTCTTCTCTGACGTATCGAAGAGCCACAGCCATCAGATAGCCGTAGTATTTCTTATATATAAATGACTGACTTCGCTCCGTACTCGACAATACACATTCGTCCAATGCTTGCTTTAAAGTCAACGGCTTCCTATTTAAGTATTTAGGTAAAATCTTCAAAAATGAATAGTCAGATTTTTACTCATCTAAATATAATAAATTATTCGCTAATACAGGGGTGCCGTCCGTAGCACTTTTAGTATATACCGTATATAACGCAACATCTTCCGAAGTGCTACAGCTACAGACAAATAATTCTCCCGTATATATACTTAACCACCTCCTATGTCATCTTGTTTTATACGGACGATTTTTGTATATTTCCTCTAATAAAAAAGCCTTAGTGGCTGAGGAGAGCTACATAAATTTATTTTATATGCATACGCAATTATATTGCATATAAAAATGAATTTATGTAGGTTTAACAGTATACTTTCAGTAGTTATGAAAAATGTTTTAGTACCCACCGATTTTTCAGGAAATGCAAATAATGCTTTCCTGCATGGCTTAAAAATAGCCAATCAATTGGATTCCCAATTGTATGTCTTGCATTGTTATCAAACTCCGGTCTTATCTTCTTCTCATGCTGGTCAACCGGATCTGGTCAGCGATGTGTACCAACAAATAGAGCTCTCTAAGTTTGATTTTTTCAGAAGACAGGCTCCTGTACTACGTCAGCTAGCAGAGGACAATCAGCTCGACCACAGTAGAATTACCTTTATCTTCGAAGAGGGTACGGTGCCACAGACAATCAAGAAAGTGGTAGAAGCAGAACAAATCAAGTTGGTTGTGATGGGTACGTTAGGGGCCACTGGCCTACAAAGGGCCATTATGGGTTCGAATACCGTCAGCGTCATAAATAACACACACATTCCTATCTTGGTTATTCCCGAGCAAACCTCTTTCGCAGCTATAAAAAAGGTTGCATTTACAACCCTGTTTCGCGAAAAAGACAGGACTGCCCTGCAGGAAGCTATACGGCTTGCTTCCTATGTTGATGCACAGATTTACGTCGTACATATCATGGAGGAAAACAGTTCACCGGCCGATATACTTCAGTATAGTGAAGAATGGCGAAAATCTTTTAACAACAGTAATTTGGAATTTATATTCCTGGAGAAAAGTGGAACGGTAGAGCAGACTTTACAAGACTTCATCGCCGAAAATCAGATTGATCTCTTGGCTGTTGTGAAAAGAAATAGGAATTTCTTCGATCGCCTGATACGTTCCAGCTTAAGCAATAACCTCGCTTTTCATACGACCACACCTGTGTTGGTCTTTCATGAAGAGCGATAAAATCAATCCAAACGAAAAAGGCTATGGAGGACATCATTCAATTTTTGAAAGAAAACAAACTGTTGCTGACGAAGATCAGCAAGCATACCTTCCTCATTGATGAAGATCAGGTTTCTCAAGGTGTTTTGGTTTTCGTTCCTTATAAAAAAAACAAAGAGATGAAGGTTGTTATCCCTGCTCCTTTTCATGAAATATTATTTAGCGACAAGCAGGCACCACCAACCTATCAACAAGTACTAACCAACCAGCATGCTCTGCTATTGCGATAACATGGTAGCCAACCGGGTATAATACCATGAGCATTTTCAGCGATATCGTATATTCATAAAAAAACTGGGAGCTTTTTCACGAGCTCCCAGTTTTTTATATCCTATACAGATGACTTACAAAGAAGCAATTGCATCATTCAGGGTAGACGACGGACGCATGGCAGCTGTTGCTAAGTCGTCGTTCGGGAAATAATATCCCCCGATATCTTGTGTTTTTCCCTGAGCAGCGATCAACTCTTCATTAATTTTTGTTTCATTCGCCGTAAGCAATTGCGCTAAAGGAGCAAACTGAGCAGCTAATGCAGCATCCTCCGTTTGCGCAGCTAACGCTTCAGCCCAGTACAATGCCAAGTAGAAGTGTGACCCCCTATTGTCGATCTGTCCTACTTTACGTGCAGGAGATTTGTCGTTTGCCAAAAATTTCGCATTGGCCTGATCTAAGGCATTGGCCAAAACTTGTGACTTCTTATTTTGTTGTGTTTGTGCCAGATGCTCCAATGATGCTTGCAAGGCTAAAAACTCACCAAGGGAATCCCAACGTAGATAGCCTTCTGCTACAAATTGTTCGACATGCTTAGGAGCAGAACCTCCAGCACCGGTTTCGAACAAACCTCCGCCATTCATTAAAGGAACGATGGATAACATTTTTGCGGAAGTACCCAACTCCAGTATAGGAAACAAGTCTGTTAAGTAGTCGCGCAAAACATTACCCGTTACCGAAATGGTATCTTCACCTTTCCGGATGCGTGCAAACGAAAACTTTGCCGCTTCAATGGGAGAAAGTATGCGGATATCCAAGTCCGTCGTATCATAATCAGACAGGTATTTATTGACCTTTTTGATAATCTCCCGATCATGAGCACGATTCTCATCCAACCAGAATACCGCTGGTGTATTGGACAAGCGCGCACGATTGACCGCTAACTTGACCCAATCTTGAATCGGTGCATCTTTGGCCTGACACATACGGAAAATGTCGCCGGCCTCAACCGCTTGCTCCATAAATACACGATCGTTATTATCCACTACGCGGATAACACCATTTGCCGTAGCCTGGAATGTTTTATCGTGTGATCCATATTCTTCAGCTTTTTGTGCCATTAGACCTACATTGGGCACAGAGCCCATCGTACGCGGATCAAATGCACCATTCACTTTACAATCTTCAATTACGGCTTTGTATACACCGGCATACGAACGGTCCGGGATAACCGCTAATGTATCACGCTCCGCACCATTTTTATCCCACATCTTGCCGCCGATACGGATCATTGCGGGCATCGAAGCATCAACAATGACATCAGAAGGAACATGCAGGTTGGTGATCCCCTTATCGGAGTTTACCATTGCCAAATCCGGTCCTTGGTTTATAGCAGCTTCAATAGCAGCCTTGACTTCCGATTCTTGCGCATGCCCGGCAATTTTACTATAAACTTCCCCTAATCCATTATTTTTGTTGATATCTAGCTCCGCAAACAAATCGTTGTATTTCGCAAATACATCTTTAAAATAGACCTCAACGATAGCGCCAAAGATAATAGGATCCGAAATTTTCATCATCGTAGCTTTCAAGTGCACGGACAATAATACACCAGATGCTTTTGCTTCTTCTATCGCCTGTGCAACAAATGCTTTCAGCTTGGATACACTCATGACCGATGAATCGATCACTTCACCTGCTTTTAAGTTTGCTAAGTCCTTTAAGGCAGTGACAGTTCCATCTTGCGCAACGAACTCAATTTTAAATTGCGTATCGTTATCAACCGTTACCGACTTTTCGGTACCGTAAAAATCGCCGGCAGTCATGGAAATGACTTCAGTCTTGCTGTCTGCCGCCCAAGCTCCCATGCGGTGAGGATTCGTCTTCGCGTAATTCTTCACCGCCTTAGGTGCACGACGATCCGAGTTACCTTCACGCAAAACAGGATTTACAGCAGAACCCAATATCTTCGCGTAAGTCGCCTTGATTTTTTCTTCTTCCGCATTTACCGGCGAATCCGGATAATTGGGAATCTGATAACCCGCTTGCTGCAATTCAATTATAGCCGCTTTTAACTGCGGAATAGACGCCGAGATGTTCGGTAGTTTAATAATATTCGCATCTGGACTTGTCGCTAATTGTCCCAACTCTGCCAAGGCATCACTCGTCTTTTGATCAGCAGGCAAATATTCATTAAAAACAGCAAGAATACGTCCCGCTAATGAAATATCTCTTAATTCGACTTCAACATCCGCGGTCTTCGCGAATGCCTGAACAATAGGTAAGAACGAATAGGTTGCCAGTAATGGCGCCTCATCAGTTTTCGTGTAAATAATCTTAGATGACATAGTGTGCTATTGAAATATATTTAATTTTTCGTACTAAAAACTTCATATTCGACAATGAAAATAGTCCATTTTCAAAATTCGCCTAAAGATAAGAAAAATAAAATCCATTACAATAGAGGCCGGACGAAGATCCTCTACAGCGAAGCGGTGTTCCTACTGCTGATAGAAGTGTGTATTCGGCTTATTAGCAATTTCCTCTTCAAAACCTTTTTGTTTTTCTACCTTTACTGAAGGTGTCTGGATTACACTGATCACAGCCTTATTTTCTCCTTCATAGGTGTTCGCATAAACTTCTACACTTCCACAGTTTTGAAAATCGAGATAGGCCAAATTATCAAATAGAGGTGCAAAATCCTTGGTCTGTATAAACCTATTATTCCGCACAATCAATTCCTTTACACTCAATGCATAGATGACCTGCGAATCAAAAGTTTTAATCGTATTTTCCTCAAAAACAATTTTGCCGTGATAATAGCCTTTCGTCCGTTCCTCTTCAGGTATAATTGGAGAGATTTGCAAAATCGACTGCGGAGTCTCGCCTCCTACGCCCATATTTACAAACGTATTATTTCTAATCGTGATTTCCCCTACGCCACCCGATTCATACCAATTATTTGCATCTCCCGCTATAAGGATACCAGCCATCATCGAATCAAAGTAATTCCCTTCAATCCACACTGGCTTAGGGGTCGATAAAAGGATACTTCTCGCTCTGTTGTTTCGTACGATACAATTTTTCATGTGGACTGCCGCGGAGTTTGTTCTATTCTCTACTGCAAATGAATGCCGATCTGCAATGGTAGTCTTGATAGCCTTTGAAGAATAAATCAAATAGTAATTGTCATTGACAATTTCCACATCGGACACCACAAGGGTCTCGACACCTAACAAACTTCCCCGATCGATAATCTGCAAAGTATCTCCTATATGGACGAAAGGAAAACCGATCTGCTGCTCATGTCCAAAATTCACCGCCATACAGGTATCGGAAAGTTTCTCCATGATTCGCATATAGGTACCGTGAACATTTGTGGCATCGTCCAACATATTTTCAAACACACAATCTTCGAAGGAAATAAGCCCCTTACAATTGACAAAGTGTGTAGCATCTGCAGAAGCTGAAATATATCGGGTAGAGCCTGGTCTCAAACGGACATTGAATTTTTTCATCGTCACATTTTCGGTCGTTTGTCCAATCAAACTCATCGCTCCTGCCATATAGATATTCATATCGTATAAAGAAATATTGGAGGACTCTTCGAGCACTATTCCTGGATATACTCTGTTTTTAAGATAAAGACCTTTATCAATATATATAGAGCCTACAGGAGGCAATTCTTCTGAGGCAAAATCATATAGCCGGACAATATTATCGCCCAAATCCTTGGCTTTTAGCTCATTTTCCCACTCCCTATGCAGATATTTTGATGTATTATAATAAGGCGACTTGGTTTGGGCCGTAAAAACAATATTTTGTCCCAGTCCTTCCTCCCAATCATAGCCTGAAAATAATAAACGATCTGCCTTGACCCTATATTTTACCCCTTCTGCTACCTTAAGATCAATACTCCGATCTTCCGGATTATTGGCCAATACTTCACCTTCGAATATAAAAGAAGTATCATAGTCTATATCGATCCCTGATAGCGAGATGTTGTCCGAGTTAAGCACATAAAATGGAACAATGCTACCATAGAACATCAATTCGGTATTCTGGCCCTTGATATGAACATGCTCCATATTTTGCAATTGAAAGGCAATATGCTTATATCCATTGTCATTATTGGATACCCGCATATAACTTCCACTCGCCTTCTCAGGGAAAAACTTGTAAACCCCTTCTCCAAACTCCAAGGTGAAGTTCCCTCCTGGATTCGTAGCTAATATCTCCCGAACCTGAGGGGTATAGTCTATATCTCCTTGATAATTTAGGGTATATCGCTTATGTTGCGGTGTTGTACCAAACAATGGTATGGTATAGACACAAAACAGAATGAATAACAGTTTCTTCATTTTAAAATCGTTGATTAGTTTGTTTTATCCGCTATTTCGGCAACAGCTAAAGAAGCTATCCTATAGCCTTTGCTTTCCCACCCATTCATCAGTTTTTGTAACCCATTTCTAAATCGGGAATAATCCTTATGGTTTTGTGAAGTCCACCCTACTTCCGCATAAGCAGCGATACGTGGGAAGGTCTGGTATTCAATTTCTTTACGCGTAGGTGTCCACTCGCCCCACATTTGACATCCCATACCAATCACTTGGTCCCGCTGTTCTGGCTTTATACCCGCTGGCACCGGATTGAAACTATACGCTTTTTGTAGGTTGATCAGGTCATAGGTATAATCCAGATAGGTATACACATTATGTGAATTAACTACTTGATAGCCTTTATCTATTGCTAACTGCAAAATGTCCGATTTACCAAACCAAAAGTGGATAATGGCATTAGGAGAGAGGTCTGTTTCGGAATTCTTAGCGGTTGACCAGTCGTGAACCTGCTTTCCTAAGATCTCGTTCCAACCCATCATTTTCTTGTGTAGCTCACTATCAATATAATTGGAGATATCATTGGTAAACTTTACCTGCACATCACTATAAGTGGGCAGACTGTATTTTGCCATATATTTCGTGACTTCTGCTGATTCTTTCCATTGGTCGTATTTTACCTCATCACCTCCGATGTGTATGATATCAGAAGGAAAAAGTTCTGACACCTCCTTCAGCACATCATGTAAAAAATTGATTACGCGCTCATCTGCTGGATTAAACACTGTGCTGGCCACGCCAAACTTTGTGGGTATAGTTATTTTATCTGTCAACGTACCTAACCAAGGATAACTGGCCACGGCTGCCGATGCATGCCCCGGCATGCTGATTTCCGGGATAATAGTGATATAACGTTCCTCAGCATATTTGATGATATCTTTTATTTCCTCTTGTGTATAAAAACCTTGGTGTACTTTACCATCGAATAACTCACTCGACCATTTTTTGCCATTATCATCGATTTGCGAACTATCTCTTCTGGATCCTATCTCGGTCAATAAAGGGTACTTCTTTATTGCTATTCGCCAGCCTGAATCGTTGGTTAAATGCCAATGAAACTTATTGAACTTCAGTTGTGCCATTTCATCCAACAGCATCTTTACGGTCTCCGTTCCTTGAAAATATCTTGCCTCATCCAGCATATAGGAGCGAAAGCCAAATGCCGGATGATCTTTAATCACTACACAAGGTAGCTTTCCCTCATCAACAAGCTGTCTTAAAGTCTGAATTCCATAGAATATTCCATTTTCGGCCCCGGCGACAATGGTTACGCCTGCATCGTCTATACGAAGTTGATAAGCCTCCTTATTTGCAGAAAAATGCTCATCGACCAATAGATGGATGACTTTTCCCTTTTTGTTTGGTTTCAGGCCAAAGTCATGGATAAGTATATTCTCCAAATAGCCTTTATTTTTGCTCTTTCCTTTCACGACAAAACCCTGAACGAGATTACATGCCCCCTGTTTAACCTCAACAGACTGCGGATAAGGAATCAAATTTAATGTTATATTCGTGCGAACAGCGAACAAGCTAGGGCAATAGAGTACCATAAATCCCATAAAGGCCAGCAGGAATATTGTGTGTTTTTTCATTGGAATAAATATTTATTCATTTGTGTCTATTTCCAAAAGCATGCATACTGCCTTTGGCCATTTTTAAAGTCATGAAGCCCTGTCTACCGCAGGCAGGTATCATGCGCATATTCGTTGCTGTTTGTGATTATTCAACCATAATAGTCAGCTGCGGATTTTTATTTTGGATAATATCGGATTTTCGCATATTCTTTATCGTCATACTCCTTCCGAGAAAATCGGTATCAAATATATTGTCTCGAATGGACACATTTCTACAACCGTCCAAGTAGAAGTTTGTCTTTCTGTAGAATGGTTCATAGTCATAGGTTCGCTCCAAGATATTATTCGTGAAAGTCAAATTGTTTGTCGCTCTTGCGAATAGCACCTGATAGTCAAAATGTCTAAACGTATTATCCGTTATCAAAATATTACTGTGATAAGTTGGAAAGTCGACACCTGAAGGACGAACAGATGGTGTAATAGAAATAACTCCTTCCCCCCAACCCCATGGATCATCTACAATATTATTGCCGGACGTGTAACAGTTCTCAAATATATTATTCCTTATCACAACGTTATTAACGCCTCCGGACTCATACCACAACTTGGTATCTCCCTCAATAGCTATCGCTGCTCCTGCCGAATTGAAATAATTATTTTCGATCAGCACATCTCCTGTAGTAGTCACTAGAATAGACCGTGCTCTATTTTGTTTCATCATGCTACAATTCCGTACGATGAGCGACGGATTTCTGTCTTTATTCTCCAACAGGTCGCCAGGTTTTATTCTATCGTCAACAGCATGATAAAAAGTTATCTGGTAGCCTTTGACCGTCTTGTCCGCATTGTATACGGGTACATGGCTTTTTATTTTTAACTCCTGCGTACGTTGCATTTTTGCCGAATCAACGACCCAGGCCACGTCATCTTTTTTGAAACCAATATAACGTCCAGCCGAGGTAAGCACAACGGTACGATCATCCACTATTTCATCGACTATCGCGTACATGCCATGAATATTCATGAAGTCATCCCCTGCTCCCCCTACCGAACAACCATCAAAGAGTATCTGTCCTTTACAACCATTGAAATGTGTCGCATCTGCTAAGGTGCTAAATGCCCTACCTTTTTTTTCATTGTTGATGATATGGACATTCTTCAGGCTGATATTTTCGCTCATATAACCATGCAAACCACAGTTCAAGGTGTGATAGATTGTTACATTTTCGACCACAACATCCTTGCTTCGCCGCACGTCAATACCATTGGCGATATACGTACCATGAAAAAGAACCACGATTGTTCCGACAAGAGGTTGGTATTTCGTCGTGCAGTGAAATCGTACCCTATTTGTTCCAATTACCGAAACCTTGGCATGAAACAACTCTTCTCCCAGTGGCCTGTCTCTTGTCTGATAAACAATATTCTTTGTTCTGCTCTCAAATAGATTGGTATATTGTGGTACAATGTTGTGCGGTTTTCCTTCAATAAGAAAAAAGATGCTGTCATTGACCACTTCATAGGGATAAAGATCACTATCTATTTCAAAATCAATATACCCATTCGTCACATTGACGACTGTGGCTTGTGAGTTATACGGTCTATCCCAATCAATAGTAAGATTTCTTAGGGTTATATCTTCTGATTCCAAGATATCGCATACGATCATCTTGCCATGAAAAATTAATTCGGCACCTTGACCATCTATTACAATGTTTTTGCGTCCCTCCAAACTTATCCCTATAGCTGCATCCTTCGCACCTCGTTTTGCAGTCAATGAATCGTAAAAGTCGTAACGTCCCTCCTCCAACAAAATATGTAAGGTATCTACATCTTTGTAATCATCTAATATTTTCTGAAAAATAGGCGTTGTGTTTTGTTTTGTTCCAGGAGTAATCCCATATTCCGAGAGATGGACTACTTTAAAGCCTGAAGCAGCGCAACTGAATAAACTAACAAGATATAAAGGAATAAGAATAACAAGTACCTTATTGCTCACTTGATTTACATGCATTTCTTGTTTTTTAAGTTTGAACCGAAAATAAAAATATGCTAACACAACTAGCACAAATATACCCGCTCAACAGGAATGTAGGTTGTCACGATGTTTAATTTGCTGCAAGGAAGCAACTAAAACACTACAATAAACAACAATCACACAAAACGATATGATTTTTAAACAAATAGACACTTCCATATTCCATTATACCAAACACATACTTTATCTTTAATCTATATAATTTATGAAAAAGATATCCCTTACATGTATTATCATTTTATCCACTATGGTCATTCTTGCACAAGAATACGGTGTGATAAAAAACTATTTCCAAATCAGTAAAAGTAGCGGGCTGGCCAACAACAATGTGACAGAGATTTGTAGTGACATATATGACAGGATATGGATCGGCACCTCGGAAGGCCTAAATATCTATGACAGTAAACGCACGGTTGACGTCAGTAGATATAATGGATTACGGATTTTTTCGTTGTTCAGTACAAAAACAGAAATGCTGGTCGGCGTTGCCGAATATTTAGAAGCCTACAATTACGAAACGGGACAGTACACCCGGGTTAGACATAGAGGATCTGATGTATCCTATACCACATCAATTATACAAGTAGATCATGAAATTGTTGTTTTAGCCGGAAAAAAAATTTACAAGTATAAAGAAGGGCAACTCGAACTGATTCAAAAGCATGCCCCCTATAACGATATAAGCGTAGACAAGTTTGGAACTATTTGGGCAATAAACTATGATCAAGTATCGAGACTAGATAAAGACTTCAATCTTATAAACACATATACACCTAAGAATCATGATTTATCTCCACTTATTATATTATGCATCTTTCCCGATTCAATTGGCAGTGTATGGATAGGAACTAAAAAAGATGGTCTTTTTCGATACAATAGAACCGATGATAAATTTCTTAAAGAAGATGTTACCCGTAAATTTGGCATCAAAGAAATCGAGAACATCGGAAGTATCCACGAAGACAGGTATCACGGCCTGTGGATCGGGCACAATAATGGTATAACGGTATATGATTATACCAATAACTCTCTTAAAAATTATATTCTAGAGAACAGTGATGGTATTGCTCAAAATACAACAGTCACTTCCTTATATCGAATACCTTCTGGCAACATGGTCGTTGGCACCTACTTTACCGGTTTCATTTTCATCAACGAACTGAGTTCTCGTATAAAGTTCAAAAACCTGTCAGACTCCAAGAATACCTTGGGCAATGTTGCGGCAAATGGGATCGTGAAAGATTATAACGATAGGCTATGGGTAGCTACAAACTATACGGGGATCAATATACTCGACAGCAAAGAAAATACCCTCAAACAGCTCAACCAATCTTCCTATCCGATCAATAACAACATTGTTTCCCTTAGCTTAGACAAAAGTGGGGATATCTGGGCCGGTTCTCTCTCTAATGGGCTCTACAGAATAACTCCTAATTATCAAATACGTCATTATGTGAACAATCCAAATGACAGCAATAGCCTATCAGGAAGCTCAATCGATGCTATTTTTGTCATCAACGCAGACAGCGTTGCCATAGCTTCTAATAAAGGAATTGATTTCTATTTAAACGCAAGCAATTCCTTTACCAATCTTCTAAAAACCGACAATACGGATTTTACGTTTTGTCAGATTCTGTCACACGAAGACAATATCTATTTTATCAACTTTAACTCTATTATCACCTACAATAGGACGACTAAAAAGACCGGTGTATATGGTCCAAAATCACAACCTAATATCTATATTCAATCCGCCTACTGCAACAACAAGGGAGAGCTATTGTTAGGTACAACCCAAGGAGATATCTATCTTTTCAAGGACGAGCGTATAGAATCCTATATTACAAAAAGCAGGATTAGAAATAGTATCGCAGGAATTCAGGATGATAGCAATGGCAATTTGTGGGTGACGGCAGGAAATAGTATTTACCGGATTTCACCAAATAAAGAAATTCTGAAAACTAACCTAGCATGGGGTCTTGGCAACAGTGAATTCAATATTCGATCGTCTTTTAAAGACGATGATCGAATCTACTTCGGTACCTATAATGGATTGATAAGTTTTGATCCATTAAGCATGAATACGACGGATAAAACACAGACGAAACCGAAGCTTTATATCGCTGATTTCAAAGTACTAAACAAGTCTGTGATTCCCGACCCCGACGGATTACTCCATGAACATGTGAACACCGTCAAAAATATAAAGCTCGAAAACGATCAAAACTTTATCTCTTTCGAAATCGTCCCTATATCCTATGATGAAAAGCAAGCGTATTACAAATGTTTTTATAGACTGAAGGGCCTCGACGACAATTGGTACGAAATGAGCCCATCTGCCAGTGAAATATCATTCACCGGACTTACTTTTGGTCATTACACCTTAGAGATCAAACTTGAAACAACAGACCAACAGATCATAGACAGCCGAGCGATAATCATACAGATTCTTCCGCCATTTTATTTTAAGCCCTATATGATTTTAGGCTACATGGTTATAGCTTTATTTATTCTATGGGGCGTATATCGATTTGTTCAAAAGCAAAGAAATGCGAAAAAACAAATCGAGAATGCAAAAAGAGAACAAGAAGAAATCAAAAAGTTAAATGCGATGAAACTGGACTTCTTCACGCATATATCGCACGAGTTCAAAACACCATTGGCCGTACTTTCAACCTTAGAAGATGACGTTTTAATTCGGGAGGAAGACAAAGAAGTGGAGGTAAACATCTTCAAAAGGAATATAAAGAGACTCGAATATCTCATCAATCAACTGATGGACTTCAGGAATATTGAATCGCAATATGCCACGATACAGCTGGATAAATATGATATTGTTTCTTTTACGAAGGACTTATTTGAGGCTTTCTCCCCCCTATGCAGACAAAAAGCAATAACCTATGAATTCATTCCAGAAATAGATCGTTTACCACTTGTATTCGATGCAGATAAACTGGAAATGCTTATTGGCAACTTATTAAGCAACGGAGTGAAACATACTGAATATGGTGGTCGTTGTTCACTTAAGCTATATACACATCAGGACAATGTGATCATCGAAATATTCAATACAGCAAAGTGCTTTTCGGACGATCAAAAAATTGCGATATTCCAACCTTACAATAAGACCAATATTTCGGGTCCATATTCTAATAGTGGTATAGGACTAGCTATCGTAAACAGTATCGCAAAGTTGCTCGGTATAGATTTGTCTGTGATTTCTGTCCCAAATGAAGGCAATATATTTAGGGTAGCCCTGTCCATTGTAGAAGATGCCGATATGGAAGTAAATCCGACCAATAGTCGCTCATCTATTGTTAAGCAGATTATAGACAATACACGTTATATTGAAGAACAAGGACTGTTTGATACGACTCCCGAAAATGAAGACAAAAGCAATTTCCAGGTATTGATTGTAGAAGATGATAGCGATACGAAGAAAATCTTAAAACGTAAACTAAACGAATACTTTTATACACTGGTAGCTTCTTCTGCCGAAGAGGCGTTGTTGTTGCTGAAAACACGTGATGTCGATGTAATTATAAGTGATGTACAGATGCCTAATATGAGTGGATATGAATTTTGCCAAACCCTAAAAAGTAATCCCAAATTTAAACATATACCCGTTATCCTCATCACCTCCGAACGCTCGTCAGAAGGAAAAATAAAAGGCTTTCAATGTGGTGCCGACGTATATATGCAAAAACCTATCCATATGCAGGAATTATTGCTACGACTCTCTAATATCTTGAAAAGCAAAGATACCCTAAGAAGCTATTATTCGGATTTTACAGGGTTACATATAGAAACGGCAGAAATAAACAATGCAGATGAAACCTTTATAAAGAAAATCACCGAATATATTCATAATAATCTAGAAAAGACCGAGCTCTCAGTCGGTCAACTTGCACAAGAAGCTAATGTCAGCAGGACGCAACTTTACCTCAACATCAAACGTCTAACAGGCGACACGCCATCTACTTTTATTCTAAAAATCAAAATGGAGAAAGCGAAACGACTATTGTTATCCACAAGTCTGACTTCGGCAGAAATTTCACATCGACTTGGCTACTACAACCCCAATCACTTTAGCCGACAATTCAAAGAATTCTACGGCAGTTCACCAACGGAGTTTAAAAAAACGAATATATTGGGCTAATGCCTCCTATAAAAAAACAGTAGCAAGCGCTCGCCTGCTACTGTTTAAATATTGCATAATAACTAAATCATTAATTCTGGGTTCTTACACAACGCACGAAAACCATTCTAGATGCTGTGCCATCACCCTCACTCCAGGGTCTTGAAGAATAATGCCATGGTACAAGGTTGGCTGCATCCCAATCGAATACTTCAAACATATAAGCAGAAGAAGCACTACCAACCGTCGTGGTCCAATACCCCGATTTGCCATCTGCTCCCGCATTATCCGGTGCTGCTACATTACCATGCCAGAATATCCCGCCGGGCGTTAACCCTAGTCCACTGGAATTTGTAATGCCGGCCTTATTAGCCCAATGCTGCGTAGATTTCGCTTTCATCGCCGGGCTGTCCCCCAAAGCAGTAATCATATCCTCCCATTCTTTTTTCGTAGAAACATGCCAACCACAAGGGCACACCCCTTGCATAACCGTGTTGTCCCCAGTAGTCGCATTTTGCCATGTCCGGAGTGCCGTTGGCCATGTGTAGAATTGACCGATTACATTTTTATCACTTATAGCTCCACCCGTATACGTTTTGGAAGGAAGATCGACAGCAGTAAAAGGAGTTCCATCACTATATCGCGTCGCACGGAGGTTTTCGGCAAACCAGAAGTTCTCCCCAATTTTCACGACATTGTAGGTTTCCGGATTACTCGGATCCCGTTTATCCAAAAATGGTCTCAACATCCCGCGGAGGGATAAGCTCCGGGTCTCGGAAGGCTCTGTCAATACATTCACCGTGCTCGTTATTCGCCAATAGACCGTTTTTGTCAAGTATGCTCCACCAAGATCGGAAAGCATTCCGTCGAAGGTGTTGTGGGTAAAGGTAAAGGACTTATCTCGGCTAAGCTCTAACGTCTTGGATTCACTCATATCTGATTTCAAACTATATTCGACCGCATAGGTTGCGGTGGTAGATGCACAATCCCAAGCTATATTTGTTAGGACAGTTCCGGCAGACGCATAATTCAACACATAGCTTGTTCCATTTACAGGTGCAGTTGTCAATATAATTGGATGAGCACTGGTGACGGCTTGAAAACGTTGGAGCGTAAAGTTATTTTTACTGGGCGAGATAGCCTTCAGCTCATCATCTGGAATAACTTCCCAATACATGATTTTCTTTTGTGAAGGCACCATATCAAACTCTTGCTCCAGCAGCAAATCCAAATCGACTTGTTTTAGCGCAAAATAGTTATTCGTACCCGCATTAAACACAACCGTATGTTCCAGTTCTTTATCCCACAGACGTACACTGAATGAAACGCCCGTCGTATCGCACTCCCATTCAAACTTGAACAAGTCATCCGCATTTTCGATGAGCAACGCTATGTCGCTGTTTTTTGCAGGTGATAAGAGCATAACCTGAACCGGATCTCTCGCAAATCGGGTAATCGACAGCTCTCTTTCAGCGCTGTTTTCTATCGGATTATTGCTATTTCCTTCACCCTTCACCCGCCAAAAAACGGCGACCGTCTCTCCTAATTCGATCCGATTATCCTTCAATAAGTTATCTAAATATTCGTGCGTAAACTCATGGGTCTTACTTACTCCCTTTTCAAAAGAGAATGCATTTGTAAAATCCTCATCAAAGCTCAATTCCAACACATAGTTATCCACATCGGTCAGACAATCCCAGGTGAAAGTTATCAATCCTTCCGGGTTTGATTTATCCAACGTCAGATTAGCCAAACTAGCCGGTGCCTCCAGCAGGATTACATTGTTCGGCAAGTCACATCGCGTTATATTCAATTTCCATACATCCTCACACCACCCATCTTTTGGGTCTAACAGTTCAACTGTCCAATAAACATCCGCGCTTTCCGCAATACCGATATTCATGGAGCTCATCATCGAGTCGAGTTGCATAGTCGTCAATAAGAAGTTTTGTCTTATACCCACATCAATCGCTTTTTTGGGTTCGGACATATCTTTATTCAAACTGAAAACTAAACGGTAGTTCACAAAATTCCTTTTCGAGTTCCAACCAAAGGTGTAAAGTGAATCGGGTTTCTGGTAATTCAGCACCCATGCCGTATCGTTAATGGGGGAACTTAAAAAAACCTGCTGTCGGCCAACTTCATAAAAATCATTTTCACGATCGCAGGCTGTAAATAGCGCAAACAATGAAACGATAGCTAAACCAATGTATTTAATCGCCTTTTTCATAATATCATTATTTATGGTTATATGCTCCTATATTTTTTGATGTACCGATATTCATACCCCAAAAATCATTAGTCACCGGAAAAACAGGATCTGTCACCGTAATACCTATATCAATCAAAGGTGAACCCGTAGTCAGTTTGAGGCCATTTAGTATATCGTCTTTATCCACCAGATTGTTATTCGCTACGAAAGACTCGATCAGTTGCACAAACTGGGGATCCACCTGAATGTTGCCCGCATTGTTTACATGAGAAGATACACCTGTAGAATAACCATAGATTGTATTGTTTTTAAATGCTACTGCATTCGCGTTCAATGTCCCATAGTTTACCTCATAAAAAGCATTTGCAGTTGTCGTGGTATTGTAGAAAATATTATTGGTGAACTTTAATGAATTGGGTAAATTTGTAAAACTATCGAAAGTTATTGCTCTATTATCGGCATTTTGATTGGCCGATTTTGTTTTAATAAACGTATTGTTGTAAAAATGAGCATCAACAACTCTCCCGACGATATCAATGGTTGATGAAAGCGCATTCCCGTTTTCTTTCAAATAATCACGTGTACCATCATTGATGCTGATATTATAACGGACAACTAATCCCTTCGAATCCGCATACCCTTGGTTATTTAACACATCCGCAGGACATACCAGAAAAAAACCACCGACGTTATTATACGATATATTGTACTCAAACAAGGTATTCTGACTATTTTGGTCGCAGTCAAAAGCCTGCCCGTCCCAAGTAGCGCGATGATCTTGTACAATATTGTATCTGAACACTGTATTATCACTATGCATACACCAAATAGCCGCTGCCGCTTCTGCTGCGAAAGATGCTCCTGGCGGTGAAAAACTACCTTCAGCACAATTTCGAACGATATTGTGCTCGATAATAGCTCCATCACAACTATTTACAATAATCTGATCACCGGGTATGCTTTCAAAAAGATTGTGGGAGAACACAAAATTGGTATTTGCCTTTCTTTTTGCCCGATCCCCCGTACTTACATAGCCTACCAAACCATCTCGTTGACAATTGATGAAATGACAATTTTCTACCCTGAAATCATCAAAACTTGATGGCGTCTGCGATTCAATAACGTTATAATAATGTATCCCTGCCCCTCCACCATCGAGATGATGGCTCTTTGTACCGAACACATCCGCAATGATACAGTTCTTGATATGAATATGGTTCATGACACCTCCTTCAATATTTTCGGCTACAACGCGAATACCGACGCTCTTGGGACGTTCGACCGCTCCTTTATTGGTAATTTTCAAATCCTGTATTTCCCAGTACTGCACATTCCGGATCAAGATCGTTTCGTCTGTTTTTCCTTCAGCATTGATTTCGGGCAATGGCAGGTCTTCATCACCATAGGCACGAATCACAATAGGAGCTTCTTCTGTTCCATTGCCTTTCAGTACTAACGAACCGCTATAGACGGTTCCCCGTTTGATCAATATCGTATCACCCGGGCCCCATGTCCTTTCGTTTATACGATCAACACTTTCCCAAGCCTGCGCGGGAGAATGCCCCGTGTTATAGTACTCCCCATGATCTGGGTCGATGTAATATCTATTGGGATACTCTTTTTCTTTTTCTACTGTTGTCTCCATCTCATCTTTTTTGCTACATGAAAATGCAAGCATAGCGGTTAGAAAAATAACAGTTACATATTTATAGCTATTCATGGTTTTTCTGATTTTAAGTTATTCTACTTTGTCCATAATACATCTTACTGGATAACCCCTGTTTTCAACTCCTGGGACAATACCATAGCCTTGCAAATAAATACCTTCTACATCATCGTACAATAGCATTGACACGGCTTTGTCCTTATTATCATCCAAGGCCGTCTCGCCCCAAGCCAAAGCTAGTCCCTTGAGATAAGGAGTAGAAGTCCAAAAACCAGTCAAAGCATTTCCGGCAACTCCCAACGGGTCAGTTAGGAACGTCATGTTCTCTCGCCAATAAAATCCTGACGCAATGATATCCATCTTCGTATCGTTGGTAACATTGTCCACTGTTTTCCAATAAGAAGGATCCTTTATCGAGTTTGCCCCCGTATATATACCTAAATGATTGCGCAGTGCATCTATTTCTTTGTACGAAGGTAAATGCCATCCGCAGGGGCAAACTCCCTGAACAGGTGTATCATTCAGAGTTGCTGCTTTAGCCTCATCCCAAGACATATTAATAGCCGTAACCCAAGTATAATATCCCCCAGCTTTCGCTACGAAAGACGGATCAGCATGTATTGCCGCCATATAGGGAATAGGTAAAGCCGATCCATCCGTATAAGCCTTCGCTCGGAGGTTTTCGGCCATGATCGTCATCAAAGACCCATCCTCAAGCACAAACTGACGCGCTTCATATTTTTCTCCATCCCGGCAGTCGACAAAACTCTCCACGGACAAAATGGCATTAAAATACCTCCATGTCGATTTGATTTCGCCTCCAGTATTCTGTTCCACTTTCCAAAAAAATCGCTTTATACTGGAAAAGCTGGGATATACCTCCCTTAAAATTTCCAAAAGTTCACTATTTTTTATACGGATGGAATCTTTATTTCCCATATCAACGATATAAGGGTTTTGAAAATGCATATCGATATCAAAATAAATCTTGTACGATGCATCCGATCTTGCTTCCCATCGGAATATCTGTGTTTCATCAGGTTCAAAAAAATCAATTTTGACCGTTGCCCCATCGGCGGGAAGTACCGCCCGCGCCCATGTCGGGTTTACATAGTCTACGCTTTCTTTACAGGAACTGAATAAGACAAGCCCTAGCACAACAGTACATAACTGTTTTATTTTCCTATTAATAGCCATAGTTTTGATCATTTTTCATTTCTGGATTTGCATTGATTTCTTTTTGGGGAATTGGCCAGAGATAATCCCTGTTTTTATTGAAAGAACGTCGGTCTATCACTATAGGGACGTATTGCCAATCACTGGTCACATTTCCATCGGAATACCATTTAAGCAGTGATACATCAAGCCCTACCGCATCCGTCATCACCTCTTCAGCTATTCCCCAGCGACGTATATCAAACCACCTCTGTCCTTCGTGAAAAAGCTCTACCCTACGCTCATTGCGTATTAAGGCACGCATCGTAGACTTGGTAAGAAAAGGCAACGACGCGGATAAGGAGATCATATCCACTCGCTCCCTCAGCTCATCAATCAGTGGGTAGGCATTCGCCGGACCATTTAATTCATTTTCAGATTCTGCCCATGCCAACAAGACTTCTCCATAGCGCATCAGTATCTTGTCTGTTCCATCATTTTGTGTATTCAGCAATTTTTTATTTGCTCCCTTTTTCGGTCTGAAGCCAGAAACATTGCTCCAACTAGCTGGTACCCAATGTTCTTGGTAGCGTGATTCAGCATCCAAACGATACTCCGATCCCGGATATAAAACAGATAAGTGTAATCGAGGATCCCGATTAGCGAACGGCCTATCTGGATTGTAAGCTGGATCCTTGCCGATGTAGCCTCCACCATCTGCTTGCAGATCATTGACCGGTAAACCGTTTGCCGTAAAGAAACTTTCCACCATCGCAAGGGTTGTCTGGAAAGAATTCCAATGATACCATAGCATGGTCATATAACTCGATCGAAGATCTGTAGCGTAATTGATCTTGAAAATAACCTCTTTATTCGCAGGATCATCTATCCCCTCCTCCACAAAGAGCTTTTCGAAGTCCCCATATAAACCAAAACCCAAATCCCTAATATCCTCCGCACACGCGATTACAGTTTCATGATCATTTTCATATTGTGCAAGGCGTAGTTTCAACATATAAGCAGCACCCCTGGAGACATATTCTCCACCGATACTATTTTGTAAATAGGTGATAGCTAGATCAATATCATCTTTCATAAAAGCGATCACTTTATTTATATCGTCGCGGGGGGGATTTTCCAACGCCGAATGCTCATCCAAAACCGGAACCCGCCCGTATAAGGTCAGCAAATCAAAATAGTAAAATGCCCGAAAGAATTTCGCTTCAGCGACGATGGCACTTTTCTCCTCTGCGGAGAGAGCGGGTGCATTTTCTAATCCCCGGATCAGGCTATTCGCTCTCGAAATACCCAACCAGTTCTTAGTCCACTTGTATTCGGCCAGCCAGCTGGCAGCGGTTTGTGTCCCCTTTCCAAATTCGGTCGAAAACTCCCATGTATTGGGATTGAAAGAGTTATCCGTCATGTTCTCTAAAGTATAGGGAAAGATATAAACTGGGCTATCATCATACAGACAATTGTAAATCCCGGCCAAGAGACTTCTTGCCTGCGTGATATCTTCGAGAAATGTCTCCGGAGAAGCTTTGTCCGTAGGTACTGTATCCAAATAACCTTTACACGAAGTCAGGAGTACGATTAAGCTATAGAAGTATATGTGTATTTTCATGATTTATAATGTTATGTTAATACCTGCCGTAAGTGTTCTAACCAAGGGGTATGAATAGATATTCGTCGCATCAACACCTGCCCGCTCCGGATCAAAGCCTTTGTATTTTGTCAGTGTAAACAGGTTTTGGCCACTGATATACCCCCTAACTCCCTGTAGCTTTATTTTGCTCAGTATAGATTTAGGAAGCGTATAGCCTAATTCTATGTTCTTCAAACGCATGTATGACAGGTCTTCAACATAATACGCAGACTTTATCGTCGAACGCTGACTATCAATGTATACCCGTTGATACGTATTGTTGGGCTTCTCGGGTGTCCATCTATCGACCATCCAACCCGCTGTATTGTAACCATTGAAAAAAGGCGAAACCAATTCACCTGAACTCCAGCCCTCACCTCCTACAACCCCTTGAAAAAATGCCGTAAAATCAAAGGCCTTATATTTCGCTCCCATCGAAAACGCGAAAATAAAATCCGGTGAGGGATTTCCCAATTTGGTTCTGTCGGTATCTAAATCGATAATACCATCGCCATTTTGGTCTTTGAAACGAATGTCGCCTGGAGCCGCCACTAATCCAGCATAAGAGTTCATCGGACTGCCCCATCTATCAAAAGTCTTCAGATGATTATGTATCTCTTCGTCATTTTGGTAAATTCCCTCTATTTCGTATCCATAAAGGCTATTAATAGGAGAACCTTCTTCCAATATAATACCTCTCGAATCCTGTAATATAGGGCTAGCACCTTTGAGATCCAATATTTTATTGCGATTGAACGATATGTTGCCACCTCCATTTATCTGCCAGTTTTGACCGAGCTGTCTGGCATAAGAGGCCGAAAACTCCAACCCTACGTTTTTCATCCTGCCGGCATTGACCCAAGGTACCTCCGTAAATCCAAAAGTACTGGAGACCGGCAGCTGCATCAGGATATCATCAGTTTCCTTGATGTAAAAATCCGCTGAAAAATCAAGATTTTTGAAAACCGTGACATCAATACCCAAGTTAGTTTGTGTGGTCGTCTCCCATGTCAAATCTTTATTGGCGATATAAGAGACACTCGACCCTGTCACACTCTGATTATCCCATATATAGTTTGAACTACCTACGGACAGAATATCAATGCCCGCATACGAACTCCATATTTTTTCATTCCCTAGCTTGCCCCAAGACGCACGTACCTTTAATTCATCTAGCCAGGTGTAGTCCTCTTTGAGCGCAAAGTCTTCCGACACCCTCCATCCGGCTGAAAACGATGGAAAAGTACCCCATTTGTTGTCTTTAGCAAAACGCGATGACCCATCGTGCCGCAGATTAGCTTCAAATAGATATTTCGCTTTATAGTCATAGTTAAATCTTCCAAACAATGAAAGTGTGCGGATTTCAGACTCCCAGCTTGAGTTTTTCTGCGTAGCCGGATCACCAACTTCAAGCGTGGGCAAGTTTGTCGTCAGGCGACTTCTTTCGGTAGCTGTATATTTATTGTCCCACCGAGCTTGCTGTCCGCCACCCAATATTTTGAAATAGTGACCATTATCAGTATTATAAACATACTGCAAAGTCGCATAAGTGGATAAGTTGCCATAATTATTATAGCTTTCCCTAATTCTGGATTCTCTGGTTCTGTTTTCACCAATCGTTTGTTCTCCGTTAGATCCTGTTTCTATCGTATACAAAACCACATTGGGGGCGTATTCCAAACCGTCAGCCCTTGTCCGATCATAATTAATAGCACCCTCTAGTTTAAGCCGATCGGTTATTTGCAGCTGCATATTCATATTACCGTTAAAGTTATCCGCTCGATTCCGCTGCTTTCCCCCGACTTCCTTCACGGCATCATCATAAAACCAAGCTGTCCATCCATAGCCTTCCATTTTGGCATTGACCGTAGGGTGCATCTGCACGATCCGCCCTAGGGTAGATGCCGTTCCGGTCGCTAAATCGACCTGGTCCCCCTTATAACCGGCAATATTAGCTGATATTTTCAGTCTGTCTTCAAAGAAAGAGTTGTTAACATTGGAGCGAAACGTATATTTCGCGTAATCTGTTCCCGACAAAATACCTTGTTGATCAAGGTAACCAAGAGATAACGTATAAGCCAAATCTTCTTTTCCCCCGGACATTTTCAGGTAATGATTGTGGTGAAGCGCATTTTTAAAATAAAAATCCGACCAATCACGGTTGGGGTATAGGGCTGGATTATCTCCTCTCCTGAAGTTGTCGATATAGGTCTCCGAATAAGCCGGTTGTTGACCGGAATTTAAACGAGCTTCGTTGTACAGTTCTAAGAAATCTACCGATCCCAGCAAAGATGGGTAGCGGGTCACCCTTTGATTGGTCACATACGCATTATACTCTATCGGCAAATTGCCACTTTTCCCCTTTTTCGTCGTAATCAGAATAACGCCATTTGCAGCTTTATTTCCGTAGATAGAAGCCGAGGCAGCATCTTTTAGCACTGAAATTGACTCGATATCTTTTGGATCTACTTTATCAAATGAAGACTCGAAACCATCTATTATCACCAAAGGAGAAGCATCGTTCAAGGTTCCAATGCCACGGATGAGCACAGTACCCGCATCGGCTCCCGGCTGTCCTGAATTTTGAGTAACCTGTACACCGGTTACTTTTCCTTGCAGTGCCATGGAAACATCGGTGATCGGGCGATTTTTGAAATCACTTGTAGAAACACTCGATATTGCTCCGGTAATCTTTTTTTGATTAGTAGACCCGTAGCCCACTACGACAACCTCGCCGAGATCTATCTCACTCTCCACGAGTGTTATTCTTAAATCATTCTTTGCTTCAACGATCACTATTGTTTCGGTTTTGAAGCCAATAAAAGACACCTCCAAGACATCGTTTTTTGCTACACGGATGGTAAACTTTCCGCTTGCATCCGTCGCGGTACTTATCGTTTTGCCTTCTACCTTAATAGCAGCCCCTGTAATGCCTGCACCATGCTGGTTGGTCACTTGGCCTTTTATTTCAAGTAAACTATTCGAGGAGATTTGAGCATGCTGATCGGTAAGAAGAACGATGTTGAATAAAAAAACGAAACTTACGCGCAAGTATACACTCTTTAATATTTTCATGCGTTTTGTGTTAAAAAATGGTTAGCTAAAAATCAAATCAATGTAAAAGTAATGATATATTCATGTCATAAAATACCTTTCTGTAATTATCGAATAGATAAATAAAACCCTCAATCTATTTAAACATACAGATATTTAAAATGAACAATTAGACACATAAGAGTGGTCTTTTCTTCTTAACCAATGATTATCTC
>JBEBWF010000029.1:0-50588 GCA_040392285.1 Sphingobacterium sp. | reverse complement strand
TTAGATTCACCCAAGGTTCTGTCCGTAAATATAATAGGAATTTCGATAACATGAAAGCCATATTGCACAGCTTTAAATTTCATTTCAATTTGAAAAGCATATCCTACAAACTTCACCTTGTCTAACTGAATGGTCTCCAATACCTGACGACGAAAACAAACAAAGCCGGCTGTTGCATCCTGTATCTTTATACGTGTGATCAGACGTACATACATCGATGCAAAATAGGACATCAAGACTCTGCTCATCGGCCAATTGACGACATTTACTCCCTTAATATACCTCGATCCTATGACCATATCGCCACCATCTATAGCCGCTTCACGAAGCCGTACCAAGTCATTCGGATTGTGGCTAAAATCGGCATCCATCTCGAAGATGTAACTGTAATGCTTTTCCAATGCCCACTTAAAACCATGTATATATGCAGTCCCTAGTCCCAACTTTCCTTTTCGTTCTTCAATAAATAATCTATCTGTATACTGGTTCGCCATAAGCTGCTTAACCAGTACAGCAGTGCCATCCGGAGAACCGTCATCCACAACAAGAACATGAAAATCAACGGGTAACGAAAATACCTTATGTAAAATATGTTCAATATTTTCTATCTCATTATAGGTTGGAATGATTACGATACTATCTGACACCTGCTATTTGTTTAAATTCCAAAATTAACATTTTATTAGGGCAAACGCATAGAAACACGTTAAATGAATCTCTCGTATGTTGATGCATCAATTTAATAACGTGACTTTTTTCTATGAAAATCAGTTTATACCGTGCATCATTTTCTTCAGTATTGGATTAAAGCAAATCAATAATACTGCTGCAGCGATAGGAATAGAAGCAATAATATAGAAAAAAATAGACAGGGAATATGTTTCCGATATTTTATCAATATAAGATCCTGTTATCCCCGCAATGAAGTTGGCTATGGCTGATGCGGTAAACCAAAGCCCAAACAACAGTCCAGCTAATTTCTTTGGAGATAGTTTGCTGACATACGACAACCCTACAGGCGATAGACATAATTCTCCAGTAGTATGAAAGAAATAAGCCAAAATTAGCCAAATCATACTAACAGAAGCGGTAGCGGCACCCTGTGGAATCTCATTGGCACCATACGCCAAGGCGACAAAACCAATCCCTACCAAGAGCAGCCCCATCGCAAACTTTACTGGTCCAGAGGGATTCCAAACCTTCTCCCATATTTTGGAGAACGAAGATGCTAACGTAATGATAAAGAAAGAATTTAATATCTGAAACCAGGAGACAGTGACTTCAGTTTGTTCCAGACTAAACTCTCGGTATACTTTCCAAATTCCTAATGCCCAAATAATGGCAAAGGAAATTGCCGTGAATAAGATCGTTAGTGGGTATTTAGCGACAATCTTTTTGGACAGACTATATAATACCCAGGTCACAATTGCGATGGGAAACATGGTCAAAGCGGCATCTACCCATTTGAAAATACTTGCAGTATCGCCATCTAGCATACGTTGTGTATAGTTCTTGGCAAAGATTGTCATCGACCCGCCAGCCTGTTCAAAAGCAAAGAAGAAAAATAAACTAGCCACCATGAGCACTGCAACTACAATCAAGCGATCTCTAACAATATGGGCAGGAGTTTCCTCATCGCTCACTTTTTCAATATGTTCATCCGCGGAATGTTTAATACCCGGCTTTTCGCCAATTACGCCAAAGATCCGCTGACCAAAGTAAAATTGCATCATACCAAAAAACATAAAGACACCGGCTAAACCGAAACCATAATGCCATCCGATTTTCTCGCCAATATACCCGCATAGCAACATACCCAAGAAAGCGCCTGCATTGATACCCATATAGAAAATGGTATAACCAGCGTCTTTTTTTGAGCTACTATCTGGATATAACTGGCCGACCATGGAGGAAATGTTCGGCTTAAACAAACCGTTACCCATAATCATTAAGACCAATCCTACATAGAAAAAGCTGCTATTGAAGGTCTCAAATGCCATCGACAAGTGTCCCAAGGTCATGATTAACGCACCAATGGTAATCGCCTGCCGATATCCGGTAAGCTTGTCGGCAATGATGCCCCCTAAGAGCGGTGTCAAGTAGACTAACCCAGTATACCAGGCATACAATTGCATCGCCTCCCCGTTAGACCATCCCCATCCGTCTTTGGCAATTTCGGATATCAAAAATACGGTTAAAAGTGCGCGCATACCGTAATAACTGAACCGTTCCCACATTTCTGTAAAGAACAGAACAAAAAGGCTGGCAGGATGGCCCATTACCATCTTATCATCTATACCTTGTTTTGCTAAATGCTGGACTAATACATCATCCTTTTCTTCTATCATAATTTGAGTTTAATGTTTAAAGTTCGAGTTATTCATCGACCAAAGAAAATATATTTTGCCAATTATTCTCTTCTCGATGAAATCGTTACATTACTGAAGACCACTCCTACGCTTGCCAGGCTTTAGCGGATCTATATACCGGCTGTCGTCCTCTTTTTCAGGACTACGTAGTTCAATATTCTCCTTAAAAATTAGCCTACCTCCCTTAATCTCATACCCATCGTGTGTGAGATCAGGGCCATAGTACTTGAAATTTCCAACTTCCCCGGGCGAAATAGCAACAATATGATCAAATTCTATCCGATTTGACTGTTCACTAAAGTGCAGGTACATCGTCGCTGTTTTGGCATAGGAAAAGATCTTTCTTGCTATGTGCGGGCTGTCGCTGAAAACAGCAGCTCCCAAAGTTACCTCACCCGAAGTTGGAATATGCACAATTTCAATAACTTTTTTTGAATATTCAGCATGATGCCCTTTCCATCCAAGTAATGCATATCGACGGTTCGAAAGCGATATAATTTCATAATACTGTGCACCATACCATTGATCAGCCGAAGTAATCTCTTCGTCGGGCTTTTTGAATGCAAAGGTTTTATCCAAAAGAGGAGTAAGTTTCAGTTGTCCTCCGGTCACCTTATGCTGAATAGTACCATAATACAAGTATGACCCATCTTGTAGTGGTATATTCCAGGAGAATATACGAAAATCATTATCCGGCGATGAAAGTACCGAAATCATCTCCAACTTAGTAAAGTTGAAAAAATAGGAATTCGGTTCTTTCAATGCCGACACTAATGTTTTAATAAAGACAAAATTGCGTTCTAATCGTTCGGCTTCAGCCCTACTTTGAAACATTTGCTGTCCAACATGCAGGAGGCTATCTTGCCATATATTCATTTTCTGAATATTTTGGGCTTTCACCACATTAATCCCGACAACAAATAGCATAAACGATAGAAAGCAACGATTCATAGTTTACTACCTATATTTTTCCAACAGCGCTTTAGTGGCTTTTATCCCTTCCACTTCACTTAAATTCGTTCCTTCATACTCGATACCGACATACCCTCTATATCCGGCAGCTTTGACGATGTCGAGCATTTTTTTATAATCGATATTTTTCTCTAGGCCATTCGCCTCAAAATCATGTGACTTTGCACTTACACCTTTTGCAAAGGGCATCAAGTCAGTCACACCTTGGTACCTGTCATATTCATAGAAATTACCAAAATCAGGTAAACTTCCCGCATTCTTACGACCGACCTGTCTCAATATATCCGACAGCCAATCTCCATGAGAAGACATGCCGCCATGATTTTCTATGATGACATTAATCTTCGCTTTCTTGGCATAATCTGCTAAGGTAACCATACTATCGATGACACGTTTTTTCACTTCTTCAGCCTCGCCCTTTCCCGCTGCATTAACGCGAATGGCATGACAACCCAGATACTTTGCAGCGTCTACCCACTTGTAGTGATTTTCCACGGCTTTTGTTCTATTCGCTTCATTCTCATCGCCGAGTTGACCCTCTCCATCAACCATAATCAACACATTTTTCACACCATTATCCTTTGCTCTCTTTTTCAGTTCTTTCAAATAAGTAACATCTTGCGCCTTATCTTTAAAGAACTGATTGACATATTCTACGGCATGAATATCAAACTGCTTCTTCGCAAAAGCCGGAAAATCTAGATTGTCCAACTCTCCTTTGCGTAATGTCCTGTGTAATGACCATTCAGCCAAGGAGATATCAAACCACGATTTCTTAGCAGTAAAAGCTTCTAAGCTTGGTGCCAAAACAACGCCACCGGTGACTAGACCTAAAGTTCTAATAAAATCTCTTCTTGTGTTCATTTTCTTTTTTGTTTAGTTTAAATATTAGCCCACCCACTTGTCAACACATCAACAAGATGTATGGTCTTAATGGGAATATGATATTTGTTGATATATGCTTGTAACTGAAGCAAGCATGAGACATCCGTAGATATGATATAATCCGCCTGTACGGCTTGTGCATTTTTAACTTTTTGAGCGGCCATAGCTGCGGAAATGCCTTCAAATTTAATGGAAAACGTGTCACCGAGTCCACAACAAGTTTCCTGATCCCGTATTTCCCTGATTTCAAGCCCCCCTACATGAGACAATAGCTTGCGCGGCTCCTCTTTAATATAGCATGCACGCAGTGCTGAACAGGAATCATGGTATACGGCAGTTCCCACCAACTCTGCACCAAAATATTCTTGCTTCAAAACGTTGACTAAAAAATCTGATATTTCGAATATATGTCGTTGAATACTCCGACACTTGTTGTGTTCCGTAGAATTGGTAAACAAATCATTGTACCCTTTCCGTACCATCCCTGTACAGGACGCGGATGGCGAAACGATATATTTCTCTGCTCCAAAATTCTTAAGAAAGTGAAGACCGACTTTTTTTGCCTCATCCCAAAAACCTGCATGATACGCCGGTAAGCCACAGCAGGTTTGTTGCGGATTGTAGATCACTTTGCAACCTGCTTTTTCCAGTAATTTCACTGTATTAAAAGCAGTCTCCGGACAAAGCTGATCCATCAAGCATGGAATAAATAGCTCTACTTCTTTACGCATTTCCAAAATCATGATTTTAGATGGCTATTGAACTTCAACATGCGCAGCATCAAAACCAGGCTCAATATAAAAAAAATAGATAAGGATAAGGCTGAAAATCGAATATTATGTGTAATCTGTTCTATAAATCCAAAACTAAATAACCCGACGACAATAGCTAACTTTTCCGTAACATCATAAAAACTAAAAAAAGAAGTCGTGTCTTCTAAATCTTGGGGCAACAGCTTAGAATAGGTAGACCGAGACAAGGATTGTATTCCGCCCATTAATAAACCCACCATGAAGGCCAAAATATAAAATTGTATCTCGGTGCTTAAAAAGTAGGCTGAAACGCAAATGCCGACCCATAGAAAAATAACACCTATCAAAACCACAATATTCCCTAGTTTACGGGTTAAGATAGACATCAAGTAAGCTCCCCCTATGGCCACCAGCTGAATACAGATGATCGTAGCAATCAATTTAGTTGTCCCCAGATGAAGGATTTTCTCTCCGAAAGCTGATGCTACAATCATGATTGTCTGGACTCCAACAGCACTGAAGAAAAATGCCGGCAGAAATTTTTGGATACTTTCAATCTCTTTTATCCTATTTCTAACATGGTTGAACTCCTTTTGCACACGTTGGGTCAAGCTTAAACCAAGTCCAACAGAAGGTTGGTTGGCAGGTAATGCTCGGAAAGGTATTTGTGAAAACCCTAACCACCATAATCCCACCAGAAAGAAAGAAATACGAGCGGGAAGCGACGAATCCTCAATACCGAACCAATCTTTTTTGAAAATAAGGACAAAACAAATCAGCTGCAATAGGACGCATCCTACATAACCGTACGCAAAACCCTTGGCACTGACTTCATCTTGCTGGTCTGGAGTGGCTATACTGGGAAGATAAGAATTGTTCATCGCAACACCTCCAATATACCCCATAGCCGCCAATGCAAAAAACAATATGCTTATCTCCAAAGTCTCGAGCTTAAAGAAAAACAAGCCCATACAAGAAATTGCTCCAACATAGGTGAACAATTTCATCAGGAATAGCT
This sequence comes from Sphingobacterium sp., assembly GCA_040392285.1. GTDB lineage: Bacteria > Bacteroidota > Bacteroidia > Sphingobacteriales > Sphingobacteriaceae > Sphingobacterium. The sequence continues at coordinate 44,592 of JBEBWF010000029.1, read as the reverse complement.
TTTTGCCATTCGCATCTGCATAGGCTGAAAGGAAAGGAAGGCACACTGCCATGATAAAATAAGCAGATGCTAAAGCATAATTGGATAAAACCGTGTTGATGACGTCTAAACCAAAAAAACTGACAACATCACCCTTCTCCTCTGTAAAAGTGATGATAAGATAATAGGCTGGAAAGATGGTAGAGGTAATTACAAGATTATACACCGAATTCGCCCAATCAAACATCGCCCAGGAACGAATCAGCTTTTTATCATTCTTTCGTATTTCTTGCATAGCTGTTCTTATCCGACGAATATACTAATGTTAAGATAAAAGTAAAAACGCAAAGGATAAAAAGTATATATTCTTCTTTATACAATTGCTCCCTTAATCTATGTTTCATGACAATTAAGGAAGGCTGATATAATTTCTATTGATCCCAAAAAGTACCGGTAGCTTTTATTTCTTCCTCCTTCTGATGGATAAGTTGAGCCAATTCCTCGATGACATCTGCATGACCAGAAGCTACATTATATTTTTCGGAAGGATCTTCGTTCAAATTAAACAAAAGCGGCAATGTACCCTTAAAATAATCTATTTGTAGTTGGCTATAGGTTTTGACATGCAGCTTCCAATGCCCCTTTCTGACCGCAAACAATTCGTGGTTTAAGCCGAAATAAAAGAACACGTCCCTGCCCATACCTTTCTGCGTAAACAGATAACCTAAATCCTGACCGTCTATCGGATTCACCAAGGTATTCACGCCAGCTTTCCTGACAAACGAGGGCAAGATATCTAATGCTGTAAACACCTCATCGACCACTGATCCTTGAGGTAGAGAACGATGCCCCCACACAATAAACGGCTCCCGCATCCCACCTTCCCAAGTACTTCCTTTGCCATCCCTAAATAGCCCTGCTGAACCACCCTTATCTTTTTGAGTAAGCCATGGTCCATTATCCGACGTGAAAATAACATACGTATTTTTATCCAATTTCTCTTTTTTTAAAAAGGACATTAACTTCCCCATGTAGTGATCCAATTCTTCAACCACATCACCATATGCCCCTCTTTTGGACTTTCCTTCAAATGCTGCACCTGGAAACAGTGGTGTGTGCGGCATGGCATAGGGTATATAGACAAAAAATGGATCCTTTTTATTTTTCTGAATATAGGTTATCGCTTTATCTGTGTAAAATTTCGTAAGTTTTGACTGATCGGGGTTCATCTCCAAGGTATCCGTTCCATCCAATAAGGCTATATCTGGATACTTCGGAGGGATCATATCGTTGCTATAAGGTAGGCCGATATATTCATCAAATCCATTTGCCGTTGGCAAGTAAGATGTTTTTGTTGACCCCAGATGCCATTTTCCAAACATCGCTGTTTTATACCCCACTTCTTTTAGGTATTCCGGCAACAGGTGTTCTCGGGCATGTATTCCGCGAGGATCTTTAGGACTTAATACCCATCTAAATCCAGCACGAGGCGGATATTTGCCCGTCAAGAGTGCGTACCGACTTGCTGTACAAGCTGGAGAAGCCGAGTAGTAGTTGGTGAACCGTACCCCTTCACGCGCCATCCGATCCAAATAAGGGGTCCGAATGTTGGGATGCCCATAAACACCTAAATCTCCATAGCCCATGTCATCCGCATAGACAATAATAAAATTGGGTTTATCCTGTGCAAAAAGACTAAATCCAAAAAAATAAAGAAATAAAATAAGAATAGATTTTTTCATAGGTTGACAACCTCCTACATTTTAGCGTCCATTAGTTTCTCGGATTTCGACTTCGGCGCTCCCAATTGCATCTTGATGACAAAAGCGCGCGAGCGGCTAAAGTTTGCCGGTAGGACGACATCATAATAAGTGTTCTTATCCAAATCCAAACCAACATCCGAATGTCTTACTTCTAAAACATCCATCGTGCCCAATATTATTGCCGATATCGGCACTTCAGTCGCTTTCTTGGGAACAGCAATACGAACAACATTATTCACAGGTCTGTTAAATACCGTCAAGTACAAATAACCGGCCTTTTGCGTATAGTAGCCAAATTTTGAGACTGGGATATCTGCATGTCTAACACTATATACCGCTTCACTGTTTACGTTCATCCACTCCCCGATTTCCTTGGCCAACTTATCTTCCCCGGGGTGCATATTACCATCTCCATCGGGACCAAAATTCAAAACAAAATTACCATTCATGGATACCGAATGCATCAACATATCCAAGATATCATCGGTTGTTTTGGTATAAAGACCCGACCAATCTTTCATATACCCCCATCCATTGGGAGGTATAGTCATGACAGCATCCCAATCATTTCCATCCAACCATTCGAACTGTTGAGGTAGTTTTCTTTCCCATCCCTGTTCGTAATCCCCCAGCAGCTGCCCATTCGAATCAAAATGGCGTGCTCCATGTTCATCGTTTCTAAAACGCGAGCCGATGACCAATCCTGGATGCTTTTCACGAAGTTCTTTTTCAAGCTTATAAGTAAAGTCATAGGCACTTTTCCAAGAAGCATCCCACGTCCCGTCAAACCAAAAGCCTTTTATAGCAGGATAATTGTCGAGCAGCTCCAATAACTGGTTCCGCGTATATTGTAAGAATTTATCAAACTTTTCCTTCTCTTCAGGCGTTTTAGGCTCCTTCCCCATATAATTGGGATTATTCCACTCCAAAATAGAAAAATATAAATACACATCAATTCCTTCTGCAGTATAGGCATCGACAACCTCTTTTACAATATCTTTTTTATAAGGAGACTTTGTAATGTCATAATCCGAATATTTCGTTGGCCACAAAGCAAAACCGTCGTGATGCTTAGTCGTAAAAATCATATACTTCGCTCCCATATCCTTGGCCTGCTTTGCCCATCGTTGAGCATTAAAGTCATTCGGATTGAATTGCTTATATAGATTGTCATATATATTTGCCCAGTCCTTGGGACGATTGGGTCCTCCCCACGAACGAATCCACTCCGAAGCAGCAGCTCCGCCTCGCGCACTTACCCCCTCCCATTCATTGCCGGGAATAGCATATACACCCCAATGAATGAACTGACCTAAGCCATAATCACGGAAAGCTTCCATATTGGCGTCCGTACGGTGAACTGGCGTAATAGGCCCATATTTCACTTCTTTCTGTTCGGTTACTTTCTTTTTTGGCCCCGTCCATTGCGCCTGAACACCTTGAGTTCCTATGGCTACAATAGTTGCTAATAATGTATATTTTAGTAAATTTTTCATTGCGACAAATTATTTATGCATATAAGTTTTCGATAATATAGATGAGTTTATTACACTCGCTTTTTTATAAGGTGACGAAGCTTTTTATTATTCAGGGTTATCGATATATTTCTGTTTTGATACCTGAAACTTTTGGTTCTGCATTTGAATTCTTAAAAGGATCATAGAAATATATACCATCCGATTGATAAAGTACGACATGCTTCTTCAGTATCGATTTAAAGTTTTCGTAATCCTTTCTATCCTTTCGGGTCCATGCTAGCTCTGCCAAAGTGGCAATTCGTGGAAAAACCATAAAATCTAAACGTTGTTCATTGTGTATACGTTCCGTCCACAAATTAGCTTGGACTCCCAAAATCTGTCCTTTATAAAACTCCTTGTTCGTATAGATAGTTGGATCATAATGATATACCCGTTCCAATGCATTGAAATCTTTGTTCCATTTTCTGCCAAAACGATGATCCTCGGCTTGCACGAAGTCAAAATACAACGGAAGGCGTGGGCAAAGTACTGTAGCATACCCTTTTTTTAAAGCTAATTCCAATTGAGAGACCTTATCGTGTCGCCACCAATATTGAATTGTTTTATCCTTTGGAAGACCGGCATCTGCCATTTCATCCCATACCAATAACTTCGCACCTAAGTTAGCCAGCGTATCGGCCATTCGTCTCATGAAATAAGTCTCAACCTCTTTGTTTGTATGATATCCGAATTTCTGTTTCAGGTCTTGAACAGCTTTGTCATCGTCCCATGCCTTACTACCAAAAGCCACTTCATCTCCTCCTAAATGTATCATATTACTTGGAAATAGTACATGAACTTCTTTTAGAATATTGGATAAATACGTGTATGTGCTCTCTTTCGCTGGGTGAAAAGTAAAATCTGGGTGTTCTTTAGTTCCCCCACCACTAAATTGCGGATACGCCCGATTTGCTGCAGTAGCATGCCCCGGCATGTCAATTTCTGGAATGACTTCGATCTGCCTTGCTGTAGCATAGGCTACGATCTCTGTGATATCTGCTTGACTATAATACTGTGCGGGTGCCAATGGATTCAAATAGTTACCTACACCTCCTACCAATGTCAAAAATGGATATTGTTTGACTTCAATGCGCCAAGCCGGTTCATCGGTTAAGTGCCAATGAAACTTATTTAGCTTATAATAAGCCATCCAGTCCAACAACTGCTTGACTTTATCCTTTCCAAAGAAATGACGCGATTCGTCCAACATAAAACCGCGCCACCCATATTCCGGACCATCTTTAATTGTTAAATATGGCAATTTAATTCCTGACTTCGTATCGTAAAAGTAGAGCAATTGCAAAAGGCTGTTAGCAGCATTAAAATAACCTTTGTCACTTTTTGCTTTTAGTGTTACACCGTTATCATCAATAATCAGTTCATAGCTTTCGTCATTCACAAAACCTTTGGATTGTTCAACATGTTGAAAAACGATAGCAGAAGGCTCAGTAACATCGTGACGCGAATAAATCTGAAAACGATCCATTAAATTAATCTTCAAGTATTGCAAGGTGGAGACCGATACTTTTTCTGTATCTACCATATTCACAGACCCTTTAATCTCTAAGGAATCTTTTCCCAACCGAACGGATTGAGGTTGCGGGATTATACCAACATATTGAGCCTTTAGCGACCTCATACAGCCCAATAGAATAACGGCTATAAAAAACAGATATTTATACAGTCTCATACAACAATGAAAATTATAGTGAAAAAACTTAGGTTTACCATGTTCGTATAGCTTTTACATAAAGTTATAAACTTATTTACAAATAACTTTGCTGTCCTAAAGCTAACCTAAAATAGTAGTATATACATGGCATCAAATAAATCAATCGGTTGCACAAACACCGAAAACGATTGAGTATAGCTTCTGTTACAAAAAATGCCTCCTATATTTGTCGAAGACAACTATAGGAGGCACCCACATAGCTTTTAGAGTATTAATACCCGATTCTAGTTGCTCACATCCTCTAGAAAAGATTGACTAGATGATGCTTCTTCATCAAATTCACCTTCCCATTTTGCGACAACAACTGTTGCTAAACAGTTACCAATTACATTCACCGATGTACGGGCCATGTCCATCAATTCGTCGATACCCAATATTGCAGCTATCACAAATGTAGGAAGACCAAACTGATCTGCTGTGGCAATCAAGACAATCAAGGAAGCACGCGGAACAGCAGCAACCCCTTTGGAGGTTATCATTAACGTAAATGCAATCAACAATTGTTGACCTATACTCAGGTGCATACCAGCAGCTTGCGCCACGAAAATGGAGGCCAATGAGAGATATAAAGAAGTGCCGTCCAAATTAAAGCTGTATCCTGTAGGGATAACAAAAGAAACAATTTTTCTAGGAACACCGAATTTCTCCATATTTTCCATAGCCTTGGGTAATGCTGCATCCGAGCTCGTTGTAGCAAAGGCAATGGAAACTGGTTCTTTGACTGCTGCAATAAACTTCCGAATAGGTATTTTCAGGTACAATGCAACAGGTAACAATACCAAGAGTAAAAAAGCGAGCAACGCAATATATAAGCTCATCAAGAGCATAAAAAGATTTTTGAGAATATCAACCCCCAGATGTCCAACGGTATAAGCCATTGCGGCTCCTACACCTATAGGGGCAAACAGCATCACCAAGTGGGTAAATTTGAACATCGCCTCGGACAGACTTTCAGTAAAATCAATCAATGGCTTTCTTTTCTTTTCATCAACCATGGCCAACCCTATACCGAAGAGCACGCCAAAGATGACGATTTGCAGAACCTTATTTTCATGTACAGATTTCACGAAATTTTCGGGGAAGGTATCCCGGATAAATACGTTGAACTTATATACCCAATGTACATTCTCCGACATATGTGCCAATGCCTTTTCATCTGAAGATGTCATAATCGAAGTTTGAGGCAGTTCTTCATGCGGCATATGATCAATGTCCACGCCTATACCGGCTTTCGTCAAATTTATCACCACCAAACCTATAAAAATAGCACATGTCGTCGCGCTAAAGAAATACAGCATCGACTTCCAGGCCATACGACCTACAGACTTGAGATCTGAATGTCCGGCGATTCCAAAAACTAATGTGGCAAACAAAATTGGACCAACAATTGTCTTCACCAATTTGATGAATCCTTGACTAAGAGGGTGCATAGCAATTGCCAAATCAGGAAAATCCAAACCCACAAAAACCCCAAGTACCAAACAGGTTAATATCCAAGTCGTCAAATTCTTTCTTGCAATTGCGTTAATTACCAATACTGCTGCGGTAATCCACCGAACTCCCATCATGACCGTAGGAGAAACGCCGAGAATATCAAATTCATAAAACAACGTAATTATCGCAGCAAATGTAATGGTAGCGAGTGTGACCAGACTAATATTTTTTTTAGACATTTAGACTTCTTTTTCGGTTTACATTTATATGTGACGCAAAAATAGAAAAATCGGCTTATAAAGCAACAAAAAAGCCCGGAAAAACCGGGCTTTTTTATATAACAAAATAATTACATCACCTATTCAGCATGTAACCAAGCCTTTTTAGCCAACAACTCTTCTTCCGACTCCACAACATCCTCGTCTTCTATACAACAATCTACCGGACATACTGCAGCACATTGGGGCTCATCATGAAAGCCTACACACTCCGTACATTTATCCGATACAATATAATATACCTCATTCGAAACGGCTTCTTGGGGAGCCGAAGCATCTATAGCCACGCCATCACCAAAATCTATCACGCCATCTAAAGCTGTTCCATCAGAAAACCTCCATGGCACACCCGCATCATATATTGCATTATTTGGGCATTCCGGTTCGCAAGCTCCACAATTAATGCATTCGTCTGTAATTTTTATTGCCATTTATAACCTCGCAATTATAATAATATAATAAATAAACTATTTTTGTACTCCAAAGGTAGATATTGATTTTTTACTTTCATAAAAAAAGTATACAAATCTAGTAGAATTTCTCCTTATTTGACACTGCAAAGATAAAGCAAATAATTATCAGAACGATTCTAAATTGTATATTTTGACAAAAAAACAGCGCATAAAAGCATTTACAGAACTCGGTCAATGGTTCAAAGAAACGGATCCCACAACGGAAATGTTTCTTTCTAATATGCATACTCGAAACCCTTGGTACACAACGGACAATCTTAAAAAACAGTTTGATGCCCTAGCCCAAAACTTAAATGCAACAAAACTAACCCACTGGTTAGAACCCTATCCAGATTTCACAACACACAAATCTGTAGGTTTGGTTTTGGCGGGCAACCTTCCTTTGGTAGGGTTCCATGATATTCTTTGCACATTAATCTTAGGGTTTAAGGCTAAAATCAAACCTTCATCGGATGATGCTGGTCTGACCATGGATGTACTTCATAAGCTTATTCAAATTGAACCAGCTTTTCAAAACTACATCCAATGTGTGGAGAGGTTAGCCGACTACGATATGAGCATTGCTACAGGCTCCAATAACTCTGCGCGTTATTTCGAATATTATTTTGGCAAAAAACCACATATCATTCGTAAAAACAGAAATTCACTAGCCGTATTGACGGGAAACGAATCCAAAGAAGAACTAACTCGTCTCGGTGAGGATATCTTCGATTATTTCGGATTAGGATGCAGGTCGATTTCCAAGATATATCTACCTAAGGGGTATAATATAAGTTTATTCTTTGAGGCGATAGAAGATAAAAATAGCTTAGGAGATCATTTTAAATACCGCAACAACTACGATTACAACAAGTCGATATACCTCATTAACAAAAACAAACATTACGACAATGGATTTCTTCTCTTGAAGGAAGATCCGTCCTTAGCATCTCCCTTGGCCGTGTTGCATTATGAAGAGTACGATGATTTGAAAAATGTGATAATCGAAATTAACAAAGAGAAGGAGTTGATACAGTGTGTGGTCTGTACAGATAAGTTAGCCCTTGAAGTGCCTTGCTTAGCACTCGGCAAAAGTCAGTCTCCTGCGTTGGACGACTATGCCGACGGCATCAATACACTGGAGTTTTTATTTAAGAATCGTTAAATAATCAGATTACCAATAGTGAATCCATAAAAAATTCTAACTTTGCTATCATGTATGTCATCAAAGTAAAAGGCGTTGCCAAAATCCCTGACTACGTACAATTGCGTGACGACACCTTCACCTTATTGGCATATTTTAGGGTAGATCGACCCGACAAATCCCTTGACAAAATTGGATTGGCAGACAAGATCGAATACATCATGAAAATTGTCAAAGAGCTCCCTTTTGGTCAAATCAAGAAAATAGACATTTAAAATGGCAGAAAACATTGTAATACGACTTAAAAACGTAGACATTTACCAACAAAAACATTTGGTTTTATCCCATGTCAACCTAGAAATTGCGAAAGGAGATTTTTTATACTTGGTTGGTCAATCTGGAAGTGGAAAAAGCAGCCTACTCAAGATTATCTACGGAGATCTATACATCGCTAACGGCGAAGGCCTTGTGGCTGGTTTTGACCTTAGGAAATTACGGGAGAACGAAGTACCTTTCCTAAGGAGGAAACTTGGTATTGTATTCCAAGATTTTCACTTGTTAAATGATCGTAGTATACAAAAAAATCTAGAATTTGCGTTGAAAGCAACAGGCTGGACAGACAAAGGGCTGATCGAAAGTCGCATTCTGGATGTTTTGGAAAAAGTAGGACTTCGTTCTAAATTGACCAAGATGCCGCACGAACTATCTGGAGGCGAGCAACAACGCATAGTGATTGCCAGAGCACTGTTAAATGATCCCGAGATTATACTGGCGGACGAACCTACTGGAAATTTGGATCCGGCAACCTCGGAAGAAATTGTATTGTTACTTCGCGATATTGCTGCATCAGGCACAGCCATACTCATGGCCACTCATGACTATCAAATCATCCGCAACATGCCAGCCCGCATCATCAGAACTGCTGATGGTGCACTACATGACAATGTGGATCTCTAAAAAACTGACATAAATATCCAAATCCGACATTTTGCAGGTGTTTATTTCAAAAACACTGACAAGGTGTCGGATTTTTTACAATGGCAATATTGTTGAGAAGAGTGAAGATTAAGTGAGCAAGGAATAAACATTACCATATAAGTTTAAGATGAACGAACAAGAAAACATTCAAGAAGAGAATTTGGAATCCAATAACACGCCTGAAACAGATCCTTCTGCAGAAGAGACTCTTAATCAGCAGTTAGCAGAAGCAAATGACAAATACACCAGATTATTTGCTGAATTTGACAACTATAAGAAAAGAACATCCAAGGAACGTCTGGAGCTTATTCAAACCGCAAGCCAAGGGGTTATTTCAAAACTGCTCCCTGTTTTAGATGATTTTGACAGAGCATTGGCCGCCATGGTCACTGTACAGGATATCGAGAGTGTAAAAACAGGTATAGAACTGGTCAACACTAAGTTCAGAAAGCTTTTGGAACAAGAGGGTTTGAAAGAGATGGACGTCATCGGACAACCGTTTGATGCCGATTTCCAAGAAGCAATAACCACTGTACCTGTTCCGTCTGAAGATCAAAAAAACACGGTAATTGATGTAGTAGAAAAGGGATACCTACTGCATGACAAAGTAATCCGTTTTGCTAAGGTAGTGATTGGAAAATAAGTTGTAGAGACATGTCAAAAAGAGATTATTACGACGTTTTAGGCGTTTCACGCCAAGCTGAAGCCGCCGAAATAAAATCAGCTTATCGCAAATTGGCGATCAAATACCATCCGGATAAAAACCCGGGCGATAAAGATGCGGAAGAAAATTTTAAAGAAGCTGCTGAGGCCTATGAAATCTTAAGCAATCCAGAGAAAAAAGCCCGATATGATCAGTTCGGCCATGCAGGCGCTTCTGCTTCGGGATTTGGCGGCGGCGGCATGAATATGGAAGATATCTTCAGTCAGTTTGGCGATATCTTTGGAGGAGGAAGTCCTTTTGAAAGTTTCTTTGGAGGAGGTGCTCGGTCAAGAGGAGGACGTCGCGTACAAAAAGGCTCTAATCTTCGTATCAAAGTGAAATTGACACTAGAAGAAATTGCCAAAGGAATCGAAAAGAAAGTTAAAGTCAGTAAATTAATTCACTGTGTTACTTGTGATGGCACTGGTGCTAAAGATAAATCATCCTATCATACCTGTTCCACTTGTGGAGGAAGCGGCTCGGTAAGACGTGTCACGAATACAATCTTGGGCCAGATGCAGACGACCAGCACCTGCCCTTCTTGTAATGGTGAAGGAGTCGAAGTCACCGCAAAGTGTACGTCCTGTAAAGGAGAAGGATTGGTTCGTGGAGAAGAAACTTTAGCCATCAACATTCCTGCTGGTGTAAGCGAAGGCATGCAACTGTCTATGAGTGGCAAAGGTAACGCGGCACCACGTGGAGGTATTCCCGGAGATTTGATTATTTTAGTAGAGGAAGTTCCGCATGAGACACTCAAAAGAGACGGTATAAATATTATATATGATCTATATATCAACTTTGCCGATGCGGCCTTAGGAACAAGTGTAGAAATTCCGACCATAGATGGAAAGGCCAAGATAAAGATTGATCCCGGAACGCAAGGTGGTAAAATCTTACGTTTAAAAGGCAAAGGTATTCCTGAAGTAAATTCATACCATAAAGGTGATCAATTGGTGTACGTCAATGTTTGGACGCCGAAAGCTGTATCTGCCGAGGAAAGAGAGATTTTAGAAGCACTCAAAGGCTCCGCTAATTTCAAACCTCAACCGGGTAAAAGTGAAAAATCATTCTTCGAACGTATCAAAGAGTACTTTGAATAAGAGTTAGTTTGAATAATAGTAAATAAAAATGTCATGTCTGAACTTATTACTGAGTTCAGACATTTTTATTTTGGTCCGTAGCTTCTATCTTTTTCAACGCTTTCTTTTGCGAACGGATATTTAAATATTCTACCAACACCGAAAAAGCCATCGCAAAATAAATATATCCTTTAGGAATATGCTGATCAAACGCCTCTGCGGTCAAAGAAACACCAATGAGTAATAAAAATGCTAAAGCAAGCATTTTCACGGAAGGATAATCATTGACAAATTTGCTAATAGACTCCGCTGATACTAACATAATGCCCACAGCAACAATTACTGCAGCAATCATTACTCCCAATTGATCCACCATACCTACTGCAGTAATAACCGAATCTAAAGAAAACACCAAGTCCAAAATTAAAATTTGTACAAGTACGCCCGTAAAAGACACCGCTTTTTTATTCAGTGCATTAACATCGACATGTCCTTCCACTTTGTGATGAATCTCCGTTGTACTTTTATAAATCAAGAAAAGTCCACCTACAAATAAAATCAAATCCCGACCAGATAGCACCAAATATTGTGCGACTCTTTCATTGGAGATATTAAACCACGCTGCAAAATCCACTAATGGTGTCGTAAGCCCCATCACCCATTTAATAGAAAACAATAATGCAACACGCATAAAAAGAGCTAACAAAAGTCCTATTCGGCGAGCTCGCTTCTGCTGTTCAATAGGCAGCTTGGCACTCTGTATGGAAATAAAGACAATATTGTCAATACCGAGGACGATCTCCAACACCGTCAATGTTAAAAATGAAATCCAAATTTGGGGGTCCGTTAACCAATCCATATAAAAATTTAAAAGATAAAATTATAAAGTCAAAATTGCATTATTCTTCATTGACTAATGAAATAATATTTTCACTAAATCTCATCAGCCGTCCTTTGGCATTCAAAAAGTCTAAGCTTATCAGAAACGAAAAGCCTACAACTTGTGCTCCTGCACGTTCCACCAAATTAGAAGCAGCCACTACAGTGCCACCCGTCGCTAACAAATCATCGTGTATCAATACATTTGCTCCTTGATCAAATGCATCAGCATGCACTTCAATAGTAGCTTGACCATATTCTAACTTATATCCTTCCGCAATGGTTTGATAAGGCAACTTCCCTTGCTTACGAATAGGCACAAAAGGAACTCCTAAACGAGAGGCTAACATCAATCCAAATAAAAAACCTCTACTTTCAATACCTGCGACCACATCGATTGTCGTTTGCCCCAATCGAGTTACAAATTCTTCTACAATCTCTTTACAGAGCGTAGGATCTTTTAATATGGGAGTTATGTCCTTAAACACGATTCCAGGTTTTGGAAAATCCGGGATATCGCGAATAGCTAAGTGCAGTTTATGATGGAGCATCTATTAAAGTTCAATATATGGCTCAATTTTACGAAAAAAATCGAGATCTATCACAGAAATATTTTGTAAATCCTCCAGGTTTGCAAATAAGCCATGCTGTGTTCTGTAGTTGACAATAAGGGAAGCCTGTTTGTAAGAAACATATGGATGCTTGGATAGTTGTTCTTTTGTAGAAGTATTCAAGTTTAGCTTTTTGATAGACCTGTCTCCTATTACAAGGTGGAACTGTATATCTTCAAACACTTCAGGAGAGATACCATATACTTCTCCTATTTGCGATACTGCATGAAAACCACCCAATGCATCACGATATCTGATTACACGATTTGCTAAAATAGAACCGATGCCTTTGAGCGTCTTTAAGGCTGAAGTATCGGCTAAGTTAATATCAATAGTCTCTAAAGTTGATATTTTTCGATCAACGATTTCACTCACTATATGATTGGGAACGATACTTGTATTTCTATCTTTTTTTTCAATAACGATGTAAGGTTCAATTTGCTCATATTCTTGCTTCGATATGGAATACATCTTAGCAACATCTTCCTTTTTATAGAACTTTCCTCCCTTGGCTTCATAGTTTTTAATGACCGCAATCTGCTTATCCGAAAACCCCATTTTTTTCCAATCTCTTTCTGGAAGGTCATTCGGATCAAATTTAAAAAATACCGGCTTGGCTGTCTTTTGCTTCGCCCCCATCCCATACATAAAGTGCTCATCATTACGGTCGATCGTCGTTTCATCGTCGTTATTTTGATGAGGAAAATAGACAACCGTGTGTTTTATGACATGTTCTTTCCTCAAATAGCCATATCCTACTGAAACAATCAACATTAAAAAAATTAACAAAATAAGGACAGAAAAGCCTCTTCTCTCCGCTCTCGTAAAACCGAAATATGCAAAAAATCTTTTCATCGCTAAGCGTAAAATATGCTGTTTATTCTTGATTTAGCTAGGACTACTAGCAACTTTATTTAAATTTGCGGAATAAAATTTAAGATTACAACATGAATTTTGTGAAACCTCCTTTTTTTTTACGATGGATATACCCACAGGTAACCTGGCATAAGTCACGTAAAACGAAGGCGATTTTCCTCACATTTGACGATGGTCCTATCCCCGAGATTACACCTTGGGTATTAGACATCCTTGCACAATACCACGCCAAAGCTACTTTCTTTTGTGTAGGCGAAAATATCGAGAAGTATCCGGACATCTTTGAGCGGATAAAGCGTGAAGGACATCGGGTAGGTAATCATACTTTTAATCATTTACGTGGCTGGGATCATACCGATCAAACCTATTTTGATAATATCAAAAAATGTAATGAGCTTACCAAGACAAACCTATTACGCCCCCCCTACCTTCAAGCGAAAAGGAGCCAGCTCCAGTACCTCAAGAATTACTTTGATATCATCTATTGTGATGTTTTATCATACGATTATGATACCTGCGTATCTCCCGAGAAATGTTATAGAAATGTAATCAACAACGTCAAAAATGGATCTATTGTGGTTTTCCACGATAATATCAAAGCCATTCCGCGCTTAAAACATACACTTCCTCTCGTATTGGAAAAGCTACATAAGAAAGGATTTTCATTTTCTCAACTTTAACGAATCATATTGTCGAATAGTAATACCATACTCCTTGGTATTACTTACACTGAAATAACCAAATGCACCATTTGAAATATTCGATTTCGGATTTCCCGGAGCTGCACTACCGGGATTCAACATTTGTATTTGATTCCAATAATCAAAAACCGGCTTACGTATAATCTGTCGTCTAATAAGAATAGAATCACCCAATACAAAGGGTTTGTTAAAATCTGACAATTGGTGGGTGACGTATAATCCGTCATTATATTTATCACTAAAGGCTTGCAAAAATTTAAAAGGTTGTTCATTTAGTGAAACCAAGTACTTATAATAATCCGCCTGATTTATCGGATCAGCAAACTTAATAAGCACCGAATAATTGACTTCGTTAAATATCGTTTCCTCAAGGGAACCTATTGAGTCTACCCCTATAAATTCGGGCATAGTCTCGGTAGCCGTGAATTCTTCTCCAGCTATCCTTACAATCAAATGATATTCATTATTTGCCATGGGGGTAAAATTCATATGTTTATAGTAACCCTCCCCAGTAGGGTAAAATGAAAAGTTTTGGCCTCTAGCTCCGATTACCTCGACCTCAGCATCATTAACCGGATTACTCGCTTGATCATTGTCAAAGGAAACAGTTTGCGATATACGAATTGTCTGTTCGTTAGATAAGTTATCTAAATCAGCCTCAATAACATACCGAGGGTGTCCAGTATTTAAATCCACATAGATCACTTCTTCGCATGAACTTGCCAAAACAAAAAACACGGGCAATAAATAAATCGAAATTCTCATGGGTTTAAAATTTAAAATTCCACGTTACAGAGGGGATTATCCCAAAAAGCGCGACCTTATAAGCTTCAGTAGCGTTCGGGTTGTCTTTATTTTCTCTGAAATCGATGATATAGGCGTTCTTTCGATTATAAGCATTATACAAACCAAAGGACCAACTGGAATTAAACCGTCTCTCTTTTTTATGTGGCTCATAGGTTGCCGACAGATCTAGGCGATGGTAATCCGGCATACGATAGCCATTTCTTTCGGTATAATAAAACATCGTCTTCCCACCAACCTGGTATTTTCCGCTTGGAAAGGTGATAGCACTACCTGTATAATAGACGAATGTTGCCCCTAAAGTCCATTTTTTGCCTAATTCGTACAAACCGACAACGGAGATATCATGTGTTCGGTCTTGCCGGGCATTAAACCAGAGTCCATCGTTTATTTGGCTAAACTGTCTCTCACTCTTCGCTAAGGTATAACTTATCCACCCATTAAAACTACCCTTTACCTTACGCAAAAAGAATTCGAGACCATACGCTCTTCCCTTTCCGAACAACAGTTCCCCTTCCAAAAAGCTATTCGCTTGTAAATCTGCACCGTTCCTAAAATCTATCTGGTTACCCATATATTTATAGAAAGTCTCGACAGACATCTCGTAAGTATTGGCGTTGAAGTTCCTAAAATAGCCTAATGCCACCTGATCAGCATATTGCGGCTTGATATTCACACTACTCAACACATATTGATCCGTGGGCAAAGAAGATGTCGTATTGGTCAACTGATGCAGATTTTGAGTAATCCTGTTGAAAGAGGTTTTTATACTTTGCAGGCGATCCAGTAATAATGATAAAGATAAACGAGGTTCGACATTAAAATGCTGCGTTATTATGCCCCGACCATGATGGTGCTCCGCAATAGGATCCCCTTCCTCATCAAAGGTATACAATGTTCCCGGTCCCGATACGAGAAAGTCAGTAATACGCAAGCCGTAGATCATCGATAGCCAGGGCATCGGTTGCCATTCGTGGGAACCATAGACCGCCAGCTCTGTACCTTGACGTGTCTCCATATCTATTGGGTTGACAGCAGAATTGCCTTCAGCATTTATGCTAGCAGGAGATACCCGTTGTTTTAGAAAATGGAAACCAAAACGAAATTTATTCGTATTATTCGCGTAATAGGTCAAATCCTCCTTTAAGTTGAAGTTTTCAATCTTGGATGCAATCTGAAATATATTTTCGTCGCTAGACACATCGACATGATATGTAAAATCACTATAGATTAACGAGGTATTGCTAAAGAGTTTATCGTTGAGAACACGATTCCACCGCGCTGTTGCCGTCGCATTCCCCCAATTAAAACTGAACAAATTCCCATACCCCAAGTCATCCTTCCCGAAATAGCCGGATAAATACAGTGTATTTTTATCATCAAAACGATAGTTCATTTTCGCATTTAAATCGTAGAAATACAATTTACTTTGATTCACCGTTTCATCCGACGAAAGCTTCAAGAACAAGTCAGCATAGGTTCTTCTTCCACTTACCATAAAAGAACTCTTATCCTTTACGATAGGCGCTTCCAACTTGAGCCGGGAGGCAATCAGGCCTACCCCACCTTCCGCAGCGAACCGCTTATTATTTCCATCCATCATATGGATATCGATTACGGAAGATATTCGACCACCATACTGTGCAGGTATCCCCCCTTTAAACAATTCCATTTCCTTGATGGCATCGGAATTGAATGTAGAGAAAAATCCCATAAGATGGGAGGCGTTGTATACCGTAGCTTCATCAAGCAAAATTAGATTTTGATCTCCTCCTCCACCACGCACATAAAAATTCGAAGAGCCTTCTCCCCCTTTGCCTACCCCTGGAAGCAACTGAATAGTTTTCAGAATATCCTTTTCACCAAATACAACTGGAATGTTTCTAACCTCCTCCATGGTGAAGTTCATGGCTCCCATTTGAGGGCTTGATACGTTTTTATTTTCCTTTTTCCCTGAGACTACGACCTCATCCAATATATTGCCCAAAGGACTAAGCTCAATACTCAATCGGTTTGCTTTGATACTGTCTACCTGTACAATTTTGTCTTGATAGCCCAAATATCCTATTCGGAGCATTCGGTGTTGGAAAGGCACCTCCAGCACAAAATAACCATAGTTATTGCTACTACCTTTGATTGTGGTACCGATTACTTCTACGGTCGCGCCAATCAGCAACTCCCCATTTAAAACATCCTTGACATAGCCACTGACGGCAATAGAAGACTGAGAATAAGTAGCAGAAACACCTGATATTAAGAAAATAAAAGCAAAAAGAAACCTCATGAAAATCCCATCTCTGAACTAGGGTGTGTTAAAAAAATCATTAAAAAAAGCCATTTGAAATACGATAGACTGCTTCCAATAATCCCAATTATGTTTTCCGGGCATACTTACGAAGGTATGTGGAACATTTAGATAAGTCAACTTTCTATGCAGCTCTTGATTGACCTCATAAAAAAAATCGTCTGTACCACAATCTATAAATAACTTTAAAGCATTAGGTTCGATAAGATATAGCATTTCCATCACGGTATGACTCTCCCATACCTGCCTGTTGTCTCTATAGGGGCCAAGTCTTTTGGCTATCTCCCAGTTGTTGGGAAAAGGGCGAATATCCACACCCCCCGCTGTACTTCCGACTGCACCGTATACGTCCTGATGATTTATAGCTAAATATAATGCGCCATGCCCCCCCATGCTTAAGCCCGTAATCGCACGACCTTTCCTATCCTTACGAGCAGGATAGTTTTGCTCCACAAAAGAAACCAGCTCTTTGCTGACGAAAGTCTCATATTGCCAGGCCCCATTTCCTGGGATATCCCAGTACCAGCTACCATGCCCTCCATCCGGACACACGATCCTATAGTTATATTGGTCGGCTAGATTCGCTATATGTGGTGCTCGCAACACCCAGTTGGAATAATTTCCACCAAAGCCGTGGAGCAAATATAAAGTCGGAATACGATCGGAGGAATTAGTTTGTGGAGAGATTACGACAGCTTTTATCTTCTTTTGCATCGCTGCAGAATATACTTCTACAGTATCTACTTTAGCTGCAAATGATTGTCCTATTGTTAGTAGTAAAAATAAACCAAAAAATAAACTTCTCATACGTATAAATATAAAGATGTAAAGATAAACACCTGCGTTAAAATACTCGTTACTTCCTGTGTAAAAATAAGGATTAAAAAAGCAAAACTAATGTTTTATCTTAGAAAACAAGCTGTGTGAAAACCAGTTTATCTACTTTTTCCTGTACCGACAGCTTTTTTTTAGTATAATTGATCACACAACTTAATGAAAAGATGGAAAGAAAAGATTTTATTAAAGGAATAGTAATAGGCGGTATCCCACTTGGAACACTCCAAGGGTGTCAGACCGTGACGGATATGACCGACAAACCATTGATATTAAAAGACGGTTTAATTTTTCACTCGGTATATTTTTGGCTACAAGAGGGGTTAAGTCTAGAAGAAGAGCAAGATTTTTTAAAGTTTTTCGACGTCCTGAAAGGTATTCCCGAAGTTGAACAGCTTCGTATTGGTAAGCCAGCTCCTACCAATCCACGTGAAGTAGTAGACAACAGTTTTTCCTATCATCTGATAGTAACTTTCAAATCTATGGACGACATCAATATATATGAAACTCACCCGGATCATACCGCTGCTGTACAACGATACAAAAAATACTGGACACGTGTGGAAGTCCGCGACACTGTAATCAGTTAATTAAGAAACGGAAAAGTATAAGGGCGGGAATCAAAAAACTATTCCTCCTCAAAAGCCGACAACAGTTGTGCTCTAAACGATGAATCTTTTTCGGATATTTCAAAAGATCTGCGATAGGTATCTACATTTGCAAACAACTCGGCTGGCTCTCCTCGTTGGTTTTCAAAAAACAATTTAAAACTGTATGTGCCATTTTTATCTAAATCAACAACCTCCTTATTGGACGAAAAAACCGTAGGAAGTATGACCGAAGAAGTCATCTTCCCATCCGTAGACAATTTAAACATTTTTCCAAGTGCCTTTACAAAATTATCTGATTCTTCCCCCACTGACGATAATTTTATCGAACCCGAAACAAATCCCCTATCAGCATCCACCTGTCCCGAACTATTAATACCCGGATGGATATTTTTCAGCACTTCAACTTTTAGTCCTACAGTATCTTGTTCAAATGTTGATTTCACCGTGTATATCACCGAAGAATCAGTGTGTAATTCTTCGACCATACGAAAGAAAAGCTGTTGCTTGTCCGCTTCTGGATAATTCGTAAGCTGTTCTATAGAAGGCCCTTTATCGTTAACATTCCCCATCTTCGTCGAGCTATTTTGACAGGCCAACACTATAAATGGGCTAATCCCTATACAGACTATTGCTTTTATTAACTTCATGACACGTCTTTTCTAGTAAAACAATCAACCGAATATAGTGTTTTTATTTCGCAAGAGCATCATATAAAATTTCTGCTGGATGAAAAGATGTACGCCCCACTCCATCCTTTATTTGATGACGACAGGAAGTTCCTGCGGCCGCAATAATAGTCGCTCCTTCGGTCTTCCGGACAGCTGGCAACAATACCAATTCGGCCACCTTCATTGATACATCGTAATGCTCCTTCTCATAACCAAAGGAGCCTGCCATACCGCAACAGCCTGATGGGATTACCTCTACATTGTAGTGCGCTGGAAAAGACAACATCTTTTCGGTAAAACCGACCAAGTGAAAGGCCTTTTGATAACAATGACCGTGAAGCTTAATATGCTTACTTTCTTGTGTAAATTGTTCCTTCTGGATATTGCCTTTCGCTATCTCCCGTACAATAAATTCATCAATCATTAATGAATTGTTTGCCAAGCGTTGGGCGTCGCTTCTAAGCGCTTGCTCCGTGAGTGTAAGATATTCATCCCTGAATGTTAAAATAGCCGAGGGCTCTATCCCTATCAGTGGACTATCCTCTGATATCAGCCCACTTAAAGCACGTACATTCCGATTGGCCAGCTTCATGGCTTCCTTGACAAATCCCTTTGACAAGTAAGTTCTTCCACTCTCGAGGTGATCTGGAATAACGACTTGATATCCTAAGGCGTTTAACAATTTAATGGTGGTTATTCCTATCGCTGTATCATTGTAATTGGTAAATTCATCACAATACAGGTAAACTTTCCCCTTAAAATCTCCCTCTTGTTTATGACTTTTGTACCATTTCTTTAACGTGACATAATGTACAGTGGGCAAGGACCGGTTAGCCGCAAAACCGACAATCTGCTTAATCCATCTGGAAAATACAGGATTTTGTGCAAAAAAATTATAAATCGGGGCAACTAAGGACCCCAATTGTTGAGACTTCGTAAAGTTCGCGATAAGCTTAGCACGAAATGGAGCGCCGTTTGCATCATAATAATGCTGCAAGAACTCCGCCTTCATTTTCGCCACATCCACACTCGAAGGACATTCTGTTTTACACGCTTTACAGCTCAAGCACAAATCCATCACCTCTTTGATCTCTTCGTGATCAAAACGATTCTGTTGGGTAGAATTTGTCAAAAACTGACGGAGCATGTTAGCCCTTGCACGAGTGGTGTCTTTCTCGTTTCGTGTTGCCATAAAAGACGGACACATCGTGCCTCCGGTAATCTCTGTTTTACGGCAATCACCCGAACCCGAACATTTTTCCGCCAATCTCAAGATGCTCTCCTCTTTGGTAAAATCAAAATAAGTCTCCACAGCTTTTCCGTCCACAACATGATCATAACGTAGCGACGTGTCCATGGGCGGTGTATCAACGATCTTACCCGAATTAAATACCCCTTTCGGGTCGAATATGGTTTTCACATTCCGAAGCAAAGCATAGACCTGTTCTCCCAACACCTTTCCTATAAATTCGCCCCGTAGTCGTCCATCGCCATGCTCCCCACTCAATGAACCGTTATATTTCAGCACGAGGTCAGTCGTCTTTTCCAGAATAGACCGAAACTGTCGCTTACCATCTAATGTCTTTAGGTTGATAAACGGTTCAATATGCAGTTCTCCAGCACCAGCATGTGCATAATAAGAAGCATGCACATCTTCTTCTCTTAGCAATTCTTGTATGTCAGCGACATAATTCGGTAAATCCGACGGGTCTATCGCACAATCCTCGATCAAGTTGACGGGCTGACTATCTCCGGGAAGATTACGTATCAAACCCAATCCTGCTTTCCGGACGTCCCAAACAAGAGCTGTCTCCCGTGCACCAGTAATCAATGGATAAGCATATCCCAATCCTCGTGCAATCAGATCGGCTTTCAAGGCTTCGGCCTTTGCTGCTATCTCTTCCACCGTATCAGCCCTAAATTCCACCATCAGCAGTGCTTTTGGATCCCCTTCGATAAAAAAGCGGTTGTATTGATAAGTCGGGTGTCCTTTAGTAAAATCAAGTATATATTTATCGACTAACTCCGAAGCCTCTGGATGATGCTCCAACGCCACAATATTCCCAAGCATACATTCTACCATATCCGAAAAGTGAATACACAGCAAGCCCAACTCTTTGGGAGGAAGCGGTCTTAATTTCAGTTTCGCTTCCGTTATCAAACCTAAGGTTCCTTCGGAACCGGCCAAAAGATGACACAGGTTAAACGAGTTATCGTCATCCACCAAAACATCTAGCGCATATCCGGTGTTCCGCCTTGTAATATTCTTCTTCGGATACCCCGACTTTATTATGCGGCGATGCTCCTCATCAACGATTAAGGTATTTATTCCTCTATAAATCTGTCCTTCCCGATCATCTTTTGCTAGCTTGGCAAATAGCCTCTGCGGATCAAGTTCCTCAAAAACCACTTCCGAGCCGTCGTCCAAGATCACCTGGGCGGAAATCAGATTCTGCCGTGTATCGCCCCATACAATCGAATGCAACCCCGAAGAATTGTTCCCGATCATACCCCCGATCATCGCACGGCTGGCCGTAGAAGTCTCCGGCCCAAACATCAATCCATACGGCTTTAAATAAGCATTCAGATCATCTCGAATCACACCCGGTTGAACGCGCACCCACTGTTCTTCCACGTTCAACTCGACGATTTGATTAAAGTATTTCGACACATCGACTACAATACCGCTACCGACCACCTGTCCAGCTAAGGAGGTGCCTGCCGTACGAGGAATCAGTGTAATGCGATGCTGACTGGCAAAATCGACCAATAGCAAAAGATCCTGCTTTGTGTGAGGTATTGCAACCGCCAAAGGCTCTTCTTGATAGACCGATGCATCCGAAGAATAAGCTATCAAGTTTGCTTTATGTAACGGATTATGTTTATCAAAATATAGTTTACCCGCTAAAGTTGAGGATAGTTTCTCTAGAGCCGTTGACATGAATGTTAGATTTATTTAAATTCAGCAAAACTAATTATTAATTTTAGTATTTGTAACACTCCCGTCAATATTTTATATTAGTCTAGGCTACCCTATATACCTTAGAAGTCCTGTCTAATTAAAATCTCATCTATCGAGTCACATCAAACTGTATTATATTCTTATTTTTAATACAAATATTGAATATTATTCTTTTATTTAGTAAATTTGCAGAATTATGAAAACAATAGACATCAATTTAGATCATATCGACTATCAGATATTACGCATTATGCAAGACCATGCTAGAACGAATAATGCCGATATAGCCCGTGAGCTGGGTATGGCACCTTCCGCAATTTTGGAGCGGGTAAAAAAGCTAGAGCAGAAAGAAGTAATTTTAGCTTATAATGCCAAGATCAATCCCAACGCATTGGAACAAACGTTATTATCCTTCATTTTCATCAAAACCTCGGATATCATTGGAGAACAAGGTATCGGACACCTTTTAGCTGAAATACCTGAAGTACAGGAGGTACACGATATTGCAGGTGACGACGGATATCTCATCAAAGTAAGGACACGCGATGCCTCAGGCTTAGTAGACCTCATGCGCAACACATTGGGGAAAATTGACGGTATCCTGTCTACGCGTACCACCATTGTCTTAGAAACAGTCAAAGAAAATCAAAAGTTAGTCATCCCGGTAAAAGATCAAGATGCCTCAAAATAAAACAGCTCTCGTATATATCCTATTGGCTTACCTCGTCGTCTATATCGTATGGGGGTCGACTTACTTTTTCATTGAAAAAGCACTTCGATCGTTTCCGCCATTCGTATTGGGATCTATACGCTTTGTTGTTGCAGGTACCCTATTGATGGGCTATTGTGCCCTAAAAGGATATCGGCTGTTCCACAAAAAAGATATACGTCAAGCCATTTTCATTGGATTTCTCTTGTTATTCGTGGATATGGCTTCCGTTATCTGGTCTGAACAATATATTTCCAGTGGTATCGTGTCGATACTTTCCGCAGCTACAGCTATCTGGTTTGTCCTATTTGACAAACGCAAGTGGAAAGAAAATTTTTCCAGTGTCCCTATCCTATCCGGTCTAGCACTTGGCTTTTCGGGTGTTCTTTTGTTATTTTCCGAACAGATTTTCAGTAGCAATCCCACCACAGATTCTACACAAAGGATTATAGCCATGACAGTATTGACCTTGGGGACAATAGGCTGGACACTAGGCTCTCTTTACGCCAAGTATACAACCAAAAAGGGAGAGACTTCCGGCCAAAAAAAAGGAAAATCCCTAAATGTAATTGTCAAAACGGCATGGCAAATGGTGACCGCCGGCATTGCTTTTTCGCTGACAGCGTTATTAAATGGCGAATATCGTCATTTCGATTTCAAGCAGGTATATAGCCAGGACTGGGCAGCCATGTCTTATCTGATTATCATGGGATCAATCTTAGCTTTCAGTTGCTATATCTGGTTACTGCAGGTTCGCCCTGCCACCGAGGTAAGTACGTATGCTTATATCAACCCTATAGTCGCTTTGCTGTTAGCTCACTTTTTCACCGATCATCAGGTCACCAAATTGCAAATTACGGGACTTATTGTCGTCTTGCTATCGGTCTTATTGATGAACTGGAATCTATACAAAAACAATCGAACTATACGAATCATACGTGCTCGAAAGAAGTTAAAAAAACTCAAACACATGGCTCCCAAAAGCAGTATACCGCGCATTATAGAAGTAGCAGACTTTGATAAAGGGTTAAAAACGAAAGAGTAACAAAACGAACTACACGCTATTATAAACCCTTTCGAGGTTAACACAAACTTAACACTTAGTTCATATCCGAATAACAGATGAGCACTATCTTTGGTATAAATAAAAATACAATGATTAAAGATTTAGAAATTGTAAATTTAGACTTCATCTTAGACATTGCCGAATGGCTATATGATGGAGACGACATGGTGTTAGTCGAGGACTAAACACACCATGGTTACAGGTTAAGCAATTAACCTATTTAAACCGATCAACAATCCCCTTCAATATATTTTAATCCTTCATTTTTCCTCACCTATCCTCCTCACCAGAGACAAGCAACTGAGGAAATTTCCCTTATTAACGCAATCTCATGATTCAACAATTATTGACGAAGGTTTATCCGCCAATCGACGAACAAACAAGTTATAATTTTCGTGCTTTTCTACATACACCTTCTCTCCCACATCGATAAAGCCATCTAAAGCTACAGCATCATACCACACCCCGTCTATCTCTATTTTGCCCGAAGGGCGTAAAACTGTTTTAGCTACCCCATCCTTATTAAGGAGGTTAATTTTTGGCACTGAAGAGGTATACCCCGTATCTGACCGTTGTTCATCCTGCAACACCAATCTCTTGAAAGCTGAAGTACGCATCAGATTTTTACCGAAAACAACCATCAGCACGATGGACAGTACCATAGCACCAATAACAATTAAAAACGAATCCATTAATAAACCTGGTTTAGATAATTTAAAATCAAAATAGTCATTTGCTAACATCGAAAATGACAGTCCACATAACACAAAAAGAATACCCAATATGCCCGCAACCCCAAAGCCCGGTATAACAAAAATCTCCGCTGCGAGCAGTAAAACGCCTAGAACAAACAAGGCAATCTCCCAATTGTCGGCCAAACCTTGTAGGTAGAGTGGCGCAAAAAATAGCGTGGCAGAAATAAGAGCCACGACCAATGCAAATCCTATTCCAGGTGTTTGCAACTCAAAATAAATTCCACCCAATATACCCATAATAAGCAAGCCACTGACCATGGGATTGATAAGCATGGCAATGATGTCATCCGTCCATGTCAGTTTATGAGTTACTACGGTGGGAGTCAAAATCTGAAGATCCTGAAATATTTCTGCTTCACTTTTTATCTCCGCCTTTGCCAAATGAGCTTTAAAAGCCTCCGAGGCTGTAAATGTCAACACCTTCCCTTCCTCTTTATAGGCAGGCAACGAGACCGTTGGATCTACAAAAGCTTCCGCCATCTTAGGATCTCGACCTTTAGCTTCGGCAGTAGCTCGCATCAATCCTCTCATATAAGACTGGTATTTCTCGGGCATAATTTCTCCCGACTGATTGACAACACTAGCAGCTCCCAAGGAAGAACCCGTATGCATATAGATGTAGTCCGATGCCAAAGCAATTAGCGTTCCGGCCGAAGCCGCATTATTATTGACATAGACGATGGTTTTCATCTCTGCATTCAGCAACAGGGTACGAATAGAATCTGCAAAATTGACAGCTCCTCCAAAGGTATTCATCTCAATCAGCAAGTAGTCCGATCCATGCTGTTGAGCAGCTATATACGAGTTTTTGATAACACGCCACGCATTAGGACCGACGTCTTCTTTCAAGCTAGTTTTATAGATTCGCTGGGCATGCACCATGCTCCCCGCAAAAACGATAAGAACTAAAAACAAAATGGTTTTTGTAAATTTGTATAAAGTCATTTCTAATCACTAAGATGAATAAATATACGATTAATATTAATAAAGCATTTGAAAAAAGATTTCCTTTTCCCATTTGGAAAATAGAAGTTGACTGCACTTACAATTGTATGGCCATCGAATACCGTGACCCCCAGACGACTATGCCTCATTTCTCTATATTTGATTTCGCGGGGAACATAAAAGCTGACCATTTGAGCGTACATGAAAAAGAGTGGACGCTGGAAGCTGTCCAAGGTGAATACTTGATTCTGAAGCGGTTTGGTGCCTCTTCACCTATAGAAGCAGGCATTTCTATTATTCATTATCCGACAAATCAAACTGTCATGACGGCGATGGAGTATGTCTTACAAGAAGTGTATCAAGGCACCTTACTGGCAAAACACCGATCAATCCCAGGTGGCCTAATCTTTTCCATTGAAATAGCTACAGGCCACATCACCCAGAGTAAACACCAAGACTATAACTACCCCGCTCAACATATTAAATATCCCGTGACTTATGAGAGCAATCTACCGGGTTTTATACGTGAAATACCTTTTGTCGACAGCATTTGGTTGCTTCCTTTTGACGATATATATATCTGGTCATACCATCTTGCCGATACAAATAAATACAATTTACATTTAACCTTATCCACTAAGAATGAAGTACTTGACACGAAAGTCATTCTTAAAAATTTAGACCGGTTAATCCCTCAGCCTTTTTTTCAAGTCGAACGGTATATTTTCTTTTTATCAAATACTAAACAAGAAATTATAGCGTATTTAGTATAATTGCAGTTCTAGTGAAATTTATTCTAATGAAAAAAAACATAGTAAAATTACATTTTGCACTTTCCACTTTCTTCGTTTTTGGCATCATCCTATTCAGTCCGCTTACTTCTTTAGCATCAGACAACAACCTGACTCTTCGTCCTGATTCTATTGGCAACGAAATATTAAATGACAACAGATATGTCATCCATAAATTGGCTCCGCAAGAAACCTATTATCAGCTTAGTCGTATCTATCAAGTACCTGTTAAAGACATCATGCAGGCCAATAACAAGAAAGATCTCCGTATAGGTGATACGGTTAAAATCCCTCGTGGCAAAGTGACAGCAGTCTCCGCAATTGCTCCAAAACGTACCGAGCCAAAACAAGAAAATCAAACACCTTCCCCAACTATCCAGGATATATTTACCGAATACAAAGTCGGCAAAAGCGAGACTTTATATGCCATCTCCCGACGATTTGATATTCCTGTTGAAGATATAAAAAGAGCTAATAATTTGACGTCAGACAGTCTCCGGGAGGGTCAAATACTGAAAATTCCAAACAGCAGTCAATCTCAGCCAACTGAAATCGCTATTACACCGGTACCGCCTATCGTCGAAGAGCACCAACCTATTGATCTTTCGGATTTCAAGACAAATCAATATGGTATTCGTGAAAAAAAAGAACGTGGTATAGGAACATGGATGGATAGTCTGGGCGATGGTCAAACAAGTTTGGCTTTACACAAAACTGCGCCGATAGGAACCATTCTTAAAATCACCAATCCGATGAATAAAAGTGTCACCTTCGCCAAGGTAGTTGGTAAGTTTGGTGACAATCAGGATACACACGATGCTATTGTAGTCATATCTAGATCTGTCGCTGCCTCCCTTGGTCTCTTGGACAGAAGATTCCAGATTGAACTACACTATGGGGCCCCTTTGGAAGAATAAGGGCGAAATAAAAAATGACAATTGTTTTAATTTGAATTGATTCTAAATAACTATATTTGTTGCCATGAATCAAACTGAGTTAGTTCCTTGTTCAGGCATAGATGAAATGCAAGAGCTTCCCAAAGGGGTTAATCCTTTCGGTTGCTTCTCCAGCTGTATCTTGAAGAAATGCTGCAAAAAACACAAGAAAGGCAAGCGCTGCAAGAAGTGTCCGAATAGATAACAATTTCTTCCTACTCTTCCAGATAATTTAAGTCTTTATCAAAACTTTCCTCTAGTTGGGTGAGTGCAAAAATAGCAATCGCTGAAAGTAGAAGAAGAGTAATCAAGGCGGCCTGTATTATTCCCCACTGTTGAACTAAATAACCATATAACAAAGTCGATGGAATCAATGCTCCACGGACAAAATTGGGAGCAGTGGTAGCCACGGTTGCACGCAGGTTCGTACCAAACTGCTCCGCCGCAATAGTCACAAAAGTGGCCCAATACCCTACCCCTAACCCCATAAAAAAGGCCAGCCAATTAAATTTCGTTTCCGTAATCCCCGTGCTGGTCAAGTACCAAATGGAAGACACAATAATCATCAATTGGCAAAGGAATACAACTTTCTTTCTTGACTTTAGCCATTGCGCCAGAAGGCCCGCGAAAAAATCACCCAGCGAAATACCTAAATACGTAAACATCACTCCCTTCCCCGCACTTAATATCGTTTCCGATCCCAATGCCTTACCTATTTCTGGAGCTTGCGTAACCAAGACGCCAACTACAAACCAAATCGGCAAACCTATACACAAACAATACACATAGCGCAACACCCTATTCTTGTTGGCAAAAAGCAGAAGAATACTACCTTTGGAGACCTGTTGCATGGTCGCTTGATGAAACAATTTCGACTCGAATGTCCCTACACGCAACAATAACAAGAATAATCCCATTCCCCCTCCGACAAAATACGCTGTACGCCAGTCAAACCATTCGGATATATAATAGGCCAATATTGCCCCTAATACCCCCACTCCCGCTACAATCATGGTACCATATCCCCTTTTACCTCTTCCCATGGTCTCGCTGACCAAGGTAATTCCCGCGCCTAGTTCACCCGCCAATCCAATACCCGCAATAAAACGAACAATACCGTACGTCGTCACATCCTGTACAAAGCCATTGT
The DNA here is from genome assembly GCA_040392285.1 of Sphingobacterium sp. Taxonomy (GTDB): domain Bacteria; phylum Bacteroidota; class Bacteroidia; order Sphingobacteriales; family Sphingobacteriaceae; genus Sphingobacterium. The sequence goes on along the minus strand of JBEBWF010000029.1, from coordinate 15,931 downwards.
ACATATTGGCTAATGAATACAACAGGATCGAGCCAAACAACACCTTTAATCGACCAAATTTGTCCGCAAGAATACCCCAAATAACGCCTCCAATTAGTAAACCGCCCATCTGCATATTCAACACATATTCCCCGTTCGCTCGCATGAGTTCCTCGGGTACGCCGATGTCCCTAAAAGACTGTATGCGTACGATAGAAAATATAATCAGGTCATAAATATCAACAAAATACCCTAAAGAGGCGACGAAGACCAATAACCATACATTTTTAGATTGTTTAGATTCCATGGGTTAGCTTAAAATCGGTTCAATTTAAGATAGTTTTTCATTTTATACAACATATTGACAAATCTTTCCCTATTTAATTTCAATAAAATTGTACTTTTGCTGTATGAATCTTAACCCTAGATCCCTAAAATGGGCACTCCGTTTTTATCCTCCCTTTTTTTTTCAACGAATATGGGTTAAACGCGTATTGGATGGTTTTAAGGGAATGGACATTAAGATCCATAAAAGCTCCTTGAATATCAATGCCAATAAAACAGTCTTTGGAGGTACCATATTCTCTGCATTAGACCCGGCACATCCCATCTTATTGGATCAGATTTTTAAATCCAAAGGTATGAAGAAAACCGTAGCGTGGTTAAAATCGGCAAAAATTGACTATATCAAGCCCGGTCATACGAATCTATACTTTTCTATTCGGCTAAGCGACAGCGATATTGAGGAAGCGTATCAGACCATTCTCCATGAAGGTAAAGTGATAAAAACCTTTATAACGGAGATCTTTGATAAAAATGGTATACTATGTGCTTTATCTCACAATGAAATCTATATCCGGGACCTTAGCTTTTCTTTACGAAATAAAAAGAAGAAACTGTCTCCAGTAACCACATAAATAAGAATACGATGAAAAAATTATTTTATGCCAGTAGCATCTCTCTGCTTTTTCTAACAGCAGCTTGTCAATCACCGGCAACAAAAGATGCAGTTAAAGGACAACAACTAGCGCAAGAAGCCATCGCTTTGCATGACGAAATCATGCCACAAATTGCCAGTTTTGATCAAACGACTATAAAAATAGATTCCATACTGAATGCGCTACCTCAATTGGCCAATAGTTCTGCGGATATCGATACGGTAGCGTTGAAAACAGACCTGGAAAACTTAAAAAACAATCTAGAACAAGCTACAGATGGCATGATGACTTGGATGTACGAATATGTCGCTGACAGCACAGATGTAGCTTATCAGCAAGCTGAAGTTGAAAAAGTCAAGACGATGAAAAAGCAGTTTGACGACGTCGCTGCAGCAAGTAACAAAACATTATCGTCATTCTAATATTCGCACCTCATGCTAACAAAAAGTCTAGCGGTCGTCATCATGACCCTGGGAATAGTATGTTCTTCATGCCAATCTGAACAGAAAAAACTGCCTATTATCGGAGAGCGTGATGTTATTGAGAAGATCGTCGATGGAAAAACGATCATTGATACTATTTACCCGACTATTCCCAGTTTTCAATTCTTGAATCAAGATAGTATTATTATCACAGACAAATTCTTTGACAATAAGATTTATATCGCAAATTTCTTTTTTACACATTGCCCAAGTATCTGTCCTACTATGCAACGAAACATGCTGGAAGTGTATAAAAAATATAAGAATGATGAGCGTATTAGTTTCTTATCCCATAGTATTGACTTCAAATACGATCAGCCGGCAGTCTTAAAAAAATATGCAACAAACTTGGGGGTGGACAACGATCAATGGCAATTTGTAACAGGCACAAAGGCTGACATTTACGGTATATCGGCCAATTACCTTGTATTTACCAATGAAGATTCGGATGTTCCGGGTGGATATGATCACTCCGGATTCTTGGTGTTAGTGGACCAAAATAAACATATTCGAGGAACATATGATGGCACCAATCAGGAACATATCCAGCAATTGATGGATGATATTGAAATCCTCTTTAAGGAGAAATGAGGGGTTTAAGTGTAAGGAGTCCACAACCTAAAGCTTATCGCCTAAAGCATAAGGCATTCAGTGTTATTGCCTTGTTCATCACGGCGATATATTATTTTTCATCCTGTCAGTCCAATATCAGTATACAGACCGCTCAATATGCCGTCAATGGCCAAAAGGTATACAAAAATCATTGCCAGAACTGTCACGGTGCCAAGGGCGAAGGTTTAGGCAAACTCTATCCCCCATTGACGGATCAAGACTTTTTTATTAAAAACAGGGAAAAACTGAGCTGTATTGTACGTCATGGTCTTCATGGGGAGATTGAAGTACTGGGGCAAAAGTACGATCAACCGATGCCCGGGAACACCCTGCTAACAGATATGGACATAGCCTATGTGCTGACCTACATCACAACTGCTTTCGGCCAATCCGATAGCACTTACTCGCATGAAGAAGTAAAGAAAGCGTTAGAAAGCTGTCAGTAAAAGAATAATATGTTACATGAAACCCTAGGTTTATTACAGTCACCCTTTGCATGGATACTTTATTTCCTTTGTGCTTTCCTCATGGGACTTTCAAAAACGGGGATCCAAAATGTAGGAAGCCTTGCTGTGCCACTCTTCGCCTTTCTCTTCGGAGCGAAAGAATCTACCGGCATTGTACTTATCTTACTAGCTATGTCTGATTTGATGGGCGTGATATACTACCGTAAACAGTTGATTTGGAGTGAAGTCCTTAAATTGCTTCCGATGGCATTATTGGGTCTTCTACTCGCCCTCATCATCGGAAAATTTATCGATGACCAAACGTTCAAGATCATTATGGCATCCTGTATTCTTTTTGGTGTTTTCATTATGTTCTGGACCGAGCGGGTTAAGGATAGTCGAAAAGAAATCTTAGCCAATGGAAAATGGTATGCGCCGATTTTTGGATTTATCATGGGGTTTTCGACAATGATCGGCAACGCCGCTGGTCCAGCACTGTCGGTATACTTACTCAGCAGGAAGATGGATAAATTCACCTTTGTCGCTACAGGAGCATGGTTTATCATGATATTAAATTATATCAAGATACCTTTGCAAATATTTGTTTGGCACAATGTCACCTGGGCCGGCCTCCTGTTGAACCTCATGGCAATCCCTTTTATAGTACTTGGTGGGATAACCGGTATAAAAGTCGTTAAAAAACTTCCTGAACAAACCTTCAAACGGATCATTCAACTACTCGTCGTCGTATCTTCTATATTGATGTTTTTCTTTTAATATTATCGCAAAAAACTGCTTATATTTGTCTCAATGGATATTAATTCTTTATTGGAACGTGCGTTGAATTTTGATTTCCTATCGAAAGAAGAAGGCATTTTCCTGTACCATCATGCCGCTACAGCAGATTTGGCTTATGTAGCAAACGAGCTACGCAAGATTCAGGTACCTCATGGCAAGGTTACATGGCAAATAGATAGGAATGTTAACACAACGAATGTTTGCATCGCCAATTGTAAATTCTGCAATTTCTTTCGGCGACCGGGACATGAAGAGAGTTATATTACCGACATTGATACTTACAAACAAAAGATAGAAGAGACCTTTCAATATGGCGGCGATCAATTGTTGCTACAGGGAGGCCATCACCCAGACTTGGGTATAGCCTTTTATGCCGACCTCTTCAAACAACTCAAAGAATTATACCCCACATTAAAACTACATGCCTTAGGCCCTCCCGAAATCGCGCATGTGGCAAAGCTAGAAGGAATGAGCCACTTGGATGTGCTTCGTACGTTGAAAGAAGCTGGTTTGGATTCGTTGCCGGGGGCAGGAGCTGAAATACTTAATGATCGTGTAAGAAGATTGATATCCAAAGGAAAATGTGGTGGACAGGAATGGCTCGATATCATGCGAGCAGCACACAAGATCAACTTACCTACATCGGCAACAATGATGTTTGGACATATCGAAACCATCGAAGAACGTTTTGAACATTTGGAATGGATCAGACAAGTGCAAAGTGAAAAGCCTACTGATAATTATGGTTTTATCGCTTTCATCCCATGGCCGTTCCAAGATGACGGGACACTACTCAAACGCTTAAGAGGAATTTCCAATAATGTTACCGGGGACGAATACATTCGCATGATCGCATTGAGCCGGATCATGCTGCCCAATGTTAAAAACATACAAGCATCATGGCTCACCGTGGGTAAACCAGTAGCGCAGATCTGCCTCCACAGTGGAGCAAATGATTTTGGGTCTATCATGATCGAAGAAAATGTCGTATCAGCAGCAGGGGCGCCTCATCGTTTCACATCAAAGTCGATCCAAGATTCCATACGTGAAGCCGGGTTTGAACCTCAGTTGCGCACACAAACCTACGCATTCCGAGAAATCCCGGAAGTCATGGTTGAACAAGTTATCAACTACTAGCAAAAATGAATGATATCTTATTAAATATCGAAGCACTAATTTTTGCATCTGAAGAAGGGATCTCGGCATTGGAAATCAAGCACATCCTTCAGGATGCCTTATTGATTAATATCAACAAAGAAGAAGTTCTCTCATTTATAGCGACGATTGAAGCGAAATACAAAAGCGAAGACAGGATTTTTACTCTCTCGCAATTCGACAGTAAGTATCAATTCTTAACCAAAGAAGCTTACCATGATGCAATCAAGCAGTTGCAAGCCCATAAGGACAAAAAGAAATTAAGCCAATCGGCATTGGAAACTTTGTCTATCGTTGCTTACCGACAACCCATTACCAAACTTGAGGTAGAACAAATACGAGGTGTTAATTGTGATTATTCCATCCAGCGCCTTTTGGAAAAAAATCTTATCAAGATAGTTGGAAAAGCCGAGACAATAGGGAAACCCTTATTATACGCCACCAGTGAACAATTTATGGATCACTTTGGTATCAATAGTGTCAAGGACTTGCCTCAACTCAAGGATATCATCAATGAAGAAAATACAATAGGAGAAAATATCGAATAAAACATCAGAACACAACTCCCTGAAATACAAATCAATAATTTTTAAAAAAAATTTTATGTATTGATTTTGTTATCTAATTTTACGTAAAGATTAACAATAGCAAGAAAAAGAAATTATGATGAATGCTACGATTGAAAAGTTAGAAATTGATGAAAAATTAATCAATTTTAACGGACCTGAAGATGATGCGGACAACGACTTCGATGACGATGATTTCGATTTAGAAATTGATTCAATTGACGACTTTGATGACTTTGATGATGAGGACGATGATGACGATGACGATTTCTAAAAGCTATTTTATAGCCAAAGAAATTTACCTATCAGCGTAATTTGAATGGAACGAAAGAAGGGCGATTAGTTTCCTAATCGCCTTTCAAAATACTTCTATCGATATTATCTATTGTGCAGTTGTTCGTACAGATCAATCACCTTTTTCTGTAAATCAATAACTTCTGAATCACGTGATTGTAACTTTTTCGCCATTTCATTTAATTCATCAGCTTTGGCTTTTTCTTCTTCACTATCTGAAGTCGACATCAACTGCACTAATGACAAACCAAATAGTTTTGAAATTTGATTTAATCTAGAAAGATTTACATCGGTAATACCTGTTTCAATTTTCGAAAATGCAGGAATGGATATATCCAATCGTTTAGCTACATCTTCCTGACTCCATCCTTTCTGGTGTCTCAACAATCTAATCTTTTTTCCTAAAGCGTTCATAAGTAAATAAATATTTATTTACTTCAAAAGTAAAATAAAAAAAATATTTCAACAAATTTTTAAGCAGCTTTACGTATATTCTTTTAAAAACTTGTCAGCAAAATTGAGCATATTCAATTCGCTATAATGGTTTGAACTCATGAAAAGCATATTAAACCCTTCACTATCAAAATTTTCCAAAAAATGATATAATGTATCAATCTCTGTCAGAACCATAAAATTAGCGTGATTAAATATCCTTTTTACTTGCTCAATAACATTATCCAATAAAATATTTTTCTCCTTTATACTTTTCCTATTAATAAAAACGACAGCCCAATTTGATTCGTTCATGCTGTCTTGATACTGAGAAACAAACCCTTCTTCAACGATTTCATAAGGATTGAGTTCGATAATAGTAAGTAAGCTAAACGTCGGAAACTGCTCTTTGACAGCACGTATGCTCGCTTTTAGTTTGGAGGGTGTGTGTGCAAAATCTTGATAAACGACACTTCCATTCGCACTAGCTACAAATTCCAGATATCGTATCGAACTCTTGAAATCACTAATAGCCTCATAAAAATCATCTCGCTTAACACCTAACCACTCACACACCGTATAAGCTCCGGCTATATTGGATAAATTGTGCTTACCGATAATACGTAATGGCACCTCATCTTCACCCACATGAATATAAGTAACCCCCTTATTGATGGTATAGTGAGGAAGCTTATACCCATGCCTATTAATCTTACAGTCCTTGGTTTGGTCTACAATAGAAACAACATTCTGGTCATCCTTATTATAAATCAAGGTACCCTTTGGAACGATTGTATCAATAAAGCGCTCAAACTGTTTGCGATACTCCTCTTCAGAAATAACCATCTTAAAGTTATCCCATTGAATATTGCTTATCAAGGCGATATTGGGATGGTAATAATGAAATTTTGCATGATTGTCAATCGAGGATGCATAAAACTCATCCCCCTCAATCAACATGATAGGCGAGCTGGAGGTTAGTTTAATCAAAGAATCAAACCCCTCCAATTTTGCACTGATCAAATAATCAAATTCTTTCCCAAGCTTCTTCAGCACATGCATAATCATGCTAATGATCGTTGTCTTCCCATAAGTACCCGCAATAACGACCCGTATCTTATGGATACTTTGCTCGTAGATAAATTCGGGGAAAGAATAAATCTTAACACCTCGCTCCTGCGCTTTCAACAATTCAGGGTTATCTGCGGCAGCATGCTTACCCAAAATAACCGCATCCAGATCGTCCGTGATTTTATTGGCATTCCAGCCAATAGGATCAGGCATCAATCCCGCTTCTTGAAGCATAGTCTTCGATGGTTCGACGACTTGATCATCCGATCCGGTAACCTGATGCCCTAACTTAGCTAAATTGATGGCCAGGTTGCTCATCACACTACCACCTATTGCAATAAAATGAATTCTCATTTACTACGCTTTAATAAACTTTGCAGCACACCAACTGTCCAAAACCTTACTTTCCACATATTTAAGATCCATATTCTCGCCTTTCTTTTTCAACATGTCCAAATCCTGTTCCGCATAAAATCCGCTCAGGTACAACTGTCCATCCTTCGACAAACAGTCCGTATAAGTTTCCATTTGGTCTAACAAAATATTACGGTTAATGTTTGCCAAGATGGTGTCAAAACGATGTCCCTTGATCGCTTCTTTAGAACCTAGCTTTTCATCGATATTTGAAATAGTATTGATATGCTTATTCTCTACAACACTCTCTACACATATTGAATCATAATCCACTGCCAATACCGATTTCGCACCACGCATGCTTGCTAATATGGCCAATATACCTGTGCCACATCCCATATCCAAAACAACCTTATCCTGAAAGTCATTCTCCAAAATAAAAGACAACATCATCGAAGTCGTCTGATGGTGTCCTGTACCGAAGGACATCTTTGGGTCAATGACAATTTGATAAGGATATTGGGGTTTAGATTCATGAAATGTCGCCCTCACGTAGCACACATCATCCACCAAAATCGGATTAAAGTTACTTTCCCATAACGTATTCCAATTTTGCTCATCGATATCTTCTACTTCGTACGCCAAGTGATAGTCGATCACCTCCGACAACAGAACAGTCTCTAAGGCGGACAAGTCTAAGTTAGCTGTAGGAATATAGGCATCGAAGCCTTTGTCGGTATCTTCAAAGGTATCATAGCCTATATCAGCCAGCTCTGCTATTAAAAGATCCTTCTGCCACTCTTGCATAGCTGTCGTACTAAAATGTACCGCAGAATACTTCATGTCAGTTAGTTAAACACCTTGACGATATCTACAAAATCACGAGATTTTAAAGACGCTCCACCAATCAAGCCACCGTCGATATCTTTTTGAGCAAACAACGTAGCTGCATTAGAGGGGTTACAGCTACCACCATAGAGTATAGTTGTACGTTCGGCTACCTCTGGACCATACTGTTTTGCTACGGCCTCTCGGATAAAAGCATGCACCTCTTGCGCCTGCTCAGGAGAAGCTGTAAGCCCTGTGCCTATCGCCCATACAGGCTCATACGCCAATATTACCCCTAAAAACTCTGTTGCTCTCAGACGGAACAAACCGTTATCCAGTTGCGACTGAAGAATGTCGAAGAAACGGCCAGACTCACGCTCTTCCTTCGTTTCACCAATACAGAATATAGGTTTCAACTGATGTTTTAATGCGACATCAACCTTTTGAGCCAACAACTCATCGGTTTCCCCAAAATAAGCCCGGCGTTCGGAATGTCCCAAGATAACATACGTTGCCCCCACAGATCTCAATTGTGAAGCCGAAATTTCTCCCGTATATGCACCTGACTCCGCTTGATGGATATTCTGCGCACCAACGGATACCCTATCGCTGGGGTCAACTAATTTTGTGAGGCTGTTTAAATGAATAAAGGGACTGCACACTACTACTTCTTGGACGCCTACAGCCTCATCCCTTACCATATTCACAATCTCTGAAAAAAGGCTTAATCCTTCTTCATAATTCAAATTCATTTTCCAGTTACCTGCTACGATATTCTTACGCATATTCTTTTGTTTAGTGTTGATTATATTTTGTTAATTCAAAGTGTCTTTTCATCCATATCGTCTAACAACCACCTTCCCATTATTATTCCCTTCTTGTTATTAAACGTTGCTTCTCCTGCTAACATTGTCCAAAAACGGTCAAATATATAACTTTCCGATTTATTATCCGTCAGTCCTATAAAATCCTGAACAAATTTGGGAATAAATTTTGAAAACGCCATCTCCGGGTCACCTCTGCCCCAAACAGGGAGGTTGTATATAAAGATCAATAGCTAAAAACACGAAAATCCCAACAATTCGATTGTCGGGATTCTTATACCAATAAAACAAACGTTCTATTGTTTTATTTCTTTTCGTAACGGCTACGGAATTTATCGATACGTCCAGCTGTATCAACTAACTTCATCTTACCAGTATAGAATGGGTGTGAGGTATGTGAAATTTCCAATTTTACTAATGGATACTCATTACCATCTTCCCAAGTGGTTGTTTCTTTCGTATCTACACATGATTTTGTCAAAAAAGCATAGTCATTAGACATATCTTTGAACACGACTAATCTGTAGTTTGATGGATGCAAATCTTTTTTCATTTTATCTATGATTACTATATATTCAACAATCGAGGTGCAAAGTTAATTTATTAAAGCTATAATTCCAAAATATTAGCCAGGCTTTTTTTTTCAGACAATACAAAGCGGATACAAATCCCAAAACTCCTGTCCGCCTCGCCTCTGAAACAGCAAAAATACAAATACATTCCTCAATCCTAATTTTTTAAACAGATAATCAGGCTTATATCTAGCTTTTTTTCTACTTTTGTTGATTATTTGATCAATACAAAAATATGAGTAGTGTATTATCCGAACAGGAACAACAACGCAGACAAAATCTTCAAGGCATAATCGATCTAGGTATCAACCCTTATCCTGCCGATGAATTTCAGATAAATGTATCTGCAGCCGATATATTAGCGAACTATGAAAGAGACAAGCTAAACTACAAGAACATCCGTATCGCTGGACGTATTATGAGTCGGCGTATTATGGGTAGTGCGTCTTTCATGGAGTTGCAAGATTCAACAGGACGTATCCAAATCTATGTAAAACGCGACGATCTCTGTGCCGGAGAAGACAAAACATTATACAATACAGTATTCAAAAAACTTTTAGACATAGGTGACATTGTCGGTATAGACGGCTATGTCTTCACCACACAAACAGGTGAAATCTCCATCCATGCCGAAAAATTGACGGTATTGACAAAATCCCTCCGACCATTGCCTGTTGTTAAAGAAGCTGACGGAAAGACCTTTGATGCTTTTACCGATCCCGAACAGCGCTACAGAATGCGCTATGTAGATCTGATCGTTAATTCCCATAACAAAGAGACCTTCCTAAAGCGCACCAAACTATTCAGTGCCATGCGTCAGTTTTTTAATGATGGAGGGTATATGGAGGTTGAGACGCCAGTATTGCAAGCGATTCCAGGCGGGGCCGCGGCACGCCCATTCACCACACACCACAATGCTTTGGACATTCCTTTATACCTCCGGATTGCCAATGAGCTCTACCTAAAAAGGTTAATTGTTGGCGGTTTTGATGGGGTATATGAGTTTTCCAAAAACTTTCGTAACGAAGGTATGGATCGTACACACAACCCGGAATTCACGGTCATGGAAATTTATGTGGCCTACAAAGACTACAATTGGATGATGGACTTTACCGAGCGCCTACTTGAACATTGTGCGATAGCCGTGAATGGAACGAGCAAAGCGGCGTTTGGTGACCATGAGATAGACTTTAAAGCACCTTATCCGCGTATATCGATGACGGAAGCCATCAAACAATTTACAGGCTTCGATATTTCCGGAAAATCCGAGGACGAAATTCGTCTCGCTGCGAAAAACATGGGAATAGAAGTCAATGACACCATGGGCAAAGGCAAGCTAATCGATGAAATTTTTGGTGAAAAATGTGAAGGTAACTTTATACAACCCACATTCATTACAGACTACCCAATAGAAATGTCACCGTTGACCAAAAAACATCGCAACAACCCCGAATTGACCGAGCGTTTTGAGTTGATGATCTGCGGAAAGGAAGTTGCCAATGCATACTCTGAGCTTAATGATCCAATCGATCAACGTGAACGCTTTGAAGAGCAACTTCGTCTCTCAGAGAAAGGTGACGATGAAGCGATGTTTATCGATCAAGATTTCTTACGGGCCCTGGAGTATGGTATGCCTCCGACATCAGGCTTGGGTATCGGCATGGACCGCTTGACCATGTTCTTGACAAATAATGCCTCGATACAAGAAGTGTTATTCTTCCCCCAAATGCGGCCGGAGAAAAAAGAGCATGTTATCGAATTAACCGATGATGAGAAACTCATTTTGGCCCACTTATCCGAAGAGCAAATCCCCCTTATACAGGCAAAGGAAAACACAGGTCTTAGTGGCAAAAAATGGGATATAGCAACCAAAAGTTTACGCCAAAAAGACCTGATCCATATCGCGGTTGACGGTGAAAACAAATTTATCACAAAAAAGTAGACGGAGGCCTACGACATTATTATTAACAATGCAAAAATAAGCGAGACAGCCCTTTGTAATATACAGTTATTTTAATTTTGCACAGATTTCTTGTAGTCTATTATGTGCCATATTGATGCCTTTTGCAAATGGCATCTGCAAAAGTTGATTTCTGAACTCAACAGACTTGAAGACAATATGCATCGTAAGCTTGCTGGTATTATCCGTTAGGTTTTCAAATTCCAAATATTCAAGTTGAATAGGAAATGGAGTATTCTCCATTTCAAATGTCCGCGTGATCTTTTTGTTCGGAATAAATTCGTGTATTGTTCCATTTGCCCGAAAAACTACATTTCCATCATGCGAGGTTTCAAACGCATAAGAACCATGCTTTTTATTTTCCAATTTTAATACTTTCGTTCCCATCCACTGTTCCAGAAATTCAGGCTCTTCATAAGCTTTAAAAAGCAGTTCCAAAGGCAAATCAAATTCCCTGGTGATCACAATCTCCTGTTTGCCTTCTTCGGCATTGACTTTTGTTTTATGTTCCATTTTATTTGTATTTATAATTTTTCGTTACAGTTTCTAATCCGTTAAACCCGGCATTCCACATTTTGCAGAAGACGCTTTGACCTAACTCATTATGAAGTCATTTGACTACAAATATATATGTAGTTATTCGACTACGCAATTTTATTTTTATTTTGTGATAAAAATAAAGCAAAAGCCACTAATTGGATTTTAGAAATTCACAAAAAACATTCGGAATTTAAAGAAGAGAAATCAGGAGTGCTTATATATTTTTTTGTTCCATCGTTTTATCAACTCAATCAATAGAATACAGATCAGCGTAGTAGTTATGATCATCCCCATAATATTCCAGTTTAAAGGCGTAGTTTTAAAAATGGAATCCAAAAATGATACATATACAATTAGTAATTGAAGGATGACAGTACCTATAACCGCCAGCCACATGCCACGGTTAGCAAAAATATCTTTTGAAAAAAGCGAATGATAAGTCGACCGTACGGATAAGGCGTTACCTAATTGGACAAAACACAATGTGGTAAAAACAGCCGTTTGCTGTGTCATGATGTTATATCCTTCTCGAACGGTCCACCACTGGATGAACAATCCTGAAATGGCCAGAAGGATTCCGGTAATCGCTATCCTTGGAATTAATCCACCAGCGAATAAGTTCTCCTTTGGTGGGCGAGGCGGACGGTTCATAATGTCTTTTTCTGCTGGTTCCGCAACAAGAGCCAGTCCAGGCAAACCATCCGTAACTAGATTGATCCAGAGTATATGGATAGGAAGTAATGGAATAGCGAATCCGAGAAGAGGTGCAAAAAGGATCACCAGTATCTCCGCTAGGTTGCAAGAAAGCACATAAACGATAAACTTCTTAATATTCTCGTATATCCTTCTCCCCTCACGTATCGCTTTTACAATGGTCGAAAAATTGTCATCCAATAAAATCATATCGGCTGCTTCCTTCGATACATCGGTCCCTGTTATGCCCATAGCAATACCAATATCCGCCTGCTTCAACGATGGCGCATCATTTACACCATCTCCTGTCATCGCTACAAACTCACCGTTAGTCTGTAAAGCTTTCACAATATGGAGTTTCTGTTCCGGCGACACACGCGCATATACGGTAACACGATTAGTCTCCTTGCTAAATTCTTCTTCCGTCAGCTTATCAAGATCGCCACCTGCTCGCACATTTATGGATCCTTCTTCTATTATTCCAAGCCGCTCGGCAATAGCTGTAGCGGTAAGTGGCTGATCTCCAGTAATCATTACTGTTTTAATACCCGCTGTTTTACACTGGCTGATTGCATCGATCACTTCCTCCCTTGGCGGATCAATCATGGCCGTCATACCTAACAAATTCAAGTTACTTTCCTCATCCACCGTTATTTCTCCCGGAGGGGTAACAAATATTTTATATCCGAAGACCAATACACGTAGACCTTCCTTCGCCCACTCCCTATTAATATCCAACCATTCTTCCTTTTGTTCCTTATATCGCTCAGAAACCACTTCCATCATTTTTATGGGAGCGCCCTTTACAAATAATATCCATTTGTCGTCTTGTTGATGTATGGTACCCATCCGCATTCTGACCGAATCGAAAGGCAAATTTGCTAAGAGAGGAAAACGTTTATCCGCCTCTTCTTTGGTTTTTCCTTGTTCGAGCGCATAGTTTACCAGGGCGGTCTCGGTCGAATCTCCTAATAATTCATTATTATCAGAAAATCGCACCTCATTATTCAGCATCATCGCATAATTCAAAAGATCCTCCTGGTCCGGTACCACTTGTATCTTTTCTACAGTCATTATATTTTGCGTGAGCGTGCCTGTTTTATCACTACAGATATAGGTGACTGAACCCAATGTTTCTACAGCAGGGAGCTTTCTTATCAGTGCCTTTTGCTTGACCATCCTCCTTGCACCCTGGGCTAATGCTATCGTAACTACAGCCGGAAGCGCTTCTGGTAAGGCTGCAACAGCCAGTGATAACGCTGTCAGAAACATTTGGAAAGCAGGTTCGCCCCGCCATATTCCAAAACCATATACCAGCACGCAAATAATAATCACAATCACCGCTAGTTGTTTACTGAATACAGCTAGTCGTTTCTGTAGTGGCGTCTTCTGCGTGCCCACCTCCAGCATTCCCGCAATTTTTCCTATCTCGGTTTTCATACCGATAGTCGTCACTATCGCTTTGGCAGATCCGTTACTCACGATAGTCCCTTTGAAAACCATATTATGCTGATCACCTGGTACTAGATTTTCCTCCGGAATAGCTTCTGTTTTCTTTTCCATAGCGTGGCTTTCACCTGTCAGCGAGGCTTCCTCTGTTTTTAATGAACTCACCTCGAATAGCCTGGCATCGGCAGGAACGATATCACCCGCTTCCAACAAAATAATGTCACCGGGCACCAATTCCCAAGCCTCAATTTTTAGGGGATTATTTTCGCGAAGCACAACGGCATGCTGCGCAGACATTTTTTGAAGCATTCTTACAGACTGTTCGGCATTATACTCCTGCGAATAACCCATCCACGCATTACCCACAATGATTGCTATTATCACATAGGCATCGGTATGTTCTCCAACTGCAAAAGAAATACCAGCTGCAACAATGAGAATAAGGATCATTACATCCATAAACTGTGACAGCAGAATAGACCATCTGCTTTTACGGTTGGCTTCCTGCAGCACATTTTTACCATATTCCTTCTGAAGAGCAGCTACTGTCTTATTTTTTAACCCTAAAGGGTTTGTTTTCAGTTGTTGGAAAAGTTCTTCTTTGCTTAACTGATAATATTTTGGCATAATTAGTAGATAGGAATCGTGTATTAAAAGTAGTTTAAAAATAGAATAGAATCTAATGAATAACGTTCTGGCGGATAAAAAGGTTTTATGATAAGTTAATCTCTTCTTTACAGTTTTTTTTGTAAATTAGTAAAAGGCAAGATTGATGTTGCCTATGGTTACTATTTCAATAGGATATAGCTTTTTCAGTCAAGCAACCCTTGCTTTATCAGCGTGTCATTTTATGCAGTGTTATCGGTCTCAATAAAATATTAATTTATTAAGTTTTAATAACAATGGAAGAAAACAAACCAAAACTCACAAGACAGACAGGCGCTCCGGTTCCGGATAACCAGAACGCCCAAACGGCCGGACCAAGGGGCCCGCTACTGATGCAGGATTTCTGGTTCCTTGAAAAAATGGCAAACTTCGACAGAGAAGTTATCCCCGAACGGCGAATGCATGCTAAAGGTTCCGGAGCTTTTGGGACCTTCACAGTTACGCACGACATTAGCCAATATACCAAGGCCAACATTTTCAACCAAATCGGAAAGCAAACTGAAATGTTTGCCCGATTTTCTACCGTCGCCGGTGAAAGAGGAGCAGCAGATGCGGAACGTGACATTCGAGGTTTTGCACTGAAATTTTACACCGAAGAAGGAATCTGGGATCTGGTAGGTAATAACACACCGGTATTCTTTTTTCGCGATCCGATGAAATTCCCTGACTTGAACCATGCGGTCAAGCGGGATCCCAAAACCAATTTAAGAAGTGCCAACAACAACTGGGATTTCTGGACATTGCTGCCCGAATCATTGCACCAAGTCACCATCATCATGAGTGATCGTGGCATTCCGAAAGGCTATAGGAATATGCATGGTTTCGGAAGTCACACCTACAGCTTTATCAATAGTAATAATGTAAGACACTGGGTGAAGTTTCATTTTGTTACACAGCAAGGTATTGAAAACTTCTCTGATGAAGAGGCAGCAAAAGTCGTCGGCATGGATCGCGAATCATCACAACGTGATCTTTTCGATGCTATCGAAAGAAATGATTTTCCAAAATGGAAGCTGTTTATTCAGGTGATGACGGAAGAGCAGGCAAAAACATACCGCTTTCACCCTTTCGACCTGACAAAAGTATGGTCGAAGAAAGATTTCCCACTTATTCCTGTCGGTGAATTCGAACTAAACAAAAACCCGGAAAACTACTTTCAGGATGTGGAACAAGCTGCTTTCAATCCTACCAACATTGTTCCCGGAATAGGTTTCTCTCCCGACAAGATGTTGCAGGGAAGGTTGTTTTCCTATGGCGATGCCCAGCGTTACC
>JBEBWF010000028.1:0-50682 GCA_040392285.1 Sphingobacterium sp. | reverse complement strand
TAGATATACCGTGTAATTGTGTCGTCAGTAGATTCATAATTAGATTACCAAAAAGTCTTTTTTTTGGGTAAAAATTGACCTAATTTAAAGAAAGTTCGGTAACGTTGCAAGAGGTTTTTGCTATTCTTCTATTCCGACAAAAGATCTGAAATTGTCTCTTGAGATAACATCGACTTGTGCATCGTAAGTGTTGACAAAATTAATCGGAATTTTTGCCTTTGTCTTCGGGTTCAAAAGTACTGCTTTTTGGTGATTTGATTCGATTCTCCCTTTTTTTGTGATCACTTTTTGGCTTTCGGAACATCCTTGTTCGTAAAAAGATAGCTCATTTTGATACATTTTTCTGCACGAGTGTAAAGGGAAAAAGGTGATTTCTCTTTAGTTTGTTGCTAAAAATACCTAGCCCTAGGTATTTACAGACCTTGTTTAAGGAGATACCTTTGACCAATACATTAATATTTGACCACAACAATTAGTAGAACAAATGAGAAATGCGATTTTATTCTTTACATTAACTATTTTCACAGTTCAATTTAGTTTAGCTCAGGACATTATTGTGAAACGTGACCAACAAGAAATCCAAGCTAAAATCATTGAAATCGGTCAGGACCAAATTAAATATCGTAAAAAAGACCATCTTGATGGTCCCATTTACAATATTGCAAAGGCAGAGGTTTTTATGATCCTATATCAAAACGGGAAACGAGAAACTTTCACTGTTGAGCCAGTGGCTAATCCAATAAACGTATCTGCTTCTACGGTTAAACAAGAACAGTCTTCTCAAAATACGATACAGGAGTCCACTTCACAAAAGCAAGAGTCTAATATTACCAAAGGAGTGTCTTCCACAACTATAAGTGACCAATCTTTTACAGACAATTATAGCGCGCTGTATTTTGGCATTGGATTTGGACATTATTTGACCGATACCAAAATAGTTGTTCCTCCCCTTGCTTTCAAATATGAATTTGCTGTTTCTCCCAAATTTTCCGCAGGCCTCTATATTGGTTATATCAGCACCGAACTTAACTACGATTACGGAGGGATAGGCCTTAATTCCAATACGACCTATGATTACTATAATATTAGTGGTTTTAGTAATTATCATTTTCCG
Organism: Sphingobacterium sp.; assembly: GCA_040392285.1. Lineage (GTDB taxonomy): Bacteria > Bacteroidota > Bacteroidia > Sphingobacteriales > Sphingobacteriaceae > Sphingobacterium. The sequence continues at coordinate 49,568 of JBEBWF010000028.1, read as the reverse complement.
GTAAAAAGTAAAAAATTGGATCCATATGTCGGTATCATGTTGGGATATCAAGCCCTTTCAACGGATACAGAACACGATTATACAGATTACACTACGTCTGCTGCTGCTGGGGGTGTAATATGGGGAGCACAAATAGGTGCGAACTACTATTTTAACAAGGGAGTAGGCGTATTTGCAGAGTTAGGATATGGAGTTGCTATATTGAATGTAGGTTTAGCATTAAGGTTATAACCTAAAACCTACAGGAATAAGTTTCCTTTACTATTAAAAAACGAAGTGATCCCCTCTGGTGGAGAGCTCATTTATACCGATCAAAAGTTATACTCTTAAATAAACTACTGTGATGAAAAAGCGATTTATTTTTTTATGTACGGCTGCCTTATTAGTGCTAGGCGGTTGTAAAAAAGAAGAAGAAAAAGTTGGAGAAATTACTTTTAATGACATCGTTGATAAGGGATTTACATCGTTAACATCTTCTTCGGCAGGCGATCTTATGTCTATTACTACTGATACCAAGTTTCTTACTTTGTATAATGTGAAAACGAGTGGGCAAATCTTTCCTTTTACTGGATCAGGGCAAACGACGACATATGTGTTGTTGACAGTCTTTAAAGAAGGTATCACTTATCAATCTTTGAATGGTACGCTAGAAAGATCGGGAAACAAGATTAGTTTTTCGGGTGTTTTTGAAGATCCTGAGACAAAGAAAACCTTTCCATTTTCCGGAAAAGCAACTTATTAGAATATATATTATATAAAACAGATCAAAATTATCAAAATCATGAAAGTAACAATTAATCTATTATTATTCATCAGTTTCTTGTTCATCTCCTGTGAGAAAAAGGATCCAGATCCTGAAAATGACGATGATAATCAACAAGGAGTAGTAGACATCCGCCTCAAGGGAACATGGCAGAACCAAGCGGGTACAGCGATCTACAATGGTGACGAAAAGGGTGTCTATTTAAAGTCTACTACGCATGCTGCCTGGCTTTCAGCGATACAAGTGGAACTTGTGGAGTATGGGGATGCTTATATTAAAAGCTTAAAGCGTAAAAGTGATAATGAGTATTCCTGCGATATCCTCTGGTTTACCCGTACTAATGATGTCGTAACAGAAGTACGGTATTCCAGTAAATCCACCATTACAATATCCAGTGACGGCAAGAGGATAGATATCAGTAGTCGCAGTCCATGGGATGATGATCTAACAACGAGTGTCTTGATTAAACAACAATAGGTTGAGTTGTATAGTCTTTACTATCCGTAGTGTTGCGTGTAGCACACTACGGATTAGGTGTACTTTCGCACTTATATTTAGGTAAGACCAAATACCCGCGTAAACTTCAGTAATTCTGCAAATAGGGAACGGTTTGTATGCTACATATTTGTTTGTGCGTGCCGAATAAAGTTGTCTAATAGTATCGGACAAAATTGTTAGCGGTAAAATGATGGTGTACTTCCATTTTTAGCATGAACTTTGGTATCTTTATCGACCATGAAGATAACCGCAATAGAAATTTACCGATTGAGCATCCCGATGGAGCCCTTTGTCATTGCAACAGGGACGATGGATTATGCACAAAATACATTTATCAAGATATTAACGGATGAGGGGCTGTACGGCATCGGGGAATGTTCAGCTTTTCCGATGATCGTGGGGGAGACTCAAAATACCTGCCTCAGTGTGGCGCAGGATTTTGCACGGATATGGAAGGATAAAAATCCGCTAGACATTGCTGAACGTCTTGCTGAGCTACACCTGTATATCGCAGGCAATGCAACCATTAAATCGGCTTTTGATATGGCATTGTATGATTTGTCAGCAAAACATGCCAACCTTCCCTTGTATCGTTTTTTGCAGGGCGAGCGACGTGAGATTGTGACGGATATTACGCTTGGTATTGCGTCGGCGGAAGAGATGGCCGAAAAGGCACTGCGATTGAAAGAAGGTGGTGCTTTTGCCCTAAAGATTAAGTTGGGAAAAGCGCCTCAAGACGATATACAGCGTATCAAAACTATACGCCAAGCAGTGGGATTTGATATTCCTATTCGTATTGATGCCAACCAAGGGTGGTCCTATGAAGGGGCGGTGGAAGCTTTGCAAGGTATGGAAGCATATAAAATTCAATTTTGCGAACAGCCTATGCGTACATACAACGATCATTTGCTTCCTCAATTGCGTACACAGACGATTGTGCCGATTATGGCAGATGAGTCGGTGTATACGCATCGCGATGCAGAGCGGCTTTGTCGAAATGATGCCTGCGATTTTATTAATATCAAGTTCTCGAAATCTTCAGGGATTTATGAAGCATTGAAGATCCAGGAGGTAGCCGCAGAATATGGTGTGCCTTGTATGATTGGAGGGATGTTGGAGAGTCGTTTGGCTTTGGCGGCTAAAGTGCATTTTGCCTATGCTGCTCCGAATGTGAAGTTCTATGACTTGGATACCTGTATGGTTGGCCATTTGGAAGATCCTGTTGTAGGCGGTATACGGTATGATGGCTATAAGATTTCTATTTCGGACGATATCGGTATCGGTGCTGATATCCGATCCGAATTTTTGGAGCGCTGTGAGAAGTGGGTCGTGTAATTGGCATAGACGTATACATTTAAAAAGCGATACATGAGCTGGAATATAGGTACTGGAGAGATTATTGTCTTATTGGTCTTAGTTGTTTTCTTGGTCTTCTTTTATTTTCTCTTTAAGAAATTGCTTCGCAGAAAGTAGGTGGTGTTTTTAGCTATTGCTTCATGGGATAGGTTTTCAGCTTTGGGTTGCCTTATGTAGGATGATATGTTCTAGCAGTTTGCAAATATCCTGGATTTCTTTGTAGAATACCGCAATAAAGCCGATATCTATCATCTCACGTTTTTCCTTCTCTATGGTACTGGAGGTACAGCCGAAGAGTAAAATATTTGCATAATCTTTCCGAAGCCTTTTTGCCGTACCAACTCCATTGAGTATAGGCATATGGTAATCAAGAATACAGGCATCAGGTTGTATGGGTGTTTGTGCTAGCCATTCCAGAAGTTCCTCGCCATTGGGAGCTATTTTCAATAGATTGAATCCACCATGTTTTTGGACCACTAAAGTAAACAACATTTGCGAAAGAATGTTGTCTTCGGCAATAGCAAGATTGATCTTATTGTTTATTTCTGATTTCATAAGCTATAGATTTGCCGCTCAAATCCTTGTGTTTTAGGAGAATTGAACGGATTCGTTAGTTTGAGTTCTGCGATTTGTCGTTCTATTTATTGTCGTTTCAGATCATAAGTGTAGTCCCCCACAGACTACACTTATTTTTTTTTAAATTGAGAATGAGAAGTTTATATTTCTTACGATAACCTATAAGCTGGAACTGCTAGTCGTTGTGGAAACGAGTCAAGTTTTTTGAAAAATGTTAAGTAGCTGATTTTTAGCACAGAATACACTTTTATATCGTTTAATTTTCTATATTTGTTATGAACTGTAGTCTGTGGGGGACTACCATTTTTACCTAATTTAGATAGGAATCAATGTTTTTAAATTACAATGAATACATCTACCTTTACTTTTGAACTACCTATCGATCAAGAAGACATTGCGGTGCGTCTGTCGCCATATAGCGAAAGAGGAAATATTTTTTTTACCGGCTTGTTTATAGACCGAGAGGATTGGGACCAATTAAAACAAAGTCCTAAAAACATATACATACAAGAAAAAATCGAAGCGTGTCAATGAGCAACTGAATAGGATCCGTGTTGGCTTGCATGAATACTTGATCCGTCATGCAGATAAGGCTATAAGTCATGCGAAAATACAAGCCTATATTTATAGGATTAGTAAGCAAAAACCCAAGTATGCTAAGGGGACTTTGCTAGCGTATATGACTGATTATATTGAAGGTAAGACGCATGTCGTCAGCCCCACAACTCTTAAACGTTATCATGTCTTCCTGAAATTGATTGCGCGTTTTGAGGGATATAGTATGAAGAGGTATACCTTAAAAGAAGTCTGTGCATCGTATGTGCGGCAATTTTTAAAGTTTGGCAAATTAGAAGGATACTCGACGAGCACGCTATACCGTACCATTCACTTTGTTCGAACGATACTGCTATTTCTGGAAAAGCGCGGAATACGTACGTATTCTTATGAACTGGATCTTCCAAAGATGAGTAAGAAGGGAAAGATTACGACGCTTTCGGAGAAGGAGCTTATGCGAATCAAACAAACGGAGGTTGGTAGTAATTTGAGGGCAGCAAAAGATTGGCTCATTATCAGTTGCTATACCGGCCAGCGTATATCCGATTTTATTAATTTCTCCACAGACCAGCTGCAAGTAATAGAGGGTCGAACCTGTATCTCATTCGAACAACAAAAGACACAAAAGTCTATATTGCTACCACTGCACCCTACTGTTATGCATATTCTGAAGCGTAACAACAATAAGTTTCCGCCTAAAATATCGGCACAATCCTATAATAAGCAAATCAAGGAAATAGCGCGTATTGCCGGGTTGGATATAGAAATAAATCTAAGGAGACGCGAGCAACATAGGGTGGTTTCGATAAGCGGACCTAAGTGGCAGGCGATGACGAGCCACATAGGAAGGAGAAGTTTTGCTTCCAATTTTTATGGAAAGATACCTACTGCATTACTCATGGAAGCGACCGGTCACAGTTCCGAAAGAATGTTCTTGCGATATGTCAATCAGGTAGATACTCAACGTACGGTAGCGCTTAGCAAGTATTTGGAAGAGGTATATCAAACCAGAACACAATTGATATAGTGGGTTTTCGCTAAGTCCATTTTTTTGGTGTAAAAAAAACTTACCTTTGTACTTATACTTTTATTATTAGATATTAATAGACTATGAGTACACAAAAAGGTCCTATATCTCAATTTTTAGAGAAGAACTACCTTCACTTTAATGCTGCTGCGTTAGTAGATGCTGCTAAAGGTTACGAAACCCATTTATTGGAAGGCGGAAAGATGCTGATTTCTTTAGGCGGGGCAATGTCGACCGCGGAACTGGGGATTTCTTTGGCTGAAATGATCCGTCAAGATAAAGTACATATTATTTCTTGTACGGGGGCTAACCTGGAAGAGGATGTCATGAATTTGGTTGCACATTCGCACTATAAACGGGTGCCGAATTATCGGGATCTTACACCTGAACAAGAACGCGAATTGCTGGATCAACATTATAACCGTGTGACGGATACCTGTATTCCTGAGGAAGAGGCTTTCCGTCGTCTGCAAAAGCATTTGGAAGATGTGTGGCAAGCTGCCGAAGCAAAGGGCGAACGGTATCTGCCGCATGAATTTTTATACCAAGTGGTGAACTCGGGTGTGCTGGAGCAATATTATGAAATCGATCCGAAAAACTCTTGGATCGTTGCTGCTGCAGAAAAGAATCTGCCGATCATCTGTCCTGGATGGGAGGACTCGACGACAGGAAATATCTTTGCCTCGAATGTAATCAAAGGTAAACTGAAAGCTTCTACCGTAAAATCGGGTATAGAATATATGATTTACTTGACGGAATGGTATCGGGAAAATTCGGGTGGTAAGGGTGTCGGATTTTTCCAAATTGCTGGTGGTATTTCCGGAGACTTTCCAATATGTGTAGTGCCGATGATGTATCAGGATCTGGAGTGGGAAGATGTGCCTTTTTGGGCTTATTTCTGTCAAATTTCGGATTCAACAACATCGTATGGTTCATACTCGGGTGCAGTACCTAACGAGAAGATCACCTGGGGTAAATTGGATATTAACACGCCAAAATTTGTCATCGAGTCGGATGCTACTATTGTAGCACCGTTGGTGTTTGCGTGGATATTGGGACAGTAGTAAAATGAATAATTTAACAACAGATAATGCGGTGGCTTTACAGGCCTTGATGTCGGAAACGATTTTCACGACAGGCTTTGCCGTGCAGGATGTTGAAGGAAAACAGCCTACAAATGATTCAGAACAAACTCCTCCTTCCGAGGCTCCTGTTTTCCAGGAGGAGTTTGTTTATCAGGGTGATAAGGCTACGGGTGTGTTATTTATACTGCGTTATCCGGATTATCCTTATTTCTCACCACAAGCGGAAGAGGCTTTTGTCAAGACGATAGGTGCCTTGCAACTTACGCTGCAAAATGTCGCTGTCGTTAATTTGGCCAATCCGCATAATCCAAATGATTTTAAAAGGATTATGGCTTTCTTCGAACCGAAGAAAATTACCTTGCTAGGGGTAGAGCCTGCTTCCTTAAAACTACCGGATATTACCCATAATTCCTATATGCGGGGTAAGATCGCTACCGTATTTAATACTTTCTCTTTCGAGGAAATGTTTGCGGACGTCAACAAGAAAAAGCTGTTTTGGGCGGAGTTTAAGTCATTTATTCTTTCGTAATGATGTCTAATAGCATCATAACGACATGATTCCTTATATATATTATATAGCGAAAGAGGTCAAATAATAAGTAGATTGACTATTTTTGTGTTGTCATGGTGACAAACTTTAATCAGTGTGTAGCAGTCAACGTATTGAATAGCTAAAACGATTTTATCAAGCCTATTCTATTTTGGGTTTTTGGTGCAGCTTTCCATGTTGTGGCACATTGACGAATGAATATGTATCATATAAATTGTATAAACTTGAAAAGTGAGTAAAAGAATTTCAATTAGCAGTATTGCAAAAGACTTAGGGATATCGATCACGACCGTATCTTTTGTGCTGAATGGAAAAGCGCAGGAGAAGCGCATCAGTGACAAGCTGGTAAAAAAAGTGATGGATTATGTGGAGAAGATAGATTATAAACCCAATTCATTAGCACGAAGTCTGCGCACGGGGAAATCCAATATTATTGGACTAATTGTCGAAGACATATCATATCCTTTTTTTGCTGCAATTGCCAAGGAGATAGAAGACAAAGCTTACCGGAACGGTTATAAGATCATTTATTCCAGTACCGAGAATAATGTGGGTAAGACGAAAGAACTATTAGAGATGTACAAAGACAAACATGTGGACGGCTACATCATCGTTCCTCCGGAAGGTATTGAGCAGGAGGTGAATGCTCTCTATGCAGATGGAAAGCCAGTCGTGTTACTGGATAGATATTTAGATGGAGTCGAAGCAGACTATGTCACGGTGAATAATGAGGATAGTGTATACAAGGCGGCACAGCATTTGATTCAGGAGGGGTTTAAAAATATAGCATTTATCACATTGAATTCTTTGCAGAGCCAGATGCAAGACCGATTGTCTGGATATGAACGGGCTATCAAAGAGGCCGGTTTGATACCGTATATAAAAGAAGTCTCCTATGATGGAGGGGAACGTACAAAAAAACATATTTCCTCGTTTCTTCAAAGAAATAGGGAAATCGATTCAATTGTTTTTGCGACTAACTATTTATGTGTTAGTGGTTTGAAAGCTATTAAAGAGCTGGGCTTACGTATTCCGGAACATATCGCCGTTGTGAGTTTTGACGATTACGAGCTTTTTGAGATGTATGCGCCGTCTATCACGAGTATTGCTCAACCTACAGGAGCCATCGCTGAGCAAGCGATTAACATGCTTTTGTCTAGACTTAAAAAAAGTTCCCTGGACAAAAAGAAGCAGGATGTTGTATTGCAAACTTCCTTTATCGTAAGAGAATCGTCCAAAACTTAGATTTCTGATCAATTCACGACACTTTTTATTTTTTTTATCTTTTTGTTTTGTTTTTGCTAAAACGTTTTATTAATATTGTGTCAACATTATAAACTAAATATTACATGGACACAAGCGAGAATAGAATATATATAGGTGTAGATATTGGTGGCTCACATATTACCGCGGGGGAGGTTGTTTTGCAAGAGTGGGAAGTAAAGCCGGAAAGTAGGAAAAGAAGAAGAGTAGACTCTCACGGTTCATCGGAGGCCATCCTGGAAGCCTGGGCATCTGTTTTAGAAAATTTTGTTGTCAATAGTCCCCACAAAGAAAATGTGCGTATAGGTATTGCCATGCCAGGTCCTTTTGATTATCAAAATGGTATTTCGTATATAAAAGAGTTAAACAAGTATGATTCGCTGTATGGGGTGAATGTAAAGCAGGAGCTTGCGAGGAGGTTGTCCATAAATGAATCCAATATTATGTTGAGAAACGATGCTGAAGCTTTCTTACATGGTGAAGTATTGTACCAAAACATACCACATGAGGCTAAGGTTATCGGCGTTACGCTTGGCACAGGCCTGGGGTCGGCCGTAAGTTGGAATGGACAAACCCGGGATGTTTTTAAAGCCATAACACCTATGAAAGGCGGAATTGCTGAGGATTATATTTCGTCGAGATGGTTTGCCAAGCGATATAAAGACTTATGTGGGGAAGATCTTGTCAATGTAGAGTCGCTTGTCAATAATGACGATGTGGAGTTAAAGATGGCTATTTTTGATGAGTTCGGAGCAAACCTAGGTGTTTTTATCGCTGATTTTTTGGAAGAAGAAGAGGCTTCTTTCGTTATTATGGGCGGAAATATAGCGAAGTGTTTTAATCTATTTGAAAAAACGTTAAGAGCACACATTCCCGATAAAGGTGTCCTGATAAGTCAAAGTTCTCTTTGGGAAGATGCGGCGTTGGTTGGGGCAGCCTCGTTATGGAGAGCGGTGTATTCAACATCACGCGTTGTATAGTAAAAAAATAAAAAAAATGCTAAATCATTTTAGTTAATTTATAGAAACTGTATAACGAGAAACCGGAATTGTTACGATAAATAGAAAATAATTGATGAAAGAAAAAGTATTTTTTACAGAAAAGAAGTATAGAACTACGCTCGTTTTCGTTACTTCCCTCTTTATGTTCTGGGGGATTGCTATCACCATGGGGGATGTGCTCAATAAACATTTTCAATCGGTTCTACATGTCTCGAAGGCAGATTCCGGCTTAGTACAATTTTCGATATTTGGTGCATATTTTATAATGAGTATTCCTGCCGGATTGTTCATGAAAAAGTTTGGCTATAAGTACGGTGTTCTTTTAGGCTTATTTCTTTTTGCAGGAGGCTCTTTCTTGTTTGTTCCTGCCGCAAATGCCGAATCGTTTGGCTTTTTTAGGGTGGCGCTGTTTATTTTGGGTTGTGGTCTAGCTACTTTAGAAACGGTGGCCCATCCTTTCATGGCATCGTTGGGAGACCAGAGGAGTAGTGACCGACGCGTAAATTTTGCACAAGCATTTAATGCTGTGGGTACCATGATAGGGCCTGCATTGGGGACATATTTCTTACTTAGGGGGACTTATACGATGCCTGAAGACGGTCTCGATTCGGTTAAGACCCTATATCTGGGTATAGGTGCAGTGATTTTGGTTATTGCCGTTTGTTTTTATTTTGTGAAAATCCCTGCTTTGGTGGATCCGCATGGTAAGCTCGACGGGATAAACGAGGAGGCAGTCAATATAGATTTAGCACCTAATAAGAAGCTTTTTCAGCATAGACATTTTGTGTGGGCAGTGATCGCACAGTTTTTTAACGTTGCTGCACAGGGCGGAACTTGGGCCTTTTTTATCAATTATGGCCATGAGGTCATGGGTTTTTCTGACGAAAAAGCAGGGAGTTACCTAGTGCTTTTTATGGGAATGATGTTATTAGGTCGATTTGTAGGGACGTTTCTGATGAAGTATATCGCTGCTAACAGACTATTAGCGATCTTTGCATTGGCTAACATCTTTATGTGTATCATCGTAGCTCAAAGCTGGGGATGGACATCCTTTATAGCTTTGTTGTTTATTAATTTCTTCTTCAGTATCATGTTTCCTACGATTTTTAGCTTAGGGCTGAAGAATTTGGGTCAACATACACAGCAGGCCTCATCTTTTATCTCTATGGGTGTTGTAGGGGGAGCGGTTTTTCCATTTTTAATGGGGTTAATTGCGAACGTAGATATAGCTACATCATACTATCTTCCTATATTATGTTATGTAGTTATATTTTTATACGGTGCGAAATTCTATAAAGTACAGCATTAGTTAATCCCCTCCTTTCTTAGTTTCTCCACAATGAAAAGTCCCCAATCATAGCTGACAGAGCTATGATTGGGGACTTTTCATTGTTATGCTTTTTATTGGATTGTTCGCTGCCACATATCTTCAAATGTGTATGTGTAATCTTCTCCCATCAAATGCCTATAATTCTCTGCGAAACGCTTATAAAAAAGTGCCGCACGGGATTCAAGTTTTCCTTTATACAATGCATAAAGCCCTTGTTCCAAGGCTGGTTCATTAGCCGTGTCGATCGTAAGTAAGGCTTCTGCTGCACGAAATAACGAAGACCAGTCTTTATCCTCACGACTTTCAATCATACACTTTTGAAACCTTTCGGTCAGCATACTTTCGATATCATTTTTGGGCTTATCGAAAATAGGATCGTCCATGCCCAATAGGAACTCTCCACGTTCCAGAATACTTAAAATCTCTGGGGAAAGAACATCGACACCTTGCATAAGAAGCTCCTTCAGATGCCAATAATCACAATGGCATATAGATTCAAATACCACACGATAATGGCCCTCCTCATAGATGATTTCTACACCATCCAATTCGCTCAATACCTTCCTAAGATTGTTTATGGCTACACCTCTCGAGATCTTAGCCTTATCTTTCGGTTTGTCTGGCCATAGTAAGTGGGTAAGCAGGTTTGAACTAATGCCTGTAGCATAGCTATGGAATAGGACTAAACAGAAAACCTGTTGTAACCGCGTGCTGAACAAATGGGAAATATCCATTCCTCGTCTGTCTATGACCGTGAAGTCTCCAAAAAGATAAATACGATTTATTTGTGGTTGTTCGGGTAACTTTGGTTCGTCGGGCAATACTGTAACAGGGTCAGGTTGCTTGGGGCGACGATAGATCTTGTATACTAAGACACCAATACAAAGTACGCTAAGAACCAAAGCATAGGACCATATATTTTTTTGTGTGCCATGACCAGGGAAAGCATAGAGTTCGGATTCGCTGATAGCTGGGAAGTCTAAAATATATATAGTAAGAGTAGACCGGATATCATTGTCCGATTCCTGTACTAAAGCGATAAGCTTCTTCAGATGGGGATCAAAGTATAAATTAGCATGCGTACTTATTTTATCCGAATAGATAGCGATGGAGTCGCCTAATTCTTCATATTCACCATCATGAATGGCAAACCGACGTAATTTAATAAACGAGTGGGTTAAATGCTCAGGGTATCCGAGCATGTAAATCCAGTTTGAATCGGGGATTACCAGTCCGCGGGCTGGTACAAAAAGGCCTCCCTTCCGGTCTACGTCCCACAGTTTTGTCGTTTTTCGGGTTGTCGGATCCAACATATAGAGATCGTAGAAGTATTTTCGTCCTACTATATGCTGTCCAGACTCGTTACCCATACCCCCAAAAATATAGATTTTCTGGTTCACCTCAGACCTACCTGTGGAGGTAAAGTATCGGGGTAAAATAGTGTCCCCACGCATATGCTCAGGCTTAGACCAACTTTTCTCCGTTAAATCATAAAATAGCAAATCGTTACTGTAGACCATATTCCCATATCCACCAAATAGCAGTAATTTTCGGCTATCGGCTAGAAAACAGGAAGCATGGTGGTTCAATTCTCGTTGTAAGTAGTCACTACTTTCTATTCTCCAGCTAAAATCATTTAAATCCAGGCTGGCTACGGTCGGTCCAGTATAGGCTTTTTCATAATAAGTTTCATAGACATACAGCCTATTTTCTTCGTTATCTATAAAGCTATTTCCGAGTTTAAGTTTCATCGGACAGGGGGCAAGAAAACGGATACTCCGTTTTACACCGGTTTGTATTTCATAGATATTTAAAGAATCCTGATTGAAATAGTAGATAGATTTTCTTTTGGGATCATAAGTTGCTCCCGAAGGACTTGAGGAATGCATAACCGTATGTTTCTGCCAATGAAAAGCATCATTCAATAACCAGGTTCCGTTTGTAACTTTTCCCATTACCTCGCCGGAAGCGTTGTGCAGTTTATTCCCCTCGCTTTCCCGTAGCGGGAAGAGAATCTCCTTTTCTTTGTTGCCGATGCGGAAATTTCGAAGGGAGAACGAAGGGACGTCAATCATATAATCGCTGCGTCCAAATGTAATGTTGGGGGAATAGGGAGACTCTATTGGTGCCACTGCAGACTGTGGTGCTTCATTGGCAATCTGCAGCTTGATCTGTCCCTTCTGTAAATTATATTCTATCCGTACCGGAAACCAATGCCGTTCAATAAGGTGCTCAAGCGCAATTCGTATAGTAATCAAACTGGTTTTTCCTTCTTCATTTAGACGAAATACCGCTTGCCCTTCTTCTTTATCATAATGCAGATTGAAAATAGAACCCTGATTTTTCTCTTTAATCCGGACGATGTAACCGATGGTATTATTATTAGGTAGCTGAAGATCAAAATCGATAGTAAACGCTTGACGAAAGGTAGGCACCGCGTCCGAAAAGAAAGCTACAGACGTACGCCCCTCAATAGGTTCGTCGCTCCCTGTAAACCGGATACCCTGTGCGAAAGCATAATTTGCAAAAACGAACTGAATCATTAAAATGAAAAGACAAAGGAGGAGAGATTGTACTCGGTAAATGCACATGTTTTGGTTTATAGCTGTCATAAATGTGATAGACAATTTATAACTTTTGATACAAATGTAACTAATATAACATAAAGATTTAATGAAGTATAGAAGAAAAAGGAAGCTAGAAAGCTTCCTGCAATATAAATATAAAAAATAAAGAAGGGTTAACGTTTTTGTCAACGGTTAAACCTTGTTTTTAACCCTAGTTTTAATCCTTATCTTCCTATTTTGGGTATGAAATATGTCGAAAGGCTATTCCACCAATTTTAAATTTTTATTATAAACTTAATTAGTCTCAACATGAAGTTTTTCATTATCGCCTTTTGTGGTGCGATGCTATTGAGCCTTACATCGGTAACTGTCGTACGATCAGCGGATGCCAGGAATCTATCCCCCCCTGATACGAAGGGAGAACCGGGTAGGGGTGATCCCCAGGTTATAGCTATACAAAACCTGCAACGTTCAATAGATTTAATCGATGTAACAGTAAGGCATTATTTTGATCCTCAGACTTTCGAGATGCGACGCTTTTATAACCCGTTTACCAAAGTTAAATCCGATGAGCGCGCTTCTGTTTGGATGTATACGGCCGGAATTGAAGCTGTCAATGCTGCTCTATCAACGCTTAAGCTTACCGGGGAGGTCGATGGGAATACTTTATACAAGGATCATTACGAACGTTATGTGGCGCTGCTAGACAAGCTATACGCGAATGCCGATTATTATCTGGGTACTTTTGAACTTATTTCTTATACACAAACGAAGGAATGGTCTGTATATGCTGTTGATCGAGTCAATCGAAAGGGACAAGCAAACGTTACCGGCATTCTGAATGTGTATGACGACCAGATGTGGTTGATCCGTGAGTTATTGGACTCCTATAAGTTAACGGGTAAAAGGGAATACTTGGAAAAAGCAGAGTATTTAACTGCCTATGTGCTGGATGGATGGGATGTGACCCGTGATAGCAATGGAAAAGAAAATGGTGGCATACCTTGGGGTCCCGGCTACACGACTAAGCATGCCTGTAGTAATGGACCATTGATCAGTCCGTTGGTTTGGTTACATGAAATTTACAAAGATCAGTCTGATAAGATTGCGCATCGCTATATAGCTAGAGACGGAAAAACTCGTAGCGTGGAACAGGTGGAAAAACGACAATACTATCTTGACTATGCAAAATCTATCTATGATTGGCAAAAAAGAAATCTACTCCACACGACTGGTGTATACACTGATATGATGGGCGGTTGTGTACCAAACTGTGCTATACGTTACGAAGAGGTAGACGGGGTGCGATACCGTGCAAACACACCATTAACGCAGGCGGTAGGTAAAGCCTATACCTATAACAGTGGTACGATGTTGTCGGGTGCTGTGGACCTTTATCGGGTAACAGGTGAAGAGAAATACGCAAAGGATGGCCAGGAGCTGGCGAAGAACAGTTTCCAACAGTTTGCCTCTTTGGGAAAGGATGTCCCGGAATATTATAGCTTTGAAACCGAAGGTTTTAAAAATTGGTTCAATGGGATATTAATGCGTAGCTACGAAGAAGCGACTTTGCTCGATCCTCAAATAGAAAATTATCTACAGGCCTACCAACGAAATCTAGATTATGGTTTTGAACGTTCTTATCACGATGGTTTCCTTCCGACGAACCTATTGAAAGGGTGGGCAGGAGAAAAGGAAGGACAGGGCGTAGAAGGGATGTTTATGTTTGCCTATGCCGCACAATATGCGATCTTAGGAAAACATCAATTGGAGGAGGAACTATAGTTATTACTCAACATGAAAATTAGGAACCTATTTGAAAATAAATTATTACTTAAATGAGATTTAAATTTAAAATCCAGATGAAAAACTTGAAAAAAGTATTCCATGTAGCATTGATTGTATTAATGTGCATGTTGCATTTTGGCTGTAAAAAAAGCCATGATCCTATGGATAACCGAAGCGGGAAAGTGGTAGGTACGGTGACCGATGCCAATGGCGATCCCATTTCGGGCGTGAAAGTCACTCTCTCTGGCATTAAAGAAGAAGATCAGGTTGCCACGAGTGGGAATGACGGAAAGTATTCTTTTGATAATGTAACCTATAAAACACATGCGGTCACATTTGAGAAAGATGGTTGGTTGGCAGTGGGTTTAACAGTAACTGCGGACGATTTTGACAACAGTGGTGTTGCTACTGTTAATGTGGATATGATCAATGCTTCTGCAAGAATTGTAGGAACGGTATTGGACGCGTCTAATGGTGGCGAACCACTTTCCGGTGTTACTGTTTCTATTGGTGCAGCTGGCGGGACAGTCACGACGGATAACAATGGAGCCTTTGTGATTCCCAATCTGATTGAAAGTAATTATAACGTCACGTTTACGAAAGGTGGATATGTTACCATCGTGAAAACGATCGCACCAGCTGATTTTGTAGATGGTATTGCTACCCTCAATATCCATATAGGAGGCGAAGAGCTTCTTCGTGGATTAACCGCATTTGATTTGCAAGATGCCGAAAAATGGTATTATAATGAATATCGTGGAGGAAGGAATGCAGACGCTTACCCACATTGGGACTGGGCATGTAACTATATGAGTACGTTGGATTTCAGGGGTGCATGGCAAGAACAGAATGAAGGGACAACATTACAGATCCGCAACAACACAGATGAACGGAGTAACCCTGCTGATATGGATATGTTTGATTCGTTTGTTTATGGTAGCAAGTTGATTACGGAGGACAACAAGATTCTTTCTCTGCGGGTTCAAACACATAACACGGATGCGTCTGCACCGGCCTATTTTGGTGTACAGGTTATCGATCTTAATGCTGCTCAACCTAAGGCCGAGAAAGTAGGGCAAACGCGTACACACAACGGAGCTTACACAGATTTTGATTTTGACTTGAGTGCTTATGTAGATAAAGAGGTGATCATTGCCATTGGTATTTATCGACAGGCAACCGGGGATTACTGGAAGCAACTTGTTTTGCGAGCAATCCGGTTTGCCGACAGAAAAGTGGAGAACTGGGACTGGCTTCCCGGAACGGACGTCATTGACGGATGGAAGCTCTCTCACGAAACTGTTAGGTCTACCATGCCGCATACTAAAAAATCGTTTACCGGAATTAGTCCGTTAAATGGTAATCGTGACAATTACGTCGATGCGTATCGTTCATGGAGAAATGTCGACCACGTTGCTGCACGGTGGATGTTTATGCCATTGAGAAAGGATCCTGAGGTATTTCCTTCTGAGGGCTATATCATCAAAACACGGAATACACCTGACGTAGATACCAAGGTACCCGAAGCTTATCTTTATGCCAAATTCTCTATTGCGCCCGGAAGCAACCGGCTTACACTTAGTACGCGTAATTTCGGAAGCAACTTTACCTATTTCAAATTGACGGCGATTCAGAACAACGGTACGATAACGCATCTTTCGCCGGTATCCAATACGGCACAAGAGGCGGCATCTGCCAGCGACGGTTGTTGGAGATTCAAGCATGGTGACGGTGGAGCGAATAATCCAGAGGGATACGCCTTGTTTACGTACGACCTATCCCAATTCAACGGCTCTGATGTCTTTTTGGCGCTTGGTGTATATAACGGAGCGGCCAATACCGGAGAGAACAAATTAGTAGTACACAATATTAAATTGGATTAACCAAATAAATTAAACGGGATGAAAAAAAGTATGATTATTGCGATGGGAAGTCTTCTGTGCTTCTTTATCTATGCCTGTGATAAGAACAAAGGTAATGATGGGACAACGCCTCCAGAGGAGACGAATCTTGCCACAAGATCCCTGACCCGCGCTATGGAGATTACCGATAATGCTCTTGAAGCCTATTTTACGGGCAGCGGAATGACAATGGCGAGATATTACAATCCGTATAACAATAAACGATCCGATGAAGTTGGGAGTATATGGATGTATACTAGTGCTATTGAGGCTGTCAATGCAATTCTTCACGCCCTTGAGGCTGAAAAAGAAAATGGTGATGCTTCACGTTACAATGCACATTTCAATCGGTACGAACAACAACTCATGAAACTCTATGATGCCGCCGATTTCTATCTGGGTACCTTCAGACTGACCTCTTATACCGGCGCGAACGATTGGACGGTGTACGGCGTAAATCGTGGAAACTCTAAGGGTGGCGCCCGGGTAGATGGAGTTGAAAATGTTTATGATGATCAGATGTGGCTGATTCGGGAATTTGTTGAGGCTTACAAAGTCACCGGGAAGGAGCTGTTTCTTGAAAAGGCCGAATACCTTACCAAATACGTGCTGGATGGATGGGACTGTACATTGGATGGCAATGGAAATGAGATAGGAGGGATTGCTTGGGGACCTGGCTATGTGACCAAACATGCTTGTAGTAATGGCCCGGTGGTAAGCCCACTGGTGTGGTTGCACGAACTCTATAAAGGGAAAAACGATGAAATAACCCACCGATATATCGATGCGACAGATCGAAGAACGAGGAGAACGGTACAGATGAAGAAAAGCGACTACTACCTGACTTTTGCGGAAAAGATCTATGACTGGCAGAAACGTTCCCTTCTTCGGAGTGACGGCGTGTATGATGATATGATGGGCGGGTGTACCCCAGGATCTCCTCAGTTGGAGCAAATCAATGGAGTTAGTTACCGTAGGGGAGTAACCTGTCGGGATAGAGTGGGGCCGGCTATTACCTACAATAGTGGTACGATGTTGTCCGGAGCTGCCGATTTATACCGGGTTACGGGAGCTGACAAATACCGCACGGATGGTGAGGCATTAGCAAATGCAAGCTTCTCCTACTTCGCCAAAAAGGGAGTAAACGTTGCGGATCATTATACCTTCGACATCAGTGGCTTTAGAAATTGGTTCAACGGTGTATTGATGCGAGGATATGTCGATTTATACCCTGCTTACAATGGGGCGGATCAATATATTGATGCATTTCAGAAAAATCTGGATTATGCGTATGAACGGTTTTTATACAATGGAATGCTGCCTACAAATTTGTTGGTCGGATGGAACCGTGATCGTGGCAAAAACGATACAGAGGGGATGTTTACCTTCACCTTTGCGGCCGAATACGCGGTTTTGTCAAGATATGAACAAACAAAATAGCTAATCAATATTGCTAAAAAGAACCTGTATGATGAAGAATTTAATCATTGAAATGAGAATATCTATGCAAACGATATTGTTTGCGCTTCTCCTGATTCCTGCGGTGTCGTTGGCACAAAATGTAAGTGTGTCGGGGGGCGTCACCACCTCCGCCGGTCAACCGCTTGGTGGTGTATCCATATTGGTGAAGGGCTCATCACCACAAATTGCTACCCGTACGGATGCCGGAGGGCAGTATACAATTCAAGTGCCGCAAGGGGCAATACTACACTACTCCTTTGTGGGCTTTTTAAGTGCAGAAGAAACTGTTAGTACACGAAGTCGCATAGATGTTGTCTTACAAGCAGATGAGGCTGCGCTGGAAGAGGTTGTCGTCGTAGGATATGGAACGCAGCGAAAGGTTACCCTGACCGGAGCTGTTTCGAGCATTAAAGGATCCGAAATGATGCAGACGAAAAACGAAAACCCGCAGAATATGCTTACCGGTCGTGTTCCCGGAGTGAGGGTTTGGCAACGCAGTGCCGAGCCAGGAAATTTCGCTGCCAGCTTTGATATTCGGGGTTTAGGGGAACCGTTAATGGTTATTGACGGGGTAGTACGCACTACGGCAGATTTTCAGCGGCTTAATCCGAATGATATTGACGATATATCGGTATTGAAAGATGCCTCAGCCGCTATTTACGGAGTGCGGTCTGCTAATGGCGTAATCCTCGTGACCACAAAAAAAGGAACAAAAACAGGGCGCACAAGCGTCTCGTTGAATAGTTCTTATACCTTTCAGCGGCCTTCGGGACTACCGGTACTTGCCGACCCTTACGAAACGATGACCATTGTTAATCAGGGAGCGAGGAATAACATTGCGTCGCCTTTTAATACGATTTACCCGGAGAGCGTGTTTGAAGATTTTAGAACAGGGAAGAGACGTACAACGGATTGGACTTCTCTAATCTTTTCGGATTACGCACCTCAAACCCAACAGGATCTAAGCATTACCGGTGGGGGAGAGAAAACGCAGTACTATGTCGGTGTAGGGCACCTGTATCAAGAAGGCTTTTTCAAATCTGGCGATTTGAACTACAGTAAAATAAACCTCCGTTCGAATATCAGCGGAGAGATTAGTAAGGGATTTAACTTTGACCTGAACCTGAGCGGAATATCGGATCAACGTAATAGTCCTTATTCCAGTTCGGCAGATATCATACGGAACTATTGGCGGCAGGGAGTACTCGTTCCGGCGTATGCCGATCCGGAGAATACCATGCTCAACTATGAAGGATTGGATCTGGAAGAAAATACCGTGGCGAAGATGACCTCCGATATCTCGGGTTATCGTAAAACGGGTCAGAAACAGATTCAATCGTCTGCGAGCCTGAATTACGATTTAGGAGTACTCACGGACGCATTGCAAGGCTTGTCGCTAAAGGCATTGGTAAGTTATGACTATAGGACAGATGACAACAGCATCAACCGGAGAGAGTATTATCAATATGCTTTTGATCCGATAGCCGAAAAGTACGATCAAAAGTTGTATAACATCAGTTCGCCCAACCAGATACGTAGAGAGATGTTCAGCAGGGAGCAAGTATTGGGACAGTTTCTAGCAAATTACAATCGTACATTTGATATTGACCACGAGGTGACCGGTATGTTGGGATTCGAGGCGCAAAGACAAACCGGAGATAATTTTTATGCGCAGCGCAACCTGGCCTTTGCAATGGATTATCTTTTTGCCGGCGTTGCTCAGGATCAGATAGGCGGAATGAACAGCTCCTTTGATAATATTTATGACTTTTCCAATGCCGCGGTTTTCGGAAGAGCCAATTATGCCTTCGCCAACCGGTATATAGCAGAAGCGCAATTTCGTTACGACGGTGGATCAAAATTTGTTCCCGGCCGAAGATGGGGATTCTTTCCTTCTGGATCAGTTGCTTGGCGTATATCCGAAGAGCCATTTTTCAAGAATTGGGAGCTGACATCCTTCGTTAACCAGTTAAAGCTGCGCGCAAGTTATGGCGTGCTCGGAAATGATGGTGATTTGGTGTATGACTGGGCGAACGGTTTCCAATATCCGGCTACCTCAGGAAACATGGAAAACGGATATTACAATCAATATGCACCCGGATATATGTTTGGCAACGATTTCATTTATGCCGCCTCGCCGCTGGCGTTGCCTAATCAGCTAAGCACCTGGTTCACATCCCATACCTTAAATGTCGGTGTTGATTTCGAAGGATGGAATGGTCTTTTTGGCTTTGCCGTGGATTATTTTGAACGGAAAACCGAAGGGATTTTTGCCCGCCGCACGGGCGACCTTCCAACGGTAGTAGGCGCTACTGCACCAAGGGAAAACCTGGACAGTAATGAAAACTTTGGGATGGATGTAGAAGTTTCGCACAGAAATAAGGTCGGTGATTTATCCTACCGGATAAAGGCCATCGGGACCATCACCCGTAAGAGGCATTTGATAGCATCAGAGAAAGGACCTTGGGGAAATTCCTACCAAAGATGGCGTGATGATAATCTTACTAACCGCTTTCAAGGAATGCAATTCGGCTACCAGGGGGCAGGGCGTTATTTAGACTGGGATGATGTCCGGAGTTATCCGATATATAAAGACAATCAGACTTTGCCCGGTGATTATAAATACGAGGATTGGAATGGTGACGGAGAGATCAACGGATTAGACATGCGTCCGCTCTTTTTTGACAGTACGCCATGGTTGAACTTTAGTTTTAATTTTGACGCCAGTTATAAGAGCTTCGATTTAAGTTTCCTATTCCAAGGAACGGCCCTAGGCTCCATGCAATATCTGGAACCACTTCGCGCGATTTGGGGTACCAATGGAGGAGGGGTACTTGAACAGTATGTAGATAGATGGCATACGGTTGATCCCCAGTCAGATCCTTGGGACCCTTCCCAGGAATGGGTTAGTGGTTATTACGGTTTCACAGGCAACTATCCGCTTGAGACCTCTTCATTTAACCGTGTGAGCACGGCCTATCTCCGACTCAAAAGCATAGAGCTCGGGTATACATTGCCGAAATTCCGGCCTTCGTCAACGATGAACCTGAGGGTATTCGCTAATGCTTATAACTTGTTTACAATAACGGGTGTAAAATTTGTTGATCCAGAACACCCGGAGGACGAATTGGGACGACTCTACCCGTTGAACAAAACAATTACTGGGGGGCTTTCACTCAACTTTTAATCGCTTTGTGTTATGGACTATATTAAGATAAAAAACAATCGCATGAAAAAAATATATCAGTTGACACTGGCTATCTGCATTTTATTCAGCTCGTGTTCAAAATTTTTAGATATCCCGCCAAAGAACCTCATTGGTGATGAAGACTTATTTACCAGTGAATCGGGAATGGACGTTTATCTGGCAAGAATGTACAGCAATATGCCGTTTGAAGATTTCAAGTATATGGCACAGTGGGGTGTGGAGTTCAATGCCTGGTTGGGAGCTCTGGGTATTGAGGGTACGGGTGAGGCCCTGAACCGCGATGGAATCAGTACGGCATTTACCAGTGAGCGAACACCCTATTGGGGTAAAGCTATGACATTGCTGCGGGATGCAAATTATTTGATTGAAAATCTTCCTCTTTATAAAGATGCTTTTCCTGAGAGTACTTATAATCACTATCTCGGTGAAGCCTATTTCGTGAGGGCATTTGTATTTAATGCCATGGCTAAAAGATTCGGAGGTGTACCGCTGGTGACTAAAGTCATCCAGTACCCGGCAGAGCCGGCAGCGTTAGAGGTGCCACGTGCTAGTGAGGAGGAGACCTGGAATCAAGTATTGACTGATTATGATCAGGCGGCTGAATTGCTGTTGCCGACAAGCCCCAAGAAAGGATATGCCAACAAGTATGTTGCCTTAGCATTTAAATCAGAAGCAATGCTTTACGCTGGAAGCGTAGCAAAATATAATGAAACGGTTCCAGGTCGTCTTACCGGATTGGGAGAGAAAACCGGCGTACGGGTGATCGGCTTCGCAGAAAATGCGTGGCAAGCGGCATCGAAGAAATATTTTAGAGAGGCTTATCTGGCTGCCAGGCAGATTATTAAAGATGAAAAGTATTCCCTCTATAAAAAAAGATGGGTAGCAAATAATCCGGAAGCCCAATATCAAAATATGGTCGACATGTTCAGCGATTTAGAAAGTCCTGAAAATATCTATGTGAAGGAATATTCTTTTCCTATTGCCACACATGGATATGATGCCTATAGCGCACCTTTCATCTTCAAAGCGCCGTTGGCATCAGGAACCTGTCCTACGCTCGACTTTATGGAGCTTTATGAAGGTTTTGACCGCTATCCGGACGGAACGATTAAGGTGACGACCGGTAACTCTAACACACAGGGGCAATACCTGTTGTATGACACGCCTATGGATTTTTTCAAAGATGCTGAACCACGGCTGCGTGCCTATGTGATTTTCCCGGGAGATCGATTCAAAGGTGCGGATATTGAGATTCGGGCAGGGGTTTACACAGGATCCGAGCCTATACAGCCACTTTTTAATGATTATTCCTACCAAGCAGCGGAAACGAGGTATCAAAATCTTAATGCTTATAGAAACGCCCCCAAAACGCTTTATCTGAGTCCAAGAGAAGGTATAAGCCAAGAATTGGTGAACTACAACGGGACACAGATGACTGCCGCTGGTGCGAATGGGCCATTCTATGATAACGGCGAAGGGAATCTGACTGGTCTTTATGGAAGAAAATGGTTGAATCCAGATCCATCCTTCGTTGCAGGAGAAGGGAAATCGGATCAGCATTTCGTGTTGATGCGTTATGCCGAAGTGCTTTTGAATGCTGCGGAAGCTGCTGTTGAGCTATCGCTCGCAGGCGAAGGGTCTCCGGACGACGGATCAGACCTGATGCAGGTAGCCACTGAAGCGATTAATGCGATCAGAGAGCGGGCCGGGGCATCATTGCTTTCCAGTCCGATCACATCGACGGAGAGCGGCCGTAATATCGTACGGAAAGAGCGGCGTAAAGAATTGGCATTGGAACATAAGTCCAAATGGGATATCCGGAGGTGGAGAGTACAGCACTATGAAGGAAGGAGTGGATTCTGGGGTGAAAATAGAAATAGAGATGCCTTTAGTAGCAATACACGTTACCGTTTCCGCGGACTTTATCCTTTCTTTTCTACCAGTAGTGGAAAATATTTTTTCGATGCACGGTTCCAATGGGTGAGTTTGAAAACATTCGAATACAACATAGTAGACTACTATTTTGCTATTCCTGGAGGAGAAGTTGCAAAGAGCTCGTTGATAGACCAACAACCTAACAGATAATGATACGGGAAGAGTTGGTAAAAGTAAATTAATTGAATAAAGAAAATATAATAATCGCATGAAAAAGATAACCATTTTTATATCGTTAGCGTCTCTTTTCTTTATCACTTCCTGTAGCATGTTTGAGCTGGATAATTATGATGCTCCGGCTGAAACACTACGAGGTGAAGTAGTAGACGTAGCTACCGGAGAGCCGGTACTAACGGATCAGGGAAGTGAAGGAATAAGAGTGCGTCTCATAGAAACCAGTTGGGGAGATAATGCTACGCCTAATCCTGATTTTTTCTGTATGCCCGACGGCACTTTCCAAAATACGAAATTATTTAAAGGAAGATATAACGTCCAGGTAGATGGTCCATTCATTCCGCTATTACGAGAGGATGAGCGTGGTGTACCTATCGCTGATGAAACAAAGGACGTTGATATTGAGGGTGTAGCCCAGGTCCGCTTTGAAGTGCAGCCATTCCTTAAAGTCGAGTGGGTAGATGAACCCCGCGTGAACAATGGAAGGATTCAAGCAACAGTGCGCGTGACCCGAGGGGTATCGGAAAATGAATTCCGGGAAAAAATAGAACCCATGGGTGGATACAGCAGCAGCTTTCAAAATGTCACCGATATACAGCTTTTTGTAAGTTATTCCTCTTCAGTCGGATACCGTGCAAGAGATGAACGTTGGTCGAAAGTAAATGAGTATACAGGCTCATCATTTAATAGCCTGCTGGGACAGACAATTACTATTGAGTCTAACGGGACTATTCCCTCTGGGCGTATCGTTTTTATCCGTGCTGCAGCCCGTATCAATTACGATACACCCAGAGGTAGCGGGACAAGACGCTGGAATTATACAGACGCAAAGGAGGTGTTTGTAAATTAATGATTAGCAAGAGAAAATGCCCATGACAAACTGGAGAATATATATAGGAGTTGCTTGTCTGATGGCGGGCGGCGGATCGGTTATGGCACAGCAAGCGACCGATAACGTGAAGACAACATTCCAGACATCCCGCGAATGGCGCCCGACTATTGATAACCGAGCTGATGCGGTGATGATTTATGGTGTAGGAGGGAACCCATCGGATAGACATAGACGGGTGCCCTTTGAAGAACGGGTCAAATCCTGGAAAGATCGGGGGTATACTATTCATTTCATGACTGGTATTGCTTGGGGCGAATATCAGGATTATTTCACTGGTCAGTGGGATGGGGAGTGGCATCTGGACGAGGGGCAGGTCACTCAGCGACAGGATACAATATGGCACGGCCGTATGGTTCCTTACATCGTGCCGACAGATAACTTCCTCGCGTATCTGAAAGAAAAGCATGTGAAGCCCGTCATCGATGCAGGGATCGATGCCATATTTATGGAAGAACCGGAATTCTGGGCACGGGCAGGCTATAGTGAATCGTTCAAGCGGGAATGGAAGAAATACTATGGTTTTGACTGGCGTCCACAACACGAATCGCCAGAGAATACCTATCTTTCTAATAAGCTCAAATATCACCTTTATTATAAGGCGCTGAATGAGGTATTTACGTTTGCCAAAGAATACGGTAAAACCAAGGGTATGGATGTGAAATGCTATGTGCCCACCCATTCTCTCGTGAATTATGCGCAATGGATGATTGTATCTCCCGAAGCTAGCTTGGCATCCTTGCCTGTGGTGGACGGCTATATTGCACAGGTTTGGACGGGTACTTCACGAGAGCCCAATCACTTTAATGGGAAAGAAAAGGAACGGGTCTTTGAAACAGCATATTTGGAATATGGGTCCATGGAATCGATGACCGCGCCTACCGGTCGGAAGATGTTCTTTTTGACAGATCCTATTGAAGATCGAGCCAAAGATTGGGTAGATTATAAAACGAATTATCAAGCGACGTTTGTAGCACAATTGCTCTACCCGAATATTGCCGATTATGAGGTGATGCCTTGGCCAGAGCGTATTTACGAAGGGCTGTATAGAACTGACCCGAATAGTAATCAAAGAGAACGTATCCCGCGGCATTACTCGACACAGATGCAGGTCATGATTAATACATTGAACCATATGCCATTAAGTGAAAATAGATTGTCGGGAAGCGAAGGAATCTCGGTGTTAATGGCAAATTCGTTGATGTTTCAACGTTTCCCTATCCACGCTGGCTATGACGATCCGCAGTTGGCAAACTTTTATGGTCTTGCTCTTCCTTTTCTTAAACGTGGTGTGCCCGTGAAAACTGTACATATTGAAAACGTAGGATATCAAGAAGCCTTGGCCGATACGAAGGTGTTGCTAATGACCTATGCCAATATGAAACCGCTTGATCCGATTGCGCACGAGCAATTGGCCGAGTGGGTGAAGTCCGGCGGACAATTGATTTATAGCGGAACCGATAGCGACCCGTTTCAGACGGTGCAGGAATGGTGGAATACGAAAGGTAATGCTTATGCGGTTCCCGCGGATCATCTTTTTGAAAAAATGGGCATTCAGCCGGGAGCAGACGATGGTATATATAGCTATGGTAAAGGATCTGTACAGATTATCCGGGTGGATCCAAAAGATTATACGCTTAAAACAAACAATAGCCAGCAACTTATTAAGGCGACACAAGAGCGGTATCGAGCTGCTAGCGGCGACACGTTAGCGTTCAAAAATAATTTTTACCTGCAGCGCGGACCGTTTGAGTTGATCGCTGTGATGGATGAAAGTGTCAGTGAAGAAAATTATATCCTTAGTGGTACCTTGATTGACCTATTTGACCCTGAACTGCCCGTGTATAGCAAGCGTTCTATTGCTCCTGGTACACAGGGCTACTTTCTAAATGTAGATTTGATCCAGGACAAGCAAAAGCCACAAGTCTTAGCTGCAGCCAGTCGTGTTTACGATGAAACAATCACTACATCCAGCTATGCTTACGTGGCTAAGAGCCCGATAGAAACGACCAATGCTTCCAGGATACTTCTTCCAAAGCTGCCAAAAAGCGTAAAAGTCCATGGAAAAGAGGTCTTCGACAAACGACACTGGCACGAGGAGTCAAAGACTTATCTGCTGGGATTTGAAAACGACCCGGACGGTGTCGAGGTAAAATTTGTATGGTAGAAATTAAATAAATAATCTTTAAATAATATTCATGAAACTAAATTCTTTTTTTCTGTTAACCCTATTGTGGATGGCTAGCCTTCCCAAAATCTTTGCGCAATCCCCCGAACCGGTAGATTATGTAAATCCGCTTGTTGGGACCTTATCTAAATATGAACTTTCAACAGGAAATACTTATCCCGCCATTGCCCGGCCGTGGGGCATGAACTTCTGGACGCCGCAGACTGGTAATATGGGCGATGGGTGGATATACACTTATACCGCTGATAAAATTAAAGGCTTTAAACAGACACACCAGCCTAGTCCTTGGAATAACGATTATGGACAATTTTCTTTGATGCCTATAACAGGGCAGCCGGTGTTCGATCAAGATGCGCGAGCCAGTTGGTTCTCGCACAAGTCTGAAACTGTAAAACCATATTATTATAGCGTATTCCTTGCGGATCACGACGTCACAGCCGAGTTCAGTCCGTCGCAAAGGGCTGCCGTGTTCCAGTTTACTTTTCCGAAAACAGATAGTGCATATGTTGTCATTGACGCTTTCGACAAAGGTTCTTTCATCAAGCTTATACCTGGAGAAAATAAGATTATTGGTTATAATACACGCAATAGTGGGGGAACACCGGAAAATTTTAAGAATTATTTTATTATCGAGTTTGATCAGCCAATGGACAGCCACTTTGTGGTGAATAATGGAAACATTAAAGCCGACGGCCTGGAAGTAACAGCGGATCATGCTGGCGCGATTATCCGCTTCAAAGGATTGAAAAGGGGACAGCAGATCACCGCCCGCGTAGCTTCTTCGTTTATTAGTTTTGAACAGGCGTCGCTGAACCTAAACGAGGTGCGCAAGAAATCCCTGGAGGAGGTTGCCAGCGAGGGACGTAAGCAGTGGAATGAAGTGCTTGGACGTATCCGTATTAAAGATCAGGATATTGACCGCCTGCGTACCTTTTATTCCTGCCTGTACCGCTCTACACTCTTTCCGCGGGATCTTTCGGAAATAGATGCCGCAGGAAACCGCGTGCATTATAGTCCATATAACGGACAGGTGCTACCGGGAGAGATGTTTACTGATACAGGGTTTTGGGATACGTTCCGAAGTCTTTTTCCCTTGTTGAATCTGCTTTATCCTTCCATGAACGACCGTATGCAAGAGGGATTGGTTAATGCTTATAAAGAAAGTGGTTTTCTGCCCGAATGGGCATCTCCCGGGCACCGTGCTTCTATGATCGGAAACAATTCAGCGTCGGTAGTGGCAGATGCCTATCTCACCGGACGCAAAGGGTATGATCCGTTGGTATTATGGGAAGCAGTGCAATGGGGGGCGAATAACGTGCATCCAAAAAATACCTCCACCGGACGGTATGGGCACGAGCTTTACAATGCACTAGGCTACATACCAGCAGATGCGGGTATTTCGCAGAATGCTGCTCGGACATTAGAATATGCATACAATGATTGGTGTATATATCAGTTTGGCAAGGCTTTGGGACGACCGGATACGGAAACCAGCATATACGCCAAAAGAGCTCTTAACTACAAAAATCTCTATGATCCTTCAACCAAGCTTATGCGCGGAAAGAATAAGAATGGATCATTTATCGCGAATTTTGACCCCAGCGCTTGGTCCGACGAGTTTACAGAAGGTAATTCATGGCATTGGAGCTTTTGTGTCTTTCACGACCCACAGGGATTGATTGACCTGATGGGTGGCAATGCAGCTTTTACCGGAATGTTAGATACCGTCTTTCTGGTACCTGGCCGGGAGGGGATGACAAGCCGTGGCATGATCCATGAGATGCGGGAGATGCAGATTATGAATATGGGACAATATGCACATGGTAACCAGCCTATACAGCACATGCCCTATCTTTACAACTATTCCGCATCGCCGTGGAAGGCACAGTATTGGGTACGTGAGATTATGGATAAACTCTACTCTGCAGCAGCGGATGGTTATTGTGGGGATGAGGATAATGGACAGACTTCAGCCTGGTATGTGTTTTCCGCCATGGGCTTCTACCCTGTAGCGCCAGGATCTGGTGAATATGTCCTGGGATCACCTCTGTTTGAAGAAGTAACGTTGCAACTGGAGAATGGAAAGAGGGTAATTATCTCTGCAGAAAATCAATCAAAAGAAAATGTATACATCGATCGGTTGCGTGTAAATGGTAAAAATTATACACAGAACTTCTTGCGTATCGCCGACCTTTATAAAGGTGCTAAGCTGAATTTCCGTATGTCTGCGCAACCTAATCTATCCCGAGGTACAGCAAATGAAGATAAACCGTATTCGTTTACCGATGCATTGCGGGACAAAAAGTAATATTGTAAACTATAATAGAACAATATGGTAGGAGTTCAAAATTTTATCAGAATCGGAAAATATGTCGGCTTAGGACTGTTCGTCTTCTTATGCATATTAACGACCTATGGTCAGGTTAATCAAGTTCGAAAAGCCCCGGCTTATCCCTTGATTACACATAATCCGAATTTCAGTATCTGGTCGGCTAGCGATCTCTTGACAGATAAAGTCACTGAGCATTGGACCGGAGCAGAACATAGTTTGACCGGCTATCTTGAAGTCGACGGGAACCTGTACCGTTTTATGGGCAAAGAGAGGCTGCACTATACGTCAATAATAGCGAAATCGGCCGAAGATAAGACAACCGTGAGGTATATAGAGCAGCCGCAAAACGACACGTGGAAATTGTTGGATTTTGAAGATTTAGATTGGAAAGTAGGGGCATTGCCTATATCGGACAATAAATCAGTAGAAGGTACATTTTGGGCGTCAGATAATATATGGGTAAGACGAGAGTTCGCTCTGGATAAGATAGATCAAGAAAAACCACTATTTCTGAAATTACACCACGATGATAATGTAGAAGTATATCTAAACGGGACTCTTGTGTTTAAAAGAGATGGCTGGAACAATCGTTTCGATTATTTTGATATTTCGTCCAAAGGGAAAGGGCTTTTACGCAAGGGCAAAAATGTGCTCGCGATCCACTTGAAAAATACGGCAGGTGGTCGTTTCTTAGATTTTGATTTGGTAAATAGTATAGCGTCCGATAAGGCGGATGTAGTCGTGGCTCAACAAACATCGGTAGCGATAGAGGCTACGCAAACAGTATATACCTTTGACGCCGGTCCGGTAGGGCTGAAGGTGACCTTTACGTCACCGCTGTTAATGGATGATCTTGATCTTCTTGCTCGTCCTGTCTCCTATATATCTTATGAGGTCATGGCGAAGGATGGAAAGAAACATGACGTTAAGATACATCAGGAAGTGTCTTCCGATATTGCGGTTTATATGTCAGATCAGCAGGAGGTAGAAGGATGGGCTTACCAGGACGGAGGCCTATCCATTCTGAAGGCCGGTACTGTCGAACAACCGGTATTGCAAAAAGCAGCCGACGATATGCGTATCGACTGGGGATATCTATATATTGCCATACCCGCGGGCAACGATGTCAGGCAATTTTTGTCAGGGCACAATGAAGAGAAAAATAAAAGCTTGTATAGGGGCAAATCGCTGTCTCTACATACCGAAATTTCTTTAGGTAATGTGGGGGCTGCTCCGGTGCAGCGTTTTATAACTATTGGATACGACGAAGTGTATGCCATTCAGTATTTCAATACTGATTTACGTCCTTGGTGGAACAAAAATGGAGACCGCTCTTTCGAGACACAGCTACATGCTGCGGTAAAAGACTATGAAAAATTAATACATCGGTGCGCTGATTTTGACAAGACTCTTAGGCAGCATGCCAATGAATCAGGAGGGGAAAAATATGCACATCTCTGTGTTTTAGCCTACCGGCAGAGCATTGCCGCACATACCCTTGTTGAAGGTCCGAAAAAAGAAGTTCTGTGGCTTTCCAAAGAAAATAACAGTGGAGGATTTATTAATACAGTAGATGTGACCTATCCCTCATCACCGTTATATTTAATATATAATCCTGTTTTGCTACAGGGGATGCTAAATGGTATTTTCCATTTCAGTGAAAGCGGAAAATATCCATATCCTTGGGCTGCACATGATTTGGGAACTTATCCTTTGGCTAATGGACAGACGTATGGAGAACCGATGCCGGTCGAAGAGTCGGGGAATATGTTGATTATGACGGCAGCTATAGCCCGTGCACAGGGAAATGCGCAGTATGCAGAAAAACATTGGACGGTTTTAACTCAATGGGCGGATTACTTGGTGAAAGAAGGATTAGATCCGAAAACACAACTTTGTACAGACGATTTTGCTGGTCATCTTGCGCGGAACGCGAATCTTTCCTTGAAAGCAATTATGGGAATAGCAAGTTATGCCCGGCTAGCGGAAATGTTGGGAAAGAAAGATGTTGCCAATCGTTATCGGAAGATTGCGGAGGAGATGGTGCCCAAATGGATGGCCTTGGCAGATGGGGGTGACCATTACGCCCTGACGTTCGATGATCCTAACACCTGGAGTCAGAAATACAATCTGGTTTGGGATAAGGTGTTGGATTTCAATTTGTTTCCTAAAGAAGTTGCAGCTAAAGAGATCGCTTATTATCTCCCCCGTATGAATCGTTTTGGCTTGCCCCTTGATAGCCGTAAAAATTATACTAAAAACGACTGGATATTATGGACAGCAACATTAGCAGACAACAGAGATGCCTTTGAAAAACTCATCGAACCGGTATTCCGTCACACACTGGAAACACCTTCTCGTGTTCCACTGAACGACTTCTATGATACCACAAATGGTATTCGTGAAAACTTTAAGGCTAGGAGTGTTGTAGGGGGATTTTATATGAAATTGCTTGCTGAACAATGGGGATGCAAGAGATTATGATGAAATAGAATAATAATTTACCTTTGCTGCTATGACAAAACTCGTATTTGCAACGAATAATGCGCATAAGCTGGAAGAGGTACAAGCGATCGTAGGGGATAAGTTTACACTAAAATCCTTGGCGGATATTGGCTGCGATGACGATATTCCGGAGACGGGTCAAACTTTTCAAGAGAATGCCCGACAGAAGACGGATTATCTGTTTGATAAATACCACTTGGATTGCTTTGGCGATGACTCGGGCTTGGAAATAGATGCACTTGACGGAGAGCCGGGAGTGTATTCAGCACGGTATTCCGGTAGTCGTGATATGGAGAAAAACATTGATCTTGTCCTCGAGAGATTGAAGGGGAAAGATCGTCGTTCTGCGCGCTTCCGGACGGTCATCTCGTTGCTTCTAAATGGGGAGCAGCATTACTTTGAGGGGACTATCGAAGGACGTATTATCGAAGAGCGACGCGGAGAAAAAGGTTTTGGATACGATCCTATTTTTATTCCCGTTGGATATGAACAAACTTTTGCGGAGATGTCTGCGGAAGAAAAGAATACCATTAGTCATCGGGCTATAGCCGTGCAAAAATTGGCGGCTTTTCTGGTTTCTTATCCGTAATAATCTGTAATAACCTAATGTAAAAAATTATACTAACTTTGGTATTGTACGGAATATTTCCGTATATTTGCTTTAATAAATTAATTTCATCATGGAAAAGCAAGTGAAATTATCAGAAAAGGCAAGATTTGACGCTAAAATTCCTAAGGTTCAAAAAGAACTTTTTGAATATGCTGCCAGTTTGGGAGGCTTTCGTACGCTTACCGATTTTGTTATTAATACCGTACAGGAGAAAGCTACGGCCATTATTCAGGAACACAATACAATTCTTGCATCTGAGAAAGACCGGGAGATATTTTTTAATGCTTTAACTAATCCAGCAGGGCCTAATCAAAAACTACAAGAGACGGCAGAGCGCTATAAAAAATTCATGCAAGAGAATAATGAGCATTAAAATAGAACCACTTAATTCTTCATTAAACAGGAAGGACTTTAATTGTGGCAAGGAAATGCTCGACCATTATTTTCAATTTCAGGCAAGTCAGGATGTCAAACGCAAGCTGTGCGTTGTATTTGCCATGTTTGAGGAAACTACTGTTAAAGGTTATTATACCCTTTCAAATGCATCCATACCGGCCGAGATGATGCCCGAAGCAATTAAAAAAAAGATGCCTAAATCTTATGAGGTGCTTCCTGTGACCTTACTCGGCAGGTTGGCAATTGATACAAAATTTAAAGGTCACGGATTAGGAGGGATTATATTGCTTGATGCACTTAAACGTAGCTATGAAATTGCCAGCAAAAGTTTAGGATCAATAGGTGTAGTAGTCGATCCATTGGATAGCGAGGCTGTAGCATTTTATGAAAAATTTGGTTTTATTCTTTTGCCTGATAGTGGGAAAATGTTTCTACCTATGGCTGATATAGCTAAGTTGCAATTATAAATCTTCCCGTTCCTTGTAACTTTCTTACCCATTAACTTCCTAACCCCAAAATCAGAGACCGGTACAGTAACCAGTAACAAATTGCAATGCACATATCGCAAATACTCCGTCACTCCACAACGGTTACTGTTACATTATTTGATCTTGCGCGTACCGCAGGATCGTACATCCCTTCGATAGTGGTTATTCCCGAATTGAAAACACCCAAATTATTGGCCTTTACTTCATATTCGAATTCGCGTTTACCTTTGGGCAGATAGTCAAAGAAATAATTCGTTGATGCATCTTTCATCGTGAAATAATAGCCTTGCCACCAGTTGTATCCTGAAGGTTGATAAACCGGTTCTACGCCCGAAGGTCGCGCATCTTTAAGATGTACATACTCCAAGGGACTGTCATTGATGACAGTCAGCCGTACCTTCACCCGTTCACCTAATCGGACTTCATTGCTTTCGACCCATTTACCTTCACGTTCGACGAAATACTGCTTCTGAACAGCAATAGCATTTGTTGCTGCTTCTACTTCTTCGACCGGCGCGAAGTACTGGTGTACGACCGACCCATATACGGTACGGCTATTGTTATTCTGTATGGATACCGTTGTGTTCGAGCTCAATTCCTCTTTGGTAAAGTCTTTGGTTGCTTGTCCCAATACGACATTCGCTGTAGTGGTTTCTTGCTGATCGACCCACAATTTGATGGTATTTTCCAGTCTAAAGTCATCCGGGTTGTTAGCGAGGAGCAAAGCGTAGATCGCATCGACAGTCATCCATGTGGTACGCCAATGGTTTGCTTGTTTATTGTAATAGAGCCATTGTGTCAACTCATGCAATTTGCTGGGATCGTGCAGTTTATAAGCTTCGATCATATAACTGTGCAAACTGATGGCATTGTAGCCTCGACGATTGCTTTCCCAATACATACCTTTGTCTACATCGTAGATAACCTCCTGCGTAATACGGTTTTTAAGTTCGCTGGCTGGCACGGCGGTTCCGTAGAGTTGTTGTACCACCCATGCCTTAGCTGCTATGCCGGCTGGGCTTTGGGCCGTTGCCTGTGGCAAACTGAGCAAATGAGTGCTCAGTTTTTTTACGACCGTCTCATCTGGGTGGTAAAGACCATTCCAATACTGCCGTGCGTAGAGATAATCCAATGCCTGTAAAGAGCTGGTTTTTACATCAAAGAGACTACTGTCCCTATCAAGGAAATGGACAAGCTTTTCGGCACTCTGCCGCATCGTACTGCTGACTAAAGTATGATCCAAGTGGAGCACCTTGCCCAAGATTTCCAGTATACGAATGGAGATATAGGTGTTGGCTTTGCCCCCTTCAAACCAAGGAAATGCACCATTGGCGCTTTGGCTTTTTGTCAATTTTTTCTCCAGCTCGATAATTTCCTGCTGTATATTACCGCTGAAAAGAGCAGCAATAGCTTTCCTTCGTTCGGCATCGCTCTTGATGTCACGCAACCAAGGCATTTCTTCCTGTGTCAGTTCGCTCAACGTACTATTTTCTTCCAGCTTACCCTTAAAGTCTTTACTATCGAGCGTGCTGAAATAATTGGCTATCGCTGGGTAGTGCTTCTGTATATAACGGGCCATGTTGTGGGCAAACCATTTGCTGGCTATCTGCTCACTACAGGTATAGGGATAATTTTTCAAATAGTCCAATGCCGAAAGTATTTCGAGGATCGGATTGCTTTGTACTTCCACTTTAGCATGTAAGTTGTCTTTTCCTAGACCCTTGATGGAATAATCGTTAGTTTCATTGGCTTTCAGGATGATTCTTTCGGTATCCGAAACTAGGATTTTGTTGGGGAGGATAGGCAACTCATGTTGCTCGCCATCGGAAAACTCATCCGTTGCGGCTACGATCTTGACCTGCACCGTCGGATAGTCTGTCGGTATCTGAAGTGCCCATTGAACGATACTGTTGTTTTCGGCATCTACCTGAAAGGCTTTTGTGCTATTTTCAGCTGTGAAAAGGGTCGTAATAACTTGGCTGTTCTCCGGATTGACGATTTCTATACGGGCATTTCCGGTAAGTTTATTTTTGCTGAGGTTTTGTATCTGTGCTTTCAGGACAATCTGATCTCCTGCTCTAAAGTAGCGGGGCAGATTGGGGCGTACCATTAGCTGCTTTTGCGTTTGCGTAAAGAATGCCGCTGATCCTGCTTCGAGACTTTTGCCATGGGCAAAGAGTAGTAACTTCCATCGGGTCAAGGCTTCCGGGCTATCAAACTCGAAGGAGACATTGCCCTTTTCATCCGTATATAATGTCGGATAAAAGAAAGCGGTTTCCTGCAGGTTGGCCCTTGCCTGCACAGCGTTGAGCTGCTTTTGTCGCTCTAGTCCTTCTTTTGTTGTAATGAGGATGACCCCGTTGGCTCCGCGTGAACCGTAAAGAGCCGTTGCCGCAGCATCTTTAAGTACTTCAATCTGTGCGATAAGGTCGGGGTTGAGGCTGTTGAGGTCAGATCCATCGCGGATTTCGCCATCGATCACATAGAGAGGGGTAGCGGCTTGACTGTCTGTGGCTGCTCCGCGAATAGTAATGCCTTCGCTTTCTTGTTGAACATCGGCTGTGGCCATGCCAGCGA
This sequence comes from Sphingobacterium sp., assembly GCA_040392285.1. Taxonomy (GTDB): domain Bacteria; phylum Bacteroidota; class Bacteroidia; order Sphingobacteriales; family Sphingobacteriaceae; genus Sphingobacterium. The sequence continues at coordinate 14,545 of JBEBWF010000028.1, read as the reverse complement.
CGGCGCCAGTTAGGGATCGTTTGGCCTGCTGACCATAACCTACGACGACTACCTCATTCAGCATACTTTCTCCGAAAGAATGAAAAATAGCGTTATTCATTCCCCATAATCCGTACGACCGAATTCTGGAAAGATCATTTCCCTGCGGGTCGTACCATTGGCTCTTATGAAAGATGTCCTGCGCATGATCCTGTCGGAGAAACTCCTGCATCAAATACTGGAAATTCAAATTCCTGTAATAAGGGTAATTCAACCGGAATGAAGCGGGAAAAGTATTGCTGGCAAAGGCATCCAGGGCTGCATCATACATGGTGGCCAATACTTCAGCTTGAGCGCCTTCGTCGTTGTGTAAAATGGTGAACCGCCATTTTTCTTTTTGTCCCGGTGTGATCTTATCGCGGAAAGTAGCAGTTTTGATCGATAGCGTCTTGTCAGCACGCTGAATAGGAACAGTCGTAGAGACGACGGCAGCTTTATTGTCGACTACCAATAGGGCCGTGAAAAGTACATTTGGAGAGATGTGCTCCTTTTGTAAGACAAAATTAACTGTCGCTTTTCCGTTTTTCCAGTCTAATAGCTTGGTTTCTTCCTTTTTGGATCCCTGCGACTGGAATAAAAATAGCTTTCGTGGATGTGGTACGTCGGTCTGGAAGGTGAGCGTCACCTTGTCGCCAATGGCATATTGCTGTTTGTCCACGTGGTAGCTCAAAAATTCATTCTCCCTTACTTTTCGTGTATCCGCCTTGTATAGATTGACCACGGCGGAGCTACGGATGGTGTCTATACCCTGTATGCTGATAGCTTCGATCCAGTAACGGCCTTGGTCAAAGCGGTTGGAGTCGAGTTGCACCAGACTGGTATCCCGCGTGTCGAAGGGATATGTGCAAATGAAGGTCTTTTGATCTTCGGACTGTAATAAAGTTTCATCAAAATACGCAGGGAAATATTTCTTGTAGTTTTCCGCAGTCAGTAAGTGATAGTCTATGTCTTGGAAATAACGTATGTTCTCGGGTGTAAGGACGTTCTGCGGTTCCACATATTTATAGATGTTGACCTTTCCGGAAAATTTCAACGGCTGGCCGTTGGGGTTTCGCGTCAGGATATGGAGCTGGTTCCATCTCTTTTCTTCAACGAGATAGTCCGTTTGTATCTGTATATTCCAGGGCTTATCGGAAAAAGAATAATATCCCGAGGCAGCTTGCATTTCACCTGTTTGGTTAACAACTTCTGCGGTATATTGCAGTGAAAACTGAGATAGTTTCACAAAGGTCGTGTCCATTAAGGGGACACGAATATAAAATTTTCCTTTGTCGTCAGCCGTGACGGTCGTGTCCGCAAAGACAATTTGTTTGTATTGTGCCGTATGATAAAAGCTGACTTTGTAATTGACCGAGGCATTTGCTAGTGGGGCGCCGGACAAACTTTCGGCTACACCAGTAAATACGGCTGTGTCTTGTAAGGTATAAGTCTCTTTATTAGTTTCAAAAGTTACTTTAAATGTAGGTCTTTTATATTCTTCTACCTGGAAGCGGTATATATTGATCTGGCGTTTTTTATGAAAAGCCAGGATGCGATAGTTACCGGCCAAAGTGTTATTTGGAATCCGGAAGGAGCCATTGACCGAACCGAAGCTGTTGGTATGTAAGATAAGCGAGTCGATCTTTTGGTTGTTGGCATCCTGTAAGACAAGCATAACTTCCTCTTTCTCCAATGTTTTCCCCAGCAGGGCATGGCTGTTGTATAAGATACTTTTGAAGTATACCTGCTGGCCCGGACGATAGATTGCCCGATCGGTCATAGTTTGCAAGGTGATATTGCTTTCCGAAGTATTTTGAGCACGCTCTACATGCCGTTCTACCCGGTTTAGGTTCGCAAGATCGATAAATTGATTTTCATCCGATACAAAAAGTAAATAATCGTTAAGTTCATATCTGTCTTTTTGAGCATCAGTTTGATAGGTAAATTCACCTTTGCTGTTTGTTGTGAACGATTCGATAAGCCGTGGAGAGGGTGTAGCGTCAGTCTCATATAGCTGTACCTTTTTATGTGCAAAAGGGACTCCTGTTTTTCGGTTAATCAACAAAGCTTTATACTGTTCTTGTGGACCGGTATCCTTATCCATTGTCGCCGACACGAACAAATCGCTGATTGTTATCTTGCTTTCGACAACTTCTTTATACAATCCGTCGTCCTGAAAACCTTTATTGTTGGCGATCAACAATATATAGCTGCCATAGGGCAGGGGGTTGATTTTATAAATCGTTTTATGGGTCTGGTAGTCATCAAATGATCTTAACGGCAGTTGTTCTTCATAGACCAACTCTGCATTCAGACGGATTTGAAAGCTGGTAGAGTCGTAGCTAACACCCCGTCTTGTAAAAGCTTTTAGATTATTTGGCGTACTATACACCCGGATATACAGGCTATCGATATTCTTTGTATTTATCTTTACCGGAGTATATTCCGTAGCAGGAGCAAATCGAGGGTGATCGAGTGTTATTATGGCCTTGCGGATGGTGTTAGACAGGTTTTTGACGTCGTTTATCCAAGGGGAATGCGGATGGTTCGCTAAAGCCATATTGACGTATTTAATGGCTTCCATCGGATCATTCTTGCCAACATAAGCCGTAGCAATTTGATAATAGAGGAAAGCGTTATAATCACTTTTTTGTTGTTCGATAACCTCCAGAAGTTTGGGGAGTACCGTCTCGAGGTTCCAGCTGTGGATTTGCAGTTTATAGCTTCTTAGAAAAGCCGAAGCGTCATGATATGGATGGGCCTTGTTGAGTTGTACCAATTCTTGTGTGAGCTGTGCAGTTCTTGGGCCATTGTCATCCTCATAACCGCTTAGAAAGTTGAGGTAATGATGGGCAAGAAAATGAAATAAAGTAGGAGTTAGAGAAATATTTTTTTGCTCCTCGAACATATCTGCCCATTTTTGGATGGGTTCGCGAATTAAACGGTCTTTCTGTGTCAAGGATAGGCGGAACAAGGAGTCGATTATCCTTTGCTTCCCAACGGTGTTCTGAGCGATAAAGGTGTCAGAACTGTTGGAGAGATAACGATGTTGGTTGGCCAGAAGAAAGCGAGCATAGAAGTTCTGTAGCACACGCTGTTCAATGGCTTTTGCCATTTTTATATGTTGTTCAAAATGACTTTTTATCTTCAGAAATGTAGTGTCGGCTGTAGCGTTGATCTTCAATGCCTGACTTTCTGCAAGGAAAGCGCGGATCCATTCTGCACTATTGTGGTCCTTTTTTGCAGCAGCTTTAATATCCGCGAGTAAAGGTAATGTTTGTGCATAGTTTTTAAGCGAAATCAACCGTTCTATTTCACGCCATTTGTCTGCAGTAGGGGAATTTTTTATAGATTCCTGAGCCAACAATAGCGTAGGTATCAGGTAGAGGAATAGCCAAAAGTATTTTTTCATAATAGTGGGATGTGCTCTAAAGATAAGATTTTTCTTCTTTTTGTAGTGGATGCAAGAAAGGGTTGGATTCCATAAAAGTGTAAAACTTCGTTTATGGTTTCTTGTATTTTTTGATATTACCTTCCTTGATATACTCCAATTCTCCTTCTTTACAATATCCGGTGAGGTAGACCGAAAACTTGTTGCTATCACGTTTATCGGAATCCAATTGTTCCAATACCTCGGCAACTCGTTTAGGTATCTTGAAGAAATCGGTGTTTTTTACGAGGTCGTCCAGTTTCTTGGTAGCTTCGATTCTTTTTTTTGATTCAGGTGGAAGGTTGTACAAAGGTTTTAGATGGATATCCTCTTTAAAAGCGAGTTTAGGTTGGATTTGGAGTGCTCGACAAATCAACAGAAAATTATTCAGAGACGAGCCTTTTCCTTTTTCAAACGTAGAGATACTATTGACCGTGAGGCCCGTCATATTGGCCACATCCCGTTGGGAGTAGGACAGCTCCTCTCTCCGGTTGCGCATTAGCTTTCCGATGCTGGAAAGTGTATGTTTGTTGATGTCCGGCACATAACAAATAGAAGTATTATTTGCGCAAATAAACTACAAAAATAGTTGGGTATTTATTTGTGTGTTGTAAGTTATTTACTATCTTTGTTATGGAATAGCAAAAGTAGAAATACATGCTGACGAAAGATCCTATAGTTGATAAGCAACCGCATAAAACTGTCTAATAAACCGATCGAGATATAGGATCAGAACAAACTTTTGGGAATATTTTAACATTCCGCTTTATGGGAAGCAGAAGAATATTTTGTATTTTAGGGAGAGCTTACCGATGAAGAAAGGTTTTTAACAATGTTCTTTGACTTACTGGTATTGATTGACGCAAAAAATAAATGAGGTTTCTTGTGGCACCGTAGGGTGAGGGCGATAAGCCACTCACTAAATCTCTTTCATGTTTAGTACGTTGGACAGTTCATGATGTCATGCCCAGAGTATATGTTGAAAGGAATACACAACGAAGGTCAATTTTTTATTTTTATTTTTTGCATCAATACTTGTATGTTCTATTATTTAGGTTACAGCCTATGCAACCCTGGTTTTCGAAAATCCCGCTGAGATTACTGGGGTTGTTATAGGCTTTTGGAAAACTATTTATCAAAAAAGACACTTCTTACAACAAGTGCTATTTCAACAAACTGTCGAAGGCCTCTTGTTGTATGGTTAAAAATGTATTTAGATAGGAGTATTTATGACGAAAGAGGCCCTTATTTTAACACGGAAAATTCAGCTTATTATTGATTCTGATGATAAAGAGACACGAGCGGCGTATCAAAGGGAACTGTTCGAATGGCAGAATGTCGTCGTCCGGTCGTCTAATCTGGTTATGACCCATCAATATGTACAAGAACATCTGAAAGATTTCGTTTACTTGCAGGATGATGTTAAAGTAAAGCTGACCGATCGATTGAAGGATTCAGTCGGAATTTTTAATACCTCTCGGCTGAATACAACTTACAAATTACTTTCGCATTATTTTAAGGGCCGAGCTCCCTCGAATATACTGTCTAATGTCAATGTGGTGTTAAATAAGAGCTTTAATGCTGACCGTATGGCGTATTGGAAAGGAGAGAAATCGCTTCGCAATTACCGCAGGGGAATACCTATTCCTTTTTCAGCGAACCAACTAAAAATAAAGTTTAACAGGAAAGGGGAAGATTTTAACGTCGAACTGTTTAAGATTCCTTTCCGGACTTACTTGGGTAAGGACAACTCGGATAAAAAGGTCCTGTTGCAGCGTGTGACGGAGGGGCAGATCAAGATATGTGCTAGTTCGCTACAAATCTCAAGGAGTAAGATTTTCCTTCTTCTCTCTTTGGAGATACCGAAGAAGGAAGTTCGCTTACATGAACATGTTATCGCGGAGGCTTTTCTGTCGGCAGAACACCCGATGACTGTAAGTATTGACAGCATGGACTTTCAAATCGGCAATAAGGAAGAGTTCCAACATAGGAGATGGGCTATTCAAGCCGCGCGTCAGCGTGTTCAAGCAGGGTTGAAATATCATAGAGGTGGTAAGGGACGGAAAAGAAAATTCAAAAGTCTGGATCACTATAATCAAAAAGAAAGGGATTATATGGCTAGCCGATTGCATCTGTACAGCCGAAAATTGATTGATATCTGTGTAGCTTCTCAAGCTGGTACATTGCGACTTGTCTCCCCGTCAAATAAAAGGAAAATAGTGGACGAAGACGATCCTGTTTTATACAACTGGGGTTATTATGGTCTGTTAGAAAAAATTCAGTATAAGGCAGAGTTGGTGGGGATTCATGTAATTGTGGCGTAGGACGGATACCACGGTAATTTAGGATGGGGTATTTCGAACTTTAACCTGGATGGTCGTCGTGGAGAGATTAGCAATGTCCAAGATATGTTGTGCATAGGGCAGGGATTCCAATGTCTGTACGTTATTCATGAAATATTGAATGAAATAATCTCCCCGATAATGGTGTTGTTCTAAATATTCGATCATCTCATGGATATCTGTTGTAGAGAGGAGCGCACTATGCCAGGTTGTTCGGATTTCGAAAGGTATAGCTGCTGTTTGAAGCAAATTCAGGCTTTTGGCAAATGTAGAAAAAGTGTGTGATTGTGTGATATTCTGGTGAATTTTGCCTATCCCTTTGAAATCTAATGCCACATAGTCTATAAGATGTTCAGCGAGCAACTTTTTCAATACATCGGGTTTCGACCCATTCGTGTCTATTTTAATCAAATATCCCATGTCCTTTGCTATCCTCGCCAAAGGAAAAATAGCTGGATGTAAAGTGCATTCGCCACCGCTGAATACGACGGCTTGCAACAACGCTTGACGGGATTGGAGAAAATGGGTAGCGTCGTCAAGAGAAAGCTTTCCTTTCCCCAGAACAATATCTGGATTATAACAATAGACACAACGCATGTTACAGCCTGCAAACCAAAGTATGCAGGCTGTATGGTTGGGGTAATCCAATAGAGTAAAAGGAGTAATACTGTAGATCGGCTTAGGCATGCCGCTCGTTAAAGTGTGTGCGTTGGCGATGCTCTCCTTTCTTGCCGATATTAAAACTTTCAACGGGTCTATGGTATCCCATTACCCTGGTGTAAACGAGACATTTACTGCGGCTCTGCTGATTTTGCTGCAAGATCAGTGTGCGTTCTGCTGTGTGTGTGGTCATAGTGTATGTATTTGTGAATGGTTAGCAATGATGATGTCGTCACACTGTGGACAATATTCATGTTCGCCAGTGAGGTACCCGTGTACGGGGCATATACTGAATACAGGAGTGACGGTAATATAGGGTAATTTGAAGTTGGATAATACCGTGCGGACAAATTCCCGACAGGCTTCCGGACTACTTATCCGTTCGCTCATATAGAGATGCAGTACCGTACCGCCGGTATATTTGCACTGTAATTGATCCTGAAGCAATAGTGCTTCGAAAGGATCATCGGTATGATCGACCGGAATTTGGGAGCTATTGGTATAATAGATGTTTTCTCCTTCTCCGGCTTGTAGGACGTCGGGAAACCTTTTCTTATCTTCTTTGGCAAAACGGTAGGTTGTTCCTTCGGCAGGTGTAGCCTCCAGGTTGTATAGATTGCCAGTTTCTTCCTGAAACTCCCGCAAACGGGTGCGGATATGTTCCAATAGATTGGAGGTGAAGGTCATGCCCCATGTACTCACGACATTTTCTTTATCGGCCGTATAATTGCGGACCATCTCGTTCATGCCATTAACACCAATTGTAGAGAAGTGGTTCCGGAAATGAGAAAGATACCGCTTGGTATATGGGAAAAGGCCATTATCATACATCTGCTGTATAAATTTCCGTTTCTTCTCCAGGGTAGACTTTGCCAGCAATAACAAATGGTCCAGACGTTGGTAGAGCTCCGCTTCGCGGCCGGCATAAAGATAGCCTAACCGAGCCATATTGATGGTTACGACACCAATGCTACCCGTCATTTCGGCACTTCCGAATAAACCATTCCCACGTTTAAGCAATTCGCGCAGGTCGAGTTGTAAGCGACAGCACATGCTACGTACAGCATTGGGTTTATAGGCTTCCGGATTTTCGATCTTTTGTCCATTTTCATCGGTGATATATTGACTTCCGATAAAGTTTTGGAAATAGGAGGAACCGATCTTTGCGGTGTTCTCAAATAGTAGCCGTGCATTGTCACTCTTCCAGTCAAAGTCTTCGGTGATATTGACCGTGGGGATAGGGAAGGTGAAAGGCTGCCCCTGTGCATCTCCTTCGGTCATGACGGTGTAGTAGGCCTTATTGATCATATCCATCTCCCGCTGAAAATGTCGGTAGCAAAGGTCTTCAAGATGTTGTACACCTCTTGTGCTAGCAGCCTGTAAAAGATGTACGTCCTGTATGTTTTCGAAAAGATGTCTGCCACTCCGTGTTGGGATTTGCTCTTGCAGGTCTTCGGGGACATTCCAATCCAACGTAATGTTGGTAAAAGGCGATTGTCCCCACCGGGCAGGAACATTCAGGTTGTAGACAAAGCTGCGCACTGCTTTGAGTACTGCCGGATAATCCAGTTGGTCTTTAAAGACATAGGGAGCTAGGTAGGTGTCAAAGGAACTGAAAGCTTGAGCGCCGGCCCATTCGCTTTGCAGGATACCCAAAAAGTTGGACATTTGTCCTAATGCCTCCCTAAAGTGGGATGGTGGACGACTTTCGACACGACCACGTACACCATTGAAGCCTTCATCCAGTAAGACGCGCAGACTCCATCCTGCACAGTATCCGGTGAGGCAGTCCAAATCGTGAATATGGATGTCGCCATTGCGGTGGGCATAACCTTCTTCCTTGCTGTAGACCTTGTCTAACCAATAGTTGGCGATAATTTTGCCGGCAGTATTGTTGATCAGGCCGGCGTTGGAATACGATGTGTTGGCATTGGCATTTATACGCCAATCGGTTTGATATATATATTCTTCGACGGTTTGGCTGCTGTCGACATAGGTGGTGTCATCATTAAAGCGATCGATATGCTCACGCTGGAGTTTGCGTGTATGCCGATACAACATAAAGGATTTCATCACTTCGAAATACCCTAATTCGTAGAGATGTCTTTCTATGCTATTCTGAATTTCTTCTACACTCCAGGTATCTTTTGTGTATAGTTCATTGATAACGGTTTCGAATACGCGTTCATCGATCGGGTGGGCTACACTCTGGAAGGCCTTGTGGATCGCATCTTGGATTTTGTAGGTTTGTAGAGGCTCATAGCTTCCGTTTCTTTTGATCACATATTTTTCCATGTTTTTGTCTTTTGCAAGGTAAAGAGTTGTCTTTTGTAGACGTGCTATAACAAAAATAGGAAGGAAGTTTTCACGATTTTATGACTGTGAACATAAAGGGGTAAGAACCTTGTTTTTTTAAAATGCTGAACGCCGTTCATCGAGGAATAAAGGGCCAGCATCGGGCTTTATAGCCTCTGCAGGCTAGCTGGGGTAATATTTCCCTAAAAAATGATATATGTTATTTTTGTGGCAAATTCTTTATGTACCTTTGGATAGGATTTCGTTACAATAAGAAAACAAATAGGTTTTGAGACGTTTTTGCACATATATTCTATTAATCGCCCTAACACTGCAGTCATTCTACCGCAGTATTATGGCTGTGGAATATCAATTGCATTTGCCTGAGTACCTATCGAAATGTATAAACAAAGGCCAACCTCAGCTCCACTGTAACGGTCAGTGTGTGCTGATGAAGAAAATAGCAGAAAAAGAGAAAGAGGAAACGAAAAAGAATTTGGTGGTCTATGAATATAGTGCTCTTTATGTACACAAAGAGTATACTGTTTTTGCGATGTACCAGCCGAATGAAGAAGCCTGCGAAAGCCATTTTTCACCTTATCTGATCGACTACAGGTTTAAATACAATACCCCCGTATTCCGCCCTCCGATTAGCTAATCCCTAGCAATAGCGTATAGCATTGTTTTATCATCGCCAGCTTGCCTACCGCAGACAAGCTTCTCTGCCAACTGGTGGGATTGCAATGACGGCGATGACCTACTTTGACACAGCCTCCCTTAATTAAAATAACCATTACTCTGCGTATATGGAATGATTGTTTTGATTATCCATGGCTCTATCTGACGAATAAAAAGCAAGAATATACAGATGAATAAGATATTAATTTTTCTTACCGTGGCATGCTTCGCTGTCGTGTCCTGTACAAAAGATAAAACGGATTACGAAGCGGAAATAGACACCATAGTTACCGAATATGACGAGTTTAAAGAAGCTGTTGTCCTTCATAGTGGAGGGTATCAGGTCAATATTGAAGCCCTGAATAGCACATTCTATAAAGGTTACAACGAGATCCGTGTAAAGGTTATGAATGGTCAGACCGATGTATCAGCAAATATTTCTGCTATAACATTTCTACCTATTAGAACAGATGCGGATGAAAGTAAGGCTTCCTGCCCGCACCGTCGTGATCTTGTTTATAGAACGGATGGTAACTATTTCTCGGGATACTCGGTATTTACCGGTGAAAGTAATACAGATGGAAGTTGGGAGGTTTATGTAAACTTCAGCGTTGCAGGTCAAGCCTATACGGCAAAGCAAAATATCGTTGTTCAGGAACAAATCAACAAAAACCTGAATATGACGACATTTACCGGAGCAGATAATGAGCAGTACTTCATCGCATTGGTGTCGCCACAACGCCCGAAAGTTGCCGAAAACGTATTGGTTGCGGGGATTTACAAATTCAACGAACCAGCAGGTCCTCCGTCCGGAAATTCTCCGGATCCTTTGCAGTTCTCATACACCGAAGTAAGTGGCTATACATTGCAGTTGGATCCACGGATGCCGGAACCTTCTATGGGAAATCACTCTTCACCTAATAATAAGGATTTGACGCAACAAAGTGATGGCTTATATCATGGAACTGTCAATTACACGATGACGGGGAACTGGACCTTGAATTTCATCCTGCTGGACCATGACGGACAGGTTATCAAAGGAACCGAAGTACCGACGGATTTTACACCGGGAGTTGCAGGCGTGAAAAGTGAACTACATATTGATGTTTTATTCTAGGATTTATGAAGAAACTAAGCATTACTTTTTTGGTTCTTTTTCTAGGAATGAGTGCAGACGCCCAGCATAGGCATGCACAAAGCGACAGTACCAAAATCCTTGAAGAGGTGAAAATCACCGCTGTCGCCAAACGGAAAATGGAGACCGAAATGAAAATGGCCGTGTCGGTGGATGAATTTTTGGCCTCCTCCGACAATATTAGCTTTATCAAACGGGGGGCTTATGCTTGGGAGCCTTTGCTTAACAATATGAGTGCGGAGCGCTCTACGGTTACTATTGACGGTATGCATGTCTTTGGTGCATGTACGGATAAAATGGATCCGATTACTTCGTATGTGGAAAGTAATAATCTTTCCACCATTGACATAACATCCGGACAAGCTGGGAGCTTGCACGGTGCCACTGTCGGAGGAAGTATAGACATGAAAAGAAAGAGTACAGTATTCGGTCTTGAAAAGAAATGGAGCGGAACCTATCAAACAGGTTTTGAGTTCAATAACAGACAGTTTTTTAATCTCGGAAATCTGTCTTACTCAAGCGATAAATTTGTGGCTGACGGAAGTATATCCTTACGGAAAGCAGGTAATTATTACGATGGAATGGAGCGTGAAGTGCATCATTCACAATACAATAAATTCAATACTTCCTTGGGGTTGGCCTATAAGGTAAGTTCACTTTCTTCAGTGAGAGTGGATGCGATCTATGATAAGGCGAAAGATGTAGGCTTCCCTGCGCTACCTATGGATCTGTGGCTTTCCCGAGCAATCATTACATCGGCATCTTATAAGCAGTTGTTTGAAAGAGGATTGATACGAGCGTGGGATAGTAAACTCTATTTCAATGCTGTCGAACATTATATGGACGATACGACACGTCCCGATAATCTGGTGCATATGGATATGCCAGGGTGGAGCACGACTTATGGGTTGGTTTCGCGAGCGAATTTAAAGAGTGGTAATTACTCTTCTGAGATCCAATTGAATGTATATGATAACGTCTCTATTGCAGAGATGACGATGTATCCACAGGATAGGAGCAAGAAGACAATGTTTGCGTACAGCTGGCCTTGGGTTACTACACGCTTTGCCGGACTTTCGATGAATAATTCCTGGGATGTTTCGGAAAGGAGCCGATTGAATTTTGGGGGGTCCTTGGGCTGGAATTATAACCATTCCAAATATGTCGAGTTCAACTGGATTTTCCATCCCGGAACACTACAGGAAAAAAACAGAGTCTTGCCGGGTTTATATGCCAGTTACCAATTGCATGTCAATCTGTTTGATTTTTCTGTCGGGACAGGGTATGGGCATAGAGCACCGTCTGTTTCGGAAGCATACGGATATTATATTTACAACAGTTTTGATCGCTATGATTATATCGGAAACCCTGATCTGGATAATGAGATTTCCTATGAAGCTAATGCGAGTGCAGGTTTTAAAAACGAGAAGATGGGTATAGAAGCCAAAGTAAACTATTTCCATATCCAAAATTATATCGTCGGAAGAATTTTGAGCCTGGGAAGTCCGATGAACTATCAGTCGGTCGGAGTAAAGGGATATACTTCCTTGGATTATGCAAAGATTTTCAACATAGCCTTAAATGCTAATTACGATATCTTGCAACATCTACATTGGAAGGGAACGCTGACGTATGCACGGGCAACGGACGATAAAGAGGAAAATCTGCCATTTATACGGCCGCTGAGTTATCAAACAGCCCTTCATTTTATGCATCAGAAAATTGGGGTTCAGACTTCGGTGAATGGCGATTTCACGCAGGGGAATTACAGTCCGGAATATGGCGAGGACCAGACTCCAGCATATATGATCTGGAATATCGCGGCGGATTACACCTTCAAGGTCAGAGACCTTAAAACTGTTTTGCAGGTTGGTGCGGAGAATTTATTCAATCAATATTACAGCACTTATGCGGATTGGGGTAATATCCCACGAATGGGACGCAATATTTTCACGTCTTTAAAAATCAATTTTTAGAAAAAAATCAAAATTAAAAAGTCAAAAAAATGAAAACATTAAAAAAACACTACTTCTTATTTTTTGCTTTACTTGCCTTATCGTCCTGTAATAAAGACGACAGCAATCCTGTAGCAAATAATATCACGCTACATTTCAACAATACGTTTAAAAATGCAACCATTGTTCTTGGAGATGCTGCTTCTGCCACTGCTACGGTGAATACTTCTGCAGAAGATCAAGTCCATCATTTTTCAGAACTAAAATATGTGATAAGCAATATCCGTCTTGTTAAAGCAGACGGTGGCGAAATGCCGTATCATGTCAATGATCTGGATAAAGGAGCAACAGTTGTTAATCACGCCAAACCTCAAACATTAGATTATGTGCTGATTGATATACCAGTAGGTGAATATAAGCAGATCAAGTTCGGCTTAGGGGTTAGAACTGAGCTGAATACATTGGATCAGGTGAAATTCCCCAATTTCTATGCGGAGGCAGGTGCTAACGATACCGAAATGATGTGGGAGTGGGGAACGGGGTATCGCTTTACTAAAATCGAGGGTTTTTATGGCATTGATAATAAAGTAATGTCTATTCACACGGGGAGCACGGTAGAGGGAGAAGAAGGGGCTTATACACAGGGAGTGGATGCCTACAGGGATATTACGTTAGCACTTCCTAATAACGCTGTCGTCGGCAGGAATGCCTCTAAAATCACGATCAAAGCGGATTTTGATAAACTATTGAGCGGAGAGGCCAATACGATTACATTGGGAGCAGCTAATGCGACGCCTAGTGTTCATACGGCAGCTAATATGGTGTTGTTTGTCGATAATATTGGGGGAAATGGTTCAGATGACAAAGCCGGCATGTTTTCTATCCAAAGCGTAGAAAATTAGTGCTTTTATCTTACATGAAGAAAATATATGCTGCTGTTTTAATAGGATCCTCTCTGCTACTTTCCTGTAGCAGAGAGGATCCTATTGATTCAATACTTTTTGATAATCCTGAAATTCCGTTGAATATACCCCAGGGATTTCCGTCATTAAATCCTTCTGTCGAAAAAAACAAACCTACCAGATATGGTGTGGAGTTAGGTGAAAAGCTCTTCCATGAAAAGAGATTTAGTGCCAACAATACGATTTCCTGTGCGAGTTGCCATAAGCAATCGAATGCTTTTGCTGATGATAATGCACAGGCTATAGGAATTTATGGGAGGGTGGGACTTCGAAATACACCACCTATCCAAAATATGGCGTTCATGAAGTTTTACAATTGGGACGGTAGCAAGCTTCGACTAGAAAATCAACCATTGGTGCCAATTATCACACACGAAGAAATGAATTCTTCTATAATCGAAGTTATTGCTAAGATTAAAGAAGATTCAGCCTACAAGATTTTGTTTCATAAAGCTTTCGGAGATGAAAATATTACGTCGGATAGGATATATGGCAGTATTGCTCAATACCAATATACGTTGATCTCTGCCAATAGCAAATACGATAAGGTCAAGCGGGACGAAGGGGAAGCCTTTTCAGAAAGTGAGGCGCGGGGTTATCAAGTATTCCAGCTGAAATGTGCAAGTTGCCATAGTACCGAACTGTTTACCGATCAAAGTTTCCGGAATGTCGGTTTTCCATCGAATCCTAGTATCGAAGAAGCCGGTCGTGCGCGAGTGACTGGCATAACGGCAGATTTAATGCGTTTTCGTGTTCCTTCTTTAAGAAATGTGGAGTACACTGCACCGTATGGAAGTTTCGGTCAGTTTGCAACTTTAAGAGACGTCTTAGATTATTTTGATAACGGTGTATTGGTAGCTGATAATCTTGACCCTGTTTTAAAAGAGAACGGTAATAAAATTCCGTTAACGGAAGAAGATAAACAGGATATCATCTTATTCCTCAAAACGTTAAGCGACGACACGTTTGTTGGAAAGTAATCAGCTTGGTGGATATTTTGCTATTAAAGCAAATTTAATTGTTCTTTTCCTGCTTCGGAGATCATATGGTAATTCCATTCCGGTTCCCAT
>JBEBWF010000027.1:0-51339 GCA_040392285.1 Sphingobacterium sp. | reverse complement strand
TATGCTGTTATGTCTGGACGCAAAAGCACAGCAAGTGTCCTTAAAGACAGAATACATCGGAAATTCGGGCTACTATTATTTGCCTCCTGGCGAGAAGCCAAGGGAAAAAATTGGTGATGCGGAAGGCTCGGCCATGGTTTACCAAGGAACGTTCAGTATGCCCTTGTCAATGAAGTTAAATGGGAACAATCGTCCAACTGTCTGGGGAATTGGTTTTGGCGGGGCATACGTTTCGTTGAAAAACCAAAACTTTTCGGAACACATGGTGTCCGAAATCATGAACTTACAGTTGGGCGTTTATCATCTACGCCCGCTGAACGACAAGTGGTCTCTGCGAGCAAGTGTCGGAATGGGGGTATTTACGCCCACTACCGATTTTTCCAAAATCAGCTTCAAAAATGTACTTGGAAGCGGGGGGATTGTTTTTATCCGTCATCTGAATCCTAATCTTGATATCGGGGGCGGTGTGGCTATAAATAGTTCCCTGGGTTATCCAATGGTATTTCCTGCCGTTTACGTCAATTGGAGGCACGATGGAAAATACGATGTAAATATTGAACTGGTCGAGGGCTTGGATATGTCGGTAGGTTATGGTTTCAACGAAAGGTTCAAACTGTCATACGCCCTTGAAATGAACGGACAGGTAGCTTTATTGGAAAAGGATGGCAAAGATGTGATATTCTCCCACCAATATATCGTTACTGGATTTCGTCCCGAAATCAAAATTGGTGAAAAGCTATCTGTCACTGGTATGGTGGGGCTGAACCTATACCGTCCTGCGGCATACAGCGATAGAACTTTGAAAGGGGTGTTTGCAGGAGACAATGACTATCATTTTTCTGTCTCTCCGTATGCGTCCATCGGTTTAAAAATGAAATTTTAATCAATGAAAATGAAGCGAGCCTTACAGACTGTTGCATATAGAGGCGTTTATACTGTTACCTACGCCATTAGTCTGTTACCGATGGGATTTCTGTATGCGATGGCTTCTTTCACTTTTTTCCTTGCTTATCACATTACAGGGTACAGGAAAGCGGTAGTCCTTCAAAATGTTGCACGTTCATTTCCTGAAAAGCAATATGGGGAAGTCCATGCAATTGTAAAAAAGTTCTACGCTTGCTTTGTCTCCTACTTTGCTGAAATTATAAAAAGTGTCTCTGCTCCGGCAGAAGTACTTGATAAGAAAATAATATTTGAGAATTTGGAATTGATAGACCAGTATATAAACTCCGAGCGAGATGTGATTGCCTGTTTGGGGCATTGTGGCAACTGGGAAATGTTAAATTTCATGCCATACAAAATACGCCACGAGATATATGCTGTTTACAAACCCCTTAGGTCGGGGGCAATGAACAGGCTAATGATTAAATTAAGGTCGCGTTTTGGTATGAAGTTGATAGCTGATAGCACAGTTATGCGCCATGTCTTATCTAAAAGTTCACACCCTGCCGTCTATCTTTTTCTTGCTGACCAATGTCCACGCATAAAAGAGGAAAAATATAGGTTTACTTTATTGAATCAGGAAACCTATTTTTTTTCAGGCATGGAAAAATTGGCTCGCAAGGGGCGGACGGCAGTTATCTATCTGCATATTACACAGCTATCAAAAGGAAACTACAAAATAGTCTGCGTACCGATATGTGCCAATGCGGAATTTACGGCAGATGGCGAAATAACTCAAAAGTACGTCGACCTGTTAACGGAAAATATCAGGGAAGAACCATACGGTTGGCTGTGGACACATAAGCGTTGGAAACGATGAATATAATAATTTTCACTACCCCATCCAATGGCAAAGTTTTCATACGCTTGCAACACAGTTCTTGTTGGTTGTAGTGGTTTATTATGCGCCAGATTGATATTCTTGTTTATATATATCATCAACCCTATCCAATACGGTGCTGCTCATTTCGGAAAATTTGGTAGCGGTGATTTTTCCTTTTTCTATAAAAGCCCCTATTACACCTTTGAAGTTGGCAAAAGCGTCATATACCTTTTTCGCACCATTTCTCGGATGAGAAAATGCAAATTTCGCACCCACTTTAATAAGAACGGCATTCCATCGCTGCCTGTCATTCGTGTTTTATTACCACCGGGGCAAACGCTTCTAATTTCGATTCCCCCTGTTTTCATTGCTTTCGAAACCTCCTTTGTCCACAGCGATAACGCCAGTTTTGAATAGGCATAAGTACCGAACAACTTTTTAAAATCCGTGGGCTTTTCAAGCGCCTGCAGGTCAAACTTCTTTACGGTCAACAGGACATTTGATGATGTATTGATAATTGTTTTATCAATGCCACGCTCCAGCAGCTCTTTCATTTCCATTGCGATGATATAAGGAGCTACCGTATTTACCTCATAATGCAATTCTCTGCCCTGTGGCGAATAGATCAGTTTTCCAATCCCTACACCGGCGTTGTTAAACAAAACATCAATGCTGTGCTCCGTGTTTTTTATTTCGGTTAGCGCTGACCTTAGACTTCCGAAGTCGCTAATATCTGCTTTGTAAATCCTTATTTTTTTACTGTTTATAGCCTCTTTGATCGTTGTGTCATTTTCAGTAAAATCAGAACGGATTAAGGCAATGATGTCCCAATCCGCTATTAGTAACTTTTTTGTGAGCTCAAATCCTACACCGGAATTTGCACCCGTAATCATTGCTGTTCTTCTTTTTTGCATCATTTTTAAATTTAATTACTGATGCAAAGATAGTTGAGGTCAACACGAAGAAAATAGTAACTTTTTCTGTTTAAATAGTGTTTTTTTCTGTTTCTGGAATAACCGTGTTTAAAAAGTAATGCTTGCGGAATTGTAGGGGTGTAGTGTCCGTGTAGCGCTTAAAAAGTTTTATAAAATTGGAAGGTTCGTAATCAAACGTGCGAGCGATTTCGCCTATGGGCTTGTCCGAATTAATAATTAAAGTTTTACATATATCAATGAGTTTTTCCTCAAAAACGCTACAGGGTGATTTCCCTAAAACTTTCTTTACGGTATCGCTTAAATGGTTTGGGTCTATAAACATTAATTCTGCTAGTTGTTTTATGCCATAGGAAGTTTCCACATTGCCATTAGTTAAGTCTGTCAAATGTTTGTCCAGTTCTACTAAAAACCGCTCCGCAATTTGTTTTTTTCGATAAGAAATCTGTTGTTCGTTTTTATGTTCCATAGTACTATGTAATGTCGGTTTCCATTACCACTAACGTTTTGCCGCTTTGTGAGGGCAGGATCTTTAGCACTCACGTTCTTACGAAGCATCCCGATAACCATTGGAATACAAATTTACAGAAAACTTAGTTATTAGTGGCAAGCGGCTTTTGCTGCCCGTTGTCTGAAAAGTTATCCCATCCCTGTCAGTCCCGCCGGTGAGCAACCAAATTGTTTTTTAAACGCGTAAGACGTAAGAAAAATGGGACAAATGCTTAAATCCAAGCTCTAAGTAGATGGATGAAGGGTTTTTGTTGTTTTTTGTAAACTGAAAAATGCGGCTCGGCGCCGTTTGTTCTGTAACCAGTGGCGCAGTGGCATACCGAATAGTTTACGGAAGTCACGTTTAAAACCCGCAAGACTCCTTCCCATCAAATTAGCAAAGTTTTCTATCAGGACATTAAATCTGAAGTTTGTCTGCATAAACTTTTCCAGATCAATCTTATGCGGTTCTCGCCTGGTGAAGGCAAATACGGTAGTCCAATACAAGGCCGATGACTATCTTCCTGCGCTGGAGATAGGCTTCAAAACTTTTTTTAACACGTTCCTGCAGCACCTGCTTATCCAGGCTGTGAGATCCGTAACCCGTTATTTCACATTATTGAGCTTTTAAATGAAGTAGAAAGAGCTTCCAGGAAAACCTCTTTAGTAACCGGGGCCTTTAACTTTGCATCAGTAAGTAAACAGCATGTTATTTTTTAAAATCTTAATGTTATGAATGGAAAAACAGCTCCACCGATCCTTGTCATTGGTGGTACAGGAACACAGGGTGGAAATGTTGCGAGGGAACTTTTAAAGCACGGACACCGTGTCCGTGTGTTCACAAGAAACCCCGAATCACCCGCCGCAGAACAGCTGGAACAACAGGGTGCAGAAGTCGTATCAGGCGATTTGGGTGACCCCGTTACACTCGTTCCTGCGATGAAAGGTGTTAGTGCTATGTTCTCAGCTCAATATTCCGACCCGAATGACCCATCCCTGGAACTTCATCACACATTTAACATGGTCCGGGCGGCTCAAGAAACGGGAGTTCAGCAGGTCATACACACATCTGTAGTAGGCACCCATATTTTCCCGCGATGGGACAAGTCGCCCATACTTTCTCAAATGTGGGAAAATAAGTATCAGGTTGAAGAGTATATTCGTAACGGAGGATTTCAGTATTGGACCATCTTACACCCTAGTTGGTTCATGGAAAATTTGGCAGAACCTCTTGCTAGTATTATGGCTCCGGAATTAAAATATGGAAAACTATTTGGCGCACTACACCCCGATACACCTTTAAAATTGAATTGTGGTGAAGATACGGCCAGGTTTGCAAGAGCAGGGTTTGAAAATCCTGAACAATTTCAGGCAAAAGATATTCATATAGCCGGGGAAGAACTTTCAATGGTTCAGGTTGCCGCCAAAATAAGCAACGTACTGGGCAAAACAGTTAGCTATGAAGAAGTAACAACAGAAGAAGGAATAAAGCGAGGGCTTTTGGAAGGAACCGTCCAATCGCATCACTGGATGAATGATGTACCCGGTTGGGGCTTTGACCTGAATGAAACAAAATCCTATGGCATTCCATTGAAATCTTTTGAACAGTGGTTGAAAGAAAACAGCCACCGCATAGCTATTAATTGATTTAATCTTTCGAGTTTTTGGAGTATGTTTGTTTAACGGCACAAAGAATGATAGCATTATCGAGGAAAAATCAGCTTGTCTTCAACCATCCATCGGGTGCGGCGGTTTACTATCTTACAGACCCTCACCTCTGTATGCATCACATACAGAAAGACCACATTTTCGCCTACGTCTATTCAGGAGAATTGTGGATTCAGGATGGTGAAAATGAAATGGTAGTCCGGGCCCAAAACAGTGCGTTCATACGCAAAAACCATCGCATCAGGTTTTCAATCGGGCAAGGCGAAGATAACTACATAAAGGTTGTATTCCTAGTGCTGAACAGAAACATTCTTCTCCGTTTTTATCAGCATATGGACAAAGCGCCTCTCCAGAAAGTCAAAGGAATTTTTAAGGAAAGTTTTCTGAAAATACCGTCCGTGGTTGATGTTGAAAGCTTGTTTCTTTCATTAATTCCCTATATTAATTCAGCCAAACAGCCTTTGGAAAAAGTAATGGAATTAAAACTCTACGAGGCCATATATGCGTTGCTGCAAACCGATCAACGCACTGTAACCACATTGTTTGATTTCGTAGAGCCTTGGAAAATAGACATCCTGGACTTTCTCAATACCAATTTCATGTACGACCTTTCGTTAAAAGAACTTGCATTATACACCGGTCGAAGTGTTGCCACCTTTAAAAGAGATTTTAAAAAAATAAGTGAACTTTCGCCACAAAGGTGGATAACCAAAAAAAGGCTTGATTCTGCTCAACAGCAGTTGAGAGAAGGTAAAAAAGTTTCTGATATCTATCTAGACATTGGATTTATAAGCCTCTCACATTTTTCAACTGCATATAAGAGAGAATATGGGATAGCACCGACAAGATCTCGAAGTAAAGAGAGCAGAAAATATCAAAGACAATAAACATTATCCTTTGGATTGCACAAGGGCTTTTAGCACTAATTTTTATTTGGGCAGGGTTTATGAAACTATTTCAACCTAAAGAATTGCCATTCCCTTGGGTAAGGGAAAATTCAGGCTTGATTTTGATCACTGGCATCATTGATTTATTAGCAGGAATTGGAATCATATTTCCAACATTACTTCGTATCCAACCTAAACTAACCATTTACACTTCTTACGGAATTATCATGCTCATGGTAGCAGCATGTCTTTTTCATATTTCAAGAGGTGAAGCAAAAGACATCGGTTTTAATGTTTTCATGGCTTTGCTTGCTGTATTTATTGCTTGGGGTAGACGAACAAAAGCGCCGATAACGGCTGAAGACGAATAGTAGACGACTCCAATCACAAACAACAGTATAAAAGAATCCATGTAGGCAATAGACAAGCGATAATCTATCAAATATAACCAATTTATGGCATTCTTGACACCCAAAAGTCACAAGCTTCCGGATACATTTATCCATTGCTGACACAGCACTCATACGGAGCTGGAATAGCGAGCAATATCTTAATAACCGTTTTAATTATATAATTCACCCACATGCCCATCCGTCCGTGCCAGACAGAACGCCCGAATTTCCGCCGAAACATACCGCTTCAGCTTTCTGTCGTTTACGTACTCCTGCAACAGGGTTCGACTGCCCTCGTACGAGCGGATGGTGTTATCCCTGTAGCGCATCCCTGCCCGTTTGCCTTTCAGCACGGTTCGCTTGCCCTCACGGCTAAGTTTTGCTTGGCGGTCGAAAAAGGAAAGAAGCAACTAGCTGGGGTCGGATGCCTTTATCGTGGTTGTACCCGATAATGCCTGTACAACCTGTTCCTTGAACAGGGTCTTGTCGGGGTAGCTCTGGAATTTGTTCACGAATGTCCTGTACTCGGTTTCCACCGTAGCTTTTACGGTTGTAAGCCTTTCAATGATAGCGTTTGCATCGGCCGATTCCAGCCCTTTCAGTCGCCGATGGGTCTTTCCTTTTCGGGGTTCCATCTGGCGGGGTGTACCTTTGTTCCCGTGGGTATCTTTGAAGACTTACCGTTTTGGTATGTGACAATCATAATATTTAATTATCAGTATCATTTACAGCTTCCGTCCATTCGTAGATTTCAAACTTTGTTGACAATCTTCAAAGGTACAAAATTGCAGAAGATCAATTACTCACATAATTGATGAAAAAGAAAAAAAGGGGGGAAGCTATGGGGGAAGTAAACTATCCAAAACGAAGCAAAACAGTTCAAATCAAACCACATCAATTCGCCCTATTTCGCGACCTATGGCATAAAAAAAGCACCAATCGGGTGTGATTGATGCGTTTTTAGTAGCCCGTAGGGGAATCGAACCCCTGTTTCAAGAATGAAAATCTTGCGTCCTAACCCCTAGACGAACGGGCCATTTTTATTTGGTGCTGCAAATATAGAATTTCTTTTTATAAGAGCAAAACAATTTGAAAGAATAAGCTAAAGATTAGATGAAAAGGATCTTTTTTTAATAATAGTTACGGGAAAAAGGTAACAATAGTTGCCATATCTATCGAATCATGCGATGCATGATGGATACACTGACTGCCTTGTACGACCAGTATTTGTGGAGATTCATGAATGACTTGCCATTTTTCAGCGATTTTGTTCGATATATCGCGATGTTGAAGAATATCGAGGTAATAGCAAGGTATATCACTTGGAACAGCATGTGAGTCAAATTCAAGGCTTCGCTTAGCCATCCCACTTACTGTACATCTTGTACTGTGTTTGAAAATCACCGTGGTATGAGAAGATTCCCAGATATCGTCTATTTGGGATATGGAATTCAGATCGATCCAGTTCATTGCTATTAAGGTACGTTGAATATACTTCTGTTCGTAACGCCGATTTCCTCTCTTAAATGGTTCGACTCTTTTTCTTTGCGTAGGTACTGTATGCTGCACAGGTAGATTGCGAACTGCAGGATGACAGTACGGTCGTGCTTGCGATCAGTAAACCCAATAAAAGAATAATCAAACCTCTCATATTAATTTGATTTATGGATATAAGCCATTTGAATAGCTGTAACAGCAGCCTCCTCGCCTTTGTTGCCGTGTTTTCCGCCGGCTCGATCTAAAGCTTGTTGAAGGTTATCCGTCGTTAGAACGCCAAAGATTACGGGTTTATTGTGTTTTAGGGAAACATTCGTGATGCCATAAGCTACAGCCTCACAGATGAAGTCAAAATGTTTAGTTTCTCCTTGGATGACACAGCCTAGGCATATGACAGCATCCAATTCCTTATTGCGTAAAATCATATCAGCACCAGATACCAGTTCGTAGCTGCCGGGAACCTGAATGACTTGGATGTCACTTTCAGATGCACCATGTTGGAGTAACCCATCGATGGCTCCGCTTAAAAGGGCTCCTGTTACTTGAGCATTCCATTGGGATACAACAACGGCAATTTTTAAACCCTCTGCACGTTGTACATCAATATGGGAGAAATCCGATAGGTTCTTTAAGCTGCTGGCCATACGATAATCCGATCTGTTATTTTCCTTGCTTTATTCTTTATTGTTTGGCTTGTACACGACCTATAGGACCATCGATAGTAGAAGCTTCCGTACTTTGTGGGAAATCGTTCTTTATCCGGGTATAAGCCTCTTCAGCCTTTTTGAGTTCATTGAGTTGCTCATAAACTAATCCCAATTTTTTCAAAAATAAGGGGGTGGTATATGAATTGGTGGCTTTTGCAACAGCTTTTTTGTAATAGTTTGCTGCATTGTTATAGTCTTGGCTTTCTGAATAAGCATCGCCGATCAGACCAGTCACTAAGGGATCGAGGATCTCGCTGCCTGTATCGCTATATTTTTTGAGGTATACGATCGCTTCTTGATAGTTTTGCTGACGCAAATAAAGTCCGCCTAAATATGCATGGGCAATATTTGCTGATGGTGTATTGGAATATTCGTCGGCAATTTCCTTGAAGCCAATGAATGGACCATCACCCTCGATAGCTTTCTTCTGCAATGAATCAATTAAAGCAAATTCCTCCGCTTTATACATAGAGTCGGCAGCTTTAGCCGCCCGAGGTTCCAAATAAAGCTTTTGATAACCAATATAAAGTAAAATAAGAACAATGACTCCTCCTACGATGAAGAAGATGCTCTTTTGATTATCCTGAAAAAATGCGCCTTTTTTTTCTGTTTTATTGTTCGTCGCTGGCATTAGTTTATATTTAATGTAAATTACGGAACGCAAAAATACACTTTTCTATATTACTTTCATATTTTATTCCTATAAAAATACTTCGTATAAAGGGACTAGTAACGAAGTAACCGATGGCAGAGTTAGTGTGCGACAAATAATTAGTGATATGGGATAGATACCAACTGCCAACTACTTAATACTAAGTTATGCTATTTCGTTGGAATCCTTTTGGACAACATGCTCCTGGTCGAGCTGCTCGTAAATGGAATTCTGGCTTTTGAATTCAGGAACGATTGTCTTCATCTGCCGTACGATACTGACCGTGTGTTGGGTAACTAATAATTCAAAGAGTTCTTCTAACTGACGCATCACCTGGTCATAATCGTTTTCCCGAACTTTGGCAACCATGATTTTTTCATGGTGGGTAGGTAATGTGTTTTCCAAATCATTAAGGAGCTCTTCATAAAGCTTTTCGCCAGGACGCAGACCGGTAAATTTGATATCGATGTCCTGATAGGGAATATATCCCGAAAGCTTTATCATTTTTTCGGCAAGATCTACGATCTTAACAGATTTTCCCATATCGAACACATATATCTCTCCTCCATTGCCCATAGAACCTGCCTCGACGACTAATTGGCATGCTTCGGGTATGGTCATAAAATACCGTGTAATTTCAGGATGGGTGACAGTGACAGGCCCTCCTTTTTCTATTTGCTCACGAAAGCGTGGAATGACGGACCCATTGGAGCCCAATACATTTCCAAATCGGGTAGTGATAAATTTCGTCGCATTCTTACCGTAGATTTTTGTCAGATTGGCATTCAATGACTGTACATATATTTCGGCGATCCTTTTGGTAGCTCCCATAATGTTGGTGGGGTTTACCGCTTTGTCAGTTGACACCAGGACAAACTTCTGCACGCCATATTCTACGGATAGCGTTGCTATATTAAAGGTCCCCCGCACATTTGTCTGCACACCTTCTATGGGGTGATTTTCCATCATGGGCACATGCTTATAAGCAGCAGCATGATAGACGATCTGGGGTTTAAAGGTCTCAAAAAGCATTTTCATGCGCTCTACGTTTTTAACGTCAGCGATGTAGGAATGATAAAGCTGATTTTTGAAATTTTCTTGAAGATCGAGCTGTAAGTTATGTAAGGGGGATTCGGCTTGGTCGCACAGTACGATCATCTTTGGGTTGTATTTGCCCAATTGTTTAGCAATTTCACTTCCGATAGAACCCGCTGCACCGGTCACCAATATCCTTTTCCCTTGAAGTTGTTCCCGGATACATTCATTGTTGATCACAATCTGCGAACGTTCCAGAAGATCTTCAATCTTGACTTTTTTAATTTGATTTAAGTTCAGTCCTCCGTTCATGATTCTATTGATAGGAGGGAGGGTCAAAACATGAATATTGTGTTCAAGGCATTGGTCAATTAAACTCGCTTTTTTGTCTGGTAAGATGTTGTGGGAAGCAAAAATGAGTTCGTCTATATCCAGTTTTTCTATCACCTTCGGTAGTTCATTTGAGCTGAATATTTTAATGCCATCTATGGATTTACCGATCTTTCCAGGGTTATCATCGAGGTAGCCTACGATAATCCGGTTGGAGGTTGGGTCGTGGTCAAAGGTTCGTTTGACGGCTATACCGAGCTCCCCAGCACCATATACTAATATATTTTTCTTCGTTTTTTTGATGGTTCTGGTATATTGAAAGAAAACCTTAATAGAAGTTCGGTAGGTGATCAAGGCCAAAAATAAGAGTAAACCATAGACGATAATAAATTGCGTGTTAATCGAAGACTCGATGTTGAAAACCACAAAAACTAACTTGGACGTAAATAGTAAGGTTTGTGCAAACAGTATGGTCGATAATATGCGTATGGAATCGACGGTGCTGGTATAGCGGATAATACCGAGATACAGTCGAAAGCAGGTGAAAGAGATGGCGGTGGCGGTTAGGGTGAAAAAAAACAATATAGCCGTGTCGCGGGTCCTAAATTCGCTGAGATTAAAATTATGAAATATAAGATATGCACATACAAAAGCGACGGTAGCGATGCTCAGGTCTAAGACAAAGATTATCCAGCGGGGGACTATCTTTATGTGGTTAATAACTTTTAGAATTTTCATGTTTCACAAAGGCTGTTAAAACAAAGTTAATATAAAAATGACAGAAATAATTAAATAGTTGTCGATTATAGATGATTTCTCTTCCTTAATATCAATAGTATTCGGTAAATTTAGTGTCTTGTAACTGAATTGAACATGAATAATATTTCAAAAGCTGCCGGAGAGATGGTGGGAGAGCCTAAGGAAGAGCGACAAGCCGTAGGTACATCCAAGAACAGTTTGATCATCGGCATTCCCAAAGAGATTGTTTTTCAGGAGAATAGAATCGCTTTAACACCGCTGTCTGTGGCCTTGTTAGTCGAACATGGGCATCAGGTGATTATCGAAACGCAAGCCGGTGCTGCTTCGAATTTTATGGATCATCATTATAGTGAACAGGGGGCTCAAATTGTCTACGACCGTGAAACAGTCTTCAAGGCAGATATCATTATCAAGATTGCCAGTCCTACGATAGAAGAGGTGGGATTGATGAAGCCGAAGCAGATACTGCTTTCCAGTCAGCAGCCTTCGCTGTTGGAAAGGAGCATTCTTCAGGCCATGATGAAAAAGCAGATTACCGCACTATCCTATGAATATCTGAAGGATGAGGGGGGGCATCTTACTGTTGTCCGGGCGATGAGCGAAATTGTTGGGGCGACGTCTATTCTGATTGCTGCAGAGTATTTGTCCAATATCTTTGACGGTAAGGGGTTGATGCTTGGCGGAGTTACGGGGGTGCCACCGACAGAGATGGTTATTATTGGTGCCGGCACCGTAGGGGAATTTGCCGCACGAACGGCAATAGCTTTAGGCGCGGAGGTTAAAGTTTTCGATAGTTCGGTCTATCGGTTGAGGAGGTTGCAGAATAATTTAGGTACACGGGTATTTACTTCGGTCATACAACCCTTGATATTGAATAAAGCAGTCGCATCATGCGATGTGGTAATCGGCGCTTTACGGGCAAAGAATGGACGCTCGCCTTGTATCATTTCAGAGGAAACAGTATCTCGGATGAAACCCAATTCAGTGCTGATCGATGTTTCCATTGACCAAGGAGGGTGTTTTGAGACTTCAGAGATTACTTCACATGATAACCCCGTCTTTCGGAAATACGATGTTATCCATTATTGTGTACCAAATATTGCCTCGCGCGTCGCACGTACCGCTACCTATGCGATGACAAATATCTTTACGCCTATACTTTTGCAAATAGGTGATTGCGGGGGGCTTCGTAATCTCATTTGGACACATCAGGGTGTGCGTCATGCGGTGTATTTATTTCAGGGAAGCCTGACGAATAAGGATATTGCCGAAAAATTCAGTATGTCTTTTAAGGATTTGAGTTTAATGATTGTTGCTAATCAATAATTTTATGTATAAATATATTTGTTTATTTTTTTGTATCAGCATGTTAGAAGTGGTAATAGGCCAAGAAAAAATCGAGCTATATCCCCAAGGTCTAATTAATCACAAAGGCGATGTGGATTTAGGGGAAAATGTACCGGAGTTTTATGGATATAAGCCGGATCAGGTTACTTCCAATATTGCCTTTTTAATTATTCCCGGTGGGGGATACAGTAAGGTAGCGATACAGCATGAGGGGCATGATGTTGCGCAAAAGCTGCAGGACTTGGGTTATGCCGCTTTTGTATTGCGATACAGACTACCGAAGGTGGAGCAACAGGATGACAAGCGCATAGCACCTATTCAGGATGCGCAGACAGCGTTATCTTATATACGTGAACATGCGCAGGAAATGGGTTTAGGTGGGATAAAGTATGTCGGTGTGATTGGATTCTCTGCTGGCGGACATTTGGCTTCTACCTTGTCTACGCATTTCGCGACAAACTATAGGACAGGAAAGAAAGCGAAGACAAATTTATTACGCCCTGATTTTTCGGTTTTGGCGTATCCGGTGATCTCTATGGAAGACGGTATTACGCACAAAGGATCCAAGACCAACCTCATCGGTCCGGACTTCTTGGAAGAAGATGTACGGCGTTTTTCCAATGAGTTGAATATCAATAAAGATACTCCACCTGCATTCTTAATGCATGCGGCAGACGACAAAGCGGTACCTATAGCGAATAGTGAACGTTATCTGGAGCAACTGCAAAAGAATGGTATTCCAACAACCCTTTTCAGCTATGAAACAGGAGGACATGGGTTTGGCTTAAACAACAAGACCGATGACCGTAGCTGGTTTGACGCCATGTTGGTCTGGGTGAATGATCTGCAGTTGGGGAAAAAGTAATTGAGGTGCGGAATTTGGATAAAAAGGGAGTTGTCTTAGATACCCATAAGACAACTCCCTTTTTATTCCTGTTTTTAATAGTTCGCTACGCAGCGTAGACACATTCCTTCGCGCGGATCGGGATTTCCTTTTGAGAAGTTAACGTTGGCCGAACCGATCGTTAATCGTTGTGGATTTACATTAGCTGCATTGGGATTCCTGAATGCTATCCAATGATAAGAGTATAAACCTTCACTACTATAACTACCTGCTGTATTTCTGTAGCCACTGGGTAGGATATTAAACGCTACTTCGCTGCTCAGGTCCTTGTATAAGGGATAAGCTCCAGTTGGAAGAGCAGGGAAACTCGCGTTATAAGTATAGCTAAATGTTGTACCTCCATCCCATAAGCCACCTTCGCTTTTAGGGCGACTTCCCTTGAAGTAGGGTACTATGACACCCCAGACGTTGAAGTTTAGACCGTCCACCACGCCTCTTTCTCTATCCCAAGCGATAATGTATCCATCTTTGGTTGCTCCTACATCAGACAATGTATTTCCGGGTATATTATACTCTTGCTTGACAGCGACTACCAGGTCATACCAATCGTTCATATTAGGTACGTGCCAGCCTTCGGGACAGGCCCCCCGTATCTGTATATTGTATGAATTGGCATAACTTCCGTCCATGATATAGGGATTACCGGCATCATCTATGCCACTACCAATAGTCCAGATGGGATTATCTGCAGCTGTAGCATTGGGAATACCCGTCATAGCTTCATGCCAGGTATATAGTCTTCCATAAATTGCTGCTTTGTTGGGATCGTTGTTATAGACATAGCCTAGATTACCGTCTTCGCCAGCCTCGTTCAGGTTCTCGATCATCCATAATTTAGTACCGTAGAGCTTGGTTCTGTAGCCTTCCAATTCTTTACCTTCTTGCGTGAACGTTACAGCGTCCGATACCGTATAGTTTTCTAAATTAAATCTGATATTGGCTGTCCGAGGCAATGCTCCGGAATTTTCTGACACGGTCAGCGTCAAAGTGGTGGCCGTTTTCTCCTTTTCAGTGAGCCAGTCTGCCCCATCTTGTATGGTGTAGCTCCATACATCGTCATTTGTAGTGACAGTAAAGGTAATGTCACCGCCCTCTTGTACGAATGACTCTTCCGGTTTTGGTGATACAGCTATGCTGGGGACAAACCCCAATTGGGATATTGTCATGGTCTTGACCTGTGCACCGTCCACCGCAAAGCGGAGTGACAGCTTTCGGGCTTCCTCGGTAGTATTTGGTGCAATGGTAATAACAACCTCATTGTTCATGTTGCTTTCGTCGGGTGTTACAGTTACCCAATCGGTAGATGTACCTTGTTTGGTGATTTTCCAAGGGCCGTTAGATACAATGGAGAAGGTTTTTGAACCGCCTGTTGCAGGTATGTCTATGTTTATAGGGGCCTCTTCCCCATCATCCGTACCTATGGAAAGGGATGGTAGCTCTGCTGTAAAAATGTCTTTGTCGCTACAAGCACCGACGCCGAAAATAAATAAGCAGGATAAAGCGAAATAGCCTATTATAGTTAAAGATTTTCTTGTGTTCATAATTACATTTTTTAGTAAAGTACGATTACTAATAATTCGCGACACAGCGCAAACAGAAAGCATCCAATGCGTCGTGGAAACCATTCGAAAAATTAGCATTCCCTGAAGCAACCGTTACACGCATGGGGTTGTTAGAATTAGACGTTTCTCTGTAAGCTACCCAGTGGTACGAGTAAAGACCTTCGTCGTTAAAAACACCTGATGCAAGTCGTCTGCCGCTCGGTAAGATATTGAATGCAATTTCGCTGCTCAAGTCTTTGTACAACGGATAAGCTCCTGATGGAAATGTGGCATTACCGCCATAAGTAAATGTTGTTCCGCCAGACCATAAGCCGTCGGCACTTGTAGGGCTACTTCCTTTAAGGTATGGGCTTACTATTCCCCAGGTCGTTAGGGCGAGTGAGTTCAAAATCCCTACATTCTTTGCCGCGGCAATAATGTAACCATCCTTGCTATTCGCTACATCAGAAAGCGTGTTTCCGGGGATAGCATACTCCTGCTTGACGGCTACGATCAGGTCATACCAATCGTTCATGTTAGGTACATGCCAACCTTTGGGACATGCTCCCCGTGCCTGTATATTGTACGAATTGGCATAAGTTCCATCCATGGTATAGGGATTGCCCATGTCATCTACTCCCGAACTGCCCCAGGCATAGGGATTTTGTGCGGCTGTAGCTTTAGAGATACCTGTCATAGCTTCATGCCAAGTATAGAGCCTGCCGTAGATAACTGCCTTACTGGGATCGTTATTATATATATATCCCAGATTACCATCTTCTCCGGCCTCGTTCAGGTTTTCGATCATCCAAGTTTTGGTACCATAGCGTTTCGTTCGATAATTTTCTAGTGAGGGTGGTGGAGCAAGTATAGCAATGTCCTTATAAAGCCAACGCGTATAGCTTTCTTTACCTCCTTTTTTCGTCACCACACCAATACTCTTTTCTGGAATTACGCCTTCATCGATAGTTGGTATGACCCTAATCCTATTTGTTCCCTGTCCGTCCAGGACTCCCAGCATATCCGGTACAGTCCAGATATATAATGCGCCTTCTTCATTGTCTGGAATCGACAATTCAAATTCCTGCCCACTCTCTATAGTTAAGTTAGCAGAAAGTGATGTTTTTATAAAATCAGGCTGTTGGACATCCAGAACTTTGTCATCTTTACAGGATGCAAATAAGGTGACCAACACGATCATCAGAATGGTTTTTACTTTTTTTGTGTTCATAACTATTTGCTTTGTCGATATGGATGATCGGTTGGATAACTAAACGTGTTTTCTATATACCAACGGGCTTTGTACATTTTATAATTATCTTTAAAAAACACATTGCTGCCCCGGTCATTGGTCACACGGTTGGTCCAGTACGAGGTCGTTGGTTTGATTATCAATGTACCAAAACCCGCAGGCCCGTCCGAGATGGATTTGATATTACCCTGGGAATACGGATGCAGCGAAAAAGTCTTTGCCGTTATATCAAAAATGTATATCCCGCTTTTTGTCGTCAGGTATAGCTGGTTTTTGCCATATACCGGTTGCATATCGTGTGGTTCTACATCGGGTAAGGGATAGAATTCCGTATTTCTTGTCAACTCCGGATTATCTGGATTGCTGTAGTTATAGGTATAGCTATACAGATTTTGATCGTCTGTAGCCCATAGGACTTCTCTGGTTTTGTCCCACACAACATTATGGCCAAAGGTCAGGTTGTAGCGTTTCGTCTCATTGGTCACCAATGGGGTTGCCGAATCGACACGGTATAACTTCAGCGCGTCGCCATCGGCTGTGCCAGTTGTACTGCAAGCAATCACGATATTGCCATCCGGCAATACTTCGGCGGAGTGTGGACTTCCTTTTACATTGGAATAAAACATCAGTTTCTTGTCCGCTATGCGTACGAGAGCTGCACCTCCGCTGGAGGCGGTGAGCAGTACATACGCTCTGTTGTATACCGTTTTAGCCTCGTCCATTGTGCGAAACCAGGCAGCCTGCGTAGCATTGAGGTGGTCATTGGCTCTCCACTGCCATAGGATACCTTTGCTCAGCGAATCGACGATGAAAACCTGATATTCCGTCTCGTCCGTAATCAAGATAGGTCTCTCGCTATCTTCCAATACTGGTACAGGATGTGTGTTTTCGGCACTGTCCCCAAAAGGGTCCGAAAAATCCAGTATCGGAAGTTTGTCTTCTGTACAGGATAGTAGCAATAGTGTCACTATAGCCAAAAATCCTTTGTTAATGATATCTTTTATGTTCATAACAAGTTTTGATTTTAATCTCCCCATCCTGGGTTGTTAGGTTTAAGATTGGGGTTCAACTCCATTTGTGTTGTCGATACTGGCCACCAGTAATCCCTGTTGACATCAAATGTGCGCGAGATGATTACAGCACCGTCGTGTTTATGAATATCTCCAGGCATGACGTTTGCGGCAATCTTCCAGCGACGGATATCGTTGTAATAATAGCCTTCTCCAGCAAACTCCATTCGTCTCTCATAACGAATGTGTTCGCGCAATACTGTAGGATCGCTGCTTGGGTAATCCAAAGCAGACGATGCGGAAAAACCTGCCCGCTTACGGATTTCTCGCACAGTAGTATTCCAGATATTCTCCGTCAACTCTCCCAATTCATTTTTTGCTTCCGCATACATGAGTAAGATATCGGCATAACGTAAGATCATATAATTGATTTCTGACATATTTTCCCCGATCTGTGCTTGTTCGGTGGAAACGGGAACTGACGCATCATAAATACTGTACTTTTTGAAAGTAAAGCCTGTCTGTGGTGTTTTGAAGCGCGTATTATTACCATCTGCCCGGACAGTCTCTCCCATAAAAGTGGATCCCGGATAAACGACCGTCATTTTAAAGCGTGGATCCATATCTTCGTATAATGGAGAGCCGGCATATACGGAAGTACTCCTAGGCTCACCATCAAGCATCCAATAGCTGTCTATTAAATTTTTGATCGGCGCAGCATTATTGAACTGTCGTAGCGTAACATCAAAACTACTTCCCATATTAGGTTCATAGATATATTGCACATCAAATATGCTTTCTGTTCCGTTTTCCGCGGCAACCGAAAATAAGTTGCGGTAGTTGCTATGCAGCCCGTATGAGCCTAAATCCATTACAGCTTTAGCTGCATTTGCCGCTGCTGTCCATTTTTCCGGAGAATCAGCCGTATTGATTAATGGAGAAGCTTCAAATAACAACAGACGGGCTTTGAGTGCCAAAGCGGCACCCCGTGTAGGACGTCCAGCATCTTCCCTGCTTGCATAACGAACCGGCAACAAAGGAGATATCGCATCCAATTCGGTCAAGATAAAATTGACTACTTCTTCGTGAGAAATCCGCGGCGCATCCCTTTGTTCGAGCTGTGGTTCCGAGGTAATCAAAGGTACATCCTTATAGTAGGTGACCAATATTTGGTAAAACAAGGCTCTCAAGAATCTTGCCTGCGCCTTCATCTGTACAATTTCGGGGGCAGATAACACGGTATTACGATCTATATTGTCCAGCAAAGAATTGCAGCGACCTATACCTCTGTAAGCGGCAACCCACCGACCATTAAAGATAGCCATATCCGCTGTTTGTGTACCTAGGGCAATACTGTTCCAGCCCAGTCGGTTGTCATAGTTATATGCATTCGGTGAAGCGGATTCCTCCCATAATACAGATGCATTTCCAAAAAGATATTGATCTGTCATTGCAGCATAGCACCCGGCCAACCCTGCCCGGGCGGTCTTTTCCCCAAGCCAAAAAGTCTCTTGATCATATTTGTCTGTAGGATCTACAGTCAGGTCACATGATACAAACAGGCCTGTGGCCACAAGGACAGATAAAAAAAGTTTTACTGACATCTTCATTTCCTTAAAAAGTTAAATTCAAACCAACACTGTAACTCTTCAGATTAGGGTATTCGTACAGATCCCCTTTTGTCGTCGTCAATTCCGGATCCCACATCTTGAACTTACTAACTGTCCATAGGTTTTGTCCGCTGAGGTATACCGATAGTTTATTCCCGCCCAGACGTTTCAACCATTCTGTCGGCAAATTGTAGGTCAGCGAGATATTTTTCATCCGTAGATAAGAGGCATCCCTTAACCAGAACGTGGAGTTGATAAAGTTCTCATTGGCGTCCGTAACTGTAGTCAACAGAGGAAGCTTTGCGTTGGGATTGTTCGGTGTCCATGATTCACGGGCCCAATCTTCCGTCACACCTGCACCGTTGTTGAACGGGAGTGCTACATTTGCTGTAGGATAAACATTGACATTAGAAACTCCTTGAAATTGTGCTTCTAAGAATAGGTTTTTATACCCCATACGTGCACCAAATCCATACGTGTAGTCCGGAATCGTGCTCCCCGTAATGATCTTGTCCTCATCATCGATGTAGTTGTCATCGTTGTGGTTGGCATATTTGATATAACCAGGGCGCAGTTTGGATCGGGTACCGTATACCGCTTTCGCATTATCAATTTCATCTTGTGTCTGGTAATAGCCAGTGGCATCATATAAATAGTACGAATTGATAGAATATCCTTCTTTGATAATATAACGTCCCGAAATCACTTGTTGCTCGTTAATATCGACAACCTTATTTTTGACATAGCTGATCGAGCCGTTGAGACCATATTGAAAATCGCCTTTACTGTCGTTAAAATTAGCTCCCAGCTCCCAACCTTTGTTATCAACCTTACCCAGGTTAACAGTCGGGCCAGTCAAGCCACCAATCTGCCCAGGAATAGTAATGGGTCTCAAAATATCGAACGTACGTTTATAAAAATAATCTGCCGTCAGGTTGAGTTTGTGCCAGATGCCAATATCCAGCCCTGCATTATAGGATAGGGTAGACTCCCATTGGATATTGCGATCGGTAAGTGCTGTGATGGCCGCTCCGCCCGTGGTAATACCTCCGAAACTGTAATTGTAGCTATTACTGATATTTACTGTACTGTTATAGGCTCCGATACTCACAGCCTGATTTCCCAGTTTACCTACTGACGCACGGAATTTTAACATATTGATCGTGTTGCTCTGGAAGAAGTTTTCCTTGCTGATTACCCATCCGACCAATAAAGATGGAAAGAAGGACCATTGGTTACCCGGAGCGAAACGTGAAGACCCATCATAACGAAAGGTTCCTTCTACCATATATTTCTGCTGATAGTCATAAGCCAGCCGCGAATAGACTGAAGCCAGCTTGTCCATAGAAGATGAACCCGTAGCTTGTGCATTGGTCTGGTCAGACAAGGCGTTCAACTCATATAGTGTGTTGTCGTAGAACCCCCAGTTGAAAGCTTGAAAATTACGGGCGTCATTGACCTGATAGTCCTGTCCCAACATCGCATGCAGATTATGGTCACCAAATTGCTGTTCATAAACCAGTCGATGGGAGA
Organism: Sphingobacterium sp.; assembly: GCA_040392285.1. Classification (GTDB taxonomy): domain Bacteria; phylum Bacteroidota; class Bacteroidia; order Sphingobacteriales; family Sphingobacteriaceae; genus Sphingobacterium. The sequence goes on along the minus strand of JBEBWF010000027.1, from coordinate 31,029 downwards.
GGGTAAACTGTTTGTTCAGCGAATCCCAATCTTTTATCCGGGGTGCTGATCCATTAAAATTCCGGACATCGCCAGTCTTGGGATCTACCGTATACATCTGTGGCAAGAAATCTTTGCTATAATGATCCACGCGCCTATAACCTAATGTATTATGATAAGTAATATGAAAAGGTAGTTTATACTCCAGATTGAGATTAGTTAAAGTCTCTTGATAGTCGCGATAGGTAAATCCCTGCTCTACCTGCATACGTGGGTTTTCGATATTATTACGTCCGGGTGTATACAGCCAGGTGGATCCATAATAATTGTTGCGGTGATAATCCGACATAATGGGTAAACCACGCATAATCGTGTTCATGACCGTACCGGTAGAATAGCCGACTTCATTGAATTCGCGTAAGTTACCGATGATTCCTCCGCTCACTTTCAAACGAGGAGTGGCTTGTGCCGACACTTTCACGTCGAAAGAATAACGTTTGGCATCATCATTAGCGATAAACACACCTTTTTGGTGCATATATCCTCCACCAACCGTAAAGTTATATTGGTTATTTCCACCGGACACTCGTGCATTGTGCTGTTGCAGCCACCCGTTGTCCAAGGCAATATCAAACCAATTAGAAGCTGGATAAACCGATGGATCAGTAGCCATGCCAGCTCTGTATTCATCAATCTGCTCTTGGGTATAGGTAATAGCCGTTTTGCCCGAATTGGCCTCTGCTCTGTTGCGCATCTGCATATAGAGGATAGGATCATCTACCACATCCGGCAAAAAACTAGCCTGCTGCATCCCGGCATGGCTGCGTACATCAATTTTCGTTTTTCCTGCGGCACCTTTTTTGGAAGTAATCAGGATAACCCCATTAGAAGACTTGGAACCATAAATGGCTGCTGCGGCATCTTTCAATACCGTGATGGTTTCTATATCTGCGGGATCTATTTCGCTGAAATTGTATTCTATTCCATCCAAAAGTACCAGCGGATTCGAATTGCTGAGTGTGTTCACACCACGGATACGTATTGTCGTGCCATCACTTCCCGGCTTTGCTCCGGCTTGGTTAATCCATACCCCGCTGGTGCCGTATAGGGCTTGAGAGGCATGCGTAATGGTTTGCTTTTCTTTATCGGCCATCTGCACTGTAGCCACTGAGCCGTTGACCAATTCTTTCTTCACGGCGCGGTATCCTACAACGACAACCTCGTCCACTTCTTCAATATTTTCTTCGAGAACAATATTTAGGTTGTTGCTACTCGCCGGTACTTCTTTCCCTTGATACCCAACAAAACTGAAAAAAAGTAAGGGAGCATTCCCGTTTACCTTTATGGAGAAAAATCCATTGTCGTCACTTATAGTACTCGAGACACCGTCTTTCTCGACTATAGTGACACCTTTCAATATTTCTCCCTTGTTATTTCTAACTATTCCTGTCACAATACGCTCTTGAACTTCAGGAGAGATATTCGCGCTTTTCGCAGGAGAGACAGGAGTTTCAGTCTTGTTCAGTATAATATTCTTATCGACTATGGTGTAACTGACTTTATACTTCACCAGCAGTTGTTTGATGACGTGTTCTACGGTCGCATTTTTGTAGTTCACCGTAATGATATCCTGAGTAGGTATTATACTGTTATCCATAAAGATATTGTATCCACTCTGTTGTTCTATTTCCTTTAAAACTGCGGATAAGGAGATATTCTTCTTGTTCAGTGTAATGGTTTGTCCATAAGTCATCGCACAAACCTGTAGGGTTCCTGCAAACAATAAAATTATAGACAACTTTAATTGTATTGACTTGCCTCTTTGCCAATATATGGCTTTGCAAATCCTCGATATATAGATGTCAAACATAATGTCTAATTGGTTCTAACAATAATAATTTGATAGGCATTTTTTATATAGTTCAATATGTGCCTTTTGGCATAGATTTATTTCGTCACCACAACCCTCCTTCCTTCTCGAATAAACTTAACACTTCCTGTTAAACTGATGGTATGAAGCAGTTTATCGATGTTTTCGAACCGCGATATCGTACCCGAAAAATAAGTTCCCTGCATCGGTGAGTCATAGTGTATATGAACGTCATACCATCTCGCGATATCCTCCATCACTTGGTCGATAGAAGCCTTCTCGTAGGCAAATTTTCCACCTGTCCATGCTGTGAGGTAATAAGGGTCTACGGTCCGTATGGTATACTGGCTCTCTCTTGTGTTATAGATCGCTTGATCGGTAGGTCTTAGCAGAACTTTACTCTGCTCATTTTCAAGCTGAATGCTGCCTTCCACCAATGTTGTAATCGTCTTGTCGGAATAGCTATTGATGTTAAATACCGTTCCCAAAACGGTAAGTATCTCGCCTTTGGTCTTGACAATGAAGGGAATTCGCCGTTGATCATGGTTGACTTTATTCACTTCAAAATAGGCTTCTCCGGAAAGGAGCTCTACCTCCCGTTTGTCGGCATTGAATTTTATCGGGTAGCGCAAGGACGACATGGCATTAACCGCTATCCGTGTGCCATCGGGTAACAACAACTTATACTCGCCACCTTTGGGTGTAATAATGGTGTTGTACATCATCTTTTCTTCACTGGACGAGTGGGACAGACGGTACATGACTTGACCATGGGCATCTTTATAGATGGCGTAGCCAGCTAACTGGACTAAGGTGTCATTTTTAAGCGTCTCCAAGTCTAATATCTTGCCGTCAGATAGTACGATTTGGGCTTTATTCCCTCCGGGAATAACTTCTTCCAGTGCATACGGTGCCGGCGTAGAATTTCGTGTAGAAAATGTCCAATATAATGTTCCACATAGGATAAGCACCGATGCCGCAACGGCAGCGATATTTCTAAGGTATCGACGTTTGTTGCTGTTGTGGAGGGATGCGATACGGGAATCCTCTTGAATTCGTTGGAATAGTACGTCGTACTTTTCCGGATGGGAGTTACGATTTGCTTCAAGGTCGAAATCTTCGAATAAGACATCCTCGATATTTGCCTTGTCCAAATATTCTTTTAATATGCGGAGCTCAGCCGCTGTGATGCTTTTATCTTGTAGCTTATGTAAGAGGTGAACTAATTTTTGTCTTTCCACGTTTATTCGATTTATACCCTATAAACGCGGAGCTAGAGCAATAGGACTATTGGTCTACTGAAAAAAAATAAAAAAGATTAACAGGTGGTATTTGGATAGTTTTAGACGGATGACTTTTGTCGCCGCGATGATTTGATTTTTGACGGTATTTCGGGATAACCCCAGATCATCTGCAATCTCCTGGTAGCTTTTGTCTTCCAGTTTGTTCATGGTGTACACTTGCTTTTGACGCTCGGGGAGCTCCTCAATACTGCTGTGTAATGCTTCCCATATTTCATTCTCTGCCAGCATATTTGCTGTAGAATCTTCTTGTTCATTCCAATGGATCCTGAGTTCTTGAATGTATTTAGCGGAAGTTGTCTGACGCCGGAAGTACGAAATGGTTAAGCGCTTGACGATCGTAAATAAGTACGGATAGATATCTTCTGTCCGTTGTAACTTGTGTTTATGTAGATAGAGTAGTACAAATCCTTCTTGCACGATCTCTTCGGCGTCTTCACAGACCTGTGTCAGACCACTGATATACCGGAGTAGCGAAGCATGGTAACATTCGAAAACTTTTTTAAAAGCTTTTTGATCATTATCCTTAAAGGCTTTGAAATCGATATCCGTCAACATCTTTACTTGTCTTTTTCAGTCGCTAACTTATGTGCTGCAAAATAGTTCGCACAGATTAATTGAATATAAATACGATATGTAGTTTATGTTACGATGTATAGGGTCTTACAAGGATTACACGGTTATTTCGAGAGCTAATATAGAGAAAAATATTTTACGCTTAAAAACAAATATGGTTTTCTATCATGACAGCTACTTTGGTATGTTTAGGAAGGGTAGAGGCCGTGTGCGCGATAGCATGGATACTGATTTCTTCATCGCCGATTACATATTCATTATAGAAGCCTCTGAACCGGACGTCTTTGATCTCAAAGGAAGCTTGTGGATTTTCCTGCACTGTTACCCATTCTTGATGTACAATAATAGGTGAATCGACCGATAATTGAAACTTACTGGCCTGATCGGGTGTGAGCATGTTGCTTTTGGCAAGTAGGAGTGCCGTATATGGATTTTTGGGGTGGAAATAAAGATCTTTTGGGCTGCCAAAATCCACAATACGGCCATTTTTCAGGACAAGTAGGTCATCTGCCATGGCCAAGACTTCTGTGGGGTCGTGCGAAACCAGGATGACGGTAAGGTCGGTGTCTTTTACTATTCTCCGGATATCTTGCTGCAGCGAATCTCTGAATGCCGCATCTACCTGGTTAAATGGCTCGTCCATGAGGAGCACTTCTGGCTCGTTGATGAGCGCTCGTGCGATAGCGACACGCTGCCTTTCGCCTCCACTCAGGTCAGCTACACGATGCTGGGCCAAATGAGCAATCCGAAGCTTTTGCAACACGTCTTCTGTCTTGTGTTTTTTTAGGTCGAGGTCTGTATTGGAGAGTTGAGAGGCGATATTGTCCCAAACTTTGGCATAGTGGTTAAGATCGTCGAAACCTTGGGAGACCAATTTCATGGCGTCATGTCCCGGTATAAGCTTATCCTTCCTTGTGGGAACTAACCACCCCTTGTATCTGACCTCACCAGAATGAGGCTCTAGCAGACCATAAATGAGTTTTAGAAGACTACTCTTACCACTACCAGATTCACCGATAATGGCGGTTATCTTGTTTTTCTCGATATCAAAATCGATATGGTCAATAGCCACAGTTTCCTCCGCCCCCTTAAAAGTGATTGTCACATCTCTACCGTGAATTAAGGAGACATCTTGCAACTGCGTGTCACTGAAAATATACTGACAGGAAACCGAAGGATTGCTCATAAAAAACTCCGCACATTATTTGTCCGGCATAAAAGTACGGTATATAAGAGCCTGTTTAAAATTTATCTAATAATTTTTTTATGCTTCCTATCCCAATGAAATTTGCCTTGTCGCAATCAAAAATAACCTATAAAAAATTTCACTATACAAATTTAAACAGGCTCTAAGGCCAAAAGTAAACGTAAAAAGCCTGAAAAGATCGTGTTTGTACTTAAAATCCTAATGAAGCACCGAAAGCAAGATTTTGTACTCCTTTTATAGCTGGACTGTCGTCAAACATATCATTCATATAATATTTGGCAAATATGCCGAATCTATCGTATCCGACTTTGACAAAGGGCCCGTATTGAAAAGTGGCTAAATTGTAGTCATTTTTGAATTTTTGTTTGCCATTCTGTTCACTTTTCAGGCGTTGCGTGCCTTTTAATAGTACCCCTGTCGTAAGACCGAAAGCTATTTTCGATCGCTTATCATTTGCATATTTCCCACTCCGCCATTCAAAAGTCAATGGCACACGTAGGTAGGTGGAGGTAAGTATGTTTTTTTCGTAAGCAATATCTGCAGGATCAATATCCTGATAAGATAGTGGCGAGGTGTTGCGATCAAAGAGGATGTTCTTCTCCAGACGGATATAGTTCCATTCCACGCCGGCAGAAAGAAAGGTTTTGAAGTTGTCGCAAAACCTTAGGCCGGCCTGTAGTACATCGAAACCAAAATTTGAAGCTCTGCTGTAGGAGAGGAATTTGTTGCTCTCCGATAGTTGGAAAGAACCGTTGTCTATCAACCTCGAAAATCCCCATTCTATCCGGGTAAATGTCAGGCCTCCGAAGACTCGAGGGTACGATACATGATCAGCCTGGTCTGTTTCTATGGCAAGATCGAGACTGTGATTTGTAATCGCAACACTTACACTATCCTCTTGTGCTGTTGTGTGCAGACTAACCAAAAGGATGGTACAAAGGGTTATGATGGTGAGAAAATGCGTTTTCATATGCGCTAGTTTTTTGTTTCGATGGTGATGGTACGTTGTTGATTTTCCAAGGCTTCTACAGCTATTTTGAGATAACGCAATGGCAGGAGGTTGGCAATCTTTTCCGGCCATTCGACAAAGCAGTAATTTCCGGAATAGAAGTATTCTTCATAACCTAGGTCGTAAGCTTCCGCTTCATCTTTCAATCTATAAAAGTCAAAATGAAACAGCGTCCCGTGCTCCGAGCTATATTCATTGACGATGGAGAACGTGGGGCTGGAAGTACGATCTTTAACCCCTAAAGCTAGGCATAAGGCATTGATAAGTGTAGTCTTGCCTGCTCCCATATTTCCATAGAATAAGAAGATGCGTTCCTCGGGAAATGTGAAGATGATCTTGTTTGCCAAATCAGGCAGATCCGCCAAGCTCTTTGCTGCTAACCTCATGAAGCAAAAATACCTATTTAGGCTTATAAGTTGCATAAGGAATAATCATTTCTTCCAATGATATACCTCCATGTTGGAATGTGCCGTTATAGTAATTGACAAACTGGTTGTAGTTGTTGGGGTACACGAAGTAGTAGTCGTCCTTACTGAAGACAAAAGTTGAACTGACATTGATTTTCGGCAATTGGGCATCGTGCGGATTTTTTATGACGAATACCTCTTTGTCGTTGTAGTTGAGGTTACGACCCTGTTTATACCGTAAATTCGTATTTGTATGACGATCACCAATGATTTTCGATGGTTTTTTTACACGGATAGTGCCGTGATCAGTGGTGATGATAATCCTGACCTTGCGTTGTGACAGCCATTTGATAAGATCCAACAAAGGTGAATGTTCGAACCAGGAAACGGTGAGTGAGCGGTAGGCAGCCTCGTCGTTTGCGAGCTCCCGTATCATGGCCATATCGGTGCGCGCATGGGAGAGCATATCGACAAAATTGTATACGAGGACATTTAAATCATTTTTTATCAGTTTGTTTGCATTGTCTAAAGTCTCTTTTCCTTGTTCGAGTGTTAGTATTTTGGTATAACTATGTTTTATTTCAGGTCGATATAATCGCTTGATCTGATCGGCAAGGAAGAGATCTTCGTGCAAGTTTTTTCCACCCTCATCGTCATCATTCTGCCAAAGGTCAGGAAATCTTCTTTCCATCTCTAAGGGCGTCATTCCACTAAAAATAGCATTCCGTGCATATTGCGTTGCGGTGGGTAATATGCTGTAATAGCAGGTTTCCTCTTCCAGACGAAAATAATCGGTAATGATATCGTTGATTTGTTTCCACTGGTCGTAACGCAGGTTGTCAATCAGGAATACGAAAGTCGAATAGTCGTTGCTGAGTGTAGGGAATACTTTCTTTCGAAAGAGCTGATGGGAAAGGATAGGTCCTGTCGTAGGATCATTGATCCATTGGAGATAATTCCGCTCGATATATTTCGAGAAAAGCGTATTGGCTTCAGATTTTTGCGTGGTCAATATCTCATGCATACTTTCGTCCTCTAATTTTTCCAGTGAGAGCTCCCAATAGATCAGTTTTTTATAAGCTTCTACCCATTCCTCGTGGTTGAGGTTGTTGTTCATGATCATACCCAGGTTTCTGAATTCCTGCTGATAGGCCATAGATGTCTTCTCGTTGACAAGACGCTTGTTCTCGGTGAATTTCTTTATCGTGAGCAGGATTTGCTTGGGGTTGACCGGTTTGATGAGGTAATCATCTATTTTGGCACCGATAGCATCTTCCATAAGGTGCTCTTCTTCATTTTTAGTAACCAAAACGGTTGGAATAGAAGGATTGATGGATTTTAAGATATTCAGTGTTTCCAGTCCGGTGAGTCCGGGCATATTTTCATCCAAAAATACAATATCAAAAGGTTCGCTTTTAAAAGCTTCTACAGCATCATTCCCGTTGTTCACTGTCTTCACCTTATAATTCCTTTCTTCTAATAAAAGGATATGAGGCTTTAAAAACTCAATTTCGTCATCTGCCCAAAGAATGTGCGTTTTAGCCATGGTAATTAATTTAGTCGATCTTTTTAATTTATTGAATTAATAGTAAAAGCTGATTTTTTTATTCCTGTTCACATAAAAATACTATTTTTAAGGCAAATGCTTCTTTACTATGAAGAATAGAGCCGATTTTTAACATAAATTAACTGCAATGTATGTATCTTTGCGGCTAACTTAGTGAGTCAATTTAATTTTAGCAAATATGGAATGGCATAGACTGTAAGTTAGCTTAAATATTCACCTCTTGAACAAAAAGAAAATAATCAACGATCCTGTGTACGGCTTTGTTTCAATACCGTCGGGTTTTATCTTTGATTTGATTCAGCACCCTTATTTACAGCGATTGAGGTATATTAAGCAGGTGAGCATGACACACTTGGTCTATCCGGGGGCATTCCATGCACGTTTTCAACATGTGATAGGTGCAATGCATCTCATGCAGCTTGCGATAGATACGCTACGCACGAAAGAGGTCCTTATTACGAAAGAAGAGGAAGAGGCTGCCTTGGTCGCTATTTTGTTGCATGACATTGGCCATGGGCCATTTTCACATTCCTTAGAACATACGATTATTGAAGGTGTGTCGCATGAGACTATCTCACATTTATTGATGGATCGGCTGAATGTAGAGTTTGGAGGTAAGCTTGATCTGGCGATTACCATATTTAATGATCAATATCCCCGAAAGTTTTTGCATCAGTTAGTTTCCAGTCAGCTGGATACAGATCGCATGGATTATTTGAATAGAGATAGCTTTTTTACGGGAGTGTCGGAAGGTGTGATTTCGTTTGATCGCATTATCAAAATGTTAGATGTACGGAATGATGAGCTAGTGGTTGAGATCAAGGGGATTTATTCTGTCGAAAAATTCTTGATCGCGCGAAGGTTAATGTATTGGCAGGTCTATCTCCATAAAACGGTGATTGCTGCGGAGCAGATGTTGATCAAGACCTTGGCACGGGCTAAGGAGTTGAGTAATGGTGGGATGGTGCTTTTCGCTACTCCGGCTCTACATCATTTTATGACGAATAAGATAACGGCAGAAAATTTTAAACAGCAGGCAGTACATCTGGATTGGTTTATCAAATTAGATGACAATGATATTATGTCCGCGCTGAAAGTGTGGGTAGACCATGAGGACTTTGTGCTATCTACCTTATGTAGGAAGCTATTGGATAGGGAGTTGTTTCGGACAGAAATGCGTAACAGCCCTTTTGATTTGAGTGAGATTACCCGTGTACGGTCGAAAGTCAAGGATCATTTTGGTCTGAGTGACCGGGAAGTGGATTATTTTGTGTACGACCAGATCATCAGAAACAGCGCTTATGATGCCGAAAAAGATCCGATACGTATATTGAACAATAAGGGTGAACTGGTCGATATCGCTGAAGCATCTGATCTTTCAAATTTGGAGGCTTTGGCAAAGAGTGTAGAAAAGTATACCGTGACGTATCCGAAAGAAGTAGGGTTCGTTTAAAAAGGGGTAGTAAAAAATTAGTTTTTCTTTAGAAAAAGATACATTTGTAAATTGATGCAATTTTCAGCAGAACAAATAGCAGGATTATTGAACGGTAGGGTTGAGGGAGATCCTCAAGCTGTGGTTACTCAATTGTCAAAAATTGAGGAGGGGATAGCGGGGAGTCTTTCCTTTGTGTCCAATCCAAAATATGAGCATTATCTCTATTCTACGCGTTCGAGTGTTGTTATTGTAGATCAGACATTGCTTTTGCAAAAGCCTATAGATACAACGTTAATCCGTGTAGAGAATCCCTATTTAGCATTTACGCAGCTTTTGAAAGCTTACCATGGCTTTAAAACTGAGCGTGAAGGTAGGGAGGGTGATTTTTTTATCCATGAGACAGCTCAGATTGGTGAGGGTGGCTATATAGGGGCATTTGCTTATGTGGGTAAAGATGCTAAAATTGGAAATAATGTAAAGATCTATCCCAATGTGTATATTGGTGACAACGTGTCGGTGGGAGATAACACGGTATTATATCCCAACGTGACCCTATATTATGACTGCGTTGTTGGCCAACATGTGATTATACATGCGGGTGCTGTGATCGGAAGTGATGGGTTTGGGTTTGCTCCTCAGAAAGATGGGGCTTACGACAAAATTCCTCAAATTGGGAATGTAGTTATTGCGGATCATGTGGAAATAGGTGCGAATACGGTGATCGATAGGGCGACGATGGGATCTACCTTGATACAGCAAGGGGTGAAACTTGACAATCTTATCCAAATCGCGCATAACGTAGAGATTGGTGAGCATAGCGTAGTAGCTGCTCAAACGGGTGTTTCGGGTAGCACTAAGGTGGGTAGGCACGTTGTATTGGGGGGACAGGTTGGTGTGGTGGGGCATATCAGTATTGCTGATGGCAGTCAGATACAGGCAAAATCGGGTATCAACCGCAGTATTCTTATTGAAAATGCAAAATGGGGAGGAGCTCCTTTTGCACCATATACTAGTGAGTTGAGATCGCAGGTCGTGTATGCTAAGCTTCCGGAATTGGAAAGAAGGATCTTAGCATTGGAAAAGAAGTTAAAAAATCAGGAATAAACTGTTATAATTTAACCATAGAGTATGGAAGAAATGAATGCCAAACAACGAACGATTAAGTCAGAGATTTCGATTTCGGGAATAGGATTACATACGGGGAGGTCGGTAACCTTGACGATGAAGCCCGCTCCTGAAAATCATTGGTTTAAATTTCGACGAGTTGATTTGGATGGTCAGCCAACTGTAGCTGTAGATGCGGATAATGTGTCGGATACTTCACGTGGGACGACTATCTCTGAGAACGGAGCATCGGTAAGTACGATAGAGCATCTTATGGCAGCTTTAGTAGGGCTGGAGGTCGATAATTTACTTATTGATATTGATGGACCTGAAGTCCCTATTCTTGATGGTAGTTCGGCACCATTTGTCGACAAATTGTTGGAGGTAGGTTTTGCAGAACAGGACGCGGATAGGGATTTTTACGAAATCAAAGAGAATATCCATTATGTAGAGACCGACCGTAAGGTCGAAATTGTGGCGATGCCATTAGATGGATATAGGCTGACCTGTATGATTGATTTCAATTCCCCCGTCTTAGGTAGCCAACATGCTTCTATCAGTAAGATCGATGAGTTTAGAAAAGATATTTCTTCCTCGCGAACATTTTGTTTTTTGCACGAATTGGAAGCGCTTGTAAAAAATAATCTGATCAAAGGTGGCGATTTATCGAATGCGATCGTTATAGTGGACAGAGAGGTGAGCAAAGAAGAGCTTGATAAACTCAAAAGCTTGTTTAATAAAGAAGTAACGGTAGCAGATGAAGGTATCTTGGATAATATTCAGTTGCGCTACCAGAACGAACCGGCAAGGCACAAGCTGTTAGATATGATTGGTGATTTGGCTTTGGTCGGACGTCCTTTGAAAGGCCATATTATGGCGGCTAGACCGGGGCATGCTGCCAACGTGGCTTTTGCAAAGCGGATCAAGAATCAAATCAAGCGGGATAAGGGCAAGAAGAAAATCAATACATACGATATTCATGCTAAGCCAGTGTATGACACGGTGCAGATCATGAATATCCTTCCTCATCGCCAGCCTTTTTTAATGGTTGACAAGATATTGGAACTTTCGGAGACACATGTGGTGGGATTGAAAAATGTGACGATGAATGAGGATCTGTTTATGGGCCATTTCCCTGGTGCTCCGGTTTTTCCTGGTGTACTCCAGATTGAAGCGATGGCACAAACGGGAGGGATCTTGGTGTTGAATACGGTGCCTGACCCCGAAAATTGGTTGACCTTGTTTCTAAAGATCGAAAATGCTCGGTTTAAAAATCAGGTACACCCCGGAGATACCGTTATCTTCAGTTGTGAACTATTGGAACCGATTCGTAGAGGTATAGCCCGGATGAAAGGTGTGGGTATGGTCGGGGAAAAGATTGTCAGTGAGGCTGAACTCATGGCTCAAATTGTGAAAGTAAAATAAAGAATAGATGATACAACCGTTGTCGTATATCCATCCAGAGGCCCGGATAGCTCCTAATGTGGTCATCGAACCATTTAGCACCATACAGAGAGATGTGGTCATAGGAGAAGGCACTTGGATCGGCCCCAATGTCACCATCATGGATGGTGCTCGAATAGGGAAGAATTGTAAGATATTCCCGGGAGCTGTTATTTCCGGCGAGCCTCAGGACCTAAAGTTCGAAGGGGAAGTGACTACCGTAGAAATTGGTGATAACACCACCATACGCGAATGTGTAACCATCAATAGGGGCACGAAGGACCGCTATAAAACAGTCGTTGGAAAAAATTGTTTAATTCAGGCGTATAGTCATATTGCACATGATTGTACGGTAGGTGATAATTGTATTTTTTCGAACTCGAGCACATTGGCAGGGCATATCACCGTCGGTGATTATGTCGTATTGGCGGGCTTGGTCGCTGTGCACCAGTTTTGTAAGATTGGCTCGCATGCTTTCGTAACGGGAGGTACTTTGGTACGAAAGGATGTTCCTCCTTTTATTAAGGCGGCTCGCGAACCGATTTCTTATGCAGGTGTCAATTCTGTAGGCTTGAGACGTAGGGGATTTACACCGGAACAGATTGCTGAGATACAGAATATCTATCGGGTACTTTTTGTACAGAACAGGAATTTAAGTAAGGCCTTGGATCTCGTCGAAGCTGAATTTGCCGCTACAGAACTCAGGGATGAGATTTTGGCTTTTGTACGGAGCTCAGATCGAGGTGTGGTGAGAGGATTTAATCAAGGAAAAATAGGTGTTTAAAATTAATAGCGACTGCTTATTGAATATAACTTTACACAACTTAGGTAGAAGGTTTGATCAGGAATGGGTTTTCAGAAACATCGATTATACTTTCTCTACTTCAAAAAAATATGCTATTCTCGGACCAAATGGTTCAGGAAAGTCTACTTTACTTAAAACCATAGCGGGTCAACTTTCTCCGAGTGACGGCCGTATTGCATATCATACCAACACGGATAGCGAAATTCATGTAGATGACATCTATGCACATGTTGTCTTCGCTGCACCATATATGGAGCTGATCGAAGAATTTACGTTAAGGGAGATGGTGGACTTTCATTTCAAATTCAAATCTCTTTTAAAGGGCTTCGAGAAGTCGGTAATTATTTCTTGTTTAGCAATGGAACACGCTGCGGATAAACAAATCAAGTACTTTTCTTCGGGGATGAAACAACGGCTAAAGCTCGCATTATCCTGTTTCTCCGAATCAGATATTTTATTGTTGGATGAGCCAATGAGTAATTTGGATGCGGAAGGCGAACGGTGGTATCTTGATCTGGTCAACCGTACGTGTTCGGATGGGCGTTTGCTTATTATCGGCTCTAATCAAGAGAAAGAATACGGGTTTTGCGAAGAATACATCCATATTATGGATTATAAATGATAAACCGACTTTTTACTTCACGCTACTTTTTATATTTTTGTGATAAATAAAATAATTTATAGGCTATGGCTAAAGCTTCTGATGTAAAGAATGGCAATGTACTACGGTTTAATGGTGAGTTGGTAACCGTGGAGGAATTTATCCACCGGACACCGGGAAACTTGCGGGCATTTTATCAGGCGAGAATGCGGAATGTGAAAACGGGCAAATTGGTGGAATATCGTTTTAGAACAGACGAAGAGGTGGAGATTGCACGTGTAGAAACCAATGATTATCAGTATTTATATGATGATGGGGATTTTTATGTGGTGATGGATAATAATACGTACGAACAGTTTAATATTCCTAAGGCATTATTCGGCAATACGGCACGATTCTTGAAAGAAGGTATGAACGTAATTGTGGCTTTTGAGAGCGAGGAGCCGATAATGGCACATGCTCCCGCATCTGTTGAGTTAGAAATTACGTATACAGAGCCGGCGGTTAAGGGAGATACTTCTACGAGTGCATTGAAAAATGCTACAGTGGAGACAGGAGTAGAGATTAAGGTACCCCTATTTATTAATCAAGGGGATAAAGTAAAGATAGACACACGCACGGGCGACTATATCGAACGGGTGAAATAAAGAAATAGGTTTAGGTTGATTATTCGGTCTTGTAAGCGCTCAGCTTCAAGGCCGTTTTTTATTCTCAGGAGCGTCTAATAGCACATCTGCGGCATTGCAACCTGTTTATAATCGTTGGGGATTTTCATACATTTGCTTTATGACCAAAAGTGAACTAAGACAGCTTTATAAGCAGAAACGGATTGATCTTTCGGCGAGGGAATGTCAGTCTCGTAATGCTATGCTGTTGCAGCATCTGATGACTTTGGATTGGCAAGCATGTCATTATCTACATGTATATCTTTCTATCGTTAAATTCAATGAACCCGATACGATGCCGTTATTAAATTGGGTTAGAGAGCACTATCCACATATTCACTTGGTGGTTTCCAAATCAGATCAGGAAGCTAGGACAATGGCTAATTTTCTTTGGGATGAGCATACACAATTCCAAGTTAATCATTGGGGAATACCAGAGCCGGTTGCAGGAGAATTTGTTGACGAGCAACTTATAGATACGGTTTTGGTCCCGTTACTTGTCGCAGATAAACAAGGTCATCGGGTGGGTTATGGAAAGGGGTTTTATGATCGATTTTTAGCACGATGTAGACCTGATGTTCGTACGATAGGTCTTAGTTATTTTGAGTTGGTGGATGTGATAGATGATACGGGACCATGGGATGTACCACTCAAATATTGTGTTGACCCGAACGGGTTATATAGTTTTTAAAACAACAGAGGGGCTCTTTGAGGCCCCTCTGTTGTTTTTTGTTTTGATGTATATGTGTTTTTTATTCGCCGTGTACGACATTCTTTTTACCAGCTTTATGACCAGCGATGGCATAATAGAGTATAAATAAATAACAAGGGAAAGCAATCCAATAAGCTGAATGAGAACCTACAGAATGCGCAATTTGACCATAGATCAATGGAATAACCGCACCCCCAGCTATACCCATAACCAATAGTCCTGATGCCGCACTTGTAAATTTACCTACACCTTTTAAAGCCAAAGGCCAAATAGCGGGCCATATAAGAGAGTTGGCAAGACCTAGTAAAGCAACGAAATATAAAGAAGTCATTCCACTAGTGTATACGATACCTAAGGTAAAGATCATCCCGAGTATCCCACAGACTTTAAGAGCATTCTCTTGACTGATAAATTTCGGAATAGTGGCGATACCGATGATATATCCAACAACCATAGCCACCATGGTGAAACCAGTAAAGAATTTAGCATCTTCTAAGCCGATACCTTGTGATACACCGTAAGCGATAATTGTGTCCCCTGCTAAGACTTCAACACCAACATATAGGAATAAAGTAACGAACCCTAGAATAACATGGGGGAAACTCCAGATGGATTTCTTTTCTTCGGCGATGGTATGGTGGTCAACAGTTTCTTCCTCATCCCCTTTGACTTCGGGTAGGTTAGCACGAGAAATCCAGAAGGCCAGTATAACCAAGACAACTACAATTCCAATATAAGGATTAACAACCTGCAGGGCCACTTTGTCCAAAGCTGCAGAATAGTCCGTTGCCGACATCGATTCGACCTGCTTAGCGATTTTGTCTGCTTCTCCCAAATTCAAGAATAAACCTAAGATAATCGGTGCTGCAGCCCCCGCAAACTTGTTGCAGATTCCCATGATGCTGATTCGGCGAGCAGCCGTTTCGACAGGTCCAATAATGGTGATATAGGGATTTGATGCGGTTTGCAATATAGCCAAACCACCCCCCAAAGTGAATAGACCGAGGAGGAATAGACCGTATGTTCTGGAAAAAGCTGCCGGAATGAACAGCAAAGCACCTACAGCCATAATCCCTAGCGATATTGACATACCGTTCTTAAATCCAAACCTATTGAGGACCCAAGTGGATACCGGTGCCATGACCAGGTAAGCAATATAAAAGGCAAAAGTGACAAAATACGATTGTACTTCTGTCAACTCACAGGCAATCCGTAAGTATGGGATAAGTAACGAGTTGAGCCAAGTAACAAATCCAAAGATAAAAAATAAAGCACCAATGATAATCATGGGGCCTAATGTGGACTGGCCGTTTTTGGAGTTTAGGTTTTGTGAATCCATTAAGGTATATATATTTTAATAATTTATATTTATTCTATCCACAAGACTACTAAAATTATTTGGTTTTAGAAAGAGAAAATTATAATCGACCTGATTTAGGAAAGTAGGACATTATAAGAATAAAGAGATGTTGCATTGGGGGTTTCCTAAGTTCTTTTTTTGTTGCTATTTTAGGAGAATGAAATTCGAGCATGTTACAATCAAAACATTAGCCAATATTACAGGTTTTTCCACAACTACAGTATCACGGGTGCTGAATGGAACTTATCGGAAATATAGAGTTAGTGAAAGTACAGCAAAGATCATTAACAGCGAGGCGAAAAAGCTGCAATATATTCCTAATCAGGCCGCGGTGAATTTGCGTTTGAAAAAGAACCAATCCATTGGCTTAATAGTGCCTAGCTTGGCCAACCCTTTTTTTTCCACCATAGCAAGTATTATTAGTAAAGCCTTTTACAATCGAAATTATTCGGTGTATATGATCGATTGTGACGAAAATCAACAGATTGAGAAGGAAACAATTAATAAAATTTCAGCACAAAATATGGATGGCTTAATTGTCATCCCTTCTGGGAATGAATACGACCACCTGCAGCGGCTTATTTCGATTAACTTGCCAATGATCTTTATAGATAGATATTTTGAAGGTTTACCGGTGCCTTTTGTTTCCACGGACCACTTTCAAGGGGCGTTGTCAGCAATTGAGTTACTAGTCAAAAGCGGACATCGGAAAATCGCTTGTATACAGGGTAATCCAGAGGTTGTATCCAATGTGGAGCGTGTAAAGGGTTATCAGGCTGGCATAGCGAAATATGGATTAACATTTGAATATGTAGGAGGACAGCAGTTTACCACAAAATCCGGCTATGATGAAACAAAGCGAATACTTGGACTTAAAGATAAACCCACAGCTATCTTTGCATTAAGTGATACTATTTCGTTAGGAGTTTTAGAGGCACTAAAAGAACAAGGCTATCGTATCCCTGAA
The DNA here is from genome assembly GCA_040392285.1 of Sphingobacterium sp. Classification (GTDB taxonomy): domain Bacteria; phylum Bacteroidota; class Bacteroidia; order Sphingobacteriales; family Sphingobacteriaceae; genus Sphingobacterium. The sequence goes on along the minus strand of JBEBWF010000027.1, from coordinate 14,021 downwards.
GATTTTTCTCTAGTTAGCTTTGACAATTCACAATACCTTGACTATTTAGAATGTCCGATCACGAGTATTGCACATCCTGTCGAAGAAATAGCGGAAATAGCGGTAAATCTTCTGTTTGAAAGGATGGAAAACCCGTCCGCTGAGCAAACCTCTCGTTTATTCCCCCCACACTTAATAGAGCGGGATTCTATCAAAAACATAGCCGCCACTATTTAACTATAACGATACTCCAATAGTGCTGATCTCCGAGGTTTTCTAGTGGGAAAATAGAGGGTTTGTAGAGGGTTCATAGAGGTCAATCTCTATGAATACAGTAGATAGATACTAATTAATTTATAGATAATATTTAGCGTCAGTACATTATTGGTGTATCAATACTAGGCTTGTTGTATTGGAGATAGAAAAAGGAAGGGATAAATTTAGAGTTAATTTAGGGCAAGAAAAATAAAAAATATAAAATTCTTTTTGCAAGAATGAATTTTTGTTCTTATTATTGCGATAACGATTGCGCAAATGCGCCGATTATAAACACCAAATAAGCACAAGAGAAATATATGTCAAGATCACGAATTATTGTTGTTGGTAGCTCAAACACGGATATGGTTATACGGACGGATCGTTTTCCGAAACCTGGGGAAACTATATTGGGAAAGGAGTTTTTTATGAACCAGGGTGGTAAAGGAGCAAATCAGGCTGTGGCAGCCGCTAGACTGGGGGGTAAAGTTGTTTTGGTGGCGAGCGTAGGAGATGATGTTTTTGGGAAAGCGGCGTTACAATCCTTGTGGGATGAGGGGATTGATGTGAGCTATGTGTTGATGAACAAAGATAAGCCGTCTGGAGTGGCTTTGATTACTGTTGATAAGCAAGGGGAAAACAATATTGTCGTAGCTTCCGGAGCTAATAATGATTTGCTGACCGAGCGCATCTCTGGTTTGGATGTTCTGCTTAAAGAAGCGTCTTTTGTCCTTATGCAACTGGAAATTCCTATTGAAACGGTTGAAGAGATTACCTCGCAAGCGAACAATGGAAAAATAAAAGTCATCTTAAATCCGGCACCTGCCCGAGAGTTGTCCTCTTCAATTCTCAGGAATCTCTATTTGATTACTCCGAATGAAGAAGAGGCTTCCTTATTAACAGGAATCGAGGTTGTAGACGTCCAATCGGCGAAGGAAGCTGCTCAGGTCTTGGTGAATAAAGGGGTTAAAAATGTGGTGATTACGATGGGAGCAAAAGGAGCGGTGGCATTGTTTGATGGAGAATGCTTTGATGTAAATGCTCATAGTGTTCGGGCATTAGACACGACCGCCGCAGGTGACGTTTTTAATGGTGCGTTGGTTGTTGCATTGAATGAAGATAAACCTATCCGCGAAGCTTTAGAGTTTGCAGCTTTAGCTGCAGGAATTGCTGTTACGCGTCTAGGTGCGCAATCGTCGTCGCCATATCGGGAAGAGCTGAACGCTTATTATCAAACTACACAAAATCAAATCTAGTTATGTTTATTGTACACGATTATTATCAGGCCGTTTTCTTCTGCATCATTACGATGCTCTGTTGGGGATCATGGGCCAACACGCAGAAGTTAGCCAGTAAAACCTGGCGTTTTGAACTGTTTTACTGGGATTACGTGCTGGGTATTTTAATTTTCTCTTTACTGAGTGCTTTTACTTTAGGCAGTATCGGGCAGGAGGGCAGAAGTTTTATTCCTGATCTGCAACAGGCGGAATGGAGCAATATAGGCAGTGCTCTTCTTGGTGGGATAGTTTTTAACGCGGGGAATATCTTGCTATCTGCAGCAATAGCCATTGCAGGTATGTCGGTAGCTTTTCCGGTAGGTGTGGGTATTGCTTTGGTGCTAGGTGTGCTGATCAATTATGCGACGGCACCTAAAGGAGATGCTACTTTGTTGTTTGCAGGGGTAGCACTAGTTACTATTGCCATACTCGTGAATGCTTGGGCTTATAAACTCAAAAATACAGGCAAGGTCGACAAAGCAAATACCAAAGGGATCGTTCTTGCCCTATTCGCAGGTGTATTGATGGCGTTTTTTTATCGTTTTATAGCGGCTTCGATGGATATGGAAAACTTTGTTTCGCCAGAATTCGGAAAAATGACACCTTACACGGCGGTATTTATTTTTTCAGTAGGTATATTCCTCAGCAATTTCCTATTCAATAGCATTCTTATCAAAAGACCTTTTGTTGGTGAACCGACAAGCTATGCGGCTTATTTCAAAGGTGGGTTTCGCGCACATCTTACCGGTATACTGGGGGGGATGATTTGGGGCTTAGGTAATTCGCTCAATCTTATCGCTGCAGGGAAGGCTGGGCCAGCTATTTCGTATGGACTAGGCCAGGGTGCGACATTGGTCGCTGCACTGTGGGGTGTGTTTATCTGGAAGGAGTTTAAAGGCTCGCCGGTCAATGTAAATGGTAAACTGGCTATGATGTTTGTGCTGTTTGTGATGGGACTGGGGTTGATTATTGTGGCGGGTCAATAACAAGAAGGGAACAATATGATAAAGATGATGAAAAATGTAGTATTAGTAGCTTTTATTTTACTTAGCCAAGCTGTACAAGCCCAACAGCATATGCACCCGTTCTATGTGGAGGGAAAGCTCAACGTAATTTTGGACACCGATATGGGTAATGATATCGATGATGCCTTAGCATTGGATATGCTGTACAAATATGCGGATCAAGGAAAGATAAATCTATTAGCTATTATGAACAATAAGGAATCGGACTATTCTACCTATTTTTTAGATTTGATGTCGACCTGGTATGGTTATAAGAAAACTCCTATCGGACGTATTGAAAGGGGAGTTTTTATCAATGACTATGTGGATTATAGCAAAAATATGGTGGAATATAACGATTCAACTAAATTGTATAAATATTCTGTTAGGAAACATAACAAGTTATTGGAGGCACATGAGCTTTATCGAAAAGTACTGGCCAGGCAAAAGGATCTTTCTGTAGTCATTGTATCGGTAGGCTTTTCGACGAATTTAGCCAGACTGTTGCAATCCGAGCCGGATAAATATTCACCCCTGAGTGGTGTGGAATTGGTGGCAAAGAAGGTAAAATACGTTTCCGTCATGGCCGGTTCTTTTGGTGAGAAGAAGCGTGCTGAGTTCAATGTGATCCATGACCGCCCAGCGGCCCAATATGTGATGGCTAACTGGCCTACTGGTATTGTGCTATCTCCGTTTGAAATAGGAACGAAAGTCATTTATCCAAGTTCAAGCATAGAGCATGATTTTGGATGGACGGAACACCATCCTTTAGTAGATGCCTACAAACGGTACCGTCCTTTTCCATACAATAGGCCGACATGGGATCTTACTTCTGTATATTATGCCGTAGAGCAAGACAACAATCTATTGGACATCTCCAAACCGGGAAAACTGACGGTAGATGATAAAGGGTTTACACATTTTTCTGAACAAGCAGACGGCAAACATTATGTGTTGTCAATTACGGAAGGAAATGCAAGATTGTTGAAAGACTATTTTGTGAAACTGATAAACACAAAACCTAAGAAATATTCGAAATAGGATAAGATAAATTTATTCGACAATTAAATTATTGGAAATTATGAGATTTATAAAACCATTTATTTGGGCTTGTGTCCTAAGTTTGTCCGTGCCGGACCGCGCCTTTTCAAATGAATTATCTGGGACAAAGGCAAGTGTTCAGGGCAAGACAATCACAGGAAAGGTCATGGGCAAGGACAGTGAACCGCTCTCTAATGTCAGTGTTTCTGAAATTGGAGGACAATATGCGACTCAAACGGATCTTAATGGCGATTTCAAACTGCAATTGACCAACACGACCAAGGCTATCCGTGTATATGCTGTGGGTTATGAAGAGCAAATCTTCGAATTGACAGAGCAGACGGCCTATCGCATACATTTGCAAAACAAGGTGAGTGCGTTGGATGAGGTGGTAGTAGTAGGCTATGGTACACAATTGAGAAAGAATATTGTCGGAGCAGTATCCGATCTGTCAGGTGAGTCTCTTGAAAACAGACCCAACGCTTACCTATTACGTTCGTTACAGGGTCAAGTGCCAGGAGTCAATATTACTATGGTAGATGGTAAACCCAGCAGAAGTGCTACCATTAATATTCGTGGTAACACACAATCCATTGGAGCTGGAGGTTCGGCTTTGACATTGGTAGATGGGGTAGAGGCCGATTTGACAGCTATTAACCCAGAAGATGTGGAAAGCATTTCTGTTTTGAAAGATGCCTCTTCTACTGCAGTGTATGGTGCTAGGGGAGCGTTTGGAGTAGTATTAGTCACAACAAAAAGCGCCAAATTGGATAAGATATCTGTTAATTACAGTCCTAGCTTTAATATTTTTTCACAGACTGTAAGACCCCAATTTGAAACAGATCCACAAATATGGTACGATAATTACAAGTTAGCGCATGTTTCTTATGCACATCGACTACCAACGGGTATCAACAATTTTTTTCCATGGACACAGGCATGGGAAGATGAATTTAAGAAACGCGTCAATGATCCCGATAATGGATATTTGGATTGGGATATCAACAGCAGTGGAGCCTATCAATATTACGGATCAACAAATTGGTATGATGAATTTTATAGAGATTATACGTATGGACAACAACATAATCTAAACATTTCAGGAGGGTCCAAGACTGCTAATTTCGTTGTGTCATCTCGTTTTTTTGAACAACAAGGTATTTATAAAATTGGTGATGAAAAGTTTAAGCAAATAAATTTGCGTGCCAAAGGAGGAATAAATATAACCAAGAATATCAAGTTAGAAAACAATACGGATTTTATCAGAAGAAACTATCATCAGCCTAATGGAAATCCGAATGATTTAACGATTCCACGCCTTATTGAGCATCAAGGTTTCCCGGTAACAAAAATCCAAAATCCGGACGGATCATGGACTGCTGCAGCCGTGTATACTGGTTATGCAGCTATGGCAGAAGGTAATAACTATAGAAACAATTTTAAATTCGATATTAAAAACAGTACTTTTTTGACAGTCAATATCATCGATAAAGTACTTGAATTTAAAGCCGATTATTCCTATTTATATAATCATTCAAAACGATTAGATGTCGTGAATTCTATTAGTCATTCAAATATATCTGGAATTAATCTGACGTACCCATTAGTGAGCTCTTTGGATCAAAGAGAGTATGAAACAGAATATCAAGTTGCCAATGCAACCATCAACTTTACGCCAAGAGTATCTGAAAATCATTATTTAAACTTTTTGGCTGGTTGGAATATAGAAGAAAAAACATACTACTCCACGCAGATGATGAGAGACGGTCTTTTGAAAGCGGACAAGCCAAATTTCTCATTAATGGATGGAATAAACTTGACACTTCAAGACAGAGGAAGTTATTCATGGGGGTTTAATGGTATATTCTATAGAGCTAGTTACAATTACAAAGGTAAGTACTTAGTGGAAGCGAGTGGTCGATATGATGGGAGTTCTAAATTTCCTACAAATCAGCAATGGGGATTTTTCCCTTCAGCATCGATTGGATGGCGAATGTCCGAAGAGCCTTTTTTGAAAGAAGTTTCTTGGCTTGACAATCTGAAATGGAGATTTTCAATAGGAGCAGCTGGCAATGGTAATGTAGATCCTTATCTGTATATGGCCATGATGGATATTAGTAAATCAACAGGGGTATTAACAAATGGTACTAAAGAAGCCAATACTTCAGCCCCTGCTCCGATGCCAGAAACATTGACATGGGAAAGAGCTGCGACAAAGGATTTAGGGCTTGACATCGATTTATTTGGTAAATTCAATTTTGTAGGAGATATCTACGAAAAGAAAACAACAAATATGTTTGTGGTAGGTGCAGAAATTCCAGCGGTGGCCGGCTATTCAGCACCCAAGGGCAATAACGCAGACATGATTACCAAAGGCTTTGAGTTTTCCTTAGGTTACAAGGATCAATTTAAGCTAGGGAAAGATGATTTTAGTTATAATCTGAGATTTTCATTGTGGGATAGCAAATCCAAGATTACAAAATACACGAGTAAGACCAATACACTGCCTACATTATACTCTACTGCATATTATGAAGGTATGACATTAGGAGAGATTTGGGGCTATACTGTTGACGGTTTGTTCGCGACGGATGAAGAAGCTCAAGATTGGGGAGTACGTGCGCAATCGAGGACTTTTTGGAGTGGTGATAATGTAAGCTGGAATGCGGGGGATCTCAAGTTTGCGGACCTGGACGAGAGCGGTGAGGTAGATAATGGGAACAATACATTGGGTAATCACGGAGATTTGAGTATTATTGGAAATTCGGAGCCTCGCTATCATTTTGGTTTCAATATCGGTGGACGGTATAAAGGGTTTGGTGTGTCGGCTTTTTTCCAAGGTATAATGAAAAAAGATTGGTATCCAGCGGGCGAATCTGGATTCTTTTGGGGACAATACAACAGAACATATGGTTTTAGTCTGCCTTGGCAGAATGCAGAAAGATGGACAGAAGAAAATCCTGATCCAAATGCATACTGGCCAAGGTTAAGAGGTTCTCTCGCAGCATCTGGAAGAGGTACTCTACGTGCTGCTAACGATAGATATCTGCAAAATGCAAGATATACTCGTCTAAAAAATCTTACCGTCGATTATAACATTCCTTCTGATATCTGTAAAAGAATGAAAATGCAATCCCTACGTGTGTACGTTTCTGGTGAAAACTTATTCTTTTGGTCTCCACTAAAAAAATATGCTAAAAACTATGACCCAGAACAAATTACAGCAGGGGATTCAGATTATAACGCACGAGCAGGGACAGACGGACAAGGTTATGGGTATCCTCAAACAAAAAGCATTTCATTGGGCTTAAATGTTTCATTTTAAAAAAGACAAACATGAAAACAAGAAATTATTTTACAGTTTTTTTAGTAATAGTTACTCTGAACTCTTGTAAAGGTCTTTTAGATCACGAGCCTATAAGCTCTATTTCAGCAGATGAGTTTTTCGATTCTGAAAATGCACTAAAGACGTACACAAATGGCTTTTTGACAAGATATTTACCTTCGGTCGAAACACTTACGCGGGGCGATCAATTTAGTGATATCGTGGTTACTACACAAACGGAAGCTTTTTTGAAACCCGGGTTCAATGCACTAACAACAAATAATTGGACTACATCAAACTGGTCACAACTGCATAATGTAAACTACTTTTTGGCTAATATATACAAGGCCACAGACTATGTTTCTGAACCTATCATGAAACATTATGAAGGCGTTGGACGGTTCTGGAGAGCTTGGTTTTATTGGGATAAAGTGAAGTTATTTGGTGATGTACCTTGGTATGACCAACCCGTAGATGCAGATGATGAGGAAAAACTCTATAAAGGAAGGGATCCCCGGGAATTTGTAATGGGAAAAGTTTTGGAAGACCTAAACTTTGCTATCAACAACTGCTCGGATGACAGTAAATTTGTTAACAAAAATGTGATTAATAGATATGTGGCATTGGCATTAAAATCTAGAATCTGTCTTTACGAAGGTACGTTCAGAAAGTATCATGGGCTAGCTGATAGTGAAACATGGTTGAGAGAGAGCTTATCTGCGAGTGAAGAATTGATGAACAATAGCCCATACGGGTTAGTCAACGTTGTAGGCGAAGAAGATAAAAACTACGGTAAAATATTCAAAAGCCTTAGTCCACAATATCAAGAGATTATTCTCTCTAACGAAATGAATTTGGAAGAGAGTAGAGTACATGATGCTTCGTGGTATTTTGCATCAGGAACCGCAGGTCAAAGAAATTCTGTAACCAAGGCTTTTGTGAATATGTACCTAAACTTGGATGGGTCACGCTATACCGATCAGGTAGGCTATAACAATAAAGTCTTTTATCAAGAGTTTCAGAACCGCGATAACAGACTGAAACAGTCTATCATAACTCCAGTTTATCGTAAGAAGGTTGCCGGTGAGGAAACTAATGAGTTTGCAAAGATATTTCCAGGATTAGGAGCGCAGTTGACTTATTATAGAGTAATAAAGTGGAATATGGATGACGATGCCTATGAAAGTAATACGAGCAGTTTGAACTCATTGAGCGTTTTTCGTTTTGGCGAAATCCTGTTGAATTATGCGGAAGTCAAGGCTGAATTGGCTGAAATGTCTACTGCCGAGTGGAATAGAAGTATCCGATTACTGAGAGAAAGATCTGGAGTGAATGGTAGGGAGCCGGATAATGCTGATCCGTATCTACAGCAATATTATGATGGGCTTTCTGATAAGTGGATTCTCGAAGTCAGGAGAGAACGGACTGTAGAAATGTTGTTGGAAAATGTCCGAAGGGATGATTTGATGCGATGGAAGATGGGACACAAATTAATTGTGGAAATGGCGGGGATATACATCCCCGAATTGGGAAAACCTTTTGATATGAACGGCGATGGAATCAATGATATCTGCTTCTATTCAACCTCGTTCCCTCGGCCAGGCACAACGGAGAGCACAGTGACTTATGTACAAATAACGGCACAAACAGGAGATGCGGCTACCACGTTTGGCATTAACGAAGATGATTGTTTAGTCTATCGATTGGAGAGAATTTGGGATGATAAAATGTATTTGTATCCTATCCCTCAGGCAGCCAAAAATATTAACCCTAATCTAGGTCAAAATTCCGGATGGGAAGAATAGTTATACAACGTAAATAAGATCGGTATGAAAAATATACAGTATAAATTGAGCTATATCTTTGGTTTAGCGTGGATAATTACTTTTATGTCATGTTCAAAAGAAGATATCCTTGATATGTTTAAGAGACAAACAGACCAGATGTCTTTTAATTATTTGAATGAGACAAAAGCTTTAGCCGTAGCTTCCAGTGATAATTGGACAACTACTTCCCAGTCCGACTGGATTTCAGTTAATCCGGAGCAGGGCAATGGAAACCAACAAGAGCAAAAGATAGAAGTAACAGTAGCACATAACAAAGGAGATCAAAGAACAGGGGTTATTACCATTTCAAATAATAATAAAAGCTATGATGTAAACATTGTTCAATCCGCCGGGCATATCGTCGTGGACAGGCCGACAGTGGCATCTAGTTTTTTGATAGACCAAGACATTACGGGTGCACAGGTATTGATTCCTTATACAAAGGGAGCCGCAGATGACCTGGTGAATGTGACAGCATCGCTACAAGGACCGGGGGCAAACGGACTTCAAATACACGATGTTTCAAATTATTCATTGTCGGCCGGTGACGGTTTCATTCCTGTGGATCTCAGCGGTGTGACTTCTACGCTAGGGGAGGTACAGATTGACCTGATAGTCGAAATACCGGACAGAAATTATACGCAAAGCTTTGTCGTGAAGAGCCGGGTAAAAGCAGATGGCGGTATAGATCCGTTAGAAAGTCCGACGGTAACTACGGTAAAAATATTACCACGTTTGGCTATTTTTGACTGGGGTAGGTATATTAAAAACTCCGGGGTGTCTCGTAAATTTGTATTGGAACTGGCTTTTACGCAATATGGATCTACTATCAGGAGGTATGCAAATCAGGTAGATTGGCTAAGCGCAACAAGCATCGGTACTGGAAGTTATTTCTTTGATCACAATAGGTTTGTTTTTGGAGATTTGGAGCCTGGTACAGTATATTGGTTCAGGGTTGTTCATAAAACGATCAACACTTTAAATCTGGATTCGGATGTGACTTACTATCAATTTGTGACACCTAATGAACCAGCTCAGGGGGCAGATATCATTCTCTACAAAGATTTCGATGATTTCTGGCTAGGTGGATCTCCGATATATCAAGCTTTTGGAGTACAGCCAACGGAGGCACAAATTCAAGCAGGTCTAGATCCTAAATCCAACACTGCAAAATCGACAGATTACCGGACGATGTCCTGGAATAATAACATAGCTAGTACCTTTGGAGGTAACTTAGGACCTGCGAATGCTCCATTATTGTACAATGCCTATTGGGAAGGTGCTAAATATGGTAGTGATTTCAACAACCCAAATTATGCAGGTTGGTACGGTGTTAATGCTTTTGCTGCAACAGGAGCTGTACGTTTGGCATCTGCATCTGCTCAAGGCTCATTAAAAACACCAAAGTTGGAAAAGATAACTGGCACTGCCGATATCTTGGTGACGGTGAATACTGCAGCCTATTTTGAGCCTTACCATAGCTGGGGTGAAGATCATTTGAAACATGCAATTATCATTGAGGGAGATGGTACTATCATAGATGGTGGTCCTACCGTCTCTTCTATAGACAATAGTAAACAGGTCACTGTGTCCTGTAAGGCTAATGTAGATCCTGTATCGAAAGGACCATTGTACGACTATACTATTCCAACAACACATACTGTAAGGATAAATGGTGCGACCGCTAATACACGAATAGTCGTTAGCACATTGCCATATTCCGGCACGGATCATTATAGGATATGGTTAGATGATATTAAAATTCAAAAATTGTAAGATGATGAAGGGAACTAAAAAGTTAAATAATGCAGTGTTGATGTCTTGTTGTTTGCTACTCTTGACCAATTGTAGTAAAAGTCAAGGCCTCGAAGATCAAGATGGCGGACAAACAAAAGATGTGAAGTCAACGACAGGCATCACGAATTTTGAAGCGGTATCCAATATCTATAGCAAGAATACGTTTTTACTGGCAAACAATGTTATCCAAGGGTTCAACCTCGATTCGGATGGATCGATCTGGTATACGCAGACTGCTGATGGCGGTAATAAGCATCAGGTGAATTTGGTGAAATCTTCACAAAATATCAGTAATGATATTTTGACATCAAATACAGATATCATGCGTCTCCATTATTTTGGGCATGCTACAAATACTGCTATGGAGGAAGTGGGCACAGACAGGTACCTATGGATAGGTGCTTACGCTTCTGCACGAGAAGACGGTTCTTATTGGGGGGACAAAGTGGTAGGTAGGGTAAAATATGAAAAAGGGAAAACGGTAAAAACCAATGAATGTGCAGAATATTATTATATAGGTTCGTCATTTTCAGAGTTACACCCCTCTATTGATACAGATCATGATTTGTTGACTATCAATTATAATGATCCTAATCCAAGCAATTCATCATTCAGATGCTTTGTGGTTTATAAATTGAGTGAGGCTAAAAAAGCAAGCATGACTAATGTTAGTGTAACATGTACAGATGGCTTCGAAACAAATAATCCGGCATCTAGGAATAGTAAAACATATACGGTTTATTGCCGTGATCTGACTACTTTAACCCCTGTAGCCCGGGTTAAGTTTCGGAAAACCGGATATGGTCCTGCTGGGGCAACCTATTACGATTGGCAGGGATATGATGTGTATAAAAATAGGCTCTACTATTTTGAAGGGCAGTCCAATTACAATTTAGTAGGTTCTTTCTATACAGAAGACGTATCCCAATCGTATGTGACAGTGCTTGATTTTCAAGGAAATATTGTCGAAGAACGAACGCGGGTAGAGTTTGTCTCCAATAGGAATACACTTTCCGAAATAGGCATTACTAAATTGGGGGCTATGGAAGCTGAGGGGATTAAGGCTTATAAGGGTAAGCTTTATCTTGGCTATACTTCTCGTGGGATTACAGAAGAGGATACGAAACATTATCAAAATATCTTTAGATTTAATATTTCCTCTAAGTAATATCTGTCTAACCAAACAACTTCTTATCCACGATCGCCACTGTATGTCTTGATATGCACAGCAGGCGGTCGTGGTCGTCATAGATCTTGATATTCCAGACGTGGTGAGTACGACCGATATGTACTATCGATAATAAGATTAGAGGCCACGCTAAATCACTGGGATCTTACTTAGATTATAAACCTATTGGGTTAAAATTAGAAATGACTATTTTTACGCTTTTTTAGTTTAAAAATGTAGATAGCAACCATGCCTGAACATGTTTAATCCCTTTGTTTTGTGGTAAGGCTACGTCATCTAGCGAAACTACTATTTTCTCATAGTTGTCGTCTATACCTTCAAAAGACGCATACTCTCTTTTTACTGTTTCTTCGTCTATCAATAGGTAGGCACTTTGTACATATAAAAATTTATCCGCCTTTTTAGCTACAAAATCCACTTCTCTATTTTTCATAACGCCCACGAAAACCTCGTAGCCGTTACGACGTAGTTCTAGGTATACAAGATTTTCCAACTTATAGCCCGTTCCGTAACCGTAACCGCTGTATAGATAATTCTTATATGCCAGATCATTAATATAATACTTACCGTTACCTGAAATGGTTTCTTTGCCACGGATATCAAATCGTTCTGCTTTATGTACCAAAAAAGTATCTTCTATATAGCCTATATAATTGGCCACAGTGTCGTAAGTCGTTTTTCTACCGCTACTTCTCATGTAGTTGACAATATTATTTACCGATAGCAGGCTAGATGCATTATTGACGAGATAAATAAAAAGATCTTCCAACAGTTTAGGATCTTTTACACTGTACCGTTGTATGATATCCCGTAGAAGCACCGTGTCTTTTACCGCAGCTACGTAATTCCGTTTGGTGTCCTCATTAGGTAATACAAAGAGCTCAGGTAAACCTCCGCTTTCTATATATCGGATATAACTTTGTTTTGTGGCTTCTGAATGCGTAATACCTATGTATTCACTAAAGCTAAAAGGGAATATTTCAAATGTTATGTATCTACCTGAAAGTAAGGTGGCCAATTCGCCCGAAAGCATTTTTGAATTGGAACCGCTGATAAACAATTCATAACTATCCGTAAAATCCTGTGCATAAGAGTTGGCAAATCGCTCCCATTCTGCAATATTTTGTATTTCATCTATAAACAGATACACTTTACCTTCAGGATTTAGTTTCGCCTTATACAATTTTATGAGCGTATCTAAATCTCTGTAATTGTTTACAAAGTCAAAATCTATAAACTCTTTATTGATATAAAAAATATTTTTTGGACGTATACCATTCTTTATCAACTGATGTGCTACTTGTCGTAAAATATAACTTTTTCCCGCACGCCTCTGTCCAACTAATACTTTTATCAGTCTATTATTGGTGTAGTTGAAAATATTATCCGTATAATGCTCTCGTAAAAAACCTAACTCGGGTACATTTCCGGTCCAAAAATTATAACGTTTCAATGAATCAAAATTTTCTTCCATACTCGAAACTTTTGTATAAAAGTATATAATATTCTTCTATACTCGAAACTTTTTATGGATGTTTGTCATCACCTTCTTACCCACGATCGTCACGGTATGTCTTGATATGCACAGCAGGCGGTCGTGGTGCTAAAGGCTTCAAGTTAAAGCCCTATCAAGGATAATTGCAAACAGTGTAGAAATAACAAAGTTTAATCCAAAATATAATTTCATTTTTTTACTAAGGTTCTTCAAAGACGATCGTATTAATGTTAGAGAGTAACACTAATCGATGGATAAAAGCTTTGACATAGCAGCTTTGATAAGAAAAAAGATAGATGGCACGATTACCGAGTCAGAATTACTTTTTCTTAAAAAATGGGCAGAGGAAAATGCTTTGCATTCGGATCTCCTGAAACAAACGGCAGAGGAAGATATAGTTTGGAAGGATGTCAACACCTGGTTGGCACTCCGAAGTAGGGAGCATGAGGACGCTTGGACTAAACGATTGCAATCCAAAACACGGAGTAAGATTCATAACGCCAACAAGCGGCATCAGGTACATACGCGACACGTGCTTCGGAGAATACTGCCCTATGCGGCTGTGTTATTTCTCGTATCAGCTATTACATTTTTAGTCTACCGCAATTATACATCCAGTGTGCACCTTATGGAGGTTCAAGATCTTGCGCCGGGCGCTAATAGAGCTTTTATAACGCTGTCAGACGGTCGTGTCATTGAGTTGCGCGAAGATCAGACAGGCGTTGTTTTAGGTGAAGAATTGGCCTATGAGGACGGTACCCTCATTACAGACTTGGATAATAAAGAGCCTGTGTATTCGACAATCGCAACTCCGAGAGGAGGGCAATATCAGA
>JBEBWF010000026.1:0-52280 GCA_040392285.1 Sphingobacterium sp. | reverse complement strand
AAATTCCAGGTTTCTGGATTGAACGATGAAGGAGGTAATCAGATTCATTTTTATATGACGGAGATGATTCCATTTGAAGGCACATCAGGGCAGTTTCGATACCTTCGCGGCGTAGACGATCCGACTATGGACATTCTTTTGATTGTCAACGCACATGCTGCTTCCGACGATTTATCGTGGGGGTGGCTCAGATCACCTTATTTGACTTTAGGACATGATTATACAGGTTTGTTTGGGAATAGTGCGATCGATGCATTGCTGCATGAGTTTGGTCATGCCCGTGGAATGTATGATCTCTATTTAGGAGAAGTGCCCAATGCGGTTAATAACCCGATTAGTGGCCAATCTTTTGAGTCAAAAAGGTGCATCATGAATTATCCTTATGGGGAAACGGTATGGTCGGAGTTCTCTCGTTTCATTATCAATGTATCGGGAGCGGACAAGGTGGCGAAACCGTATTGGAATTATTTTCCAACTTCATTTCATGTGGACGTCAAACAAAAAAGCGGCGCGGCAGCAGTTGGTGCTAAATTGAATTTTTACCCTGTTTTTGCCAATAGCAATGCAGTCAGGGCTACGGATGTCGTAAAATATAGACCGACGCTAGGAACGGATGGTCGCTATACTTTTCCCGATAATCCATACGCCATAGACGGCAATCCATCCAATAACGTATACAATTACCTGGTACAGATAGATTACGGCGGCAAGAAGGAATATCGGTGGATGCCTATGGATGATGCCTTAATTGCAGGAAGCAAAGGACAGGCTTTTACACTTTATGTTGAATTGAATAATTAAAGATATACAATTATGAAATTATTAAAACAGATAACTCAAATCGGATTCGTCCTTCTCGCTTTAGCTGGCATTTTTGGAGGATGCTCCAAGATGGACGATACCTATAAACAATTCCTGGAAGATGGCATGAAAGTGTATATCGGAATGGTCGACTCGGTATTTGTCTATCCCGGCAACAACCGTCTTCAATTAGGATGGTTACCCCCCTCTGATTCGAAAGCAATAAGTGCTCGCGTCTACTGGAACAATCGACAGGATTCGATAGACTTACCGATCACGAGATCGGAAACAGGTAAAGATACAATTAAGGTAATGTTTGATGATCTTGCCGAGGGGACGTATGTTTTTGAAATCTTCACCTTCGACAATCAGGGCCGTAGATCCCTGAAGAAAGAGGTCGTCACTAGGGTATATGGCGATGTATGGAACAGTACATTATTGAGCCGACCCATAGATGCTCATCTTGTGGATGAAGACGATGTCATGAAGATCACGTGGGGTGGAGTACCGTATCCTACTGTTCATGGTACAGAAATGACCTATGAAGATTTGGATGGACATAGTCATACCTTATTTATTCCTGCAGATGAGACAATCACGTATATTCCAAATTTTTTGACACCGCAAATTGTGGATCTCCGCACAGTATATTTGCCTGGACCATTAGCTTTGGATACATTTTATACCCCATATACTACCCAACGACTTAAAGGGCGTCCGGTTGAGCTCTCTAAAGTCGGATGGACGGCCGAAGCGTCTAGTTTTGATGACCGGACGGGTCCGGGTCAATACAGACCGCCTTCCAACACATTGGATGGTGACCCTACTACAATATGGGTCAATAAAACAACTGCACCATATAATGTCTATCCACATACAATTACCGTAGATATGAAAGCGGTATATGAAGTTGGGGGGTATGCAATTATTACACGCGTAGGAGATCCCGCAGCTCGCCCTAAAACTGTTGATTTGTATACAAGTTTGGATGGGGAGAATTGGACTCACCATCTTACAACTGATTTGGCAGATATAGGCGAAAAGCAATATATAGACTTGGAAGAACCTGTATCCGCACAATTTTTTAGGATGATTGCCCGAGATACACATCGGGGAGGAACCAATATCGCATTGGCAGAAATCGGTATGTTCTATCGATAGTATTAATATATGCAAATAGAATTAATATGATAAAAAAGAAATTCTTAATAACTATGCTTTTTGCTTTTCTAGGAACGGCCTGGAGCTGTAGTAAGGATAATGCCAATACCGATAATACTCCTCCCGATACCGATATAGAACAACCGGATGATTCGGATACCTTTACCAATCCGCTGCTGCCAAGAGGTGCAGATCCTTGGGTGACTCAAAAGGATGGGACCTATTATTATACCTACACACAGGGAAGTAGGGTGGTATTGTATGTAACGAAGAAGATTACAGAACTGGCCAATGTAACACCTATCAATATATTTGTGCCACCGCCTGGCGAAATGTATTCCCAAAATATATGGGCACCCGAACTGCATGAGATCGATGGCAAATGGTACATGTACTTTGCAGCGGATAATGGAAGCAATGCCAATCACCGCATGTACGTAATCGAAAACAAATCCTCCAGTCCGATTCGAGGCTCGTGGGAGTTTAAGGGGAAAGTTACGGTACCGAACGATGAGTGGGCCATTGATGGAACTGTACTGGAGTATCAGGATGAATTATATTTCTTGTGGTCCGGATCAAACAAAGGAGCTTCACCACAAAAGATCTATATTGCTAAGATGAGTAATCCCTGGACATTAGATGGAGGCCGGGTAGAAATTGCAGCACCGATATACGATTGGGAAAAACATAATGGCGCTATCAACGAAGGTCCACAGGTTTTGATTAACCCCCAAGGAAAGGTTTTTATAGTTTACTCGGCTAGCAGCTTTTCATCAGATAATTACGCTTTAGGACTATTGACGTTAAAGGATGATGGCAATCCGCTCAATGCAGCAGATTGGATAAAACATCCTGAACCTGTTTTCTCCATGAATGCGGAAAGTGGTGCTTTCGGTCCGGGACATAATGGTTTTTTTAAGTCTCCGGATGGGACAGAGGACTGGATTATCTATCATGCACGGAACCTACCAGATGGAGGAAGTACCAATTATCGTAATGCGCGAATACAAAAGTTTACCTGGAATATCGATGGAACACCTAACTTTGGAATTCCTGTGAAAATAGGAGAGAAGATTAAAAGACCTTCAGGAGAATAACAATAACCAATAATAAATGATAAACTTACGTCATATCGGAACGACAATCTTTTTAGTAATGGCTACCTTTTTAGCAATGGCACAAAGAGATCGACCGCCGAACGTCTTAATGATCTGTGTTGATGATCTATTACCCGCATTAGGTTGCTATGGTAATGAAGAAGTATATACGCCGCATATTGATTTACTAGCGGCTTCTTCTGCGTTATTTACCAGACAGTACGTGACGGTACCGACTTGTGGCGCCTCTCGATATAGTTTGTTACGTAGCAGATTCCCACGTTCTAGAGCAGAACTTGGAAACAATATAGCCAATGAATTGTCCAACGGCAAACAGGAGAAATCACTGTACCCTGAGACCTTTATTGAACAATTTCGTCGTAACAGTTATCATACTGTGGGTATAGGAAAGATTAGTCATTCGCCTGATGGATATATCTACCCATACGGAGGACCGAAGAGTGACCGCAAGGAGCTCCCTGATAGCTGGGACGAGTTCTTATTCAATCCGGGAAAATGGGAACAAGGTTGGAATGCTTTTTTTGCCTATGCGGACGGCGAAAGCCGTACGACTAAAAAAGGAGAGGCGCGTCCGTATGAAGCGGCTGATATCGCAGATGACGGGTATCCGGATGGTCTGACGGCAGCTTTGGCAGTGGATAAATTAAAAGAACTGGCGCAGCAAAATCAACCTTTCTTTTTAGGTGTTGGCTTTTTTAAACCCCATCTACCGTTTAATGCACCACAGAAATATTGGGATTTATATCAAGAAGAGCAACTTTCGCTTACACCTGTGCCCGATCTACCGGAAAACGTGCATCGGGCAAGTTTGCATCAAAGCGCAGAATTCAATCAATATAAATTGGGAGATGAAAAGGCTTCTTTAGATCGCCCACTATCCGATACTTATTCACGAAAGTTAATACATGGTTATTATGCCTGTGTAAGCTATATCGACCAACAGATCGGTAAGATTCTTCAGGCATTGAAGACTAATGGCTTGGATAAAAATACCATAGTGGTCCTTTGGAGCGACCATGGTTGGCATCTGGGAGATTATCACGTATGGGGCAAACACACCTTATTTGATCGTTCGCTAAGAAGTGTTCTGATGATTAAAACACCTTCCATGGTAAGTGGTAAAAAAATAGACCGAGTGGTCAGTTCGATTGATATTGCACCTACCTTGCTGGATTTATGCAGTTTGCCCGAGTTGCCTCAAGCAGATGGTCGGAGCATGGTCCCGCTCTTAAAAGACAATGATACCAAAGCATGGTTAGATGTAGCATATAGTTACTTCAGAGATGGAATTACGATGGTGACACCAGAATATCGATTTACACATTATTTCAGAGACGGACATCCGGCGATTGAACTGTATGACCACAAGGCGGATCCTTTAGAAACAGTAAATATTGCCCACGAAAATCCTACTGTAGTCGAGGAGCTCAAGCCTTTATGGGACAAGGGGAATACAGGTTTATATGAACAATAACTTATTAAAATTTTAGTAGAAAGACAGCGATATGAATTTATGTAGGGTTACTCCATATATTACAGCATTAGTTATCTGGCTAGTTTTAGGCACAGGTTATTTACGAGCGCAAGTCACATTATCAGCGAGCAATACCACCTCTGGAAATATTTTTCCGCTAGTAGATGGTAATCAAGCGGCAGCTCTTTATTACGATGCCAATGATCAAACAGCAGTGAAAACCAGTACTCAGCTCTTTGCAGATGATATAAAGCGAGTGACGGGCAAAACTATTTCCGTACGTACGGTTCAGGAAAAACTGACAAAAAACATTGTATTGGTAGGTAGTCTAGGACAAAATAAATTAATCGATCAATTGATTAAAGACAAAAAAATTTCAATCACTAGTCTAGAAGGGGGATGGGAGCAATATATCATACAGGTCGTTGAGAATCCTTTCCCGCAGGTGTCCAAAGCATTGGTTGTTGTAGGGAGCGATCGTAGAGGTACTTCATATGGTCTGTTTTCAATATCGGAAGTTATAGGCGTATCCCCTTGGTATTGGTGGGCAGATGTCGCTGTTAAGAAGAGCGCGAATCTGAGACTAAACGTCAATGCATTTACATCTCCCAAGCCTACAGTGAAATATCGAGGCCTTTTTATCAATGATGAGGATTGGGGATTATTGCCTTGGGCTAAACATACTTTCGACCCGGAGCTGAAAGATATCGGACCAAAGACATATGCTAAAGTCTTTGAACTTTTGCTCCGCCTTAAAGCAAACTATCTATGTCCGGCTATGCATGAAGCCAGTGGTGCTTTCAATAAATATCCGGAAAATAAAGTTGTTGCTGACTCTTTTGGGATTGTCATGGGTTCAGTGCATCCAGAGCCCCTGCTTTTCAATAATGCCAGTGAATGGGATAAGAAAACCATGGGTGAATGGAATTATATGACCAACAAAGACGGTATTTTGAAAGTCTTGGATCAGCGTGTCAAAGAAAACTCGCCCTATGAAAATGTATATACTTTAGCGCTTCGTGGATTACATGATAAGGCGATGACCGGAAACTATACGTTAGAGCAAAGGGTAGCATTGGTCAGCGAAGCATTGAAAGACCAACGTGCCATTCTGAAAAAATATATTGATAAACCTCTTGAAGAGATACCGCAGGCTTTTACACCGTACAAGGAGGTGCTCGATCTTTACCTCGCCGGGTTAGAACTTCCGGAGGATGTGATTCTTGTATGGCCAGATGATAATTATGGGTATATGAAGCAATTAAGTAATGACGACGAGCGAAAACGCTCGGGGGGATCAGGCGTATATTATCATGCTTCCTATTTGGGTATGCCGCATGATTACCTCTGGCTGACATCTACACCGCCTGCGCTAATGTACGAAGAGTTACATAAAGCCTATAATACAGGTGCGGATAGATTATGGTTACTGAATGCAGGTGATATCAAGTCTTGCGAGTTTCCAGTGACCTTATTTTTGGATATGGCCTTTGATATCGACAAGTTTACTTTTGAAAACGTGCCAGATTATCAGGCGGAGTGGCTGAGTTCGATCTATGGGACGAAGTATTTGAATGATTTTAAGCAAATAACGCGCGAATACAATCGTTTGGCTTTTTCCCGTAAACCGGAATTTATGGGATGGGGCTATGAATGGAATACCTTTAGCCATGGACGGGAGCGACCTACAGATACGGATTTTTCTTTTGTCAACTATGGTGAGGCTGAAAAGCGGATTGCAGATTATGATCGGATCGGAGCTACTGTGGAACGTATACGCGAGGAATTGCCAAAAGCGGAACAAGCCTCATTTTTTCAGTTGTTGTATTACCCGGTGAAGGGGGCGGAATTAATGAACAAAAAATGGCTTACTGCACAGAAAAACAAAATGTATATCGAGCAGGGAAGGTCTACGGCGAACGAGTTGCGTCATCAAGTGAAGCACTATTACGACACGTTATACAAGATTTCTTACGAGTACAATGACCTGATGGATGGGAAATGGAAGCGTATTCTATCTTTAAGACAGGGGGTTACGGCTTCGTATTTTGAATTACCTAGATTGGATTCGGTAGAAGTGTCTACAGATGGGAGTATGCGGCTATTTGTAGAGGGGCAAGAACCTCTTAAAGGGGTGAGCAGTTTTTATACTTTACCGGCATTCAACCGATATACAGACAGAACATACTTTATTGATGTGTTCAATACAGGACAAAATGCGTTTGATTGGACGTTGAAGTCGTCTGATGATTGGATCAACGTAAGTAAAACGAATGGTCGGGTGATTCATGATGACCGGGTACGGGTGTCGATTGATTGGAACAAAGTTCCTGTTGGGGAGCGTATTACTGGGGAGATTGAATTTATAAGTGGAAATATAAGAGAAAAAGTAGGGGTATCCGTATTTAATCCTTCATCGCCCAACACCGCAGATATGCAAGGATTATTTATAGAAGACAATGGTGTAGTATCAATCGCTGCCGCAGATTTTCACCGTAAGCGCGAGACAGAAGAAATTAAAATGCAGATTATTGATAATTTGGGTATTGAAGACCAAAGTGTGATGATTGGCGATCCAACCGCTAAAGTACTCAATCCGAGAAATCCTAATTCACCGGGAGTTGAATATGATTTTTATACTTTCCATCGTGGCCCTGTGGATGTATATACGTATGTGCTACCTATCTTTCCGTTAAGTTCGGATCGGGACTTTGGCTTTCACGAACAAGGGTCATCCCAAACCCGCTATGCGGTTTGTATAGATGATGGTCCCGTAGCTTTGCCTTCTTCATCGGCACCGGAATATACGCAGACTTGGTCAGATAATGTCCTACGCAATGCAGCGATTAATAAATCAACATTTTATATCGACAAGCCAGGTAAGCATACCCTGCATATCAAATGTGGTGATCCGGGAATGGTTATCCAGAAGATTGTGTTGGATTTCGGTGGAATGAAAAAATCGTATATGGGACCGACGACAACTAAATTGAAATGACAGTAACACAGGGTACAAATAAAATGATATGAAGTTGAAGTTCATTTTTATTTTCGTTATTTTTTTTACCTCTCTTAATCTAATATTTGCACAGAAGAAGCTTATTCTTGAAAAGAATAATATTTCCATTGTTCGTCAGGAAAATGAAGCGGAGTCGATAAAAATTGCACTTGATGCCCTTATCAAAGATTTCGAGAAGGTCATGCGTGTTATACCTAAACAAGTGGTTAAAGTCGGGAATAACAAACATATACATATCATAATCGTTGATGGAGAAATAGCGGCAAAAAAATATAATATAAAACCATTGGATGGAGACGAATCTCATCGGATATTTGTGGATAGCAAAAGAAAAAATGTCTATTTGCAAGGGAATGATATGCGCGGGACAATATATGCTATATACAGTTTTAGCGAAAAGGTACTTGGTGTGCCCCCTTTATGGTATTTCTCTTCTTGGGTTCCAAAGACTAGGGAAAGAATTGAAATGTCAATTGATTTTGATTATCACCAGCCGTCACCGCAAGTAAGGTACAGAAGTTGGTTTCCGAATGATATGGATTTTTTTAAGCCTTGGATAGTAGATACGAAAGAAAATGAAGAACGGTTTTTGGAGACTCTATTACGTTCAAAGATAAACTGTCTGGAACTTGATCCTACTGTACAGCTGAATGGAGAAGTTACCGATCTGGCAAAACAGGTACATCGATTTGGACTGATCGTCACGTCGCATCATTATGCTATACTCAATGCGTCATTAGCAAGTTGGGACGATTATTGGAAAAAAGTAAATGGTGTAGAGCCTCCGGAATTATTACTGTCAAATGAGAATAAACTTATCGAGTTTTGGAGGTTTAATATAGAAGCTGTTCACAAAAGTGGCATCGAAAATATATGGTCAATAGGATTCAGGGGTGCTCGGGACGCTGCATTTTGGCACACATTTAATGATGCTCCGGAAAGTGAACGGGAACGAGGTAAAGTGATAAACAGGATGTGCCAAATTCAAATTGATTTGATTAAAGAGATAACCGGCAATCCGCAACCAAACCTACGGATAACCTTTTATGATGAACTTTCCGATTTTTTGGCTATGGGCTATCTTGACCTGCCTGCAGAAGAGAATATGATATGGACGTATGTTGCTACGCGACGTGATCATTTTCCCAACAAGGACATCGTAAATTTTGATACGAGTCGACATATTAAGCTGGGATATTATATGAATATGCAGTTTACGTCAACCGGATCTCATATGGTAGAAGGTGAAGGGCCTTGGAAGATGGAGGCTAACTATAGGTATGTAAATAGTAAATCCCCGCTTTGGTTTTCTGTTGTGAATGCTGGAAATATTCGGGAATTTGTGTTCTCCATATCTGCAAATGCTGCCATGATGTGGAATATGGACGAATATGATAGTGATGCATATAATAGTATAGCGTATTGCCGTCAATATTTCGGGAATGAATATGCTGAAGAAATAGCCAAACTGTATAAGGAGTTTTACAACGCTTATTGGGAACAAAGGACGCCCGACTTTGAGAACATGAGGCGTCAATATATCTTTCAGGATATGCGATATGCCCGTGCAATCGAGCAGATCTGTAGCAGGTTTAAGGACTATTCGCCAAATCCGCTCCAAGATATTGTAAATGAAAGGGTCGAAGGGCGGACTTTTAATATAGCGGGTAACAACCAAGTTGATTCTATCCTTGCAGGTATGACACGAACAGTGCCAAAATTTAGGTCTGTTGCACAAAAGTGTACCGAAATTATATACAAGCTACCGAAAGAATATAGACCGTTTTTCAACGATAATCTACGTACGCAGGCATATTTCATGGCAAATATGAGTGAAGCGTTGAAATCACTTGTACTAGCATACAAAGTACAAAGTAATACGGAAGAATGTATAATGGAACTTGATCAAACGGCGTATTATCTAAAAGAAGCTAAAAAATATCTGGATGAATCACAACATGGGGTATTCAAAACTTGGTATAAAAATGAGCACAAAGGGGTCTTCCGTATAGAGCGACTGATAAATAGCGTGCAAAAAACAAAAGAAGCTGTCGAAGGCCGTATCGTAGCAGTAGGAAAGCTGAGCGTACTGATGCGTTCGATCGAAATCTTTGAGGGGTAAAGAGAGAGAGACGATTTGATTAAATATTGATACAATAGCATACCGTGGAATGTGGCTGAAAACAGCAGTTTTGTAGTAGCGAGAAAATAAATGGTTATAAATGAATGCTTCACATTTCTTATATATTTTAATTTTATTAGGTATAAGCCCCCAACCTATAAAAGACCGGACTAAGTCAACGTCCGTTTATAATAATCCTGTCTTTGAACCCGTCTTGGCAGATCCTACCGTTTTTCAAGATCCTAAAAGTAAGTTGTTTTACGCCTATGGTACGGAAGATCATTGGGCTGATGGAAAGGGAAGTCGACTTGTGCCTATCCTAGAGTCAAAAGATCTGGTGGATTGGGCGTACGTGGGAGAGGCATTTCGAACAAAACCCACATGGAAGGATGCTGGAGGTATATGGGCTCCGGATATTAATTACATCAATGGGCAGTACTATTTATATTATTCGTACTCTACTTGGGGTGATAAAAACCCTGGTATAGGTTTGGCTATTGCCGACAATCCTAAGGGCCCATTCGTCGACCACGGAAAGCTGTTCAGCAGCAAAGAGATGGATGTTCCGAATTCTATCGATCCCTATTACTATGCGGAGAAGGGTAAGAGCTACCTATTTTGGGGAAGTTTTAGCGATTTACCGACACAAGGTACCTATGCCATAGCATTAACAGCAGATGGGAAGAAAGTGAAAGATTATTCGACTAAGACAAAAATAGCAGCAGGGGACTTTGAAGCGGTGATGATTCATAAAAAAGATGATTATTATTATTTTTTCGGCTCTAAGGGATCCTGTTGTGAAGGATCGAAAAGCACCTACCATGTCATGGTTGCCCGTTCAAAAAGTTTATTGGGACCCTATATCGACAAAAATGGGAAGAGTATTTTGGAACGCGGTAATGGTTCTCTAGTGATAAAAGGCAGTCGTAGATATACTGGTCCTGGTCATAACTCTGGCGTTATTACAGATAAGGATGGAAATGATTGGATATTGTATCATGCGATTGATGTTAATAGGGGTAAGTTAAATAACGGAACTTCACGGAGGGTTTTAATGTTAGACAACCTAAGTTGGGAAGATGGATGGCCCACTATTAAAAACTTCATGCCATCTGTTGAAAATGAGAATAAACCAGTTTTTTAAAAAAATAGAACTATGCGATATATATATCTTTTCCTCATGCTCTCGATACAAATTGCGCTCCGTGCACAATTTATTCCTACAAATCCGCTGGATATTAAGCTCGGCGATCCTTATATCATCTATGATGATGACAGCGATCGATATTACATGTATGGTACTGGTGGTATTCAAAAGGGCTTTATGGCCTACTCATCGGTCGATCTTAAGGAATGGAGAAATGAAGGCCAAGTTTATACGGCAAACCAAGAAAGAAGTTGGGGAACAAAAGATTTTTGGGCTCCTGAAGTTTACAAAATCAACGGAAAATTCTATATGTTTTACAGTGCACATTGGAAGGAAAATCCAACCAACGAGCTGGAGAACTATAAAATAGGTGTCGCAGTGGCAGATAAAGCGACAGGTCCGTTTATTGATATGAATGGAAAACCGTTGTTTGATCCAGGCTATCCTATTATCGATGCGAACGTCTATTTTTCCGAAGATGGTAAATTGTATCTGTATTACTCCAGATGTTGCTATAAACATCCTGTTGAATCACAGATTTCGAAATGGGCAAAAGAACAGGGCTTGTATCCCGAGATCGAAGAAAGTTGGGTTTATGGTGTGGAGCTGACTCCTGATTTTTCAGGTGTGATCGGCAGCCCGACACTATTGCTACGTCCTCCAGTGAAGATGAATGATGAACAGTCCGAATGGGAAAGTAGATCCGTCACTAGCAAAGAAATTAATCGAAGATGGACCGAAGGTTCTTATATTTTCAAACACAGCGACTTGTATTACATGATGTACTCGGCTAATCATTTTGCGGGAGAAAATTATGCCGTCGGTTATGCAATATCAACACATCCATTGGGTCCATTCAAAAAGTCCTCAAATAATCCTATTTTGGAGAAAAATACACGTAAAGGAGGTGATGTTACCGGAACGGGACATAATAGTGTTTTGTTTACGAAAGATGGGAAGATGCTTTGTGTATATCATGGAAGAACAACAAAAACAGGTAAGGATCGGGTAGTTTTTATCGATGAAATGGTCGTTGATCAGGACGGCAATTTAAAGGTTTTAGGACCGACAACGAGCTTTGGTCAATAGCGTAACGAAAAAATAATTGTATTTTAAACATTTATTTTTTATTACATTTGTTAGGTATTGATCGATTAAAACAAATTAAGTAATAGCGTACACCAATATGAACAAACTACCAAAATTATCATTTGTAATCCTTATGACCGTGATTGTCGGGGGATGTCAGCAAGGCACTAAAACAAACAAAGAAGAAATTCAGACAGCTGTTTCAATTCCCGATCCGATGCAATTTAAAGATACTATAAATGGCGAAGAGATTTCCCTTTTCACGATAAAGAATGAGAAAGGTATGGAAGTCGCGTTGACCAACTTTGGTGCGCGTGTTGTCTCCTTGATCGTACCGGATAAAGACGGTGTTAATCGGGATGTTGTGCTTGGCTTTAACAAAGCCGCGGATTACAATAATCCAGGGGAAGCTTACTTTGGTCCTATTGTAGGCCCTTTCGGAAATAGGATAGCCAACGGAAAGTTTAGCTTGGATGGAGTAGAATATACATTGCCACAGAATAATGGACCCAATACGTTACATGGTGGTTTAGAAGGGCTTCATTTCGTGGTATGGAAAGCCCAACAATTGTCGGATCAAGCTGTAGAATTTACGTGCCTGTTACCGGATGGCAAAGAAGGATTTCCGGGTAATCGGGAATTTAAAGTAGTGTACTCCGTGAACGATGAGAATGAACTAACTATTGCATATGAGGGAAAAACGGATAAGAAAACTGTTTTGAACTTGACGAATCACGCTTATTTCAATTTGAATGGGGAGGGTGGTGGTACGATTTTGAACCACCAGCTTCAACTGTTTGCCGATAAAATTACGCCGGTAGATGAGACGCTTATCCCTACAGGCGAGTTGAAAGAAGTAAAGGGAACTGCTTTTGATTTCACCGAGTCGAAAGAGATCGGAAGAGATATCGAACAAGACGATGAACAATTGAAGTTCGGCAAAGGATACGATCACAATTTCGTGTTAAGTGGTACAAAACATAACGGATACAACTATGCGAGCAGATTGATAGGAGATCAGTCGGGTATCATCATGGATATCTATACCGAAGAACCTGGAATTCAATTTTATAGTGGCAATTTTATGGCGGATAAGGTGACTTTAAAAAATGGTGCGACCGACAGTTTTAGGACGGGTCTGTGTTTGGAACCACAGCACTTTCCTGATTCACCAAATCAGCCCTCATTTCCATCTACAGAAGTAAACCCTGGAGAGGTCTATAAAACAACGAGTGTTTACAAGTTCTCAACGAAGTAATTTTCGTTTTCATGAAGATGTCTCCTACATTTGTCTTTGACAACCATAGGAGACATCTTCATGAAATGTAGAATTTTGTTTTTACAAAAAAAGAATTACAACAAGTTGAAATTGATCTCTTTTGTATCTCTCGAATTGGGCCCTATCATTAATTTGAATTCACCGGATTCGGACATGAACTTTAAATCCGCATTATAAAACCGGAGATCTTTTTCAGTCAGGACGAATTGTACGGTTTTAGTTTCCCCCTTTTTTAAGAAAACTTTCTGAAACCCTTTTAGTTCTTTAACCGGACGTGTGACACTGCCAACTATATCCTGTATATACAACTGAACAACTTCCGCGCCGTCGTAGTTTCCTGTATTACTTACGGTTACCGAAGCGACAAGTTCGTCGCTTTGACGTATAGTATCCCTATTGAGCCGGATATCATCATACTGAAATGTCGTATAACTCAACCCATAGCCAAATGGATATAGCGGATCATTGTCGATATCAAGATAGTTGCTTCTGAATTTTTGAAACCATTTTGCATCTCCTAGAGGCCTTCCTGTATTTTTATGTGCATAATAGAGGGGAATTTGCCCTACATTTTTGGGAAAAGTAGCTGTGATCTTGCCGGAAGGGTTCACATCTCCAAACAAGACATCTGCTACAGCTTTGCCGGTTTCGGTACCTCCAAACCATACATTCAGTATCGCTGGCACATGTGCATCTTCCCAGGCAAGCGTAAGTGGTCGGCCCGTAAATAAAAGCAATACGACAGGTTTGCCGGTGTCAAGCAAAGCCTTAAGAAGTCTTCTTTGCGTTGCAGGAATATCAAGCTCCATACGGCTGGAACTTTCTCCCGACATCTCCGAAGCTTCACCTAGCGCTGCTACAATGATGTCGGCCTGACGTGCCGTCTGTAGGGCTTCATGGATAATCTCCTCCTCGGATCTGCCGTCGCGAGGAATCGTGCGTCCAAACATCGTGGCACGTTCCTGATATTCCGGATCATCCATTAAATTGCTGCCCATATGCGTTACAATCTGCACTTGGTTGCCTACAACAGACTTCATTCCTTCCACCAGGGAAGGTGTATTGGCCAGGTCGGCACTGACGCTCCATGTGCCGGGCATGTTGGGACCTGAATTGGCCAAAGGACCTATGACAGCTATGGTACCTTGTTTTTTCAAAGGTAAAAGCTGCTCATCATTTTTTAAAAGAACAAATGACTGCGTAGCCGCTTGCCGTGCCTTAACCAAGTGGGCTGCTTTCAATATTTCCGTCCTGGCACGCTCTTCATCACAATAGCGAAAAGGATCTTCGAATAATCCCAATTTATATTTCATTTCCAGGATATACCGACAGGCCGAGTCAATACGTCCTTCGCTGACCTTACCCTCTGCTACCGACTTTTCCAATGTCGTTAGAAAACCTTCACCCACCATATCCATGTCTAAACCAGCATTCAATGCTAAGGCCGAAACTTTTTGCAGATTGCCAAGCCCATGATCGATTAGTTCGTTAACTGCCGTATAATCTGAGATGATTGCGCCATCAAATCCCCATTGTCGCCTAAGCACATCGCTAAGAAGCCAGGCATTAGCTGTAGCGGGTATTCCGTTGATATCATTAAAGGATGTCATGATGCTGCCTACGCCGGTATCTACGGCAGCTTTGTAAGGAGGAAGGTATTCATTATACATACGGTGAAGGCTCATGTCCGTGGTATTATAATCCCGGCCAGCTTCTGCAGCTCCATAGAGTGCAAAATGTTTTACACAGGCCATCATCGTGTTGTATGCCGATAGATCATCACCCTGAAGTCCCCTTACCACGGCAGCGGCTATCTTCGAACTTAAATAGGTGTCTTCGCCGGAACCTTCCGAAATGCGCCCCCAGCGGGGATCCCGTGAGATATCTACCATCGGCGAAAAAGCCCATTGGATACCATCTGCCGTAGCTTCGATGGCCGAAATACGGGCAGTCTCTTCAATCAAGTCTAAGTCCCAGGAAGCTGCGAGAGCCAAAGGAATCGGAAAAACTGTCCGATAACCGTGTATAACGTCCATACCAAATAGGATAGGGATTTTAAGTCTGGAGTGATTTACGGCGATTTCCTGTGTTTTCCTGATTTTTGAAGGGCCGCTCATGCTGAATATACCGCCGACTTTCCCTTCTTTGATCTTATTTTCTACATCTGTGGACACGACTGCACCCGTTGTCGCTTCTCCAGCGGTCACTAGATTGAGTTGTCCGATTTTTTCGGACAAGGTCATTTTTTGAAGAAGTGCATTGATGAATGCATCCATCTGTTGATCTTGGGCGTAGGTATTATACCATGCTGCTCCTATTAAACTGACGATGAGAATGATTCTTTTCATGGCATTGCTACTTAAGGTGCGGTGATTGGAATCCAAGCTTTTTAAGCCCGGTTTGTATTTCGGGAGCCTGCATAAATAAATTCCAGATTAACTGTGTACGATAGTTTTCGATCATAACGACAATCGGGCCTTGGTCTATGGCCAGGTAACGCTGTGGAAACCAATTGTCGGTTTCGCTATACGCATCATAGAAGCCGTATTTACCCCATACTTTTTCCTGTAAATTGTTGAAAAGATAATTTGCGAACAAAATGCTTTCGTCAGGAGTATACGGCATGGAAGACAGCGCGGCTGTAGGCGTAATTACTCCATGGTCGTTGTCGGGATGATGGGCTTGATATCCTTTGGTGGAATAGCTTGCTGTCCAGCCCCAGCCTTTGTCCTTTCCATATCCTTTGAAGTGTCCGGGGTTAGCTTCAGCATGGGCAATATTGATCTTAGCATGGTTGACTGCCACTTCCCAATAATCGGCATACTGATCTTTTAAACCCTTGGGATTCAATCCCAGGAAGGAGTAGTGCTCCCAAAACAGGGGGCCAACTTCACCGTCACGTGCATTGTGCTTGATACCAAGTGGAATACCGTACTTGGTCGCTGACGAACGGATGCCGCCTGACCGTGCCCACCCTTCGTGGTAGACCTGTGGATCAATAGGGTGAGTGGGAGAGGACGCCGCCAATATATAGGCAATCAGACATTCATCAAATCCCTGTATGGGATGCTTCATGGTAAAATCGTGTGTCGGACTCCAATGCCAATACAACACATTCTCGCCATTGGTATAGTGATGCCAGTCGATTTCTTGCCACAGGGCATCCGCTTTTTGTGCAATGGTCTTTTGTGCTGCATTGCCGTCGTTATAATATTCCCGTACCGTAATCAGGGCCTGAGCCAGAAAGGCTGTCTCTACAATGTCACCTCCGTCATCTTTATCACTGAACGCTTTTGCCTTGCCCGTCTCTCCATGGTACCAGTGTGCAAAAGCTCCTTTAAACCGATCTACTTTGGCGAGGTATTCCATGATATGTTCCAGGCGTTCTTGTCCTTCCGCCTTTGTAATAAAACCCCGTTCCATGGCGGTGATAATACCCATAATACCAAAACCACTACCGCCGATCGTAATGACGTTTTGATCATTTTGGGGATACTCACCATCCAGAAGAATACGTTCCCGCGCTAATCCCGAAGTCGGTTCGGCCCCTTCCCAAAAATATTGAAAAGTTTGTTTTTGGATAAGAGTGAGCAAAGAGTCGGTAGATACCGACTCTTTATCATTCTTTTGTTTATTCTTATTTTCACCTTGATCACTACAACTTAAAAAAAGGAAGACACTTGTAATCAAGATAGATAGTGAAATGTTGTAGGATTTATTCGTCATCGCTTTAATTTAATGGTTGAATACGCATCGCATTGATGTAAAAGAATCTTTCTCCTACATTATTGTCCGGGCCCGCAGTTACGGTAACTGTGATTTCTCCATTGCTGTTCGGTGTAATGCCTACAGCGTTGCATACAACAGGAGGATTAGGATTATTCAGTGAAGCATTTACATAGACGGTGTTTGTATTAGATCCCTGAGCGATAAAAGCCGTATGTCTATTATCCGTTCCCGAAGCCCGTGATGCATAGTAACACAACTCATAAGATTTGCTGGGGTCAAGTCCATATATTTTAAACACTCCCCTTTCGAAAGGTGCTGTCGAACCCCATACCTGTGTATGTCCAAAGAACGATCTTCCGGCAACACTAGCAGGCATATTGAATGACGTAGTTGTATTTTGTACACCAGCAGTATTGACACCATTGAATCTTTCGAGCATGGTATAAGATATTCCGGTAAATTCACCATTGATATCTATCAGGTTCGAAATACTGAAACCCACGGTGTTTCCCGTAATACCATTCCATCCATTGACGCCCACTGCCTGACCAAAATCGAGATAGATAGGGTCTGTAAATTCGAAACTACCTCCCCAGTCTTTGTAATCGACCATATCGGTTACGGACGAAGGCTGTGCCATAGCCATATGTGCGGCTTGCTGTCCTATTTCGGCTTCATAAGCCGACATACCGGCAGGTACATACGTGTTGCCTACTACGCTTTGGCCTGTCAATACTTCGAACCAGACACAGGCGGCTGTATATCGGCCGATAGTTGGATTTAGATGGTATCCGTCACTGGTTACATTGTCCCCGATGATGCTGGTCCGCACATTTTGTATGGCTGTACCTGCGGGAACAATCGCATCGATTGCGACGAGGTCTTTGGCTCTATTGACGGCATCGACAATGGCCGTATACATCGTCATTTGATTATTGTTATAGTTGGCAAATCCCGCATGGGTAGATGTCTGTGCGTACGCCCAAGTCTGATGATACAAAAACTTAACCTCCGGATTCTTTGCTCGGGGAGCAACATAGTCATAGACAAAAGGTAAATATTTCTGGATCGAGTCGTAAAGACCTGAGTACTGACTTACCTCCTGAAAGCTAATATGCGTCCAGTTTTCATCAGCCAATGCGCGGTGTATACTGAAACCCGCTGTGGTAGTCTTCTCACCATTGCGATTGATTTTCCGGTAACTGTATGCATTGTTATTTTGCGTTATATTTGCTGCATGCTGTGCGAGAGCTGCTCCGCTGATATACAGGTTACCAATGGTCATGGGTATGCCCGCGGCTTGTGCCAATCCCGATAGATGCGTTTCTAAAGCGTCTTCTGAAAAACTGTTGCCGATGGCAAGTATGCGAATACTGCCATCATCCGGTGGATCAGGGACAATTTCGCGCATTTCGGGTCGCTCCATCTTTTGACAGGAGCTAAATATCAGGGTACTGGTCATGATGC
This sequence comes from Sphingobacterium sp., assembly GCA_040392285.1. Taxonomy (GTDB): domain Bacteria; phylum Bacteroidota; class Bacteroidia; order Sphingobacteriales; family Sphingobacteriaceae; genus Sphingobacterium. Next base: position 33,874 of record JBEBWF010000026.1, on the reverse strand, counting down.
TCAACAGCATCATCAGACCGATATATAAGTGTCTTTTCATATTATATTCTTCTTAACGAGTTCATATTGGATTAATCATAATCGGGATTTTGAATCAATACACCACCCGATCGGTCAATTTCTGCTTGCGGCAGTGGATAGAAGCGATTGCGGACTTGATAATTAGTATGCCCTGCATCCTGCATGGTCTGCACATCAATGTTCCAACGGATCAAATCGTAAAAACGTTCGTTCTCCATTCCCAATTCTACCTGTCTTTCATGGCGTATAGCCTGACGAAGTTCCTCCTGATCACGAGTTATCACTTCAGGCAAGATAGTGGTGCTGCTACCACGCGCTCTTGACCGCACCTGTTCCAGATAATCCAATGCCAAATCAATGTTAGCTTCTCCACCGATTTCATTGGCTGCTTCGGCCGCGAGCAAGACGATGTCAGCATAGCGGATGATGCGGACATTGAACCATTCTCCAAAATTACTGGCATATTGTAACCTTAGCGCTGGGTTCGTATAAACTTTTTTGTTCCAATAAGGCCTTGGTAGATTGTCGGGCAATGTTTCACCATATGGCGTGTTCATCTGGCCACTGTACAGCACAGTCGCCTCCAAACGTGGGTCATTTGGTTCGAAAGCATCAATTAGCCGTTGATTTGGGATATTCCATCCCCAGCCAAGATTCCATTGCCCAGAACCTCTCACCCCTTGACGGCTCGCATAGGTCACTCCAAAATTGTTGACTCCGTCATAGAGAGCCTGTATTTCAAAGATGGATTCCTTGCTGTTTTCGCTCTCTTCCCTAAAGATCATGTTGTAGGGGACGCTGAGATCATAGACTTCGGAACTGATAACCGCCTGTGCAGCAGCCAATGCTTCGCCATAGCGCTGACGGGCCATAAAGGTCTTGGTTTGCAGAGCCAAAGCGGCCCCCTGTGTGATACGCCCCGGAAAGCCGGGCCATGTTGGCGGTAAGGAACCTACAGCATCCTGAAGATCCGCGTCGATGAGTTGATAAATCTCCGGAATGGTCGATTTAGGACGGATGGCGGAAGCTTGGTCTGTAATCCGAAAATCGATAATGGGCACTTCACCAAAGGTACGCACTAGATTAAAATACGCCCAAGCCCGGAAGAATTTGGCTTCACCAATATTGGACAGCGTTCCCTCGGTTAGGTTGTCCAACGAATCGGCGGCGGCAAGGACATTATTTGAGAGGTTGATCAATCCAAAATGCCCTGTCCAATAGCCACTGACGAGCCAATGGTCTAGAGAATAGTTGAATTCATCATAGATAGGTCCTGCAGAAGCATAATCCCCTACATCGCTGCCTAAGTGGGCATCATCCGAGCGGATATTGTGCAGCGCAACGTATTGCAATCCACTCGTTCCTTCACTGCGTAAACCAGCGTATATAGCAAAAACCTGTTCTTCCAAAGATCCTGTAGGTAGGTCGTCCTCTGTAAACCGTCCTTTAGGCTGAATATCTAACCAATCTTTGCCACAGCTTGCCATAAGCAAAAGCACCATCAAGGAGAGAGCAAGCTTTATATTATTTTTATGTTGTATTTTCATCTCAATCGTCATTTTCAGTTTAAAAATTCAGGTTCAAGCCAAAAGTATATACAGCGGGGACAGGATAAGTGCCGTTGTCGACTCCAAACTCTATGGCACTGCCTCCGATTTCCGGTGTAAATCCGGTATTGTTAGAAAGCGTAAACAGGTTTTGCGCGTTTAAGAACAGTCTCAAGTTTTTCAATCGTAATCTTGAAACAGTTGCTTGAGGAAAGGTATATGCCAGTGTCACATCCCTTAACCGGAAAAAGCTGCCATCCTCGATATAATAGGTAGAGTATTGAGTATTCACACCCCGACTACCATCCAATATGGGTTCCCAGTTACTCGTGCCAGGCCCTGTCCAACGCCCGATACGGCCTTGCAAGTAGTTGAGCGTGGCAAATTGATTTTGGTTCCATGTTCGCATAATCTCGTTACCATAAACACCTTGAAACTCGAATCCAAGATCGAAGTTTTTATAAGCAGTGGACAAGGAAATACCGTAGTAAAAATCAGGCGTAGGATTACCGATGATCGTGCGGTCATTAGCATTCACCGTCCCATTATTGTCCGTATCCCGAAGACGGATATCTCCAGGAAGAAAAATACCACCTACTACGCCATTGGACGCATATTGGTCTACTTCGGCTTGTGTTTGGAAAATACCATCATGAATATAACCGAAGAAATAACCAATCGGCTGTCCAGTGTTGGTTCTGGATGGCCCGCTCACCACCTGGTAACCTTCGGTAGAGAGTTTTCTTACCATATTCTTTACGGTCGTAATGTTTCCTCCAAACGATAGTGACCAGTTGTCGTTTACCTCTTGATTCCACCGGACAGAGGCTTCGATACCTTTGTTTTCAATCGTTCCCAAGTTGCTCAGTCCGGGGATGGAACCGAACATGCCCGGTACCCTTACCATGACATCCTCGGTGTTTTTATAATAGTAGACAGCTTCAATGTCTAACTTGTTTTGGAAAGCGGCAAGCTCAAAACCGGCTTCCCAGCTTTTCACCACCTCCCAACGAAGATTGGGATCAGGAATGTATTCGGGACCATAGGCTGGGATTAGTTTATCGCCAAATACGGCAGAGTTTCCCGGCGTAAGCAATGGGTACATAGGGTAGCGGTTGCTTCCAACATTCTGGTTGCCCAGAGAACCCCAGGATCCCCGTATTTTTAAGTTGTTAATGAATGTTTGGTCTTGCATGAATGCTTCCCTGTTCACGACCCAACCACCTCCTATGGCAAAGAAGTTTTGCCAGGGATTATTCAGTGCAAAAGCAGAGGAACCATCGCGCCGAAAGGAAGTGTTGACCAAATATTTGCCGTCGTAACTGTACAATATACGAGCAAGGTAGGAGAGGGTGCGGTACTCGGAAGCAGTCCCATTGCCTGTTTGTGTAGCTGCGTCGCCAATGCCTACATACCAATAGTCAGGGTTATTAGGAATTTCCAAACCGCTGTCGCCTTGTGTTCTTCGGGCGGAGGTAGTTTCCATACCTTGTATGTACGTCGTATAACCGAGCAAACCGGTGAAGTTGTGGAGACCAAAGCTGTTCTTGTAATTTAACAACCAATCTGTTTGGTATTTATAATGTCTGTTTTGTTCTTGGCTGACGGCGGTCACGCGATTTCCAACCAGATCGGTTTTGTCATCACCCGCAATATCCGGATTGTATTGTGCGATCACGCCTTCGTACGTTCTGAAGTTGTTGAAACCATAGTCGGCAGATAGATTGACGCGGAAGTTGAAGTGGGAAAGAAAGTCTACCTCAGCATATCCATTTGTTACCACACGATAATTTAAGCGGATAGCCGAGTTCTTTCTTCCCTCTATGGCCAACAGTGGGTTGTTGACCTGCGCACGTTGAAAATCGGGCATCGTATGATACAAGCCATATTCTTCGTTGTAAACGGGTGCAATAGGTGCGGCCAATATCGCGCCAAATACACTACGTTCGACAGGAAGTTGAGCGCGGTATCCATTCAATATGATACCTGTGCGGAAATTATCGGTAACCTTTAGCTCATCAACTATATTGAATGTAAACTGTCGGTGTCTTTCGTGGCTGATTATTCCTTCGTCATGCGAAAAGCCTAAGCCCATCCTGAAACTATTGCGTTCGGTTGCTCCTGCTACACTGAGATTGTTATAGTTAAGGATGCCGTTTTTGAATATCTCGTCCTGCCAGTCCGTATTCCCAGTCCAATGTGTATAATCATAAGGAATATTGCCTTGATTGAATCGTTGCTCATCATAGAGTTCTCTGAATTGGGACGCATTGGTCAGTTTCATTCTTTTTGCCACATCTTTGATACCTATTCTGGAACTGAATTCGAAATTTAGTTGACCGGTTCGGGCTCTCTTGGTCGTAATCGCGATGACACCGTTGGCTCCGCGTACGCCAAAGATAGCCAGGGAAGAGGGATCTTTGAGTACTTCTATACTTTCGATATCATTAGGGTTTAAGAAATTGATGTTGTCGTTTAACAGCCCATCGACCACATACAAGGGCTTGACGGCATTGATTGAATTTGTACCTCGGATACGGATATCAGGTTCTTGGCCCGGTCTACCCGAATTTGTCACTTGTAGACCGGAGACTTTTCCTTGTAAGTTGGCTACAGGGTTTGTTCCAGGTCGGTCTACAATGTCCGATCCTTTTATTTGTGTAATGGATCCAGTCAGGTCGCGTTTGCTCGCTGTACCGTACCCGATGACAACCACTTCTTCCAAACTTTCGCTTTCTGACTCCAGAAAGACGCTCATCTGAGTTTGATTGCCTACAAGAAGTGCTTGCCGGTGATAACCGATATAGGTGATGACGAGCGAATCTGTAGGTGAAGCCTGTATGCTAAAACTCCCGGTACCATCGGTCTGTGTAGCATTAGTCGTTCCTTTTACAACAATAGAAGCCCCGGATATAGTATTCATCGACGTCATGTCTTTGACTACACCCTGCACCAATGATTGTGCATGGACAACACTTGTTAGAAGGATAATTTGTGCTATGGTAATTAAGTTCCTCATAAAAAATGTTTTTATAGTTTATAAATTGTGTAGCGATTGGTTGTGCTAAACAAATATTGTGATGTATTCTCTTATTCGAAAAAAAACCAAGTTCACATTATTACTACAAGAACATTTTTTATGAAAATTCGTTCAGGTTATTTTTACAATATATTTAATATCAAGTATTTACAGTTTGCGATTTTGTGTAAAAAACAAGGAGATACACTAAATGTGTTGTTAGCGATGAGAGGGAATGATGTAGTGTTTTACCGCTCTAAGAGAAACTCACTGAGGTTTTTATCGGTTGGAATTCCCAGTTTTTTGCGCAATCGGTATCTTCTGATCTCAACACCTCGGGTAGTAATGTTCAATAGTGAGGCAATTTCCTTGCTCGACATATTCAATCTCAGATATGCACAGAGCTTAAGATCATTGGGTACAAGCTCGGGATATTCTGCTTTCAGCTTCTTGAAGAAATTCTCATGGGCTTCATTAAAGCTTTTTTCGAAGATATCCCAATCCCTGTCGTCGTTATGTGCATCCTCAATGAGCTTATTGATTTTCCGTAATTCTTCTTGTCCCAGCCTATTGCCTTTAGCATCTTTCAATTCTCTTAGTTCAGCGTGAAGGTTATTCAACATTTCATTTTTGTAAATGATATTTGTTGCTGCATTTGCCAGTTCTCTGCTTTTTATCTCCAATTCTTTTTCAAGCTGCTTGTTTTTTAGTTTGATCAGTTTCTGCTCGTTAATTTCGCTTTCGCGAGCAATGGTTGCCTTTTGCTGTTCGAGGAGACGTCTCCGCAGTTGAAATTGTTTCCTTTGTTGCCACGAGATATACTTTTTTCGGCCTATTAATAGGATACATATCAACAGCAACAAATAGACTAATAGGGCAATCCATGTAACATACCAAGGTGTCTGAATGACAAAATCCAGTTCAGATATTGTTGATTCATGCCCATCAACTGATCTTGCTCTGATTTTAAATGTATATTTTCCAAACGGTAGATTTGTAAAGTCTTTATAAGTCTGGTTATCCCACAATGACCAGTTGTCCGAATATCCTTCCAACATATATTGATAGGAAATGGGAGAGGAACTATAATATGGTGCTGCAAAGGCTATTCGGATACTATTCGCTTTATAAGGTACACTGATTTCTTCTTCATCGATAATACGGTTGTCATGATGAATATCCCAGACTTGTGAAATAATTGGAGCAGGGATCTGGACTTCTGTTACATTTCTGCGGTCATTATATATAGAAAAACCGTTATCGAGACCAATTAAAAAGAATTCTTGATCAATTGGAATAACATTTTCATAGAAATTCATCATCCTGTTTTTCAATAGGCTTAATGAAGTGGAATCGACCTGGATACTTCCGTTTTTTTCGAAAATGACTTTGGCAATGTACGATTTGTTGACAAACCAATATTGCGATGCACTTTTTGGAATTATTTTATTTGATAAACTAAATGAGCCCAATTGTTTGTTGAGCTCTTCATGAGCTTTAAATTTTTTTAAGATATCATCATAATAGAACAGGCCGGAATCTGTCGTGAATACAATGTTGTTTTCCAGCTTGAAAGCTCCGAGAAACCGTATATTTTGTACTGAAGTATCCTGATAAGTGCTTGTCCTGACAGTTAATTTATCCAGTGACTTGTCAAAAGAAATGAGACTAACTTTATGCCCGTTGCCTATCCAGTAGTCATACATATCTCTAGCGGTGATGAAGCGTACGGGTTCATTAAGTTCGGGATATCGCTTTATAAATTGAATAGTTGGGCGAGTGGTAAATTTGGCAATTCCTGTATAATTGCCTTGTAAAAAGTAAGGGGCTAACGAATGGGCTGTAAAAGCCCATCCGCCTGTTACCGAAGATATCTTGGAAAGTCCCATATTGTCCACCAAAAAAGCACCATCATTATGGCCACAAAGCAACTTTCCATCGATTACTGTCAGTGACCATACCTGTCCTTCGGAGTTTGGTATCAGCTTGAAATCAAAAGAATCGAATTTGTGCAATCCGTTCCATTGACTGGCGAAAAGCCCTTGGTTTGTACCTAGGTAGATGATACCGTTATGTATAATGGAGGTATATACTGTTCCGATGTCGCCGGACAGATCCGTGTAAAAATAGAGCGGCGAGTTAATCTCAATACGATCAATACCATTGTCCAGGCCTACCCATATATTATTTTGGTTGTCTTTCGCGATGCTTAGCACCGTATTATTTTGTAGCCCATTGTTTTTATTGATGTGTTGTACAATCTCTCCTCTTTTGTTGATTATGACCACCCCATCCTGTATTGTTCCAAATGCATATTGGCCATCATATAAATATAGTCCATTATTGATTTGTGCTTTGGCCAGTAGTTTATTGACATCAGTGTTCCAAGGGTTAATCACTCCGTCTTTGTTCATGGTAAACAATCCGTGACGTGCTGTCCCGATGAGATAGGTCAACGAGTCAAATGGAAGAATACATAATATATTCTTGCCTCTTAATTTATCTTTGTCTTTGACGGCTTGTAATTGTAGGCCTTGGAGCAAGTGCAAACCAGAAGGAAGTTGTTCGAAATAAATACGATTGTCGATCTGGTGGGGAAACAAGAAAGGTTCTCCATTAGCGGTAATGATCTGTATGGTATTTTGCGGAGCGTATACGTAACATTTTGAAAATGCATGGAAATAGACTTTGTCATCCTGAATGATGATTTTCCATATTTCGTCATTCAACAACTGGCGTTTGTCTTTCACCAGAGAAGAAACGCTTGTGTAGGTCATGCCACCGTTTTTCTTCCTTTGCCAAAATCCAAATTCGCCGTATCCCCCAGAGTAGATTTTCCCATCCTTAGCAGCTTTTACACTACGAACCGTCGAATGATTTTTCAGTGGATGTAATTTCCAATATTGACCATCAAAACTTAATAAGCCTTCTGTATTTCCGGCATATATTATCCCTTCATTGCTAACTGTAATGGACCAGTTTTGGTTTCCTGCATTGTAGTTGCTTTTGGTAAATTGTTGTACCAAGGGAGTACCGGCACGTATTATGCTTTGTGCGTGAGTAGGTGTTACAGAAACGAAAGCAATAATCAAAGCAATGAATATTATAATTGTTCGCATGGCTCTCTTGGTATATAAATCCAAAGATAGGATTTATTCGTTTTTCTCAAAGTATTGACAGATATATGGAATAATTACTACCTTGGACTATGCTTACATTTGCGAACGCCAAGATTAATTTAGGGCTTCTGGTCACGGAGAAGCGGCAAGATGGTTACCATAATATCGAAACCATATTTTACCCGGTGAAGTTATATGACGTGATCGAGATTACGACCGCTGATGTATTTCAGTTCCGTACAGAAGGACTCAACATTCCTCCAGATGGCCAAAATATCGGTGAGAAAGCTTATTATCTCTTACAGCAGGATTTTGATATTAATCCGGTCATGATTGACCTCTTAAAAAACATCCCTATAGGAGCAGGGCTGGGCGGTGGTTCTTCAGATGGTGCTCATGTTTTAAAGCTCCTCAATAAAATGAATGAGTTAGGGCTATCCAAAGAGGAATTGAGCGCCTATGCGGTACAGCTAGGGGCCGATTGTCCTTTCTTTATTGAAAACAAACCTGTCTTTGCCTCAGGTATAGGGACTACTTTTGAGCCAGTAGAAGTAGACTTGTCAACGTACTATATCGTCATCATTAAGCCGGACATCCATATTTCTACATCCGAGGCTTATCAATGTATCATTCCGCAAACACCTACAGTCGATTTACGGCGAGCCATTCATCTCCCTATACAAGAGTGGAAATATCATATCATCAATGACTTTGAGTTAGGGATATTTGAAAAATACCCAAAAATTGAAAAAATCAAACATACCCTTTATGAAAGGGGAGCCTTATATGCGGCGATGTCTGGATCTGGTTCTGCGGTATTTGGTATATTCGAAGAAGAGATCAACCTGGATGATATGGCGGCTCTGGGTAAAGTATATTATCCGGTAGAGTTATAGGGATATTTTTAGGGAATCACAAAACATTATTTTGAAAAACTATTGCTTTATTTTTTGCTTTATTTTTTTGTTGTTGGCGTTGAAATCATCTGCACAGGTTACATTTCAGCAATCTTGGTATTACACCACTGCTGATACTGTTTCTCCGGCAAATATTGAGAAACAGGCATTCACATATCTCACTTTACAGAACAGTCTTCCTTTTTATAATAAAGGGGTATACTGGTTCAGACTGGATATACATAACAAACAGCAGGATAAAGATCTAATCATTACGATAAAAAATCCACATTTAGACTCCGTCTTCTTCTATCAATCTATTCATGGTGAAATCGTTACAACAGGTGTCGAAGGAAATAATTTTAAAAAGAAGGACAGCACTTATTTACGGTATGTACGGTTTAATGTGGAAGGAAACACATCTACGGTATGGCTGAAAACACAGCTGAAAAAAGAAATTCTATTTCCGGTTACAGTAAGTACAGAAACCGACTTTTATAAAACGGAGAGCTTGAGTTTATTAAAGTTAGGTATTTATTATGGCATTGCAGGAATCGTATTGCTCGTTAATATTATCCTCTATTTTAGCTTTAGGGAACCTAAATTCCTTTACTATAGTGGGTTGGTCTTAATGGTGACACTTTTGTATGCGTATGCCGATGGACTGTATGTTTTGATAAGTCGTAACGCTATATGGCTTAACTATACAAGTCTGCCCGTTATGTGGGGTGCTGCTGTAGCAAGTGTCCTATTTTCGGTAAAATTTTTAGAATTGGACAAAAGATATGTTTATGTATGTCGAGCGAGTATAGCGGTGTTGATCTTCATGGCATGCTGTTTTTTTGTCTATATTTTTTGGGGTTGGACAGGAGCTTCGATAGTAGGAAATATGGGACTCCCGTTGTTGTTGGGTCTTTACTGGTTGGTCGCTGTGTTAAGATTTAAAAAGCATACTGAGGCTAGATTTTATGTGTTTGCCTCCACATTGTCTCTTATATTTACACTCAATTTCTTCATCTTTAGATTTATAGGATTGAATTTTTTGAATTTAATGCCCGGTGAATTGAAATTTGCCAATATCCTACAAATGTTTGTTTTAAGTATAGGAATTCTTCATCGAGTGAAGGTACTACATAAAGAACATGCGTATTATCGCAAAGAAATTCAACGTTACCTAAAAGAGAGGCCAACAAATGAAGTGGAAGATGTTGAAACTTCTTTGAAACAAGATACGTTTGGTCAACTCCAGGATCAATTCGGATTAAGTGAACGTGAAATCGACGTCCTTAAGTTACTCGCTAATGGACTTACCAATCAACAAATTGGAGAAACATTATACCTTTCGTCCAACACCGTGAAATTTCATATCCGTAATATCTATCTGAAAATGGATATCAATAACCGCGCCCAAGCGGTGAGCAAGATTCATGGTGTTTCTGCTTAATTGCTATCCCAAAAAAGCGAGAAAAAGCAGAGAATATATAAAAACTACCCGAACGGGTGGGGGATAAAAGCAAGGATTGCACTAATTTTATCACGGAAAATCTATCCGCTGAAAAACAAACAATCTTAAATATTTATTATGAAGACCTCCCTAAACTTCAATCCCCTAAGTACGGTGCATTCTACACAAGTGCGCGTCCATTACGAACCCGAATTCGGAATTACCTGGCTATTTATGCAACCTCATCCACGACCATGTTTCAATCGGACTTGCATGCGCGAGCTGCTCATGAATCAAACGCAGGTTGCAGCAGCCCAAGCTAACCCGCAGGTCCGTTCACAGCACCCGACCAACTATATGGTATTGGCATCTGATGTCGAAGGTGTGTTCAACCTAGGTGGAGATCTGGCAACATTCAAAGAATTAATAGAGAAGCAGGAAAGGAACAAGTTGTTGGAGTATGCACATCTCTGTATCGAAAATCTATGGACTTTCTATGATATGCAATCACCGATTACTTCTATTTCTCTCCTCAGGGGGCAGGCGTTAGGGGGTGGCTTTGAGGCCGCTTTGTGTGCCCATGTGCTCATTGCAGAAAAAGGAGGTTTAGGTGGATTTCCTGAAGTGATGTTCAATCTATTTCCGGGCATGGGGGCGATCAGCTTCCTTGCACGCCGTATAGGATTGCGTGCAGCCGAAAAGATGATACAATCAGGCAAGATTTATACTACGGAGGAGTTATATGAAATGGGTGTGGTGGACGTACTCGCTGAAGAAGGAGAGGGGGAGCAGGCATTACGGGATTGGGTGAGTAAAACAAATCGTTCGAAAAACTCGTTTCAAGCTATTCAAAGAGCCAAACAGTGCGTAAATCCATTGACGAAGCAGGAGTTGCTCGATATCACAGAAATATGGGTCGATGCTGCATTACGTCTTAGCGATAGTAACCTTCGCATGATGGAGCGGCTAGTAAATGCCCAAGACAGAAAGTTAAGCAAGTCGGCGGAAATTGTAAGGGCTACTGGATAGCTCTTACAATCAAGCCCTGAATATCCTTTTAAAGTGTATGGACAAATGTTTGCGCATAGCTTCTCTTAGTGCATCCGCATCTTGCTTCTTGATAATCTGAAGCAACTGTTTATGTGAAATAAAATTTTCCTCAGGTGTCACAATGTCTACAATATTACTTTTATGGACATGTTCAAAAATTGGAATCAGCAATTTTTGAAAATCCATAACAGTCTGATTTCTGGTGATTTCGTAGAGCTTTCCATGGAAGCGAATCTCATGATCTATCTCGAATAGCATTTGATCGGGATGTTCGGGTTCGCCTTGAATAATCTCTTCTAATTCTTGGATATCGGCCTCGGTAATCCTTGCAATGATTGAATCTGCAAGGCCGACTTCTATAATTAACCGAAGTTCGAAAATCTCCTTTAAGGTTTGTGGTAATAGAATATGAGGTTTTAAAATCCGTCTTATTGGATTTATGACATCAGGATTTACGAGTACAGCACCTTTATGCTTTTTAGATTCGATGAGCCCCATAGTACGTAACCGTAGTAACGCTTCCCGGATGACTGTTCTGCTTACACCAAACAATTCAGCCAGTTCTAATTCTTTAGGTAAACTATCTCCCACAGAAAGGTTGTTGTTGGCAATTAACTCAATAAGCTTTTCTTCTACTTTATCCACAAGGCTGGTGGTATCGATACTATAACTCATTTATAAATTTTTTTAAAAATTTCTTTGATAACTAAAAATAACTCTATATACTTGCATTATGTTATACATAATACCGAATTGTATTTTGTAAAGATAATAAAACTAATTATGATAAAAGGTAAATTAATTTTTTTATTCGGTCTGATGTTGCTAACGACAATAAGTTATGCACAGACCACTTTAACCGGATATGTGGTCAATAGTCTTGATGAGACACTTCCGGGCGTTACGGTGCAGAATCGTACGAATTCGAGCCAGTCCATGTCGGATGAAAACGGAAGTTTCCGAATAACAGGGAACATTGGGGACACGCTTTTATTGAACTATATGGGGTATGAGACATTATCTTATGCTGTCCAATCGCTGAGTAATAACCGTATTCAACTTGTATCTCAAAACGTGTTGATCGATGATGTGGTTGTCGTAGGTTATGGAACTCAAAAACGTTCTAAACTTTCTGGATCGATATCGAGCGTCAATAAAGAAGCTCTGCTATCCGCACCTAATACGAATGCTGCGACGGCTTTGCAGGGGACAGTTTCGGGACTGCGTGTGCAACAAACTACTGGCGAGCCCGGTGCTTCTCCGACGATCTCCTTTCGTGGAGGAACAGAGTTTAATGGAACAGGTACACCATTATATGTTGTAGATGGAGTCATCGTCCCCAGTTTATATGGAATAAATGCGAGTGATATCGAGTCTATCGATCTCTTGAAAGATGCAGCGTCGACGGCTATATATGGTGCGAGAGCTTCCAATGGTGTGGTATTGGTGACGACAAAAAAAGGACGAAAAGGGTCAACTAAAGTAGAGTACCAATTAAAACATGCCAACAATTATGTGAGGCGAAATCCGGTAGAATATTTAAGTGCTGAAGACTATATCATCTGGAACAGACAGGGAATTGCAAGTCGATATCAATCGAATATTGCGGATGGGAATGCCAGTCAGGCTACTAGTACAGCGAATCAAATGAATTCTGCCTCGTGGGGTTGGACGACCAATTCGTCTTATGCTTTCCCAGACGGAAAATATACAACGCAGATCTTGACCGATCAAAATAGGTACCTGCTTGGCCAGGAGGGCTGGAGCCTGTTGGTCGATCGCAACCCTATACAACCGCATCTCGCCGATAGCATCGTATATAAAGGTGTGAGCCAACGGCAACTAGAGGATCTGATTTTACAGTCCAGCAATTACAATGAACATTACATCAATTTTTCAGGTGGATCGGATATTTCCAATTTTAACTTGGGGATAGGTACCGTGAAGGATGTAGGAATGGTCATTGGTTCCAAATTGAAGCGGAATAATATAAATTTCAATGGTGGGTTGAAAGTTAACGAAGACCTATCGATCAACCTGAATCTAGCCGCTTATAACGTCTCAGCTACGCCGTCGTATGTCGCCGCCTCCAGCACAAGCAATCTTGGGGGTGTTATACAGCGTTTCGGTGGTGCTGCACCCACACTTCGTTTGTATCATGACGAGACAGAAGAACCATTACCCGGAGGAGATGCAACGGGAATAGGCAGTCCTCTATATTTCGACGATATCTATTACAATAAAACTGGCGAAAACAGATTTTCAGGAGGATTGAATGTTGAATATGCTATTCTCAAGAATTTAAAACTCGTAGGTAATGCAAATGGCTTCCTTCGGTTTAACGAAACCGATGCATTTACAAAAGCTTATCAGAATGGCTCAAGGGGTGATATGATTACGACCCGCAACGCTTCTTTTGGTCGAAATAAAACCCAACAGTACACCTTAAACAGTTTTTTACAATACTCGAATTCGTTCGGCCGTCATAACGTGAATGCTTTGGTGGGTGGGGAATATTTTGAATACCGCCATTATACGGCATCTGCGTCTGCTATGGGAGCAGCTACGGATTTTATAACCTGGCTGTCAGCATCGACGGAAGCCGTAGGGGTTCCTAGTTCGGCTTTCAGTCAATGGGAGCGCATGGTATCCGGCCTAGGCCGGATTAACTATGATTATGATGATAGAATACTTTTCACCATGAATCTCCGCTATGACGGCACTTCCAGATTGAGCGACAATAAATTCGATTATTTCCCTGGTATGTCTTTGGGATGGAATATACATCGGGAGAACTTTTTCCAACAGTCTTCATTGTCCGATATTATCAGTAACCTGAAACCGCGTATCAGCTGGGGACAAAACGGTAGTGTCAACTCTGTGGGTTATTTCGTGACTGATGCTCCTTTCGGAAATGTCGGGACTTATGATGGAAATGCAGGTGTCGGTCCAGCAGGATTTGTCAATACTGCTCTAAAATGGGAGAAGGTATCAGCAACAAACTTTGGTGTTGACTTAGGTCTGTTCAATAATAGGGTAAATTTCAATGTGGATTATTTCATAAGGGATGTATACAATAAGGTGGCATCTTTGGGTATTCCATCTTGGACAGGCTTCAGCAATTATACAACCAATTTGGGGCAACTACGAAATAAAGGGATAGAGCTAGAAACGCAAATCTATGCCTTGCGAAATGTAAATGGCTTTAACTGGCGGCTGGGCGGAACATTCACGCATGTGAAAAACTATGTTGTAGAGTTGCCAGATAATGGTTTGGACGGCAACCGACAAAGTACGACAGAAGTCTGGAATCCGAAGTCATCGACGTATGAGCAGGTAGGTGGCCTCTATGAAGGAAGGAGAGTAGGGCTGGATGAGGTCTGGGCGCCTGTCTATGATGGTATTTATACTACCCAAGAACAGCTGGATAAGGACATTCTCTTGTACAACAGTAACTTGGGATATTCCAACAAAACATTAAAGTTTTTGGGCGACGCTCGTTGGAGAGATGTTAATGAAGATGATGTGATCGACTCGTATGATCGTGTGTATGTGGGTAGGACGACTCCGACTATACAAGGAGGCTTTCATAGTAACCTGACATGGAAAGGCTTGGGCCTATATACACAATTTGATTATGCTTTGGGCTTTGTCATTATAGACCAATCTTGGTTACGGGGAATGGCACAAGCACAGGGGAGTGCGAATATGCCTGTGGATGTCAAATACACCTACTCCGAATATACACCGAACGGAACATTGCCTCGGTTTTATTGGGCCAATTATGGGGGCAACTACAGTACTGCGGCAAATTATTATCAGAAAGGAGACTATTTGGCATTACGTGAGGTCACTTTGAGTTATCAACTCGATGAAAATCTTCTGCGTCAATGGGTAAAAAACCGGATTAAGGGCCTACGTGCCTATATCTCAGGATCCAATTTAGCCTACTTTACGAAGTATAACGGTACGTTACCGGAAGTAGGAGGAGATGATCCCGGCAGGTTCCCTTTACCAAGGAGGATGACATTTGGCGTAAATATTACATTATAAAACCTAAAAAACTAGTAACGATGAAGAAGTTTATATATATGGTTTTGGTATTTATTTGTATGTTCCAGGTATCGTGCAATAAAATACTGGAGGACGTAGTACCACAGACCAGTTTAAATGAGCAGTTGATCTTAAACGACCCGGCAGCTGCCCGGACACTTTATTATGGGCTATACAGTTCGTTCAGAACGTACAATGGAGCCCTTTTTGACTTGGGGGAAATGCGCTCACAGCTTTGGGCAGACGGACTCTTTTTAGAGAATGCCGATGCCGGATTACGGAATTACTACACCCATAATTATGATGCAGACAATGTTGTAGCGAGTAATTGGGCTGGTTTCTATGGAATGATATTTCGTCTTAATCGTGCCCTGAAGCTAATACCACAGAGCAAATTGCCGGAAGAAGAAAAGGACAAAATTCTCGCTGAAGTATATGGTCTCCGTGCCTTTGTTTATTATACCATGCTTAAGACATGGGGTAAAGTACCTATTACAGATCAAGTCGTCGATGCTATAAATGACTTGGCTGCTTTATACAAACCTAGAGCTGAAGAGGAAGAAGTCATAGAATTGATAGAAAGTGATATTGAGCAATCTATCACCCTGTTTGGGAATAACAACACTTTTACACCAAGGCGTGTATATTGGAATTTGGCTGCTTCCATGATCTTGAAAGGCGATGTAAACATCTGGAAATATACACATCATACACAAAATGAGGAAGACTTGATAATAGCAAAAAATGCTTTAGAGGAAGTGAAAGCCATGTCAAGCACCTCCTTCGGCCTGCAAGATAACTATGCAGATATCTTTAACGCAGACAAAAAGGTCAATAATAAGGAAATCGTCTTCGCCATTAATTACGAACGGGACCAGGAAGAAAATAAAGTTTTTAACTTATTTATGATCAATGCGGCAGCGGTAAACAATACTATGCTAAATGCGAATTCGTCAAACTCGGGCTTAGTAGGTACGCTCTATCCTAGTATTACTGGAGCAGGTAGTCGAGTAGGAATGAATACAGCCATGATCAACAAATTGAAAAATGTAACACCGGAAGACAAGCGCGTAACTTCCAGTATCGCTACCATGCATACCAATACAACGGGTTATCCTTTAATAGGTGTCATGCTAACCAAATATATAGGCAATGTGTATGAGGGACTACGGGTTTATAACAACGATTATCCTATATACCGATTTGCAGACGTGCTCTTGTTATTAGCAGAAGCAAAGACAAAGCTTGGCGAAAATCCCGCTGATGAGATCAACGCTATACGTCTACGTGCTTATGGAGCAGGATATCCGGTATTTGTAAACGGAAGCGAAACACAAAATATGGACGCAATATTGGAAGAGTATCTCCGTGAATTTATAGGGGAAGGTAAACTCTGGTGGGCATTGCGCAGAGCAGGGGATGACTATGTATTGAAAAATATCAACCCAACTTATATCTCGGAAGGCAGCATACATAAATTGTTACTTCCGATCAGCAGAACGACATTAAATTCTGATCCTTTACTGGAGCAAACAGATGGTTATAAAAAGTAAATCAGTATATTATGAAAAGTTTAAAGAAGCTACTACATATAGGGATGATAGCACTAGCCGTCGTATATACGGCCTGTCAAAAGACCTCATTCTATGAGGGTACCGCGCCGATAAGGGATACGGCATTGGCACCCGAACCGGTGGATACCATCGTAGTACCTGAAGCGTATAAACCCTACTTAGCACAGGTCAAACAGTATGAAGCCTGGGATAAGGAGCACCCTATTCAGGTGGGACAAGTTGTATTATTGGGCAACTCCCTATTCACGAATTGGCCGGATGTGCAGGATTATTTTGACGATGATATCATTTATAATAGATCTATCGAAAATATTATTGCGGACGCTGTACAATTTTATTCAAGCCGTATTGTCATGCCATATAATCCAAGGCAGGTATTTTTGTACATAGGTGAAAGTGAACTCCAAGCTGGTAAAAGTGTGACAGCGACCTTCAACCTGCTGAAAGTCCTGATCGAAGGGCAACAGTATAACCTATCGGGAGCGGAGGTGACCTATTTATCACTGTTGAAAACGCCTGCAAATACAACATATCACGCTGTCTATGACCAGCTTAATCAAATGTTGTCCAATTACTTAAATGGCAAGGAAAAGTTGACCTATATGGATATCAATGCGGTTTTTGCGGGGACTGGCGGAGCAATTGACCCGCAGTATTTCAATGGCGATAAACTCAATGCTGCTGGTACACAAAAATTAGCTGGTATCCTGTCGGACAAATTGGAAGGCGACAAACCGAAAGTGTCGACCTATATGGAGTTTGACGGCACGACAAACTTTATACAAGTTCCTCACCAGGCCGAGCTGGATATCAATGCCGGAGAAAGTATGACGATCACATTCTGGGTCAGGGTATCGGCACACAACGGCTCCCGGTTTATCTGTAAAAGAAATACCATAGGCTACGAAGTATACGCCAATGGAGCAGGTTTGTTAGCCGTCAATCTAAGAAGTAAGGAAACCAGCGCTCTTGGAACACCATACGCTCCTACTAACACCTCTATTAATGACAATCAATGGCATCATGTAACATTTGTTTATGATCAAAGCGGTGCTCAGAAAATATGTAAGATATACTTAGATGGCATACATATCAATACGTCTTCCGATATCAATATCAAGGAAACAGATCAGGACTTATCGATACCGACGGCTGATTTTTTTGTCGGGACGCAGAATGCAACTTCTACTTCTCGATTCAAAGGAGCAATGGATAATATTCGTGTGTATAAAAGGACATTGTCGGAGGAGGAAATTATGGAAGACAAATCTCTTTTAAAAGCGGAGGACATTCCTAACCTTATAGTCGAATGGGATTTTGAAGATATATCCGGATCTACTTTAGAGAATAGCGTGCAAAACAACCACCACGGAACTATTCATGGAAATGTAGTGGTTAATCAACGGATTGTGCAATAGTATTTAAAACGAAACAAGATGAAAATAAGAAACATTTTAGCCTTATCGCTAGTCAGCATATTTTGCTCAACTCATATATCCTGTTCGCAGGACAAAGATATACTCACGTCACCATCGATCATAAAATATCCGGCTGCACATAACATTCCTTTGGAAAATGTAGAAATCTACAATGCGTTTACGGCAGGTATTGATGGAATTCATTCGTATCGGATCCCATCACTTATCACCGCAAAAAACGGAGATTTACTATTATTTTGTGAAGCTCGTAAGGTAAGCTGGGGGGATAAAAGTCCAACAGATCTGGTATTGAAAATCAGTAAGGATAATGGTGCAACCTGGTCTGCCATGGAGGTCTTATTGTCAGATGGCAGCAATGCTTTCATGGATCCCGTAGCAACAGTGGATAAAATTACAGGACGTATTTTTCTATTTGCCTGTAGATGGCCTGCGGGCGATGTCTCTATGCAAGACAATACGGCATGGTTGCTTTATTCGGACGATAACGGCGCGACCTGGTCTGCTCCGCAGGATGTTACATCCGGTATTATTCCCAATAGTTTCAATATCAATGGATTTGGTCCCGGATCGGGTATACAGATGAGTGCCAACAGTGATTATGCCGATCGTCTCATTGTGCCAATCCGGGTGTATAATGGATCGACGACGCGGAATAGAGTTTTGTACAGCGACGATCATGGAACGACATGGGCACTGGGACAGGAAATGTCCGACGGAGGAGAGTTTCAGATCGCTGAATCACCTTATAATACATTGATTTATAACCGTAGGGGCGATGCGACCAGATATCGAGCATTTAGTGAGAGTGGAGGAATAAGTTGGACAAACTTTGAGCTGGATGTTGCATTACGAAGTGTCTCTGGTGGATGTCAGGGCAGTATATGGGGACAGGATAGTGTACTTTTCTATACTGGACCTGCTGGCGGTTCGGTTACGAGTACTACGGACAATCGATCTAACTTCATGATCTACCGAAGTCTTGATGGCGGTCTGACCTGGAATAATCAACAGCTTTTGTTTAATAAAGCCGCAGGCTACAGCTGTATCACGCAATTAAATAATGGGGATTTTGCTGTAGTATTTGAAAGCGCCGATACACAGGGCTTTACCCGCACTTCTGTACGGGGGTATAATTGGATGCGGCTAGACGTGATTACAATACCAAAAGAAATACTGGATAAGGATTATTGGTTCAATGTAAACTAAACAACCGAAATAAACTGCCCCTCAACAATAATATTAATAAACGAAACAAAATATATAGAAAAAGATGAAGATAGCGCATATTATAGGATTAGTGTCAGCACCTTTTACACCTTTTGGTAACGATGATCAAATAGATCTGGAATTAATACCGGCATACTATGAAACATTGGTGCAGAATAAGGTAAGTGGAGCATTTATTTGTGGATCTACTGGCGAAGGGGTTTCGTTGACTTTTGACGAAAAAGTAGCCGTTATGGAGAAATGGAGGGAAGTGTCGAAGGGCAACACTGCATTTAAATTGATCATGTTTTTAGGCGGAACTAACCTGAAAGAATGTAAGATGTTGGCCGCTAAAGCCGAGGAGATCGGAGTAGATGCTGTGTCATTGACTGCACCTTTCTATTTCAAACCTCGAAATGTACAATATTTGGCAAAAGTTTGTCAAGAAGTGGCAAGCGCATGTCCAAATACACCTTTTTACTACTATCATATACCCGTGCTTAGTGGGGTAAACTTTCCGATGATTGACCTATTGAAAGAAGTTGACGACAAGTGTCCAAATTTTGTCGGCATAAAGTATACTCATGAGGATTTTATGGATTTTTTATCGTGTTTAAACTTTCAAGGAGGGAAGTACGACATGCTGTGGGGACGGGATGAGAATATGTTGTCCGCACTTGTGTTAGGTGCTAAGGGAGCAGTAGGTAGTACCTTTAATTATCTAGCGCCTTTGTACAATGAACTAATAGCAGCGTATAAAAACGGAGATGTTGAAAAAGCGAGGTCCCTTCAGCAGAAATCAATAGACTTTATTACACTACTAGGTAAGTACGGTGGAATCTCTACCGGCAAATTTTATATGAAATTGCTGGGGTTGGACTGTGGCAACTTTAGGCTTCCTGTACATAATATGTCTACCGAAGAATATGTCCTGTTTTCAGAGGAAGCCAAATCTTTAGGTTTTGAAAATTTCAAATCTAAATAATGCGGATTGGTTTTACCATATTGATAAGTTGCCTGATGATACAATTAGTGAATTCGTGTAAGTACGATATAGAGAATACAGTCCAAATAGATTGGAAAACGGTGGATTTGCCACAAGATAGTTTGGGAAAGCCACATTTGGGGTTGGCAGGACCGTTAGTGGGGGTAATAGGGAAATATGTCTTAATTGGTGGAGGAGCAAACTTCCCTGACAAAAGACCTTGGGAAGGTGGACATAAGAAATACCATAAAGATATCTTTCTTTATACCTGGCAGAATCAGACATTGACGTATAAAAATGCTTATCGACTGCCCTTTTCGTTGGCTTACGCCGCGTGTTATTCGGATGGCGACAAGATATATGTAGTTGGAGGCGAAAATGAGGACGGCTTTCACAACGGTACTTATGTATTGCGTGTTGACGAGGACCAGCGTTTAGCTATTGATACTTTGCCCGCGTTACCAGACGGTATCAGTAGTGCCGGGTTGGTCTGTCTGGATCAGGTTCTGTACTTGATTGGTGGCGAAACCAAGACATCTACTTCGGATGAGGTCTTGAGATTGGATACCCGAAGCGGCGATACTTGGGAAAAGGTGCAGCAATTACCCCATAAAATCAGTAATACGGTAGTCGTAGCTGTGGGGAAAGATGTGTATATTCTGGGCGGAAGATCACGGGTTGAAGGTGAAACAAGCCCTTTCAGTAAGGAGGTGTATCGGTTTGATATAGAATATAATGCTATATCTGCCACAGCAAAACTACCGGAACCACTCGCTGCGGCAGTAGGGATAAACTATAAGAATGATATTCTTTTTCTTGGAGGCGATAATGCCCAAACCTATCATCAGGTAGAGGAATTGCTTTTGCAGGCAGCGACGGAAGAAGATACAGCACAAAAGGACAGCATGTTACAGCGCAAGAATAGCTTGCAAGCTAATCATCCCGGATTTAGTAAAAAGCAGTTGATGTATGACACCAGTGATGAAACCTGGAAAACACTTGAAACCGACTTTCCTTTTGATATGCCGGTAACTACAACGGCTATTCGTCTGGATAGCAATTTTATTGCGATCCCTAGTGGAGAGATCAAAGCAGGGGTCCGAACGGATAAAATATACATTGGTGAAATAGTAAAGCAAAAATAACCTGATATGCAGCAGATACAAAAAACATCCAGATACGCGTGGGTAGTGGTTGCCTTACTTTGGTTCGTGGCTTTACTCAACTATATGGATAGGCAAATCCTATCCACTTTACGTCCTGCGATGCAAATCGATATTACAGAATTGGAGAGTGCACGCGTTTTCGGCAACTTAATGGCGGTTTTTTTGTGGATATATGCATTTATGAGCCCCATTTCGGGTCTGATTTCGGATCGGTTCAATAGAAAACATGTCATCGTATTCAGCCTATTTGTTTGGTCGGCCGTAACTTTATTGATGGGTTTTTCGACAAACCTAACCCAACTAATGATTTTACGTAGTATCATGGGGGTTAGCGAGGCTATGTATATACCTGCCGCCCTGGCATTAATTGCAGACTATCACAGTGATAGAACCCGTTCATTGGCCATTGGCATACACATGACCGGATTGTATATGGGCCAAGCTTTAGGTGGATTTGGAGCGACTATAGCGGAAGACCACTCTTGGCATGTGGTATTTAAGGTCTTTGGGCTGATTGGTGTAGTCTATGCATTTGTATTGTTGTTGACTTTAAAGGAAGTTCCCAATCGTTTTAGGTCGGCTACAGAAGATGTTACTCCTCGGGATAGGCAAAGTATTTTTAAAGTACTGGGACTGTTACTCAGCAATATATCATTTTGGGTTATTCTGTTTTATTTTGCTATTCCAAGCTTGCCGGGTTGGGCGACTAAAAACTGGTTACCGACACTCTTTGCCGAGAATCTCCACTTACCGATGTCGACAGCCGGACCTCTCTCGACGATTACCATAGCGGCCTCGTCTTTCATTGGTGTTATTTTAGGCGGAATCCTTTCGGACAAATGGGTGATTAAAAATATAAGAGGTCGGATTTACACAAGTGCGATTGGATTGCTACTCACTGTACCCTCCATACTGCTTATCGGATTTGGCCATCAGGTATGGGCTATCGTCGGTGCAGGGATGCTGTTTGGAATAGGTTTTGGTATGTTTGATGCCAACAATATGCCCATTCTATGTCAGTTTGTGAACAAAGAACATCGGGCAACAGCCTATGGTATCATGAATTTTGTAGGTGTGTTGTCCGGCGCCTTGATCACCAACATATTGGGCGCCTCTGCAGAAGAAGGGGATTTGGGGAGCGACTTTGCTTTGTTGGCCTTTATCGTGTTGTTTGTTGTTGTTGTTCAGTTGCTGACCTTAAAACCGAAAGTCCGTGAAATATAGAGTACTTATTTGCTTTGCTTTTCTACTGTCTTTTTTTATTTCCTCGGCCCAGGAGCGGATCAAAGTAGCTTGTGTGGGCAATTCGGTCACCGAAGCTTTAACGCTACCTGCAGGAAAAGATTATCCCAGTGTATTGCAGCAATATCTCGGAAATAAGTATGAGATTCGAAATTTTGGTGTAAGCGGTTCGACTTTGCTGTTTGAGGGGCATAAACCGTATATCCAATCCGAGAAGTATACACAATCTCTGGCATTCAAACCGGATATTGTCATCATTTCACTAGGACTGAATGATACGGATCCCCGAAACTGGCCCAACGTTGGCGACGACTTTGTTGTCGATTATAATAAATTAATTGATAGCTATTTTCAGCAAGCGCAAGCGAAGCAGGTCTACGTGTGCATTAACACACCTATTTTTAGCGGACACAAGAGATTTCTTTCAGGCACACGTGACTGGTATGATACTATACAAAAGCAAATAAGAAGTATCAGCAAGGCGAGAAAACTCCCTCTGATAGATCTCAGACAACCGTTGCACAATCGGATAGATCTGTTTGACGACTTTCTTCATCCCAATGTAGAGGGTACACAAATCATTGCCCAGACTATCTTTCATCACTTGATAGCACCCGACTATGAGCTGTCCGTGGACGCGATATTCGGTTCAGGTATGGTGTTGCAACGAGGGCAAGTGATAAAGTTGACGGGTAAAGGCAAGGCTTTTTCGGCGGTCGATTTGTTATTTAATGAAAACCGTTTTCATAGTGAAGTAGATTCGTTAGGTTGCTGGAGCGTAACCATTCCGGCACAGCAGGCTGGCGGCCCATATGCCTTTGAAATTAGCAATGGAAATGGAGTAATCCACCTTGATTCGGTTTATTTTGGTGATGTTTACTTTGCTTCTGGTCAATCGAATATGGCTTTCGAACTCAAGTTTGACACGACACAGGTCCGCAAACAAAAACATAAGATATGGCCCAAACATATCCGCTATTTTAAAAATCAGGCATTGGCAGAGACAAACAAGGTGTCGTGGGATACTACCGTTCTGGCAAGAACAAATAGGCTGGATTTTTTTGAAGGAAAATGGACGGATCTCCAAACCTCTGAGGCACAAAACTACTCGGCGATAGGAGTAGCCTTTTTGGATGCGTTGTCTGAGCAGCTCCCGGATGTGCCTTTGGCAGTTATTGAAATGGCCGTAGGCGGTTCGAACACCGAATCTTGGATTGACCGAAGGACGTTGGAACATAATCCGATTACGGCAGGGTATATCCATAATTGGCTATCGTCTGATTTTATACAGGATTTTTGCCGGATAAGAGCTGCGCTGAACTTGAAGAATAGCTTGATAAAAAATCCCCGACATCCTTACCAACCTGCTTATAATTTTGAAGCTGGAATAGACCGGTGGAAAGATTTCAGGATCAGTGGAATATTGTGGTATCAGGGGGAAAGTAATGCCCATAATGTGGAATTACATGAACTCCTTTTTCCTATGCTGTTGACGTCATGGCGAGAAGCATGGGCGAATCCCGAATTACCCTTCTATTATGTACAGCTGTCGGGTATAAACAGACCGTCATGGCCAAATTTCAGGAATAGCCAACGTGAGTTGGAAACGAAGGTAGATCGGGCGTGGATGGTGCCGAGTTATGACGTTGGTGACTCGCTAAACGTACATCCAACTAACAAATATCCGATTGGTCTACGGTTGAGCCAAGCTGTCCGAGCAACGATATATGACCGTTCCAAAAATCTATTGCCGCCAGGGCTAATCGGATTTTCAAGAAAGAAAGATGGCTTCCTGTTGCATTTTGGACATGTGAAGGCATTTCAGGTGGCCGGAGACAGAAGTGCTCCTGTTGGATTCGAACTGGTCGATAAATTAGGGAGGATAAGGGATAATATACGAGCTGAACTAAAAGGTAATAGGATATACGTACATATTGACGGAGATTTATCTTCTTTTGTCCAGTTGCGCTATGCCTATCAACCCTATACCCACGCTAATATTTATAATGAGAATTTAATTCCAATATCCACATTTAAAATTGATTTACAATGATAAAAGAACATAAGAATGTGTTGACACATTTGCAAGAATTAGAAAGCTTCTACAAGAGCCAGCTGCTCCAAGATACCATCCCGTTCTGGTTTCCCCGAAGCTACGACAAAGAGTATGGCGGTTTTTTATTGATGCGCGATCAGGACGGAAGATTGATCGATACAGACAAAGCTGTTTGGATCCAAGGAAGGGCAACTTGGTTGCTTGCTACACTGTGTAATACCGTTGAATATCGCGAAGAATGGCGAGAGGGGGCACGCTTGGGGTATGAATTTCTCAAAAGCAAGTGCTTTGATGAAGACGGACGTATGTTTTTCCATGTAACACGAGAAGGGAATCCAATTCGAAAAAGACGTTATTTCTTTTCAGAGACGTTTGCTGTGATTGCTTTTGCAGCTTATGCAAAGCTAACAAATGATGATGCTATATGTCAGGAAGCTATCAACCTATTTGAAAAATGCAGGAAATATGTCTCCGGGGAGTTACAATTGCCCGGTAAATTTTATAATACCCGGCCGATGAAAGGAATAGGAGTTCCAATGATTATGCTCAATACCGCTCAACAGCTTCGAGAAAATCTAGGGATAAGGGATTATGATGACTATATGTTGCAGCTCATCCATGAAATAGAATCTAACTTCGTAAAAGACGATATTCGGTGCGTAATGGAACAGGTTGCGTTAGATGGTACAATAGTGGACACTATAGATGGTCGGACGTTGAATCCTGGTCATGCTATTGAGGGAGCTTGGTTTATCCTACATGAGGCGAAATACAGAAACAATGATCCACGTCTTATCGAATTAGGTTGTCGAATGCTGGATTATATGTGGGAGAGGGGCTGGGATTCCATCTATGGGGGAATAAAGTACTTTCTGGATGTGTTTGACAATCCAGTGCAGGAGTATTGGCATAATATGAAGTTTTGGTGGCCGCAGAATGAAACAATTATTGCTTGTTTGCTGGCCTATAGCTTAACCAAAGACGATAAATATCTGGATATGCACGACCGCATCCAGCAGTACGCATACGCGAGCTTTCATGATAAAGAACATGGAGAATGGTTTGGATACCTCAACTATGATAATACCATTAGTCAAACGGCAAAAGGTAACCTGTTTAAAGGCCCATTTCATTTGCCTAGACAAGAGTGGTATTGTTATTTATTATTAAAGAATTATTTGAACAAAAAATGAAACAGACAACTATATTAATAACTTTCCTCCTCTCACTGGGCTTGATGGGATTTAGCCAACAGCGGACAGTAGTTTTTGAATCCGGACAAGATGGATATGCCAGTTACCGCATTCCGGCTATGGTACAGCTTAAGAACGGTACTGTACTAGCCTTTGCCGAAGGACGCGTAGACGACGCCAAAGATTTCGGAAATGTAGATATCGTTTATAAAATCAGCAAGGACCATGGGAAAACATGGAGTGGTCTTTATACTGCGGTTGATAACGGCGCTTTACAAGCTGGAAATGCTGCTCCTGTGTTAGACTTGTTAGATCCACAATATAAAAATGGTCGACTGTTTTTGTTCTATAATACCGGTGATAATCACGAAGGAGAGGTTCGCAAGGGGGGAGGAATTCGTGAAGCCTGGTATATCACAAGTATAGATGATGGGCAGACTTGGTCCCCACCGGTCAATATTACGGCTCAAATACATAAGCCTAATGCGCCAAAATATAATAGTGCTTATCAATTTGAAGAAGATTGGCGTGCCTATGCCAATACGCCGGGGCAAGGATTTCAATTTGTTACCGGCCCCTATAAAGGACGTATCTACATCGCTGCAAACCATTCTAAAGGTGAACCGCTACCGCAAGGCAAAGATTATAAAGTCCATGCCTACTATTCCGATGACCATGGAAAAACATTTAAGTTG
The DNA here is from genome assembly GCA_040392285.1 of Sphingobacterium sp. GTDB lineage: Bacteria > Bacteroidota > Bacteroidia > Sphingobacteriales > Sphingobacteriaceae > Sphingobacterium. The sequence continues at coordinate 7,169 of JBEBWF010000026.1, read as the reverse complement.
TCTTCGACTATCCCATTCGAGGGAGGCAATGAAAGTATGGCCGCTCAAATCTCTCCTACAGAGGTATACATGAATAGCCGTAACCAGCAGGGCAATGTCAAAAGAAGGATAGTATCCTATTCCTCAGACGGCGGGGTTACTTGGGATACTACATATTATGACAATAATCTTCCTGATCCTGTTAATCAAGGAGCAACCGTATCCAAACAACTAAAAAGAGGAAAATTTCTATTGGCGGTGTGTAATGCAGCAGATACACTTCGAAGAGATAACCTGACGTTACGATTAAGCAAGGATAAAGGTAAGTCTTGGTATTTTAACCAAATCATCACCAAAGCTTCTGAAGGATATAAAGGATCTTACACAGCCTATTGCGATATGGTTTTCTTGAATAAACGAAATATCGGTGTACTTTATGAGTTCGATCGTTATAAATACATTGTTTTCGAATCTATATCTATCAAATAGCCAGGAACAACTGAAAGCAAAAAAATCCTGAAGCTGGGAACTTCAGGATTTTTAACCAAACCAATTATTAACCTAAATATGAAATTATGTACTTCACATATATCAATCACCATGCCAATGCTAAAAAACGTTTGTTTTTTTAACATTTTTTTACAAATATCGCTGTTAACTGTGATAAAGCTTTAAAACAAGGATAATTGAATAGTGTTTTTATTCATTTTCTTAGGTCTACCGTGCTCGAATGAAGTTAAGTTTAGCTGATTTTTTGCACAATGCAACCTAAAACTATCTCGAATAATCTCAGCCGTCTTTCCATTTCCTCGCATACGTTCGCCGAAATTTGAATTGTTGACCTGTCCATGATGACAATTTTGGATACCATGCCATATCTTTTGGGCTCTCTCCGGAAAAGAAGCGTGTACCCAATCTTTGAAAACAGCACCGATCTGTCCATTTAGTCGTACAATAATATAATTAGCCCAAAGTGCACCGTGTTGTTTTGCGGCTTGGAGCACAGCCGGGATCTCATGGTCCGTCAAACCAGGGATAATAGGTGCCATATTGATGCCCACGGGGATATTATGCTGACTTAGCTCAGCAACGACTTTTAACCGCTGTTGGGCTGTCGCCGTTCGCGGCTCCAGCTTAAGTCTTGTCTTTTCATCCAATGTAGTTACCGATAGAAATACCTTGATAAGATTCTTTTTTGCCAATTCAGCCAGTATATCCGTGTCTCGGAGAATAAGGCTATTCTTGGTGATGATGCTGATCGGCTGTTGATGTGCTAATGCTACCTGAAGAATCTGGCGGGTCAATTGAAATTTTCGCTCGGCAGGTTGGTAACAATCTGTATTTCCTGACAAATGTATAGGTTCAAAATCCCAATTTTTCTTCGAAATGAATTGCTGAAAGAGCGCTACAGCATTAGACTTGACGATGATTTTTTGTTCAAAATCCAAGCCCGCACTCATATCCCAGTACTCGTGGGAATTGCGGGCATAGCAATATATACATCCATGTTCGCATCCCTGATAGGGATTTGCCGAATACATCATTCCTACGTCAGGACTATCGACCTTATGGACAAAAGTTTTAGCTAAAGAAGGGATAAATATCGTTTTCTTATTTTCTTCCTCCCATTCATCTATACCCTCTACGTGATACTGCCCGTAAGTATCTTTTTTGAACTTGTTGTGCGGATTATATTGTGCTCCACGGCCTTTTATGTATTTCTTTTCTTCCATTGAAGCATAAAAATACTAAAAAAATTAGCGCAATAAAAAAATTAATGTGTATAATTATATTTCTTTAGGAAACGAAATAATTCAATTTGGGATCTAAACGCTGGGTTCTCATTCGTTACATAAGTATTATCCAATGCACTATTAAGTATTCGAGCTTTCACATTATCCTTTAATTGGATTTTCAGCATTTTAATCAATTCAGCTTTTATCTGTTTATCAAAGATACGCACTGCAGCTTCAATTCGATGATCGAAATTACGTGTCATCCAATCCGCAGAGGAGATATAAAGATGTTCTTTTCCGGCATGGTGAAAATACATAACCCGGGCATGTTCCAAATATTCATCGACGATACTGATTGCATGAATAGGTATCTTAAACGATTCTTGATTCACCGCACAATAAATGCTCCTCACGATCATTTCTATTTTGACTCCGGCAGTAGCTGCTTCATATAACTTTTTGATGACTATTTTGTCACTCAATGAATTGATCTTGATAATGACATGTGCTTTCCGGCCGGCCCAAGCCTCTGCAATCTCAGTATCGAGATAAGCGAGTATGGTATTTCGCATGTCGGTCGGACAAAACAAGAGGCTTTTTCCAGACGTAAGCGTTTGACTAAGATTTTCTTTGGTTGTTTTCAGCACCGAGAAGACCTTGTCGATATCGACCATAACACTCTTCTTGCTAGTCATGAGGCAATAATCTCCGTATGATCGCGCTGTTCTTTCATTAAAATTCCCTGTACTAACGAAGCCGTATGAAATAGTTTTATCACCGATCTGCTTTTTGATGGCACAAAGCTTAGCGTGTGCCTTTTTGTTTGGAATACCCACGAGTACTTTCACGCCTTCTGTTTCAAACCGTTCTTTCCATTCCAAGTTGTGTTTTTCATCAAATCTTGCCCTGAGCTCCAGCATCACGGTCACATCTTTGCCATTACGAGCAGCATTGATCAACACATTGCCTATTTTTGAATGCTGAGCTAGACGATAGGCCGTAATTTGTATCGAGAGCACATCGGGATCCATTGCCGCCTCACGCAGCAGACCTATCACCGGACCGAAAGTATGGTAGGGCAAGGATAGTAGAACATCTTGCTTTATAACAACATCCGTAATTCTCCGTTGTCCCTTGAACAACGGATGTAGGAAAGAAGTGCGTTCTTTTGAAGTAGTTCTTTTTTGGAAGATATCGGGAAAATCCATAAAATGTTTGAAATTGTGGATTTTCTGACCAGGAATGATGCTGTCTTTTTTCGAAAAATTTAATTTCTTTGTGAGATATTCGACCAATTGGTCATCCATGTCTTTGTCATAAACAAAACGTGTGGGCTTACCTTTTCGTCGGTTTTTTACAGCTTTCGCAATCTTGTCTGCCATGGTCGTGTTGATGTCGTTGTCTAAGTCAAACTCCGCATCTCGTGTAATTTTGAAAGCGTGAGCGTTGAACTCGTCAAAACCAAAGTAGGAAAAGATAAAGGGGAGATTAAATTTGATAATATCTTCCAATAAAATAACATGAACTTCCTTGGAATCTGAAGGGAGTAGGATAAAGCGACCCACATCGCTTGTGGGCACTTCGATGATCGCAAACTTCGCATCGTTTTGCTGATCTTTTCTCATCATAGCTACCCCCAGATATAAGGATTTGTCCCGAAGATAAGGCATAGGTCTGTCGTCACTTAGCAATAACGGGATAATGTTTGATTCAACTTCATCTTCGTAATGTTGTTTGACAAACGATTGTTGTTCTGCAGTAAGTTCCTCGCTGGTTTTAATGAAAACACGTTGCTTTGCCATTTCTTCTTGTACCTCAAGCCATATCTTGTCAAATTGCTTTTGCTGTTTGACAACAATCTGGTTGATTTCATCCAAGATAAGTTGGGGTTTCTCGAAAAATATTTCTTTAGCTTCTTTATCATCAATGAGCAATGCCCGATTCAATCCGGCAACACGGATGCTATAGAATTCATCCAAATTATTTGAAAATATCCCCAAAAATTTGATACGCAAGGGTAAGGGGTTAGTTTTATCAGCAGCCTCTTGTAATACTCTGCCATTGAAACTTAACCAGCTAATATCTCTAGGGATAAACTTACGTTTCATATATGCTTTCGGTTTCAACTGCTAAAGTACCCTTTTAATGTTACGTAAATATTAAATCTTTTAGACGAGTTCGGGCTTTTGTTTTTAATTATGCGGATCTTGGTTTGATACAACTAATTATTACCTGTGCGCTTGACGATATTGATCGCATGATATTTTACCGTATCATAGTGCGGAGGTTCAATATCCAATGCCGTCGGGTAAGGGCTGTCTTTATCAAAAAAATACACTTTCGTTATGCTATTGAAATCGTTTATAGGGAATAGGTCTGCGCAGGCATTGTAATCTGCCTTTTCTATATCTCCCACGGATACAGCATATATTCGGGTTATTCCACCTTTATTTTGATCATTACGAACAAATGCAACTTCTTCAAACTCTCCGGGTAAAGTTTCGATACCGGACTCTTTATAGGAATCCCACACTGCATAAACCAGTACCAATACAAGTGCTAGCGCGATAAACCAAATTTTTCTAGATCTTTTAGCCATATTATTTATGTGTCAATAAATGTTCCTCTTTTTGTTTAAAACAATACTATACTTACAAAAATAGCAGAACACAAGGAGACGATGTACATTAATTTTCTCTACAACAATCTTTAAAACAGAATGTTTTACGACGTTGTTTGAATCCTTTGAGCCATTTCCCGTTTCGTCTTACGAACTTTAGCTTCTAGCTGACTCCGCAATAAAGGGTTGCTCACTCCTTTGCCCTCTTCAAAGTTCTTGCTAAACTCGGGTAGCGAAAAACTCTCCAACACCTCAGCTCCATCGTATGGAAGACGCTGTACCGCTATCTGCAGAACAGAGTTTCCTCCCCGGATGCCATCACTGGTTGCCATCAAGAAAACAGCCTTGCTATTATATACCTTACGATGTTTGATTCGAGAGGTCCAGTCCACGATATTTTTATAGGCGGCAGCATAATTGCCATTATGCTCAGCAAATGAAATAAGAATAAGATCAGCCCAATCTATTTTCTCAGCAAAGCGGAATGCTGCAGGCGGTATACCGTGTTCTACTTCCCGATCTTTGGAGTATAAGGGCATCTCATAATCATTCAAATCCAGGATTTCTATCCGGTCGTGAACTTCCTTATAATATCGACTGACACTTGTTACAAACTTCTTGTTGATAGAGGCGGAACTGTTGCTCGCTGCAAAAACTAAAATTTTCATTCAAATAAACTATTTTGACAAAAGGCATGTTTTACTAAAAGTCTGTCTATTTCCGTAGGTAAGCCGACTCTATTAATTTTTAGCAAAGCTCCTATGGATTTCATAGCATGCAAATTACAAAATATTTATTACATGGTTCCGAGGAACAGTTGTGGAGTTTTTCACATAACTCTTCTATTATTTCCGATAACGCTACCGATGTTTTAGTTGGGCAAATAGTTGGAAGTTTTTGGCTTATCTCATTTCTTTGGTGTTATTAAGTTTTGATAATAAGTATAGAATCAAAATAATAAACCATAACATTATGATACATAAAAATTACCTCAAACAAGTGTTTCTATGTGGGATTGTGTTTGCTTATATCTGTCTTGGAACTATGCAGGTTTCGGCACAACAAGCAATCGCAAGAACCATTACCGTGAAAGACGGATCCAGTAGTTCACCTTTGGAAGGTGCTACCGTGATCAACCTAAACTCTAATATGTCGACAAGTACAAATGCTCAAGGTGTTGCACACTTAGCAGCGGCACAGGGTGACATACTCCGCGCATCACTATTAGGCTATCTCACCCAGACTATCGTGGTAAGCGCGCAAGAAACTGTACAGATCTCCCTGGGTTCGCAACAGCAAAATATCAGCGAAGTGGTCGTGACAGCTCTAGGTATCAAACGAGAAACCAGGGGACTGACCTATGCAACCCAACAGCTATCCGCAGATGCAGTGAATGATGCGCGGGATAACAGCGGTAATGTCATGAGCAGCTTGACAGGGAAAGTGGCTGGCGCAGTAGTGACGACTGCATCCGCGGGCCCTGGATCAGCGGTAAAGGTGGTACTGCGAGGCAATAAATCTATTACGGGAAACAATAATGCCTTAGTCGTGGTGGATGGAGTGCCCTACGACAATTCTGCAGGAACCCAGGCCACGGGCACTACTCCGAACTATGGAAGTAGCGATGGAGCCGCAAATATCAATCCCGATGACATTGAGTCAATCAATATCTTAAAAGGCCCTTCCGCCGCAGCACTTTATGGAAGTCGTGCCGCGAATGGGGCAATAATCATTACCACAAAACAAGGCCGTGAGGGTGGATATCGTATAGAATACAACGGCAGTGCAGCGATTGATCAAGTGAATATGTTGACTCAATTTCAAAATACCTATGGCCGAGGCAATGGTGGTGTTACAGGAACCAATGTAGGGGAGAGCTGGGGTGCACAAGGAACAACATACAGTAACAATGTTCGTAGCTTTTTTGAAAACTCTTCAACCTTCAACAATAGTATCAGTACCTATGGAGGAACGGATAAGGTGCAAGGTTATATGTCCTATTCTAATAATAAGATTGGCGGTATTTTTCAGGGCAATGATCTCAAGAGAAATAGTTTAAACTTAAGACTGAACACCGAGTTGATTCCCAAACTAAAGACCGATGTTAAACTTAACTATGTCAACCAGCAAGTCGAAAATAGACCTCGATTAGGCGATATGGGTATTCCGATCGAAGCCTATATCATGCCACGAGATATGGATAAAACTGAATTAAATAACTATGAGACGATCAATCCGGCCAATGGAGAGCCTATCCGTAAATATTGGTCAGGTTCAACGCTTTATGATAATCCCTATTGGAGTACCAATCGTACATCCGTAAATGAGGTAAGGGATAGGATCACTGCTTTAGGCTCCGTCTCTTACCAATTGACTGATCGGCTCGACATTCTGGGGCGATATTCCTTCGATAAGTATAAAGATGTTGTTGATGGATCCTTTTATGACGGTACGGTTTCCTTAGGAAGCGTGCGTTCGGGGGGTATGTATTACGAGACACATACCCAATATTGGGAACATAATTTTGATTTCTTGCTGAATGGAAGAAATAAGTTAAGTGACGATATCCAGCTGAATTATAATCTGGGAACAAGCTTTCTAAAGCGGAACTACGGAACTTTTCAAAACATGGCAAATGGCTTATCTATTCCCAACCAGTTTTCATTGATGATGGCTACTACGCCGGAATTTCTGCTGGTGAGTAATTATCGAAGACAACTTAACTCCGTTTACGGTAGTGCTCAACTGAGCTTTTATGATAACATCTTTTTGGATGTGACGGCGAGAAATGACTGGTCATCGACTTTACAAGCGCCGCATAGCTATTTTTATCC
>JBEBWF010000025.1:0-54588 GCA_040392285.1 Sphingobacterium sp. | reverse complement strand
GTGGAACTTGCGTGTTTTTCCAAGCCCCGCGATGGGCAACAATTTTTGGTGTCTGTGCAAAGGAGCCCAAAGTCGTACAAAGTAGGATCATTACTGTTATTAAACGTTTCATTGCTTATTTGTTTTTAATTTTTGATATAAATGATGTTGGCCACCGGTCTTTCTCCCCGATGATCAAAAGTCTTGTTGTCTGATGGATAATTTACTATTCCGTTATACGGCTGATCTTTTATGTATAAGGCGGTACTGCCTCCACCATCGAGATTCATGGCGTCATCACAGTTGTACCACGCTAAAAGATTGCTGAGTTCGAGCAAATTTACCCCGTGTGACTTTTTATTGCGACCATCCACGGTTAGCAAAATAAGCGTATGGTCTTTTAAGGCAATGGCCGAACGGGGATGTTTATTACGGTTAAATTTATCGTGTATAATATTCATCCGATGCCCGTTTTTAAGCAGCAAAGGACCTGAAAGCAATACATTCTGTAACGTTGTTTCATTAAGGCTATCTTTTGTCTGCGGAATTATTTGGATAACCTGTCTATTAAACACGAGATAGGCATTGGATCGGGGATGATCGTTGCTGCTGACATTAATAAGGTCGCCATCGATTTTAATAAAATCATGGGCACCACCGGTTTTGGTGTTAAAAAATCCACCATTGATGGCAACAGCAGCGTTATTTTCTTGTGCAAAGGTGGATGTTAATTTGGTGCCTTGGGACACGCCGGCTAATCTAAGTTTTTTGAGATGTCTCTTGAGATTTATTTCAATAAGATTGATTTCTTGTTCTCCGCCAAACAGACTAGGAAAATGAGCCTGTTTCCAAACGATCCCCTTCTTGACTATTTGTTCTTTCCAGACCTGACCACAAAAGGCTATTGAATCCGCATTTTGAGCTTTTATCGAGAAAGCCGCGCAGACGCAAAAAAAAGATAGAAAAAGGTTTTTCATGATTGGAAATTTAATTGTCCAACCTAAGGTAAGCAAGAAAAATTAAAATGAGTTGAATTTCGTTGTCTACATCCCATTCATCATAAAATTGTTGCAAAAAGATTTCCGCGGAGGAATGCCCAGGTGCGTTTTAATCTTTTGTCCCTTCGTACAATTCATATTGCAGCAACCGGCAGTCTAGCTTTCCGTTGAAAAACTCAAATCTTCTGGACGCTTTAAGACCAATTTTCTTTGCAAGCTCAGGATTGCCCGTGAAAACGTAGCCACGATAGCCTTTACACGATTGTTTCATAAAGTCGCCGATTCTTTTGTAGGTGATTTCTAATTTGGTATGTATACCCATTCTTTCTCCATATTCTGGATTGAACATAATCACCCCAGCCTCCTGCGGAATTGTTGTTTCGGCAAAATCACTCACTTCAAATTGAATAAGGTGTTCTACTCCCGCTGTACGGGCGTTGGCTTGTGCAGTTTCTACAGCTAAGGCGGAGATATCGGAAGCTATGATGGAAGGTAGATTGTTTTTTTGTGTAATCTCCTTTAAGTGCCTTCTTTCTTCGAAGAAGACTTCTTCTTGGTAACCGATAAAATGCATGAAAGAATAGTTCATACGTTGTAGTCCCGGCATCCTATTCTGTGCGATCAGTGCAGCTTCAATAGCCAAAGTGCCTGATCCGCACATGGGGTTGACGAAAGGCGATTTGCCGTCCCATTTTGTGGCCAATATCGTTGAAGTGGCCAGAGCCTCTAACATGGGAGCCTTTCCGGGGAGCTTTCTATATCCATGTTTGGCTAAGGTTTCTCCCGTAGTATCTAAGAAAATTTCCGCTCGCTCACCGATCCAATGCAGATGGATAACTGCTTTGGAAAGATCTGAGCCAGAATTGGGGCGTACACCTTTTTTGTCTTTGATCCGATCGACGATAGCATCTTTTACCTTGACATTAGCAAATAATGGTGTCGTGATGGTTTCATTATGGACATTGGAGGTTACCGAAAAATAGCCGTCAAATGGAATGATTTCTTCCCAAGCTATTTGAACTAATGTGCGGTATAATTCATTCGCATCTTCGGCATGAAAGGAAGCAATCTCGTATAAAACCTGGCTGGCGGTACGTAGGTGTAAGTTCAGTCGTATACAGTCATTTACTGAAGTATATAATTCGATACCCGTGTTGAAAACACGTTTAGGTTCGAAGCCTAGCGCTCGGATTTCTTGCTCAAGGTAAGGTGACAATCTTTTGTTACATGTCACCACGGTTTTACCGGGGGTGTTGAAAACTTCCTTCATATTTCTGCAAAGTTAGTTAATCTAAAACGCAAAAAATGTGTATTTTTATGCTTTAATAAATTTTGAATATGGAAATTAGAGGAAAAGTACATGAGATAGGTGCGGTCCAGCAAGTTACCGAGACTTTTAAGAAAAGAGATTTGATCGTTGCCTATGCCGAGAATCCACAATTTGTGGAATACATCCGTTTTGAATCGACTCAAGATAGGGTTAATATTTTTGATAATTTAGCCATAGGCGAAGATATTGAAGTATCGTTTAATCTTCGTGGACGTCCTTGGACCAATAAAGACGGCGTGACAACATATTTTAACTCTTTGGTGGCTTGGCGCGTGACTAAATTGGCTAATACAGCAGCGGCACCAGCTCCGGGCTATGCGGATATGCCTGCACCGGTAGATATTTCGTCAGGAGCAGATGACGATGATTTGCCGTTCTAGGTTTTAAATAACCGTCCGGATAAGTAATAGGGTATCTCTTGTTTGTCGAAAGACAAATCCTTGCGATACCCTCTTTTTATATCATAAAAAATGCCTCAGTTGTCCGTATAGACCCATCAAAAAAACTGCATACAACGGCATAGTTATCCAAATCATGTCACGTACTTAGACAAAAAATAATTAAATTGCACCATGGGCTGGGTAACAAAAAAAAGTAGACGTTGGGAATTAAGCCAGTTAAGATGGACTTTTGGTTCTGTATTGCTATTTATCCCACACATTCATCCCTTTGTCATGATGTCCCAGGCGGCGAAGAGTAAGGTGCGGTCGTGGTACGCCTTGGCCTGGGTGCTTTTAGCGGGGGAGGTTGGATTGGGTTATGCATTTTATGCATTGTGGGGAAGCTTATCCCAAGGGATGTTGCTGACTATAGGTGGATTCTTGACTTCTTATATTGTAGGTAATGGTTTATTATTACGACAGGCCAAGCCATATTTACAACGTCTTGAGCTGGGTGAGGTTCGACCCTTGACGTGGATAGATAGCGTGGAAAAGCAACGTAGGCTGGAGCTTGCTCAGACTGCAATCGAAACTCCTCAGACCTTTATTTCAAAGTTGCTGTATTTCAAGAAGGAAATCAATAATAAAAATATTCAGCAGCATGTGGATACGATTGTCCGTTTGTTTCATCTGTTGGAAAACAAGGATATACAAGAGGCGGAGCGCTTTTTGGTGCGTCATGGTACGGTGGTGAATGTGCTGCGTGAGTACGACGATTTGGAGAATACCCGGTTGCATAACCAAGTCACGATGGAGTCCAGGAAGAAGTTGGAAGATGTGATAACCCAGGCGGCTTCCGCCATAGAACAGGATGTGACCAATTTAATCAAGTTACGTTTGCTGGATGTTTCTGCCGAATCGGAAGTGTATATCCAGACACTTAGAAATAGAAACCTATTAAAAGATTAATAAAACTATATTTATGTCAACGCTAGATTTAACCACATATGACGATGATAGTCAAGATAAGAGCAAAGACCTTCAGGTCAATTTTTCGGAAGAAGAGAAAGCGCTTATCCAACAATATAAAGAAAAAATTAACCTGACGTCGACAACAGATATTATTCAATACGGTGTTGCCAGCCAGACCAAGGTCAGCAACTTTTCCAATGAAATCTTAAAACAGGTACGTACGAAGGACATGGGCGGGGCGGAAGAGGTGTTGTTGAATTTGCGTGGAGATTTAAAGTCGTTTGATGAAAATCTTAACAAGAAACCCCTTATTCCATTTTTTGACACGTTAAAAAAGAAAATCCGACGGATGCGCACAGAATATGCGTCCGTGGAGAAAAATATTCATCAGATTGAACTGAAATTAGAAGGGCATTATAAAAATTTGTTGAAAGATGTCAATATTTTTGATAAGCTCTTCGTTGAAAACCAAAACTATTTTAAAGAGCTTTCCCTGCATATTGCTGCTGGTGAAGAAAAATTGCAGGAGGTGCACACTACCGTTCTCCCTCAAATGAAGCAAGAGGCAGAAGAGAGTGGTGATCAGCACAAAATTCAAGCCTATAAGGATATGGAGCAGCATGTCGTCCGTTTTGAGCGTAAAATACATGATCTAAAATTAACTCGTGTAGTTGTCTTGCAGACCGCACCACAGATCCGGATGATCCAAAGCAATAGCAGTTCCCTCATGGAGAAGATTCAGTCGAGTATAGTTAATACGTTGCCGCTCTGGAAAAATCAGATGGTTCTGACGTTGGGTATTGCCCATTCACAAAGAGCATTAGAGGCACAGAAGGCAGTAACAGATGCGACCAATGAGTTGTTGCGTAAAAACTCGGAAATGTTGAAAGAATCAACGATCAATATAGCCCGGGAGACGGAAAGGGGTATTGTGGATATAGAGACGATAAAGAAAGCGAACGCCGATATTATCCACACCATAGAACAAGTTTTACAGATCCAGCGCGATGGCCGCGAAAAACGTAAGGTTGTTGAACAGGAACTGTTGCAGGCTGAAAGCGAACTCAAGCAGAATCTTTTGAAGTCCTCTGACGACACAAAACTAATTAACTGATGAGGGTGTCTCTACATTTATCTTTAACAAATGTAGCAGACACCTCCAGTTTTTTTGCTCAGGCCTTTTAAAATAGTATTTTTATCACAAATGAGCTCTTTCGCTCTCGTGTTTGTGTGTGTTTCCGCTCCCCTCGGAGACCTTTATGCTATATTATAGAAATATTCTAAAATCTAAGAAGTAATTTTCAAAAATTAAAAATAAAATATGCATTTTTGTTGGTGTTATTGATAATAATATAAAAAATAGAGGTTTGGAATAAGGTTAATAAAAAGGAAAAGCCCTCCGGGCGGAGGACTTTTACGCTAACCAATTATAAACCTATGTTATTTTGAGGAAGTAACATGCAACTTTTTAGAGATATTCGTTGTTTTAATCTCTCTTTGTTGATACAAATTTATATTATTGTGTGAAAAGTTGCAAATATTTTATGAATAATTTGTTATTTTTATAAAAATTTTAAAAAACATCATAAAAAAATATAGAAATACCTGTTTTTTATGGAAAAAAACTATTCAAATTACGATTTAGACAACCTTGATGTTCAAATTTTGTCCATTTTGATGGAAAATGCATCAACTCCATATACCGAAATAGCAAAAAAACTCATTGTTTCTGGTGGAACTATCCATGTTCGCATGAAAAAAATGGAAGAGTTGGGTATAATTCATGGTTCTAACCTAATTATCAACCCACAAAAGGTTGGATTTGATATTACGGCCTTCTTAGGAATATATTTGGAGAAAGGATCCCAGTATGCTGATGCGGTAGAGCAGCTTAGACAGGTAAAGGAGGTTGTGGAATTGCATTATTGTACAGGTCAATATAGTATGTTTGCTAAAATTATCTGTCGGGATACTGCACATCTTCGTAAAGTGTTGAATGAAGATATACAAGGTCTTAAAGGGATCCAACGTACAGAAACTATTATTTCCTTGGAAGAGAGTATTAAGCGGCAAATCACTTTGTAAAAAAAATAGTGCAACACGATTAATAGGTGTTGTATCCAACCAACTTTCTTTTTTTTCGTAACTTCGCAGGGTATGCCTGATATCATTCAATTACTACCAGATGCTGTCGCGAATCAGATTGCTGCGGGTGAAGTTGTCCAGCGTCCTTCGTCTGCTGTAAAGGAGCTTATGGAAAATGCCATAGATGCCAGTGCTGATCGTATTCAACTTATTATTCGGAATGCGGGTAAGTCACTTATTCAGGTGATCGACAACGGGTCTGGAATGAGTGTCACCGATGCACGCCTCTGCTTCGAAAGACATGCCACCAGTAAAATTCGTAAGGCCGAAGATCTTTTCGCAATACGTACCATGGGTTTTCGAGGCGAAGCGATGGCTTCCATAGCGGCTATTGCCCATGTGGAACTGAAGAGCCGTCGTCAGGAAGACGAACTGGGTACAATTATACAAATTGAAGGATCCAGTGTCGTAAGCCAGTCTCCGGAAGCTCTTCCCCAGGGAACAAGTATATCGGTCAAAAACCTGTTCTATAATGTACCTGCAAGACGAAACTTCTTGAAAAGTAATGCCGTGGAAACACGACACATTATCGATGAATTTCAACGTACAGCGTTAGCTCATCCGGATTTATTCTTTAGCTTACATAACGATGGCAATGAACTTTTTCATCTGACATCGGGCACATTGAAGCAACGGATAATTCATCTTTTTGGGAACAGCTACAACCAGAAACTTGTACCGGTAGAGGAGGAAACGACGATCCTTTCTATAACTGGATTTGTGGGCAAACCTGAATTTGCAAAAAAGACACGTGGGGAACAGTTTTTCTTTGTCAACAAGCGTTTTGTCAAGGATCCTTATCTTCACCATGCCATTATGAATGCCTATGAAGATATTCTTCCCAATGATACCTTTCCGTTGTATGTTTTGTTTATAGAAATCGATCCCGGGAAAATCGATATCAATGTACACCCGACAAAGACAGAAATTAAGTACGAAGATGAAAAGGCAATATATGCTATTTTGAGGTCTGCCGTAAAGCGTTCGTTGGGTCGGTATAATATTGCTCCTTCCTTAGATTTTAACCAGGAAACCAGTTTTAGCAAATTCATTACGTCAAAGCCTCTGGAAGAAATTCAAGTGCCTACCATATCGTTCAATCCAAATTTTAACCCTTTTGATAACGATGAAAATTCTTCCAGTTCATCAGGTGTATCACGAGCGGGACAGCACCATGCTAACTTGGAACGAAAGGCGGGCATTCCGCAGAATTGGGACACGCTTTATCAAATAACGGAACAGGAACGGGCAGAGCAGCTACATTTACGGCCTGAAGAGAAGGAAGGGGATCATCTTCAGGATATTCCAGAACGTAGAAAGCAATTCTTTCAGATTCATAATAGATACGTTGTATCGCAGATCCATTCGGGATTTATTTTGATAGACCAGCAGGCGGCCCATGAACGTATACTTTTTGAACACTATCTGGATCAATTGGATCGACATAAGGGAACCAGCCAGCAAAGCTTATTTCCAGTGACTATTGATTTAAATGCTTCCGATTTTGAGCTCATGTCCGACCTACTTCCGGATTTGCAGACACTAGGCTTTCAGTTAAGACCTTTTGGAAAAACAACATATATTGTTGATGGCATTCCAGCAGACTTGGGAAATAATGTCAACGAAACGGCTGTTATTGAAAAATTATTGGAAGATGTCAAAAATAACCGGTCAGATTTAAAGATCAATAAGCGAGACAATATTGCGAAAAGCCTGGCCAGAAGCGCCGCGCTAAAAGCGGGTACTACTTTAGGTAATGATGAGATGGCGGAACTTATCGATAAGCTGTTCGCTTGTCAGAGCCCGAATACTTCCATTAGCGGCAAACCTACTCTTGTGACCTTTACTTTACAGGAGCTATTGGAAAAATTTGATAAAATATAACTTGAATACAAAATAGATGAACAATATACTATCCAACTTATCACCGGTCGTCAAAAATCTTTTAATTATCAATGTCATTTGCTTTATTGGCTCATTGATATTTGAACCTGCTACACGTCTTTTTGGTGTTTATTACCCCGATTCTCCCTTTTTTGAACCTTGGCAACTTGTTACCTATATGTTTATGCACGGTGGAATAAGCCACCTTTTCTTTAATATGTTTGCCTTGGTGATGTTTGGTTCTATCATTGAGCAGATGATGGGATCGAAACGTTTTCTTAACTATTATCTGATATGCGGGTTGGGAGCTTTGGCACTTCAATATGGTGTACAGGCTTTCGAAGTGCAACAGATTGCGGGGACTTTCCGGGCCAGTTCTTATATGGATTTTAATATTGTTCAAAATAGGGTATCGACACAGTTGAGTATGCCTCAGAGTGACTTCGATACGTTGGTTTCCATTTATGGGACTCCGATGGTGGGCGCTTCGGGTGCTATTTTTGGATTATTGTTGGCTTTTGCCTATCTTTTCCCAAACATGCCGCTATATTTTATGTTTATTCCGGTACCCATCAAAGCTAAATATTTTGTTGGAGCTTATATATTAATCGAAATTTATTTAGGTTTCAATAATTCTGGGTCGTCTATAGCGCATTTGGCGCATGTTGGTGGAGCCTTATTTGGTTTTATCTTGATAAAGGCCTGGGGAATAAAAAAGGGATATTACTAATCAAAGGCTCCATCTGACAGATAAAAAACAAAAAAATAAACAGATGAAACCTGCATGAGCTGCCGTACAAAAAAAATATGAATAAGAAAGCTCATGCAAGCTTCATTGCCGTTAAAAACAATTTATTCTAATGAAAGAAAATGTCGTAAAATCATTTTTACGGGATACCTATCAGACATCCTCTCCAATTCCGTTTATTATAACAGGACAGGCGATAGCATTTGTGTTGATACATGTTTTGGAGTTGATTTCTTTTGCAGAAATAACTGACAAAAATTTATTTTCTTTCTTTTTTGAACAGTTCAGCTTACCGACTTCCTTTGTTTCACTGATCAAGCAGCCTTGGTCTCTTGTTACCCATCCCTTTATCTATAGGGGTATTTTCGACATCCTCTTTGACTGCCTCTGGTTGTATTGGATCGGCAACATGTTTTTGAGTTTTCTGAACAGGCAACAATTCTGGTTTGTCTTTGGCGGTGGTTTGCTTGGTGGAGCTGCGGTATACCTCCTCATGGGGCAATTGGGCATTTTCAGCCAAGGTGTCCACTGGAACACCACAGCATTCGGACTCGCAGCATTGATTAGCGGAATCGGTGTGTTTATTCCCTCATTAGAGGTAAGGCTGTTGATCTTTGGCAATGTCAGATTCCGAACGGTTGCGATGGTCTATTTAGCCTTAGAGCTAGTTTTTACGGGCATCAGCAATACACAGGCGATCTTACCTTACGTCACGATGATCTTATTTGGTGTTATTTTCATGCAGCAGCTTAAAAAGGGGAACGACTGGAGTACATTATTGAAATTGAATAGACGCAAGAAGCTACAAGTTGTTCATACAACAAGAGAAGAACCTGCTACTTTTCGAAGAAAGCATCCGCAAGACTTGCCCAATCAAGAGGAGATAGACCAAATTCTGGATAAAATTTCTCAAGATGGCTATGATAAGCTAACTTCGCGGGAGAAAGAGATCCTTTTTAGAGCGAGTAAGCAAGATTAATAATGGGAAATCGATCGATACGTAGACTAAGGCTTGGTTATTTTAGCAAGACCGTATTGCTAGCAAATATAGGGACTGTTGTGGCTTTGCTTCTTAGTTATGGTGCGGCGTATATCGATCCAGTTTCTTTTTGGCCTATCGCTTTTTTCGGCCTAGCATATCTTCCGATACTTGTTGTCAATTTAGCTTTTGTGGTGTATTGGCTACTTCGTAAGAAGAAATATATGCTCGTAAGCCTTATTCCTATCTTAGTGGGGTGGAGCTTCCTCAACAAGCATATCAATTTTAAAAATAGCCAAGCTAAAATAGTTGTCAAAGCAGATAGCAATATCCGTGTAATGAGCTTCAACGCGCATCTCTTTCAACATATTGAAGGCTTGGATCATGACTTTAAGGGGGAGACCGTGGAGCTCGTCAATACGGTAAATCCAGATATTGTTTGCTTCCAAGAGTTCTATAGTCGCATTAGAGGAGATAAGCAGTTTGCCCGGATTCTGAATATACAGGCCGACTTTGAAGATTATTATTTTGAGCCCTATATCAAGAACGAACTGGAAGGATATGGGCAGGCTATATTTTCTAAATATCCGATTATACATGCGGGATCTATATCCAAACATGGATATGGCGTGAATAGGATAATTTTTGTGGATATTAAACGGGAAATAGATACCCTCCGTGTGTACAATGTGCACCTTCGATCGTTTGCATTACAAGAGGAAGATAAGGAGTTTATACAAAAATCGGCTAGTGGACAAGTCAAGGATGAGCAAGGGACAAAGCGTATAGGTCGTAAGCTTAAAGAGGCTTTTCGACATAGAAGTGAACAGGCCAAATCATTGCGAAAGCATATTGAAGATAGTCCTCACCCTTGTATTGTCGCAGGTGATTTTAACGATACGCCCATGTCTTATAGCGTAAACTTAGTGGGTAAAGGCATGTGGAATGCTTTTCAGCAGAAGGGTTTTGGCTGGGGTGTTACGCATTACACCATGTTGCCCATATTTCAAATTGATTATGTCTTCTGTGATAAAAGATTTCGTGTAGACAACTATGGCATTATCAAAGAACGTTTATCCGACCACTATCCTATCTGGGCGGATCTGAACTTGAGTTTGTAGATGATAGCTCTGTAGGCGATGGTGAAAGAATCGCCAGGGCCTTTTCGACATAATCATCCGTACGGTTCTTTACCTTAAAATAGGCTTCTCGACCAAAATAGTAACGCCCTACAATAGCCTCGATGTCGGTTTGAATAAGTTCCAATAAGTCTTTCCGCTTTCTTTCATTGACTACAATTCCCTTTTCTTCTAAATACTGAATGAATGTATCGTACTCTTGTTGAGGTAAGTGGTAGCCTTGCAGAAAATTTTCGATAGAATATGCGGGTAAACGTCTTGTAAACCGTTCATAGACAAACTGCTCCAAATAGCTTGAGTTTATTATTTCTTGGTATAACAAACTGAGTGTATTTGAATCTAACGAAACAGGCACATCCGGCGTAATGCCACCACCGCTAAACAGTTGCTTGCCTTCTGTTGTTTTAAATACCTGAGGATGCGCAAATGTAGTGTCTAATGCCCATAGGCCTTTATACATGTGCGCGTAGTCGATCATGTTTGACCAGTTTGCAGTATATTTTTTTTGGATACTTCGACCCAAAGGCGTATAATACCTCGATATGCTTAGGTTAATCCGTGAGCCATCGGCAAAATCGAATTGCTCCTGCACGATACCTTTCCCAAATGATCGCCGTCCTACAATGGTTGCTCTATCCCAATCTTGTACTGCACCCGACAGGATCTCCGCGGCCGAAGCTGTACCTTCGTTAATTAGGACGATCAGTTTACCTTCTGCATAGGATCCATCGCCTTCTGCATAGTATTCTCTTTTCTGTTCGTGCGCTCCCTCGGTATACACAAGGAGCTTTTTGTCATTAAAAAACTCATTCGCCATGCGGATTGCGATATGGAAGTATCCACCACCGTTGTCTCGTAAATCGAGGATAAGACTACTTGCCCCTTGTTTCTTTAGGTCGGAGATGGCTGTTTTAAAGTTTTGTGCGGTCTTCAATCCAAATCGACGTATCTTGATATAACCTATGGTCGGTTCGATCATATAGGATACATCGATCGAACTGACTTGAATTTGATCACGGACGACGATAATAGGTGTTTCCACGAGCCTGCCATCGCGAATGACCTGTAGATTGACATTCGTTCCTTTTATTCCTCGTATCAATTTTTTTATCACAGTCTGTGTAAGATTTTTGCCTGTTACTTGAGCGGAGTCAATCTGGAAAATGCGGTCACCAACTTTGACACCCGCTTTTTCGGCAGGGCCGTTTGTGATCAATCCCACAACCAATAGGGTGTCATTTAGGTTGAAATATTCAACACCAATCCCTTCGAAGGTACCCTCCAATGCTTCAGTTTGAGCCTGTGTGTCATTGGGCAACAGATAAGAAGAGTAGGGGTCTAAATGAGCTATAATATGATTGATAGCACCATTTTGCAACGAATCGACATTCAGGCTATCCATATAGCTATGAGCGATCAAATCCAATGCCTGTTGTATTTTATAGGAGTTGTCCGAAAGGCCAATAGGTACTAAGGAACTTCCGGGCTTACTACCTTGTTGATCGATGTAATTTTGCCCCAAAATAAGCCCCAGTAATAAAGTAGCAGCGTAAGTTGCTGCTACGAAAATATGACGACCTGTACCTTTTTGCATCTAGCTGCAAAAATAAACAGTTAATTTAACTTATTTGTCAGAATAGTAATAAATAATAGATGTTTTACAGATTGAAAATGATACATATACTCTTTCGATTCAACAAATAATTCACAATATTTGTCCAATCAAAAGAGATCTATGCACGAGATAGAACCATTTTATAATTGGCGTCCAGATTACATCGCATCCAAAGACGAAAGATCCCCTTTTTATGGTGTCATTTATAATGAGTTTGAGTTTGATAAGCAAGTCTATAATTTCCTGTTACACCCGCAGTGGGACGATTTTGGATCGCATACGCTTTACCTCAAAGTGCTCTATGTGGATTACGACCGACACTATGCGATTATTGAGTTAATAGGTGAATGGAATGATGCTATATACAACGATATTATGTTGCTCAAGCGTGAGGTGATTGATATCCTGATTGGCGAGGGCGTCTCGAAGTTTATCCTGATTGGTGAAAATGTTCTCAACTTCCATGCCTCGGACGATTCGTATTATGAAGAATGGTTTCATGATATTGAGGATGGTTGGGTGGCTGCGCTGCATTTTCGGGAACACGTGATGGTCGAGTTTTATCAGCACAATATTGATTATTATATCAATTTTGGGGGATTTCTGAATGAGATACCTTGGCGAACCTTAAAACCTAAACAACTTTTCCATCACATCGAGGAGCACTTGCAGAAAAGATTAGGTATGTAAGTTTTCCCTATTCTCTTTAGAATTCCCTAACTTTGGGAGCACAAAAAACTTAACTTGTTTGTTTTCGAATGGGTTATTATTGATGCAAAAGTTTTTTTACTTTTTAATTTTAACTTAATACCATGTCATTCAGAATAGAAAAAGATACAATGGGTGAAGTTCAGGTGCCTGCTGATAAATATTGGGGGGCACAGACGGAACGTTCACGTAACAATTTCAAAATCGGTCCGGCAGCTTCTATGCCTTCAGAGATCATCGAAGGATTTGCTTATCTGAAAAAGGCCGCAGCATATGCGAATCACGAATTGGGCGTTTTGCCAGTAGAAAAGCGGGATGCTATAGCAGCGGTGTGTGATGAAATATTGGCTGGCAAGCTCGATGAGCAATTCCCCTTAGTGATCTGGCAGACGGGGTCAGGAACGCAGTCTAACATGAATGTGAATGAAGTCATCGCGAATCGTGCCCAGGTATTGGCTGGAGGTAAGATCGGAGAAGGTGAACCTGTATTAAAGGCAAACGATGATGTCAACAAATCACAGTCTTCTAACGATACTTTTCCAACAGGTATGCATATCGCAGCTTATAAAGCGGTAGTAGAAACAACTATTCCAGGGGTAGAAAAGTTGCGGGACACCTTGAAGCTTAAATCCGAACAGTTTAAGCAAGTAGTGAAAATAGGGCGTACGCATTTGATGGACGCCACACCGTTGACCTTAGGACAAGAGCTTTCGGGTTATGTTGCACAACTGACCCATGGTCTCAAGGCTGTGCGAAACACATTGTCTCATTTGTCTGAGTTGGCTTTAGGAGGTACCGCGGTAGGTACTGGATTAAATACACCTGATGGCTACGATGTGGTGGTAGCGAGATATATCGCCCAGTTTACGGGGCTACCTTTTGTGACAGCAGCGAATAAATTTGAAGCTTTAGCAGCCCATGACGCTATTGTGGAGACACATGGAGCATTGAAACAGCTGGCTGTCTCCTTGAACAAAATTGCAAACGATATCCGCATGTTGGCTTCTGGCCCCCGCTCAGGTATAGGTGAAATAATAATACCGGAAAACGAACCTGGATCGTCAATCATGCCTGGAAAGGTAAACCCTACTCAGTGTGAAGCATTGACTATGGTGGCAGCGCAGGTGATGGGCAATGACGTGGCGATTACAATTGGAGGGGCACAGGGACATTACGAACTTAATGTATTTAAACCACTCATGGCAGCGAATTTCTTGCAGTCGGCTCGATTGATTGGAGATGCTTGTGTGTCCTTCAATGATCATTGTGCCGTAGGTATTGAGCCGAATTATGAGCGGATCAAAGAGTTGGTAGATAATTCATTGATGCTGGTAACGGCCTTAAATACCAAAATAGGTTATTATAAGGCAGCTGAGATTGCGCAGACTGCTCATCGAAATAATTCCACCCTAAAGGAGACGGCTATTGCATTGGGGTATTTAACTGCCGAGCAGTTTGACGAATGGGTTAAGCCGGAAGATATGGTTGGTAGTTTAACATAGCGGAGTGAATAAACTCTTCAGAAGAAAACATCACGTAAAAGCATGCCTATCCCTTTTTATAGGTATGCTTTTCGCTTTTGCAGCGTGTCAGCGACATTCGGATATGCAAGAGGAGGGGGCTTCTTTCTTACAAGGTGTTTGGATTCAGGATAGTATTCCCCATCAGGACCAAATGCTCAGCTATACGTTGCATGAATTTAAATTCACATGTGATTCCTTGTATACAACCATGCGCGTCCATGCTACGACGAAAATGATGTCCGACAGTTGTTTTAAGGACGGAAAATGGATGGAGTATGCCAAAGCGGTATATGTCGTGCGCGGAGATAGTATGATTGTTGAAGGTGTGTACACAAAAGAAGATGGTAAGCAAAAGATATCGGGGTGTTATAAAAATGGGCAGTATCTTCCGCGATTTAAAATCGCCTATTATTCGTCTGATTCGCTTGTGTTGGAAAGCCGTTTTGATTCGAGACCTATTATCTTGAGGAAAACAGCCGATATCGTGTGTGTCCCTAAAAAACGATGGGAGATGTGAGATCCATTATTTTCGCTATAAAATAGCCCTTGATGGTTGAGGAGAGCAAAATAATTTATTTTATATGCGGACGCGATTATATTGCATATAAAAATAAATTTATTTAGGTTTGGGTACACATTACACACAAACCTAATCCTAATCCGAATGTTGTCTCATTTGAAGAAACACTATAAAGGAGCGCAGTTTACACCCAATATCTTGGCCTTGTTCATCAATCCTTTTTTTATCATTCGTAGAGGACTATTTCGCGGTATCAATAAGTATAAGGCCTATATGTCTGGAAAAATGCTTGATTTTGGATGTGGTAGCAAACCCTATCGACATCTTTTTCAGGTCGACGAGTATATCGGTACCGATATACGGGTTAGCGGGCATAACGCGAGTAACAAACAAGTAGATGTTTTTTATGATGGCAACACGCTCCCTTTTCAGGATAATTCATTTGATTGTGTTTTAAGCTCCGAAGTATTTGAGCATATCTTTAATCTCGATACGGTGTTGCAAGAGCTATATCGCATCTTAAAGCCCGACGGATACATGATCGTTACCGTACCCTTTATTTGGGATGAGCATGAGATACCTTATGATTTTGGAAGATATACTTCTTTTGGTTTAAAGCATCTTCTGGAAAAGCAGGGGTTTTCGGTTATAGAGATGCATAAATCGAATACCTACCATACAACGTTGGTACAAATGCGGATCGCCTATATCTATCAACATATCTTCCCAAGAAATAAGGCGGTAAGGCTCATGCTGAATCCAATTATTGTGTTTCCCTTAACGATCTGGGGTTTGTTTTGGGATTTGATTCTACCCAAGAATTACAACTTTTATCATAATAATATCTTCCTGGTACAGAAAGGTGCCAAGGTAGACGTCGGATAGTGAGTAGGTTGAATAGATCGTTAAAACGTCAGCGTCTCTTCGATCTGTTCGTTGACAAACTTGATGGTGATATTATCCATTAACACCTGTTCGTTGTTGAGTTCATTTTGAATATGGGGGATGTGTATTTTCAAGGGAAGTACATGCATACGTAGGTAGTTGCATACGCCGGTAAAGTGATCGACCCCTCTTATATTGCCGTATTTTCCCGAAGAAACACCGACAAGTATGGCCTTTTTGTGATAAAAAGAAACTGGAAAAGAACAAGCATCCATAAAAACCTTTAGAACGCCAGGGTAGCTGCCATTATATTCGGGTATAATAAAAATAAATTTTTTTGCCTTGGAGACACGCTCTTGTATCGGGAGAAAAGCTTCACTACGTTTATTGTAGAGGTCGGTAAAGATGAGATCATGGGGTAAGTCTTCTAACGACAATATATCCCACAGTTCTCCTTTTTTTTCAAGTTCTTGTCGATAATAGTTGGCGACTTTTAAAGAGTTACTTCCCAGTCTATTAGTTCCCGAAATAATCAAATTCATTGTGTCCTTGTAACTTATTTTAATCAATATACGACTTTAACAAATCGTAAATCAATTTTTTGTATCTTAGCATCCTGAGTTTGTAGCTCAAGAAGTTTCAAAAATAGTAATTTTAACATCATTTAAGCATTTCGTTTATCGTCTAAATGTAAATTTGGTGCAAGCTTTAAGATAAAATTAAGACAGAAAAAGGTTCGTAATCTCATGGGAAAAATTATTGCGATAGCAAATCAAAAAGGGGGTGTAGGGAAAACAACAACTTCGATTAATCTTGCGGCAAGCTTGGCTGTATTGGAATATAAGACTTTACTTGTGGATGCAGATCCACAGGCGAACTCCACTTCGGGCATAGGCTTCGACCCACGTGTCATTAAATCAAGTGTATACGAATGTTTGATCAATGATTTAGATCCTAAGGAAGCTATCCAATCTACCGAGACTCCTCATTTAGACTTGTTGCCGGCGCATATCGATCTCGTTGGTGCGGAGATAGAGATGATCAATCTTAATGAGCGGGAGTTTAAGATGAAGAAAATGCTCGCAGCACTTAAGGAGGATTACGACTTTATCATCATTGATTGCTCCCCTTCTTTAGGACTGATTACGATTAATGCTTTGACAGCATCTGATTCGGTCATTATTCCTGTGCAATGTGAATATTTTGCTTTAGAGGGACTTGGCAAGTTATTAAATACGATTAAGATCGTTCAAAACCGTCTAAATCCAAATCTAGAGATTGAGGGTATACTATTAACCATGTATGATGTACGTTTGCGGCTTTCCAACCAGGTTGTCGAGGAGGTTCGTACCCACTTCAATGAATTAGTATTTGCAACGATTATTCAGCGTAATACAAGATTGAGTGAAGCGCCAAGTTTTGGTATTTCCGTTATTATGCATGATGCATCGTGCAAAGGGGCAATTAACTACTTGAATCTAGCACGGGAGATCTTGCATAAAAATGGATTGATTGAACACAATAAAGAACAAGCTATAGTGTAATTTATGGCAGCATTACAACGAAAAACAGGATTAGGAAAAGGGTTAGGGGCTTTGTTGCAAGATGATCTCAGGTCTACGCAAGCGGATGCTACACAAAAAGGAGGTGGGGAGAATACAGGCACATCGCCAATAGGTAGCATCAATTTTATAAAAATAGAACATATTGCTGTAAACCCTTTTCAACCAAGGGCAGATTTTGACGAGGAGGCGCTGCTGGAATTATCCAAGTCTATTCAATTGCAAGGGCTTATACAGCCTATTACAGTGCGTCAGGTTGGCAAAAATCAATATCAGCTTATCAGCGGAGAGCGTCGTCTAAGAGCCTCTAAATTAGCCAATATTACGGAAATACCAGCGTATGTCCGTACAGCGAATGACCAACAGATGTTGGAGATGGCGCTTATTGAAAATATCCAGCGTGAAAACCTGAATGCGATTGAAGTTGCGTTAAGTTTTCAGCGGATGATTGAGGAATGTAATCTAAAACAAGAGGAACTGGGCGACCGCGTAAGCAAAAACAGATCTACGGTGACGAATTACCTCCGATTGCTCAAGTTGCCTCCGGTAATCCAAGCGGGAATTCGGGATGGACGTATTTCGATGGGGCATGCAAGAGCATTGATTAATGTCGGAGAAATTGACAAACAGCTGTTTGTCTTCCAGGAAATCATTGACAAGGGTTTGTCGGTACGTATGGCCGAGATATTGGTACGTAACATCCAACAACAGACGAAACCGAAAAAAAACACAAATGTTGGGAAACAATTGGATTTCCAGTATCAAAAGATAGAAGATGATTTGGCGTCCAAGTTCTCTACTCGAGTACGATTGAATTTAAAAAATAGTCGGGGTAAAGGTGCAATAGAAATACCTTTTGATTCGGAAGACGATTTGAGTCGTATTTTAGAGCTGTTGGATTGGTAATGAAAAGTTTGTTCATTTTTCTTTTTATCGGGTGTGGCTTTCTTAGCGCAAGGGGACAGGAGTTAGATTCTATTCCGCAGCAATTGGATACCTCCAAGGTGGAAGTCGACTTAGAAAAACAGATCAACGATCAAGATACGATCGCAGAAACAAGAAAAGAGCGAAGAGCCCGAATAAAAGCCGAAAAAGAACGCGAAAAATATTATTATAAGGATATTCTGAAAGATTCGACACGATTAGCGATTGAGCAGCTCTCTAGGGTAGCCTGGAAACGGTCACTTATATTACCAGGCTGGGGTCAATATTCTAATGGAGGGCTTTGGTGGATTAAGGTGCCGGTGATTTATGGCGGTTTTGTAAGTGCCTATCTGATTTTTGATTTTTGGCAATGGTATTACAAGAAATTTGGCGATGAAGCTGCATACCGTATCAACAATAACGGAGCAGTTAATGATCCGGATCTCGCACGTATTCAACAGTTAGATTATCTGATACGACAGAAAGATTACGGGCGTCGTAACCGTGATCTTACCATCTTGGCTACAATAGGGTGGTGGGGGTTAAATGTAGTAGAAGCTTATACGACATCGATTTTGAAATTTAGATATGATATAGGCGATGATCTGGCCTTGAAAATGACACCTACAGTGGTTCCTATGACAAACCAGCTCGGTTTTGGAGCTCCGTTGGGAAGTCAGTTTATTCCGGGGATTAGATTGACCATGAATATTAAATAGTTAACCAACGTAAACAAGAACAACAATTTATGAAAATAGTCTTACTTGGGTATGGTAAAATGGGACAGCTGATTGAAAAATTCGCTGTCAAACGAGGTCATGAAGTCGTCCTGATTGTGGACGAACATAATCGAGAAGAAATTACGGTCGACGATTTGGCAACGGCAGATGTAGCGATCGACTTCAGTACTCCACATGCTGCATTAGACAATATTAGTCTTTGTTTTGATGCCGATTTACCTATTGTTGTGGGTACAACGGGCTGGTATGAACATCTGGAGAAGATTAAAGAAACCTGTCTGCAGTCTGATCGAGCCCTATTGTACGGCTCTAACTTTAGTATCGGTGTCAATATCTTTTTCCATATTAACAGGATATTGGCCAAAGCTGTTGCGCCCTATAAGCAATATGATGTACAGGTAGAGGAAATCCATCATATCCATAAATTGGACGCACCAAGTGGGACGGCAATCACAATTGCGGAAGGAATAATCGAAAACAATAATTCAAAAACGAGTTGGGTAAATGATTTGGTAGGCGGTGGTGAAGAGATCATTGCTAAACCCGGTGAAGTACTCATAGAGAGTTTACGAATCGAGGAAGTACCGGGGACACATACCGTTTTATACAGCTCTGAAGTGGACCAGATAGAATTTAAACATACCGCACATAATAGAGAGGGTTTTGCCCTTGGTGCTGTGGTGGCGGCAGAATGGTTGCATCAGAAGAAAGGTTTTTATCAAGTGACGGAGATTTTTGATTTTAATAAATAACAATGAAGTTTGGATCCGGTTGCTCGGCTTTTAATTTTTGACTTTTTAATTTTTAATACATGTGGTATATTATTTTTGGGATTTTAACAGTCGTATCCTTATATGGGCTCTGGCTGCTCTTTAGAAAAGCTGGTAAGCAAGGCTGGGAAGCAATCATTCCGTTCTATAGAGAATATATTATGGCGCAGTTGGTCGGACGTCCCACTTGGTGGATCATATGGCTAATTGTCCCCATTGTCAATATTTTTATTTTCTACGGTTTTTATCTGGACTTTATCAAGGCCTTTGGTAAACGTCGTTTTTGGGAGAATGCCGCAGCGGTATTGGTCCCTTTTATTGTTTTGCCTTTATGGGGAAGAGACCCTAGTGTGAAATATTTGGGGCAGACAAATTCGGAAGAATTCAAAAAAAAATATCCCTATAAAAAGTCTGTTGCCCGCGAATGGGCCGATGCCATAATTTTTGCTACTGTAGCGGCGTCTTTGATACGTGGTTTTATTCTAGAAGCCTATATGATTCCAACCGGTTCGATGGAAAGAACCTTACTCGTAGGAGATTTTTTATTTGTAAGTAAATTGAATTATGGACCGCGAATTCCCAATACACCATTAGCTTTCCCTTTTGCACACCACACGATGCCTATTACCGGAGGAAAGGCATATTCTGAGATATTAGAACTTCCGTATAAGCGGTTGCCTGGTTTTCAGGAAATTAAACGTAATGATGTGGTCGTCTTCAATTTTCCGGCAGGGGACACCGTGGTGAAAGAAAACGAAGCTATTACCTATTATGATTATGTAAGAGGATTGGGCAAAGAAGCCGTACATTCTCAGTTTACTGTTATCACAAGACCCGTTGATAAACGTGAGAATTATATCAAGCGTTGCGTTGGTATTCCCGGCGATGTCATCCAAATGGAAGACGCGCGATTTACGGTCAATGGACAACCTGGATTTGTTCCGCCGGAGATGCAAGCTTCGTATATTGTCTATACGGATCCCTATGCATTATCCAATGATGTTTTTAAAAAATATCGTTTTGAAATAGATCCTAATTCGACAGATCCGGCTAACGGTGTGTATGTCTTATATATCACCGCTGAAGAAGCAGCTCTTATTGAGGGATGGTCTAATGTAAAACAAGTGGTGGAAATTGTACAACATGCGGATGAGGTAAGAGGCGATACATATCCGCATCACAAAGACTTCCCTTGGAATTTCGATAACTTTGGGCCCATTACAGTTCCGGCAAAGGGGTGGACTGTTCAACTGGATAGTTTGACCTTACCGATTTATACACGTGCCATAACGGTTTATGAAGGCAACACCTTAGAGCGACGTGGAGAAGATATCTATATCAACGATCAAAAAGCCGACTCTTATACGTTCAAAATGAACTATTACTGGATGATGGGTGACAATAGGCATAATTCATTAGACTCCCGCAATTGGGGTTTTGTTCCGGAGGATCATATCGTCGGGAAGGCATTGTTTACGTGGATGAGCTGGGATAAGGACGGTAGCTTCTTGACCAAAATCCGTTGGAACAGGGTTTTTAAAGGGATTAATTAGTAGTGAGTATTAAGTATTAAGTATTAAGTATTAAGATTTGAGACGTGAGATTTGAGTATGGAGACCTTAGTCGCAGCGAATCCTGCTAAAAACTAAGGTCTCTATACGTGTCTTCCGCAGGCAGAGACACATCGTGTTAAATTGTCTAACTAAACTTTTAACACGGCGAGGTATCTCTTAATGGTTTCTTCCAGACCCAAATATAGGGCATCGGCGATTAAAGCATGGCCTATACTAACTTCCAATAAATTTGGGATATGCTGGTTAAAGTAAGCCAAGTTGTGCAGATCCAAATCATGTCCTGCATTTAGTCCCAAACCAACTTCTCTGGCTTTGACAGCCGCTTTGAAATAAGGTTCAATAGCTTTTTCTTTATCATAGCCATATGTTGCGGCATAGGCTTCAGTGTAGAGCTCAATGCGATCTGTTCCGGTCTCTGCAGCGCCTTCTACCATATCTTCTTCCGGATCAACAAATATAGACACACGTATACCCTGGTCTTTAAAAATGCGGACCATCTCTCGCAGATAATCCCGGTTTTTTAAAGTGTCCCATCCATGATTGGATGTAATCTGTCCAAGGGCATCGGGAACTAATGTCACCTGTGTGGGTTGATTGGCGAGTACGAGATCGACAAATTTTTGTTCTTGGCAGTTTCCCTCGATGTTGAATTCGGTCGTGATATTAGCCTTTAGGTCGTATACATCCTGATAGCGAATATGTCTTTCATCAGGTCTGGGATGCACCGTAATACCTTGCGCACCAAAGCGCTCACAAGCTAGCGCTACAGACAGGACGTTCGGAGTGTTGCCCCCCCGGGAATTCCGTAGCGTGGCTATTTTATTGATGTTTACAGATAGTTTTGTCATGCTGTTCTTATTGAGTAACACAAAGGTAATGAATAGTGGTCAGTTATCAGTAGTCAGTGATCAGTAGTGTGTGTCAATTTTAGGCTAGTAATCTTGTTAGAATTTTCATAAATTGCATAGCATATGGAAGGATTAAACTTGGATCTTCTTGATGGGTTTCGTTTGTTGGATATCATTGATGTCTTTTTGGTTGCCGTTATTATCTATTATATATATAGTTTAATCAAAGGGACGATAGCAGTTAATATCCTTATTGGGGTAGGGTTGTTTTACGGGATTTTTTTAATCGTGAAGCAGCTTGAAATGAGGCTCCTAACAGAAATATTCGGAGGGTTTATTTCAGTCGGATCCATCGCGCTGATCGTTGTGTTTCAACAGGAAATCCGACGTTTTCTCCTGCATATAGGAAAGAACATTTCCTTACGTAGAAAAAAATTCTTTTGGACTTTTTTAGGAGCAAAGAAAACAGCACACCAAGATCATACAGAAAAGATAAAACCTATTATAGAAGCTTGCCGGAGTATGTCTAAGTCCCGTACGGGGGCCCTGCTGGTCTTTTCGAAATATTTTGATGAAGAATATTACCAAACAAGTGGCGAATATATCGATGCGCCAGTCTCTAAACGTTTGTTGGAAAGTATCTTTTTCAAGAATAGCCCATTGCATGACGGGGCGGCGGTTATCGTAGATTTTAGGGTGATGACGGCCAGTTCGGTATTACCTTTATCGGATAGCGAAGATTTACCGCCACAATTTGGCCTTCGTCACCGGGCAGCGATCGGTGTTACGGAAGTGTCAGAAGCTATAGCCGTAATTGTATCGGAAGAAACCGGAGAGATTTCCTTTGCCAAAGATGGAAATGTCAATATGAATCTCAGCGCCGAAGAATTGGAAAAAATACTAAAGGAGGAGTTATAAAAAAGAAAAAGCCATTACGTATGCTCCTATTAATTCAGCAGATACGTAATGGCTTTTTTGAATTCATTCCTTACCTCGGAATATATTACTTAATCTCTTTTAATACCTGAGAATTAAGCTTTATATATTCTTGATTATTTGATTTGGTAGCCATAGCCACACCTTCCTGGGCAGCTTGTTTCGCTCCTGCAGAGTCTCCTGCTTTGGCAAGGATACGCGCTTTCCAGTATTTGATATGGGGAGCAGAGGTATTCTCTTTGTCGGCTTCTTTGACCCATTCGGATGCTTTTTGGATATCTAGATTATTGTTGAAATAATATTGAGCCGCTTGAAAGTAGGGTTTCTTCTCACTTTGCATCGCTGCGTCTATACTAGCTATTATTTCTTTGGATTGATCCACTGTTACATTAAAACCTACTTTAGTGTTTTCCCACGCCAGGGATATTACAGCGGATTTTGTGGTGACATTTTCAAAATCAATAGTGAACGTTTCTACTTTTTTGGTTAATGTTTGCGGTTTAACATTGAAACGTAGTAGATCGTCCGTTTCTTTATATTGATACGCTCCCCATTGCTTTGGGTTTTTACTCAGGATGATGGTCCATTCATTTTTATTCGGAACAGTAAACAAACCATATGTTCCCGCTGGCACGGTATGACCTTCAATACGTACCTCTTCTTCAAATGTCAAGTTTGGGATGCTGTTTGCCCCGGTACGCCATACCTGGCCGTATGGAACTAAACCACCAAACACGACACGGCCGTTAATATTGGGTCTCTGATAGGTAAGTGTGACCGAATTAATGCCCAACGCTTGTGTGACGGTCTGTGAACTACTTGCTGCTGGAAGTTTCACTTGTGCATCAATTGTTGGTGTCCCAATAAAAAAAGCGATAGCAGTAGCAATAGATAAAAAGGTTTTTTTCATGTTATACGTGTTGTTTATCGCAGTGAATTTAGCAATTTTTTTGCGCTTTTAACATGATCCGGTATGGATTCCCTTTTAATATTTTTGTTACCGAAGGTTTGGATAGCTTGGGTCAGCTTATTCAGCTCTTCCGTCCTGTTTGCTGCGGTAAGCTTTTCACGGATGATCCGTACCTTTTCTGCGTCCTGTATTCCCTCTCGCAGTCGTTCAAAACGGATGCTAGAAGCATTATTCGGATACACGAGGTAAGTATCTCCGGCGAGCCATTTTCCAAATCGTGTATCCTGATTAGGATTCGTATTCCAGCAATCATACGCCCAGCGCAAGTATCCATCGAAATTTCTTTCGATGGTATTCCAGCCCAACCATACAGCTTCACTATAGCCCGAATTGGTAAAAGTATTTGGAAAAATTTCAGTACAACAGGTATACATCGTTGTTGTATAACCTTTGGCTTTTCGTTGTTCTAGTATATTTTCAGGCATATCTTCGTGTAATGTGATACAGTAGTCCACGAGTTCCAATGCTAATTCATCATGATAGGTGCCTGCCAATGATATATTAAAGTCTTTATCTGCTTTTTTGATCACTTTGATTACCGCCAACATGGCTTCCATAGGGCGTTCGTCCATAGCGATAGTGGTTTTGCCGAACCAACCGTTTTTCTTAAGGTGTTGTGCAAAATCTTTCAAAAATGGTAACCAATGCTCCTCATATTCTGGCGTTCCTGGGGTTGCTTTAAGGACCTCCATCTTTGCAGAAGCCTCATCGTAATAATAGAAAGACAGATTCCAAGGAATCATACTATAACAGTTGATGAATTTTTGAATACCTAGGTCATGCATGTAGTGAACCCACTTGTCGAAGTCTGTATAATCAAATTTCCACGAGCCGTCTTTCGTTTTGACCCATTTCACCATGCTGTCGTATACATCATAGGTTTGGCTATTCCAAGGATCATATATTAATGTTGTCGTGATTGTTTTTTGCCCTGCATTTGCCAATCTTTCGTAATGTGGTTTTATAGCCGCTAGATGTTCATCGGAAAGTGGCTTAAAGTTGTAATATCTCGCGGACGAATAAGGATTTTGCCAAAGGTCGAGGTGAAAATGCCAGTCTTTAGGATTTGGCAGTATATGTTCACTGACCGTTACCGTGTAGGACAGCTTGTATATTTGTTTTGTCTTTCCACTGCGGTACTCCACAATTACGTCACCGTTATACTTTCCGGCTACAGCGTTTTTCGGGATGTGTACACTTAGCCATAGCGGGCGTGTTTCCCCCGCTAGGTGAGGGAAGGAGGTCGTTGTTTCGATGCGGTCCGCTACCAAAAAAGAATCCAATACTTCTTTTATCCCACATCCTCTCTTTAATTCCCCCGGATGATCGGTCATAACAAATGTAATCGGATTAAATTCAATATGTTCGGTGGATATCTGGTTTTTTCCCGATCTTAACGGCGTGACGCTTAGCTGGACAGAGCCCTCGGTGTTTGTATTCACATTTGGCGTGAAGGCAAGCTGTGTATGAACGGTTTCGTTTTTCCAACCTTTTGCCTCCCAAGTCTGTTGGATCTGTGCTTTTGTAGGAGGGATATATTTAGATAAACTGAACTCGGTGTCTATAAAAGCCAGGGTGCTTAGTGGTGTTTTCGTGTTGATCGCTGCTGTTGACACCTTAGGGTCTGATAGTTCGCTAACCTGCGCAGAGGAAAGGTAAAACGTCAATAAAAGAAGGGCTATAGCGTAGGCTTTTAGGAATAGTGGATTTCTTTTCATCGATAGCAAAATTATGGTTTAAAAAAAGTTATACGTCACCGCGTACCAAACATAATGATAATTGCTCCGACGTGCAATAAGAGGAGGAACGAAAACGATTGCATAAAAGTTTATAGGTATTATCTCATCATCCATTTCACGCTTTCTGTCCAATCGGATGCCCCATGTTTATTGCGGGCTCGTACCTGTATCCAAATGGTTTGTCCGGAGGCATACCCTTGTACGATATTCTTGAATGAACGGGTGGTGTACTTTATTTCACCCCATATCGGTTTCTTAGAAGCCATATCCACACTGTCAGCGATGCGATATTCATAGATCATGTCGCGTCCCACCGGTTTGAAAGAAAGAACAGCCTGTCCGCTGACAGTACCGTCCTTGAGCATGGGTCGCCCCGGCGTATCAGGACTAAGGCCTTTTTTTCGCCCCGTAAAAACGGGAAATCCAGAGCTGTACAATAATGTTAGATCGCCATCCGCAACACGGTTAACATAGAAAGCTAGCTCTTGCAGTATTGTTGCCAACCTTTTCTTACTTTCTCGTTTTGTTTCGCGCTGTAGTAGTCCGCCATGAAGTGCTTCATGTAGTGTATGCTCATAGTCATCTATTGCGACCTTCAACTCTGCTAAGGTTGGACGGGGAGATGTAAAAACCGAAGAGTCTTTTAGCCCATGTAGGATAGCATTGGCCTGTACTGCCAAATGGGCATCCTTAGAACGAAAAAAACTCGATTTTGCGCGTTGGTATTTCATCTTTTCATTTAAACAAGTTGGGTTCGATATTTAGGTAATCACTTGCGCCGTTAAACGAATTACTTGTTTTGGAATAATACCTTAAATTTAGCAAAAAGTATTAACTCAATCAATAGAAGAGATTATATTTTGCGAAATGCCATTCACTTCTTATGAAATACCGCTTCCTTTTTAATTTAAAGAAACTAGTTTTTGACAGAAAGAAGTCACTTGTTCCAGAAAAGTGCTTGCTTTTTCTGAATAAGTGTATACTTTGTCCAAAGATGAGAGTATAGGACACCACGTAGCGTTCACTTCCTAGGCATGAAGAGTCACTTGTTCCGCGGAAGTGATCAAACTCTCACGAAAAGTGAACACTTAAAGCCATGAAGTAATCATATTTCACAAGATAATATTTACTTCGTACAAAAGAAGGATACCTTGTTGACTGGAAGGTATTTCTTGTTCCAAAAGAGTAAAAAGGAATCGTATAATATTATGTTGTGTTATTGTAATGTTACGTAATCTCCGCGAGATAGGGTACTTGCAGACAAATGCCAAGTACAAAAAATGAAAGAGAGTTTAGAAAAGGTGAAGAAGGAGTTACAGGAAGTGAAGAAGGGATTACATAAGTCGAAATTGTAAGTGCTTTTTTTGAAAAGGCAATGACTTGGTGCGAATAACTAAAAACAAAAACTGCGGAGGTATTGAGGTTTTTGTAGTATATATATAGGTATTAGTAAGAAGGGATTACTTTTTCCATTCAGCAACATGTATATGCCCAAAAAGGAACAAGGAAGAAGCAAAAAGTAGATAGATCTGCGTAAAAAGTAATTGTCTACGTGCAAAACTCACTTGTAGATTCCTAAAAAGGAAGTCTTTAAGGCTATTTCCTGACTACAAAAACAAAAAAAGCAAACAGGAATCAGCAACAAGTAATTACTTGCTACTGATTCCTGTTTGCTTTTTTTGTAACATTACGTAACATTGTAGTAATGTTACTTTAATTTTAGTTTCCCTGCATGGTAAACTTTACTTATACAAAATCCTAAACTTAATTGTGTGCTCGATCTGTTTTAGCTTTTTGAGAAGACTCTTATCATAATTTGCATCGATGTCAGTGACTGCATAGCCGATATTTCCTCGCGTCATCAAGAACTGTGACAAGATATTAATTTCATTCTCTGCATATACATTGTTGAGTTGGGCCATGATGCCGGGGACATTTTCATGGATGTGCAACAAACGGTGTCCTTTGATTTTCTTCGGCAAAATCAGGTTTGGAAAATTCCGGCTTTGATCGGTGTCGCCATTGTTGATAAACTCCGCCATACGTCTCGGAATAAATTCGGCATTATGTTTTTTGTTCTTTTTATCGTCAAAGATGACAATACCTTTTTGATTACATATTGTCCGGCTTACATGGCCTTTGATGTCACCTAAGAATCCAATTGTTTTTAACTTATCCGCCCGCAATAACTGTTCATCTGCTATCTTGACATTTGGTCCTAGAAGCAATAAACCGACGTCCTTCGTATATTTCTCTTCAAAAGTATCTTTTACCCGAATAGAAAAACCGTCGTTTTTGAGGATATGTGCCGAAATTTCTGGAACATCGCCCACGATTAATGTCAATATTCTGTTTTTTGGATAGGATATGGCGCGAGGCAGGTCATTGAGATATAAAAACTCGTCGAAACTTGGCGTAACATGATCAGCTTTGTCCGTCACGCTTTGACGGGCAATATTCTCGGTGAAAGCATAAAACTTTTCGATAAGGCCAGATTCCTTGAGTTGAAAGTCTGAATAGCCGTCTCCTATGCCATAAATACGGCCATCGATCTTGAGCTCTCTAAGTAGTTTTACTTTCCCTCCTTCATCTGAAAGGGGGTTTGTTTCGTCATATCCGATGATATAACCGTCTTCATCAAACTTGAATGTATTAGCATAAATATTCTCTTTTTTTATGCCATAGGGAGATACCACAGGTGTGATAAATTCCTTAAACCCACCCGATACGATCCATGCGGTGTCACTATTTTGTCTGAAGAAATCCCGGTTGCGGTCAAAAGATCTGGAAACTTTTTTCTTCAGATGACTAACCAGCTTTTGAAGATGTGTTTTATTTGCTTTGAGAAGAGCGACGCGACCCGCGAGACTTTCGCGGAACGAAATCTTACCTTCCATAGCCAGATTGGTGAACCGCTCGATTTCTTTATAAACTTTTTCCTTGTCTGGGCTGCCTTCAAGCGATATTCGGGCAAGTTCGTCCAAGGCTTCAACTTGAGTAAAGGTGCTATCGAAATCGATGATGTAATAATTCTTCACGATGTTTAGATTGTTATTGCGTTTATTTATAGTATGTATTTGCTATCTCTTGCAGGATCTGGTTGACAGGTTTAAATGAATATCCCCCCAGCGTATCTACGATTTTTTTATTGGAATAAGCCAGTTTTGCAGCGGCAGCTTCGGTAGATTCTTTTGTTAAGGAAGGTCTTGCTCTTGTGAGAAAGGCAATGAGTCCGGCGATACGCCATGCAATACCTAGCATAAAAGGAGTGGCTTGGATACTAGGCTTCTTTTTGTTCAATAGATCGGCAATGCGGTGCAAGAGATCTTTGTTCGTCAGATTTTCACTATTCAGAATAAATCGCTCACCCGATATCGACGTATTCTCCATCA
Organism: Sphingobacterium sp.; assembly: GCA_040392285.1. Classification (GTDB taxonomy): domain Bacteria; phylum Bacteroidota; class Bacteroidia; order Sphingobacteriales; family Sphingobacteriaceae; genus Sphingobacterium. The sequence continues at coordinate 25,328 of JBEBWF010000025.1, read as the reverse complement.
AGACTATCATCACGCTAGCCACATCTTCGACATCTACAATGCCGACAGATCCTGGAGGATAGATTTTAATTCCTTTATGAACCAACTCAAATATAGCACCCGAACCTTTTTTATAGCTTCCCAAGCCCATGATGACCGAGGGGTTTATGATGACAGCATCCAAACCTTCTTTAATACCTCGCCACACTTCCAGTTCACTTTTATATTTGGAAAGGGCATACTTCGAAATGTTTTTATCATGTTCCCATTTGTCCGTTTCGGATACCGGAAGACCTGCTTTATTAGTTCCTAGAGCAGCGATAGAGCTGACATGTACGAGTCTGATATCGTATACTAAACAGAGGTTGACAATATGCTGGGTACCTTCCACATTGATTTGATGCATCGCAGCCGCATCTTCTTTCTGATAAGACACCTTGGCTGCACAGTGGTAAACCTTTTTTACCTTGGAAAGAATATCCGAAAGGGTAAAATAATCCGTGATATCAGCATCCACCCACTCAATCAATGAGGAGCTTTTTAGTTTCTCTGGAATTATTGAAGAAGGTCTTTTGATCGCAATGATCGCTTTTCCTGCATTAATCAACTGCTTAATTAATGTTGAACCTAAGAATCCTGTTCCGCCTGTTACTAAAATCACCTGCTAAAGCTAATGTTGAAAAATTGATGGTTCAAAGATAATCCATTTATATTGTGTTTACAAATGGGCTCCATAGCAAGTTTTCTTATAGTTCAAATGGATCTAATAGTTTTTGAAAAGGTTATTTTTAATTTGGCATAGATCGGATAGTTCTTTTTATTGCTTCATTTTATTTTGTTTTGTCATTTATTTGTTTATATTTACTTGCGTTTTATGAATGAAGCTAACCGATTTCATGATATAAGTTTAATAGTATATTAGAAAGGTACCCTTAAGTTTTAGTGTTGAAAACAGATGCTATGAGCCTATGAGCGAAGGTTAGTTTGGGGAAAATGCTTACTAATCAATCAATAGTAGAGAATCTATGCTTTTAATGACCCAAGAGGTATTTTTTATTTAACAAGGAGATAATATACACGTAAATCTATGTTTATGTGTGTAGCTTACATTTGGGAGGACTATAATTCCTTGGTAATGTATCTGACTATGGGAAATCTTATAAAAAAACGTCTTATGTTTAAGTTATGTGAATTCTGGGTGATATTACTTCGGTCGTGCAGATCTCGTATGACCTGTCTGCTACTCCTGTATCTAGCGCTCCCGATTATTGGTTATGGAAAGGATGCCGAAATGTATTCTCTCGAAGATTTGGATAAAGTTCTTTCCCACAGAAAAGAGTATGGTGTGCTGCAGGAGCAAAAAATTGCGGACATTAAGAATCTGTTGGATAGAGCTATTCTTCCGGAGGAAAGGTTTCGCCTGCAAAAGGCTGTATTTAAACAGTATATAAATTACCAGTTGGATTCAGCATTAGTATATGCAGAACAGATGTTGGAGGTTTCCGAAACTTTATTGCGTAGGCAGTCAACCTATAAGGCAGAAGCCTTGCTCCATACCGCTCGGGTTTTTACACATACAGGGAAGTATAATGAATGTACCAGAATTTTAGAAAACGAAATTTTTTCTACAAATAGACTTCCAGATAGCCTAAAGGAGCTTTATTTTGTTGTGCAATTGGCGTTGAACAGAGCCTTAGTTGAGGTTAAGCACGAACGAGAAGAGGCAAGTATTGGGATTCAATCTAGTCTTGATTCTTTGGAGGTATATATACCCACAAACACCATTTGGTATTCCATAAATTTATCTCATAAGTATCGAGCTGAGGGTGATTATGATAAGGCTTTAGCGGTTTTATTAGATGCTTACCCTAAAACTGTAGGTGATGATGAGAAGGGGAGTGTTGCTTATTATATATCCCTTCTGTACAGTCTAACAGGGGATAAAGAGATGGCAAAGAAATTTTATATTTTGTCATCTATTACAGAAATAAAAGCTAGGGGGAAAAAAGTATATGCATCCTTATGGGAGCTTGCTGTGCTGCTGTATGATGAAGGAGATGTTGAAAGGGCACATCGATATATAGAGATTTCGTTGCAGGATGCTATATATAGTGGCTCCTATAGGTTTATTTTGAAGATTCAACAGGTCCTCCCGAGCATCGCTCGAGCGTATAATGCTAAAATTACACAAGAAAAGGATAAGGTAACTAAAGGTGTCTTTCTGATCGGAGGATTGCTTGTCGTGATGGGTGTACTCGTGCTTTTTGTGATGCGGCAGAACAAGAAGTTACTTAGGGCTAGGGAAGAAACAAACTATGCTAATCGAGAATTACTTGAGGCAAACAGTAGGTTAAATTCTGTAGGTAAAGAACTGCATATGCGAAATGCGGAGTTGCAAATTGCCAATAGCCAGCTCCTATTTTTGAACAAGGAGTTGGTAGAGATGAACTTGGTAAAGGAAACATACCTGAGTAAATTTATTGATCTATGTTCTGAATATATAGACAAATTGGATGTTTACCGAATGAATCTCAAAAGGCTAATGAAAAACAACAAGTTCGAAAGCGTGTCGCGAGAATTGCAATCGACGGCGTATGTGGAGGATGAGTTCAGGCGGTTCTTAGCTAATTTTGATGAAACCTTTTTAAAGATCTATCCGAATTTTGTCGATGAATTTAATAGGTTGTTTCCCACAGGTGAAAAGCAAACCTTAAAAACCAATGAGTTATTGAATACAGAGCTTCGCATCTTTGCTTTGATTAGATTAGGCATTGCTGATAGTAATAAAATAGCTAAATTTTTAAGATGTTCTATAACAACGGTGTACACATATCGATCCAAAGTGAAAAACAAATCGTTGTGTCCTGATGAATTTGAAGATCGCATAATAGAAGGGTCTCGAGAGCATATATTACTATAATTTTCATCGCTGCTACTTCTTTTCCTTCCTTATCCAAAAAAGCGATTTGCGCTGTAACAACACTTTTCTGTTCGATTTCTTCTGAGAAACGGGTTCACAAATCCATCTAGGTTCTATAAATTTATACGAATTACACGTTGACGCTACAATTTAGCTGCTGTATTCCCCCTATGCAGCGATAATGGATTTAGATATTATAGCTTTTTTTTGTTTTAAGTTGTTGATTTTCAATATTTTATTGATTTGTTTGTTTTGATTTTTATGTTGTAGGGTCAGCATGTTATATGATTTCCAGTTGAAATTATTGAGCTTTGAAATTGTGTTTCGAGCCGTACTAGAAAGTAGGTTAAGGAAACCTAAGTTAATGAATGTTTATGTTTTTGGATAATGATATTTAATTAATCTCTTTATGAAAAATAAACTATTGAATCAAATGCTGTCAATTAGGGGAGGTTTGTTGCTACTTTTATCGGTGATGTTCTTTTCCTGTAGAGAAGAGGGGGACAAGTCTCAGATAGTTGACCATGATCCAAGCAGACCTGTTGTATTGACTTCCTTTATGCCGTTGGAAGGTGGGGTACGGGAAAAGATTTTGTTGGATGGGGAGAATTTTGGGTCGGATCCCTCCAAGATTAAGGTCTATTTTAACCATGCCCGTGCAGCCGTAATATCTTCCAGTGGTAGTAGGTTATATGCGCTTGTGCCTAGATTGCCGGGGGAGATCTGTAAAGTTGCCGTAGTCGTCGGAGAGGATTCGGTTATCTACGATCAGACTTTTACCTATCATTCGACTTCGAATGTAAGTACCATAACAGGTAACGGGACACAGGCTTTTCGAGCAGGGACATTAGCACAGGCACAGGTGTATGCGCGATACCTGTGTGTGGATAATGAACAGAACTTGTTTGCTTCGGTGAGGGATGCGGGCTTCTGGGGTGTGGTTCGTATTAATGAACGTGAAAATATTGTTTCTCCTTTGATCATGAACACCGTGAATAGTCCACTCAATCCGAATGCCCCGGCTGTGGACCTCACGACAGGTATATTGACCGTGCCACATGACGGTGCCAAGGATGGTTTCTTCAATTTTGATCCGAAAGAAGGATGGGCCCCTCGGCAGCGTAGCATGAAGTTCAGCCCTACGGATTTGACCGCTATCAGGGACAATTGGAAATACACCATGGCGTATAGCGCTTATGACGGATGCTTTTACGCCCGATATGGGGATGGTTGGGTCGTTAAGATGAATGCAACGACTTATGAATCTGAGTTGGTGTATAAGACGAATGAGGGGGCGGGGTATGGATTGATATTTGATCCCAATAGACCTTACCTGCTGTATTTTACTTTCCATAGTAATGTGACAGGGTACCAGCATAGTATCTGTACGCTGGATATACGGGATCCTTCAGCACCGGGATCTTTCAAAAAAATTAGTACACCGTTGACAGGTGCGGGTCATCGTGATGGCCCAATTGAGCAGGCTCAGTTCAATCAGCCTAGGCAATTGGCTTTTGACCAGGACGGCAACCTATTTATCGCCGACTATGGTAACCATTGTATCCGCATGATGTCATCCGATGGTGTTGTGCAGACCGTAGTTGGGCAGCCAGGAGTAGCAGGTATGCAGGATGGTGGCCGTCTGGAAGCTTTATTCCGCAATCCTTGGGGCTTGGCAGTGGGCTTGGACGGGACAGTATATATATCGGATTATGGCAATGCCCGTATCCGCAAGTTAACGATCGAATAATTAGCATAAAAATAACCTAGATGAAAAGATTGATCCAAATTTTATTGCTTTTGTTGGCGATATCCAGTTTCTCGCTTTATGCACAAGAGAAAAGAGATTTTGTCATAGAGGGGACGACCTATAATGAGAATGATGCAACATTGTCGGAGGTGACTATTTTTGTCAAGGACAAAGTTACTATCGGGACGTCTTCCAATGCACAGGGAAAGTTCAGTATCAAAGCTTCGTATGGAGACATGTTAGTGTTCAGTTATGTCGGCTATGAATCGGTAGAGCATCTCGTGACCAATGAAGAGAAGGAACTAAAAATAAAATTTACCAAACAAGCCCAAGAAGTGGAGGAGGTGATGGTCGTGGGGATTATGGGCACGCAACGTAAGATCAGTTCGGTAGCTGCCATTACCACGGTCGATGTCAAGGACCTGCAAAGTCCTGCTCCGTCTATCAGTAATCTGTTAGGAGGTCGTGCAGCAGGTGTTATTTCCATGCAGACCAGTGGCGAACCGGGAAAGAGTATCGCTGAGTTTTGGGTACGCGGTATAGGTACTTTTGGAGCCAATAGTGGGGCACTGGTTCTTATCGATGGACTGGAGGGCGATCTGAACTCCGTTGATCCGGCAGATGTGGAGAGTTTTTCTATCTTAAAAGATGCATCCGCGACAGCGGTGTACGGGGTGAGGGGTGCCAATGGTGTGGTATTGGTCACGACAAAGAAGGGACTGGCAGGAAGGCTACAGATTACCGGTCGGGTCAATTCCACCTTATCTCACCTCAGTCGTGTACCTCAATTCTTGTCTGCGCATGATTATGCCTCTCTGGCCAATGAAGCGCGGATAGTACGGGGCGATGCACCGTTGTACAATCCTATCGAAATGGAGATTATTAAGGACGGCTTAGATCCCGATATGTATCCCGATGTGAATTGGCAAGATGAGATATTGAACAGGAACTCCTGGCGCCAATCCTATTATGTAAGTGGTCGTGGAGGTAGCGAAATGGCTCGTTATTTCTTGAGTTTAGGAGGTACGGGAGAGTCCGCTGCTTACAAGGTTGATAAAAATAGTGTGTACAGTTCGAATGTCGGCTATAATACATACAACTATAGGATGAATTTGGATATTAATCTGACGAAGACGACCAGCGTATTTTTGGGAACAGACGGATACTTGTCTGTCTTGAACCAACCAGGTATGGCCAATACGGACTATATCTGGGAAGCACAGTCACAGATTAATCCATTGGCATTGCCGACTCAGTATTCCAACGGTATGTTACCCGCTATAGGTGAGGGCGCAGGGTCGTCACCGTACGTTCTTATTAACAGGACGGGAACAGCGTCTGATCAAGCTTTCAAGGGAAAGACAACCTTAGCGGTCAACCAAGACCTTTCCAGTGTATTGGATGGATTGAAATTTAGAGTACAAGGTGCTTATGACATACAGAGTTATTTTGAAGAGCGTCGTCGCATACAGCCGGCCTTGTTTCAATCCCTTGGTCGTAGTGCAAATGGTGAATTGATCATGCAAGAGATGGTACAGGAACAAAGTGCCTCTTATGCAAGGGCCACACAACAGTACCGCAAGTACCATCTGGAAATGGTTACCAACTATGACCGGCTTTTCGGCGCTGACCATCGCGTTTCGGGTTTGCTGTACTATTATGTCAGTGACGGGAAGCATACCAAAGACGCCACAAGTAATATGGCGGCTATTCCTATGCGTTATCAGGGTGTTTCAAGCCGTTTTACTTATGGTTTTCGAGATACTTATCTGATGGATGTCAATTTTGGGTACACGGGTTCGGAAAACTTCCAGCCAGGCCGACAGTATGGTTTCTTCCCCTCTATTGCGGCAGGATGGGTGCCATCGAATTACAAGTTTGTGCAGGAATTGGCTCCGTGGCTTAATTTCTTCAAGGTTAGGGCTTCTTATGGTACCGTTGGTAATGACCGCATTACCGATCAGCGTTTTCCTTACTTGACACGGGTCAATGTTGGAAGTGGGTCACCTTGGGGGACTTCATCTGTCGAAACCATCACCGAATCACGTATAGGGGCAGACAACCTCGCTTGGGAACGTGCCATCAAGGCCAACCTAGGTTTTGAGGGAAAGATGTTTAGCAATAAGTTGTCTTTCGTTGTGGATATGTTTAACGATCAGCGTAACGGTATTTTCCAACAACGGGTACAGGTACCGAATTATGTAGGTGTGGTGACTATGCCATATGGAAATGTGGGACGTATGAGAAGCTATGGCGCCGACGGAAACGTGAGCTTTATGCAAGAACTGTCGCAGAATTTTGGCCTGACGGTGCGGGGTAACTTTACCTATTCGAAGAATAAGATTCAGAATTGGGAACAGGCTTATCTGGAATACCCCTATTTAGAAAATACGGGATATCCCTATGGCGTGATACGAGGCTACCAAGCTGTGGGACTATTTAAGGATCAAGCGGATATTAGTTATAGCCCTACACAGACATTTGGTGATGTGATGCCGGGCGACATCAAGTATAAAGATGTCAATGGTGACGGTGTCATCAACACATTGGATAAAGTTCCCTTGTCATACAGTTCTTATCCGCTCCTGATGTATGGTTTTGGAGGAGAATTCAGGTATAAGCGATTGACATTGGGCGTATTGTTCAAAGGTACCGGCAATACGGACTTCTTCCATGTGGGACAATCCGTCAAACAGTCTGACCGAACATATAATAATGGAATGGGCTATGTCCCATTCTATGATGGCCCATCGGGAAATGTGTTGAGTCTTTCTACGGACCCTAGTAGCCGTTGGATACCATTGGAATATGCGATGGAACATGGGATAGATCCCAAGTTGGCTGAAAATCCGAATGCTCGTTTCCCTCGTCTTCAATATGGTATGAACAATAATAATGCGCAGCTATCGACTTTTTGGAAAGACAATGCGAGATACTTGCGCCTTCAGGAGATCACGTTAAATTACAATATGAGTAGAGACTTCCTGCGCAGGGTAGGTATAGCGTCGATGGATCTTCAGTTTGTGGGTAGCAACTTGCATGTTTGGGATAAGGTCAAACTGTTTGATCCTGAACAGGCGCAGTTCAATGGCAGTGTGTATCCTATACCGGCTACCTACTCTATTCAGGTATATCTTAATTTATAATTTTGACTCAAACCCTTGAACGTAATATGAAAGCATTGAAAAATTTTAAACATAGATTAAGCGTAGTCTTCTTGTTGATACCGTTAGGGTTAACTATTTCCTGCAAGGACTACTTAAATATAGATCGGTATTTTGACGATGAATTTAATATCGATTCGGTCTATAGTTCTACACGGTATCTAGAGTCTTATATGTGGGGTGCAGCCACCATGTTTCCTGATGAGGCAGCCACGGTTCGCGCAAACCATACTCCAGGGGTGTTGGCCACGGACGAAGGTTTCAATAACTTCCGTGTATCCAATAACTGGTATCCTGGACTAGATTTCTCCGCCGGTTATATCAATCCGGATTTTTACGGTGTATCTTCTCCTAACCTAAACCAATGGGGTAACTATTATAAGATCATTCGTAAGTGTAATAATATCCTCAATCATCTGGATGATCCTCAGGATCAATCTATTGTTAGGAGAAACCATATAGAAGGGAATACGCGATTTATTCGTGCCTATGCTTATTATAACCTGTTGGTAGACTTCGGCCCTCCAATTTTGTTGGGCGATGAGGTCATCAATACCAATGAAGATTTGGCCTACTATGACCGTCCTCGCAGTACCTATGATGAAGCTATGGAATATGTATGTGCCGAGTTTGAGCGGGCGGGGGAATTATTATCTACCCAAGTGTCTATGTTGGATTTTGGGCGCCCTACAAAGGGAGCTGCTTATGCGTTAGTTGCACGACTTCGGCTGATACATGCCAGTCCGCTTTTCAATGGTGGCGCAGTAGCACATTCTTATTTTAGCAACTGGAAACGCAAGACTGATGGAGCTTTTTATGTATCCCAAACCTATGATGAAAGACGGTGGGCAGTAGCGGCGGCGGCAGCAAAGCGTGTGATGGACCTGCAAGGTCCAGGAGGATCTGTATATAAATTATACACTGTAGCGGCTGATGCCGAAACGAAAGAGTTGCCAACGGGTGTCACGTCGGATCCGAATTACTATGATGCTTTTCCGGCAGGAGCCGGCAATATTGACGCATTCAGGTCCTATTCGGAGATGTTCAATGGTGAAGCGGTGGCTACTATCGTTCCGGAGTTTATCTGGGCAAGAAATACAACCTATATAAATGAAACTATCAATAGAGGGGCTTTCCCGGTATCCATGGGAGGTTGGAGCCGCTTTTGTGTCACACAAAAAGTCGTTGACGCATACTTAATGGATGACGGGCGAACAAAAGAAGATGCTGTAAGTGATGGATATTACTCCGAAACGGGTTTTACAACTTCACCAAAAAGCTTTTCCGGTTATCAGCTGAACTCGGGTATATATAATATGTATGCCAACCGAGAGATGCGTTTTTACGCTTCCGTAGGCTTTAGCGAAGCGATATGGCAGGCAGGATCTAGTGCTGAAAATAACAACCATGCTGCTATTTATTATTACGGAGGGACAGATGGACGTACCGCTGCGACTGACCCATTGAACTATCCGGTGACTGGATATGTTATTAAAAAGTTTGTCCATCCCATGGATGCGTTCCAGGGATCTGGTAATCGCCGTGTCAATAAGACCTATCCGATTATCCGCTATGCTGAAATCTTGCTGTCTTATGCGGAGGCATTGAATAATCTGAGCGGAAGTTATACAGTAGAAGTAGGAGGTGTTTCACAAACTTATTCTCGGGATGTCAATGCCATTAAAGAGGCGTTTAATCAAGTGCGCTATCGGGCCGGCCTTCCGGGATTGACCCAAGTGCAATTGAGCAATGCCAACACAGTCCAACAACAGATCGAACGTGAACGTATGGTGGAGTTTCTTTGGGAAAACAGAAGATATTATGATGTACGCAGATGGGGCATCTACGAACAAACGGAGCGCGAACCTATTATGGGGATGAATTTGGATGGTGGTAAGGGTACATTCTACCAACGTGTGATTCCAAGTACATCGCAAATCCGTGGTCGTCTGGTCGATAGAAAATTAATTTTTGTACCTATTCCTCGTGCTGAGCTTAATCGCTTGCCGTCTTTGGATCAAAATCCTGGTTGGTAAGTTAAGGTTGGATTATTTATAAAGGAAAAAATGAAACAGATGAAAAAACGCTATATCGCCATACTATTATTGCTCGGTTCGATTTTCCAGTTCTCCTGCAATGACAACGCTATTTTCGAAAAAGAGCTCTATAAAAAGGTATTTGCATTGGTAAGTGATGGGGAGTATAATGTCTTTGAACAGACATTCCAACTGAACGGCGGCGAGTCTGTTGGATATATTGCAGCAGTTACGGGAGGTACCGGTCTTTTGGACGAAGATATTGACATTACCCTGATGGAGAGTAGAACACAATTCGATATTTATAACCGCTCTATCTACGATGCAGACGAATTTCGTTATGCCAAGCTACTGCCCCCAAGTCACTACGATATCGATGACTATCATATCCGTATCCCTGCTGGAGAACGACAAGGAAAGATGATGGTACGGGTTCGGCCCGAAGGGCTGTCTCCAGATTCGACATACTTTATTTCCTTGATCGTAGAGGATTACTCGACTTCTGAGGTCAATGAAGCAAAGCGAAATGTACTTTATCGGGTCATGATCGAAAACGAATATGCTTCCCAGGCTACAGAATCGCTCTACAGGATGAATGGTATATATGATGGAATAGTCACTGCTGGCAATAAACTGGTACAGCCGCTAGCATGGAACAAAGTCCGCATAATGGCGGGAACCGAACCTTTTCAAGCAGACCTGCCTTTAATCGAGAGAGGTGCTGTTGTTCTGGAAGTAGCACATGATAACCGCGTGCGTATTCATCCCTATCGTGACATCACCGTGCAGCAGATCAATACGGATCCGGACTTTCCGAATATTTTTAAAAGGGAAGAAATCGACGGAAGAATCTATAATGTGTTCCTTGTACATTATCAATATGTCTTGGCTGGGACGACTCATACCATGAAGGAAGAGCTTAGGATGGAGGTTAAAAAGTAAAAATAGGACAATGATGAAAACAAGTATTCAGATATTTTTAATATTTATTGCAGCAAGCTTTCTTTCCTGTAATAAATCAAATGATACCTATGAGAAGGGGGAAAAAGGCTCTTTATCTGTATCTAGGGAAGAACTGATCGTAGATGCGGCTGGAGCCACCGAATACGTCACCGTAACTTCGAACAAATCAATCTCGCTGGTTTCTTCAAAAGCATGGTGTTATGTCGTATATAACGAAGATCAATCCGACAACAATTTAACCATTACAGTAGAAGAAAACGTCTCGGATAGTGAACGCATCGCGGCGCTATTGGTTAAGGTCGAAGGAGGCCCTTTGGCTGAGATTATCATTCGGCAAAAAGGTAAATCTTCTATACCGGATGTAGAGGAAGAGGGCATCCATGTCAAGGCAGCGAACTACAATATTCGTTATGCGGCTGCCGCCGACGAAACCACAGGCAATGGATGGAATGTTCGTAAGGGCCCCTTGGCAAATCTGATCCGCAATCATGGATTTGATATTGTTGGTACGCAAGAGGGCAATTTCAGTCAAATGGGCGATCTGATGACACTTTTGCCAGAATATGATTACGTAGGCTATCCCTATGCTGGAGCCAATTCAAGAAACCATACAGCTTCTATCGTCTATAAAAAAGCGGAATTTGAAGTGTTGGACGATGGCGTATTCTGGTATAGCGAAACCCCTAATGTAGAAAGTATAGGTTGGGATGCGACAGATACTCGGATATGTACATGGGCTAAGATGAAGCATAAATCCAGTGGTCAGCAGTTTTATTTCTTCACATCACATTTCTATTACCAGTATGTGACGGCTAAGCGGAACTCAGGAGCAGTCATGGTACAAAAGATACGGGAGATTGTCACAGACAACCTGCCGGTCATCAGTACGGGAGATTTGAATTCACAGCCTTCTACCCCACAGATTCTGGATATACTGACTTTGTTGGGTGACTCTTATGATCTAACGGAAACGCCTCGTTCAGGACCCGAAGGTACCGGATTTGCGGGTGGTGTGTTCGAAGGGACACCGGGATCACGGATAGATTATGTGTTGGTTAACAATCGGATACGCGTATTGTCTTATGCTGTGTTGACCGATAGCTATAATAATGGCCGCTATCCTTCTGACCACTTGCCGGTAAGCTGTGACCTATTTTTGAAAAAGTAATGCTCTTTCAAATGGGACAAACGGATAACAGAAATAATAACAGGAAATTTGACATGAAAACAATTTATAAGATGAGCACACGTATCCAACTTTTTTTAATGGTCATGGTAGCCGGTTTTTTCTCTTGGGGATGGATTGGTACAACTGATGGATTCTGTGAAAATCGGTTCTTGTTTGCCTCGGAAAAGATGTCTGTGTCAGATGCAGGCGTACAAGTCAAGGTAGCAAGTTATAACATTCGTTATGCAGCAGCAGCCGATGAGACGACAGGCAATGGATGGGATATTCGTAAAGCACCGTTGGCGGAATTGATTCAAAACCATAGTTTTGATATTGTCGGTACACAGGAAGGCAATTTCAATCAAATGGCTGACCTTATGACGCTTTTGCCTGAATATGATTATGTAGGCTATCCCTATGCAGGCAAGACTTCAAAAAACCATACTGCTTCTATTGTATATAAAAAAGCCGATTTTGAGGTGTTGGACCATGGCGTGTTTTGGTATAGCGAAACACCGGATGTGGAAAGTATAGGTTGGGATGCTACCGATACGCGTATATGTACATGGGCGAAGATGAAGCACAAGTCCAGCGGACAGCAGTTTTATTTCTTTACTTCTCATTTTTATTGGCGCTATGCGACCGCTAAACGAAATTCGGGCGCACTGATGGTTCGGAAGATACGGGAAATAGCCAAGGATAATCTTCCCATTATCAGTACGGGTGATTTGAATTCGAATCCCAAGACACCTCAGATTGCAGACGTATTGACCTTTCTTGGAGATGCATATAAATTGACCGAAAATCCTCGCTCAGGGCCAGATGCTACCGGATTTCCGGGGGGAGTATTTGAAGGCACACCGGGTTCGCGGATAGACTATGTGTTGGTAAACGATCGGGTACATGTACAATCCTATGCGGTGTTGACCGATAGTTACAACAATGGCCGGTATCCCTCGGATCACTTGCCGGTCGTCTGTGATTTGTTGTTGAAGAAATAATTTGTTTTATAATTCTGAAAACCTAAATGGAATGAAACGATTGTATAAAATATTAGGATACGTACTCAGTATCGGCCTACTGTTTTTCGCTTGTAAAAAAGAAACCTCTGAGGCTGTATTTTTAAATTTGGATGAAGAAGAGCTAACCATGCTCCAACAACCATTTATCCACTTGGCAGGCAATAGAATGGTGCCTTTGAATACCAACTTGGATGTGGTAAAAGTTTCTTCTTCAGCCGATTGGTGCAAGGTGTCCATTGTTGATAATAATGGAGCCTTTCTTCGTGTAGACGTGTTTCCCAACGAGGGATTTGATGAAAGAACGGCCGAGGTTACCGTATTTGGCCAAGGCGTAGAGAGTATAAAGATCCCTGTGACACAGTGGTCAAGTGAGCCGTTGCTCGTTGTGGCCGAGTCTGCGGGTATTGACATTATTGATGGCGAACTGGATTTTACATTGCATATTACCAGCAACGTAGACTTCACTCTTGAGTTGCCCGTATGGATTACAAGTGTTGGAAATAATACACCATTTATAGGAAGTAAACTATACACATTCATAGCGTCTCCAATAGCTCCAGGTGACCGGGTGGGTTATATCAAAGTAATCACTGATGAGCACCCAGACCTTGATCAAATTATTGAGGTGTCTCAACATCAAAATATCTTACAACCTGTACTGAGTGATTTTTCTCCTTTATCGGGGGAAAAGGAAAGTACAGTGGTATTGAATGGGTCTAACTTTGGGACCAATAAGGATCTGATTAAAGTGTATTTCAATACCTTGGAGGCAGAAGTCGTTAGTGTAGCCGATGACGCAATTACGGTTATCGTCCCACGTGCACCTGGCAATCCATGTACGATTAAGGTTGATATTTTGGGTGAGGAGCTGACGTACCCGACTACTTTTGATTATGTTAAGTCCTGGGGATTGTATACCGTTACAGGCGATGGAAATGCAACTTTTCGTGGTGGAACTTTGGCACAAGGAAGATTAAGAGCTCGATATATTAGTCTGGATGGAAATGGTAATATCTTTGCGTCGCATCGAGATGAGGGAAATAACCGATATATTGTTCGTATTAATGAAGCTGAAAATAAGGTGGAGGCATTGGGTGCGTCGATGGGCAATGGTTGGCAACCCAATGGCACAACTGTAGGGCTTAATAATGTGGTTTACCTTGCTAATGATGCAAAGAATGGGAGAAGTTATTATGAATTGGATCCAGCAAACAATTGGACTCCTGTCGAGCAGACAATTACTTATGGAGGCGAAGCTCCTCCTTCTGCCACAGCTTATTTATACCGGCTTATCTATAATTTTAGTGATGGGTACCTATATGGCGTGATTGGACATGCTGATGGGACGGTGATAAAGGTCAATCCGTCTACTAGGGAAGGGGAAGTCATATACAGATATGGTCAACACCCTACTTGGTACGGGCTCGCTGTTAATCCAGGAAATGGAACAGATCTATATGCGATGGTGAATACGCAAGCGGTAGGCTATGGTCCATATCGGATGAATTTGACAACCGCTTCAGCTGGATTTACGCGGTTAAATCCTTTAGGTAATGCGGGAGCTGCAACCCCTGCACTGTTAAATGATGGGCCTCTACAAAATGCAGGTTTTGGTCAAGCATGGGACTTAACATTTGGTCCGGATGGATACCTTTACGTCTCCGATTTTACCAATCATGTGATAAGACGAATTAATTTGACGACGAACACCGTCGAAACGGTTATTGGCCAAGCAGGTGTATCCGGAAACGTGGATGGTAAGAAAGACAAAGCACGGTTGTACGGCCCAAGGGGTTTAGCTTGGAATCAAGATGGCACAGCACTGTATATTTTTGATTTTAATAGTAGTAATACGGATAATACGAATGGCAACCGACTCCGAAAATGGACGTTGGACTAACTATGTGTAAAACATTACCTTTTGCGATATGAAAGTACTTAAATTATTAATAATCCCTGTATTTGCCATGATGGCGATATTGTCATGCTCGAATGAAGAGATCGATCCGATAAAAGACAATATCGATGACAATAACGATAATAACGTTAAGCCTCCTGTGGCTGTCTTCCAAATTTCGCTCGACAAGTACAAAACAACCCTTTTTAGGGGCGAAAGCACGAGCCTTGTTTCTTACATTTTCCCGGAAGTAGCCGAGAATAAAAAAGTCACATGGGAGAGTAGTAATGAGACCATTGCAACAGTAGATGAAACAGGTAAAGTTACGGCGGTTGCTGCTGGAGAGATTACCATTACGGCGACCTCCGAAGATCAAAATAAAACGGCAACTTGTCATGTTGTCGTTACAGATACATACAACATTCTCTTTATCGGCAATAGTTTTACGCAAGATGCCATAGAGAACCATTTTCTGTCACTAATTACCACTGCAGGCTTAAAAGATAAGATAAATCTTCATTGGATGCACCTTGGTGGGAGAACCATGGCGCAACACAGTGCGGCATATGTCATTGGAAGTGCGGACTATCATTACAATATACCCAATTATAATACGTTGAAATGGACCAATACTGGGCTTACTCCGCTGCCTCAGACTGCTAAGGCGTATGAATGGAATCTGATTACAATTCAGGAGCATACCGGCAATAAAGATGCTTGGGAATGGGATAAATATCATAAAGAGAATATCGAGAGCCTGATAAGAAATATCACCAACGATCAAAAGGGAGCACCTGCATTTATGTATGTGATGGCTGTAGCCTATGGCGATCCGACATTTCCGGATATTCAATCGTATAGTAGTAAACAGACTGTCCTGCAAAATAACTTCGGATCCGATCAGCTACTCATGTACAACACCATCGTCGATCGAGCTAAAAAAGTGCTGTCCGAGACGTCGGTTGATGGCGTTATCGCTACCGGGACGATGTTGCAAAATCTACGGACCACCGCCGTTAACAACAAAACGTCTATCCTGCTTCCACGAGCCGATCTAACTCGGGACAGTTACCACATGGACAAAGGTATCTCTCGATATGGAGCGGCATGTACATTCTTTGAAAGCATTTTTACGCCGGTATTTGGTGTAAAGGTTCCGGTGTCGTATACAGACCCAGACGGATCCGTAAGCCTGACTGTTGATTACCGAACGCCTGTTACAACAGAAAATGCCGCTATTGCTCTTGAAGCCGCCCGGAATGCCATTGAGAAACCGTTTGAAATAACAGATATGTCAGGTCTTTAACCAAAAAAATATGAAAACTTTTAGCTATTTATTGACACTTTTTGCACTTGCGACAATGGTTGCTTGCGGAAAAGGTCCGGGAATAGAACCATCTGGACAAGATGGTGACAATACTCCGCAGCTAGCTGCGGTGTCGAGTGTCTCCCTCAATGAGAACGAGGTAACGCTATTCAAAGAGGGAACGGTCTCTTTGGTTGCGACCATTGCTCCTGGGGATGCTGAAAACAAAGCGGTTTATTGGAATAGCAGTGCCCCGGATATTGTCTCTGTGGATGACAATGGAGAGGTAACAGCACATCGTGAAGGCGAAGCGACAATAACTGTATTGACTGCGGACCAAAGCAAATACGCGACTTGTAAGGTTACTGTCAAGGGGCTTTATAGTGTCCTTTTTATAGGGAATAGTTATACCCAGGAGGGGATAGAAACACATTTTCTGGATATAATTAATAAGACCGACGTACGGCATAAGGTCAGAATTACCTGGATGCACAAGTTCGGTCTGACGATCAAAGGACACAGTAATACATACGCTACAGATAAGTCGTACAACCGTCACAGATATGCGCCAGGATCATCGGGTTGGACGAAAGAGGCAGGAGAGGTCTGCTTGAAGGATGTGTTGAAAGGTACTGAATTTGATTTGATTGTTCTTCAGGAAAATCCGGTTAGTCAAGAGGGCTGGATCTGGAATAATACTAGAAAGAGCGAAGTCGAGGAGCTGATGAATAAGATAAAAGCCGATCAGAAAGGACAACCTAAATTTGCCTGTATGATGGGACAGGCATATGCGGATCCTGCTAAAGTTCAGGCTGGATATAATGCGAATGCGAAAAATATATTGACAAATAGTTTCGGAGGTCAACAAACGAACATGTACAATGCCATAGTTGGGCATACACAGGCCATGGTTATCGCTTTACCTTTTGAGTTTGTAATTCCTTGGGGCACCACACTTCAAAACCTTCGTACATCGTCTCTGAACACTACTCACAAAATGGACATGACGACCAATGGTGTGTTTGCTGACTTGGGAATAGGGCGTTATGCCGCGGCATGTACGGTGTTTGAAAGTATTTTTACGCCTGTTTTTGGTGTTAATCTTGACGGAGTGGATTATACGAATAATACATCTTTGAGCGAACAGACAGGCGACGGCAAATACAAAACAGCTGTCACTGCCGAAACCGCTGCGATCGCTCTTAAGGCAGTTCGACTGGCGATCAAGAAACCTTATGAAGTCAGTACGATGACAGAATAAGGAGGGAGGTCTCGTTTTAAATAGTACGGGAGGTAATTTCCCTCCCGTACTGTTTTGTTAAAGTTATGGAACGATCTCCACTTTGATGTCATCCAAGAAAAAGCGGTTTGTAATCCCCCCTGCGGTAATACTGCTCACAAATCGAATTTGCGTATCCGCTGTTGCACCTGTCACATTAAAAGTATATGCCCGGTCATCACTCCATATATTATTTACTATGCCTGCGTTATCCTGGGCCTCGCTGTTAGGTATATTATCTACATCGAACGAGCTCTTGCTGGCCGTACCCCCGCCCAATACTTCAACATTTAATATGTGAGGATCAATAGTGCCACCAGCGGATATATAGGCTGCAGCCTTGAAAGTAACTTTTAGGTTGACTGTTCCAGCGATAGCGGACAATTTCGGCGATACGATATCACCACCGTAACTTCCTTTACCTAATTTCACAAAACCAGGACGGGAATACAGTAAAGGCGTATTATCAGCAGCTAATAACTGAACTGTCCAGCCTTTGGCTTTTTCCTCGTCGGTCCAACTGTCGTAACGCTTCTCAGCTGGGGTATTGAGGTATGTCACAGCACTTCCATAGGCTAGCCAGTCAAAGTGTTCTTCCAAAATCACTGAACCAGATGATTGCTCCAATGTTACTGTTTGGGAAACACCTGGATAATCAACCGCTGTCACGGTCAGGACGACAGACCGCGCATCGAGTTGGTTTCGTTCTGCCGTAAGCGTAATTTTATTGTCGGTCTTTGAGCCTCCCCCTAGCCAGGTAGCATTGTCATAAGAGTAGTTCCATGCAATGTTGGAGGTAACAGCCACGTCAAAACTTCCCCCTGCTGACGGGATTACCACTTTAGCAGGTAAAGTAATGTAAGGTGTGTTGGCATCCTGTTCTACCCGAAAAAGAACGGGTTGCTCCACTCCATCCACCACAAAGGCAAAGTTGGCTTCACGGCTTGTAAATCCTTCATTGCCAGAGACGATGATCTTAAAGATGCCATCGTCATCTCCCTCGTTCGGAAAAACTTTTACCCAATCGACATTTTCTTCCTTTGCTACAATTTTCCAAGGACGATTTGAGCGAACCACATAACTCTCTGTTTTGCCATTTATATCTGCTGTGAGCCCTGAAGGATCACCTTCGATATTAAAGAATGGTGTCCCTGTTTGGTTATCATCTTCCTTACACGATTGAAGAAAAAATATAGAAGCGGCGATCATGGAGACGATAAGCATTCCCGATCGCATTATTGAAAAGAAATTATTCGTTTTCATATCTATGCTGTATAAAATTAGTCCTGTTTTTTTTACTGTGAAATAGCCTGTTTGCTCCACCAGACCGGTGTTTTCATATCATTTTCGCCACCCATATTTTTCAGTGCCTCCTCCGCATTCGTCGGATTGGTCGACATGGTGGTACTCGGATATCCAAAGCGTGTGGGAAGAATATGGTCGTTATAGACTGTTCCTTCGCCGATTGTCAATACAGGATATCCTGTTCTGCGATACTCGTGGTATGCTTCCATCCCCACCCAGAACAAAGCCAGGTATTTCTGATTGCCCAGCATTTCTGCTTTATCAGTTGCCAGATCCCAGGATCCCAATGGAGAATCCAGGTATGTGTCCACTTGAGTGGGAGTAATCGAAGTTGGGGTCTCCGAAAATGCACCCTGTGCCGACCATTTTTCCATAGAAGCGCGAACGCCGGCTTCATAGTACGCTTTGGCCTGTGTCGCTCCGCCTGGAATAAGGCCTTTTAATGCAGCTTCCGCATAGATGAACTGTATCTCCGCATAATCCATATAGGTAGCAGGTGCATCCTTGCGGCAGAATACTTTGAAATTTAACCAGGAAGTACCTACATCGGCTGCGGCCCGGCCTATATCGGTAACACCCGATATCGTCCCTTTCCAAATGTTGTTGGGGTTGGACTGTACAACGGTGTTCTTCTTCCCAATGATCGGCAAGCGTGGATCTACATAAAACTGGGTGCCAGCACCATCCGTTTGTACGGTCATTTTAATAAGCTGTTGAGTCAATTTTCTGCCACTGGAGGTAAAACCACTTTCATCGGTGTCTCCAAAATTACTGATATAGGGTGCAGTACCCGA
The DNA here is from genome assembly GCA_040392285.1 of Sphingobacterium sp. Lineage (GTDB taxonomy): Bacteria > Bacteroidota > Bacteroidia > Sphingobacteriales > Sphingobacteriaceae > Sphingobacterium. The sequence continues at coordinate 5,745 of JBEBWF010000025.1, read as the reverse complement.
AAATTTGACCGTCGCGTTGTCCGCATTGGATGTAAACACCGGATATTTGTCTGGGTTGTTCAGTATCTCGCTCATCTTAGCTCCGGCATTCATCTCTGTACGACCGCTCACTCTGCATAACAGGCGTAGGTACAAGGAGTTGTTAAATTTTCGCCAGGATGCCATATTGCCACCGTACATACCATCCATGGTCAGCTTTTGGAAAACAGGGTTGGTAGCATAGATGTCATTTGCTTCTTCCAAGACGGCGAATAAGAACTCATAAACTTGTTTTTGCGTATTAAACTTTGGTGTAACGGTGCCGTTTGGTTGTCTTGCAGAGAAAGCTTCTTCATAAGGAATATCACCAAACATATCGGTCATATTCGAAAAGAACAGGGCCTTAAATGTAAGAGCGATAGCTTCCAATGCTTTGTTGTCCTGTGCTATGGCCAACTCATGCATGTGATTGCTGTTATTACCGTACGAAGAGTAAAAATTCCAAAAGCTGTGCCAATCTCTGGAATCTTCCAGATAATATTGGTGCTCCCGACGTGTTACCCCACCGGTAAATGCTGTAAACTGTATTAATTCATTATTGTAGTACCACGTGCGCTGGAGCCAGTTGTTGGCCGAGTTATAGAGCAGTGGTTCAAACATATTAACTGCCTGGATCATCCCTACCGTTGTTTTATTAGGGTTGGTGTTGATCTCTTCAAAGTTATGCGTACAGGCACTCAATAAGGTAAATGCCGACGCACAGGTAATGATATATCTTAATTTTTTCATGTCTATCCATTTAATGATTAAAACGATAATCGTACGTTGGCACCGAAAGTACGTGTCATTGGATACGCACCTGCTTCAATACCATTGAACACATTAGTTCCTGTCATCATACCGCCCTCAGGGTCAAATTGCGGCCACTTATCCCAAGAGAAAATATTTGTGGCAAAAACACCGATACTTGCTCCTTGGAAGCATTTTGTGCGCTTGCACAGACTGGCAGGCAAGGCATAGTTAAGCCGTGCTTCTTTGAATTTAAGAAACGAGGTACTGTAGGTATGGGCTTCAGCATTGTAACGATCCTGGGTCAATGCCTGATAGTAGGTGTAGATACTACTGGTTATTGTGTTGTTCACTTGGTATTCCCCTACTCCGTCTGCGTCTACCGTTACCGCATTCACACCCGGTGCTACAATACCATCATAACGTCCTTCAAGGGTATTGGTCAGCTTACCCTGATAGGATAGGATACCATCCGTTACAGAGAATCGATGACCACCCCATTGGTAGGAGAACAGCATATTCAAGCTGAAACTCTTATAACGAAACGATGTGCTTAGTCCACCTCGCCATTTGGGGGTTACTCCACCTACATGGACGTCAGGCGATGTGACATAAGAGGGCAGACCAGTAGTAGCATTGATAATAACCTGACCTGAAACGTCTACTTTATTGCCGTTGTCATCGGTGTAATAAGAGCCCTCAGGAGCACGCTTCATGCCCAATCCGTAGAGTTGATACATCTCTTCACCGATATAGGAATAGACATGCAATCGTCCGCCCACGGTTGTTCCCATGTCAGTTTCCAACGGTGTAGATGGATCAAAACCGTCGTTCATGCTGACAAGCTTGTTGATATTCCGTGACCAATTCAGGTTGATGTCCCACGAAAAATCTGTTGTTTTTATTGGTGTCGCATTGATCGCCACTTCGATACCTTTACTACTGATCTCGCCCGCATTTATTTTCAGTGCCGAAGCGCCCACGATAGGATCCACATCTACGTTGATGATCTGATTTTTGTAGGAAGACTTGTACACTGTCAAATCAAGCCCCAGACGATTATCAAAAAACCGGGTATCTAATCCCATCTCCCAGCTTTCAGAAGTTTCCGGCTTAAGATTTGGAGAAGGAATGGTACCTGGCAATGTATATCCACCTCCTATAGCTGATGCATTATAATACTGGTCAAGTGAATAGGGATCCGTGTCGTTTGCTACATTGGCCCAGGCCAGACGAAGCTTTGCCAGGGAGATAGCGGGTACGGCAGATTGGAAATCGAACACACGGTCCAGCAAGACACTCGCCGATGCCGAAGGATAGAAGTACGATCGGTTGCCTTTGAGCATGGTACTCGTCCAGTCATTACGTCCGGTAATGTCCAGGTAATACGTGTCGTCCCACCCTAAGGTTGCGAATCCATACAAGCTGTTGACCACCTTTTTATTTCGGTTGGCTGATGCCACAGGATATTCTCCGGTAGGGACGTTGCTGACGTGATACACGTCGGGAATATCGAGGTTGTTCAACTGAACAGTATTGCTTTGGTATTTGACAAAACGGTTGTTTCCACCGAAGGCAAAAGTTGTTGATAAACGGTTGTCGGCCATTTCCTTCTGATATTTGAATAGAAAATCAGAATTGGCTTCATAGTTGATAAAGCTTTGCTCGCGATACATACCGTTTACCCATACCGCAGTAAGCTTAGGCTTCCGTTGGGTGCGGAAATCAGAGCCGTAATCCAGTCCGGATTTTAGATCAAGCGTAAGGCCCTTGAGTGCGTCGGAGAGATCCACGCTCAATCCGGCAAAACCAAATACCCTGTCTTTACTCATAGAATTTAGCTCTTCATAAAGTATCCTGTAGGGGTTGTATGAACCTGTTCCGGCAAATACCAAACTGTTTCCATTCTGGGATATATTGGAGTTACGGTTTATTTCATTAAATCTACCCTGGAAATATTCGTTTTTCCAATCGTTCATCGAGTTAGTGTTATACCCCCACATCAAATTATACATCACGGTTGTCTCGTGATAACCCGCCATCGGTATGTTGTCACTAGCAGTATTGTAATAGTTTACTTTTGTTTTAAAGTCGATCCATTTGCTTACTGGCGATTCGAACGAGAAAGAAATGTTCTTTCTGTCCATACCGGTATTGGGCAATATCCAGCTGTTCTTATTGTGGTTAAGCGATACACGTACGTTGGTACCTTGTCCGTTGCTTCCGTCGATCTCAACAGAATTAAGATAGGTCATACCGGTTTGGAAAATACCTGTAAACCAGTCATCCTTATATTCAAAAGGCGTTTGTGAAATCTGACCGGTTTCCCAATCTTTACCTTCGTATTGATAACGCATCAAGCCAGGTGTAAATTTTTCACCCCAGGCATAACGGGAGATGTTACGTGGTGGAAAGTCTGTAGAGCCGCCTATCAGTGATGGATCTAGCGTCCAGAAGTTATACGGGTTGAGCCCCATGTCGCTGCCCGAACCATATTCGGTCTGAAAATCAGGCCAATAACCAGCTTTCTCAGCGGAGATCGTCGAACTGACACTTACACCTATACCTTTGGCTTTGCGGCCGGACTTCGTGGTGATGATAATCGCCCCGTTTTGTGCGCGCGAACCGTAAAGAGCTGCTGCAACAGGACCTTTCAATACCGAAACAGACTCAATGTCCTCCGGATTAATATCGCTCGCCCCATTACCGAAGTCTACCGGGAAATCGCCACCGGAATTGGTATAGCTACTGCTGGATGAAGTTGCTGTTGTTCCTGCCCGGACAGGGACACCGTCGACGACGAAGAGCGCTTCATTGTTTCCATAATTGAGGGAGTGATCTCCACGGAGTGTCACGCGCACCGAGTTGATCGGGCCTGAATTTGCACCGTTCAGGCTTAGCCCTGCTACACGTCCGCTCATTGTACTGAGCCAATTATTGGTAGCTACTTGCGTCATCTCTTCGTTACTTACTTTGGTGACCGCGTATCCAAGAGAGCGTTCTTCACGCTTAAGACCTAATGCCGTGACCACGACACCTTCTAGTTGATTGAGGCTTTCCTCCATTGTGATATCTATCTTTGAGCGGTTGCCAATCTGGATTTCTTGGGTCAAATATCCTACCATCTGAACCACTAGTACACCGTCCCCGTCTACATTCAGACGGTACGCACCTTTCGTATCAGATGTTGTACCATGGGTAGTGTTCTTTAGCCTAATATTGGCGTTGGCAATGGGCGCACCTCCTTTATCCAGGATTGTTCCCGTTACAACTCTTTGCTGAGCTAAGGTTGGCAGAGTAGCCAACAACAGCAGCAACGTTGTAAGTGTCGTTGTAGTAAATAATTTCATTTTCATCGTGTAAATGGTTTAATCATTAGCAATCAGATTTTTTATTTTATTTGATAAGTAAATTCTTTAGGGCGTTGCATATCTTCTGTATATACATTTCCAAAGCTATCTGTCACTTTAATCGTTAATGTGGATGTACTATTGGAAGCCTTCACCTTAAACATGTGAGCATTCTGACTCGTCACAAAGTCTGCGGTAGGTGTTGCACCAGCATTTAACCTTTTGGCTTCATAGGATATGATGTGAAGAGGATCTAGTCCAGAGACACGGCTTACGGTAAGTGGAGTAGCGCCTTCTGAAACTTCGACTTTCCATCCGGGACCATAATCAAACACATTGATCAATACTTCATTATTAAGACTTGCATTGGCATATACCCCGGCATACGGTGCTAGGGCGTCCTCCGTAGAATTCGGCGCAAATGTAGCGGCAGTTATGTGTATACGATTAAGATCGTACGCTCTAAATTGGTAACTCTTAGGGTATCCTATACTTTTGTAATACCATTTCAGGTCTTTGCCATTGACTTCAAAGACGTTATATCCTGCAGGGCTTCCATCTTTACAAATCTGATTACCCGCATATCCGTTTTTGCCGGTCCACCACCATGTTGCACACACAGCAGCAATATTATGCTCTATAATAGCATTCGAATGCTTTACATTGTAGTTCACGTGAAGGTGCCCGGAGAGGATATGTACATTGGTAAAACCATCCAGCGCGGTAAGCAGCGCACTGCCATTATTAAGTGCAATGCTGTTTACCTCGTTTCCATTGCCATCCAGCGTCGGCGTACGGTATAGCGGCGCATGCATGGAAATGATTACCGGAGCGGTTTTATCGGCAACGGTCGCCAGATCTTTTTGCAGCCACTGCATTTGACTGTTTATCACAACATCATTGTAGTTGCGTTGTCCTACTACACCCTGGGCACCTCCTGTGTTGAGGTATTGGATATTGTCCAGCACAATATAATGTACTTCACCTATATTGAATGAGTAATAATCGGGACCGATTACTTTCCTGAACTGTGTCCCTGCCAGCCAATCGTCTGCGACATAGGGGTCGTTGTCGTGATTGCCCATAATACCAAATATTGGACAGTTCAGATTTTTTATCTGCGTCAGACATTCCGGTAAAGCAAAACGGTTGTCATACCAATAGAGATCCCATGACAAATCACCTAATGCAAGACTGTATACATTTGTGCCAGAATTTTTATACTCGGTAACGAGCGCATTAAAATCTTTGAGAAAACCTGAATTGAATTGCTGCAAATCGTCATTACGGTTCGCCAGATGCCAATCTGTTGTGGCAAGCATAGTATACTTACTGTTGCTAGCAGGTACTAACGAAAAGTCCTTCCGCTCGACAGAAGAGCCTGCTGTTATTCGTTGGAAAAACTGTGGGATATTTCCATCATATCCTACCTCATAGTTTCCCGGAATCGAGATAAATACATAGCCATTCTTTTTCTCAGAAGGCAGGTAATATATACCGTTCTGGTCAGTGACAGTCACTTCGTAACCATCCGACACCACAACACCGGGTATACCTATACCATTGCTATACACAACACCCTTCACGGTCATTCCCGGGACGTCGGGTACGACTGTAGCTACAGTAA
>JBEBWF010000024.1:0-55117 GCA_040392285.1 Sphingobacterium sp. | reverse complement strand
TATTAATTGAAGAACTCGCTGAGCTAAGCAATCTGAGCATTACTTCATTCTGTCGCTATTTCAAGATGACAACCAGCAAATCTTACTTCGATTTTTTGACTGAGCTAAGACTCAACTACGCTTGTCGGTTGCTGATCAATAGTGATCTTACTGTCCGGGCTATCGCCGAGGAAAGTGGATTCGAAAACACCTCCAATTTTTATCGGCATTTCAAGAACTTCAAAAACTGTACACCGAAAGACTTTAAGGAAAGCTACATGCAATAAAACAGTTTCTATTGAACAGTTAACTTTTACAACGATTTAACAATGTTTAAGAGAATTTGTTATACAATTTCATAAATATGTTCTATCTTAATAGAAAATTGCGTAAGCATGTACAGGAGTAGGTTTATCAATTATTTAACACACGAAAAACGATATTCGTCTCATACCATTACAGCGTATGAAATGGAAATCGTTAACTTCTTGGCGTTTGTTGAACGGGAGCTTGTCGAATTTGATGCAATTGACCACAAATTGGCGAGGTATTATTTTTCCATGATGAAAGAAGAAGGAAAAGCCGCAACGTCTATCAATCGGGCAATTTCTGCCGTAAGGTCATATTACAAGTTTCTACAGCGGGAAAACATCGTAAAAAATAACCCTATACGATTTGTACACGCGCTAAAGACCCCTAAAAAACTACCTGTAATTGTCGAAAAAGACAAGATGACCCAACTACTGGAACACTGGGACAATACAACGAATAATTTCGAAAGTTACCGTGATTTTATTGTCATGGAGCTCCTATTCGGAACAGGCATCAGGCTTTCTGAATTATTACAAATAAAAGAACAAGACATCGATTTTTATCATAAAAAAATACGTATATTCGGTAAGAGGAGCAAAGAGCGATTTGTTCCACTACATTTAACTTTAATCGACGAACTAAAACATTATTTATCACTAAAAAAACAAGAAAACTCAGAAAACATTTCGGACCATTTGGTCGTTACTAAAGAAGGAAAGCAAGCTTATCCAAATTTGATCTATAGAATAGTTCACAAATACCTGTCCATGATAACATCGCAGAAAAAGAAAAGCCCTCATATCTTGAGACATAGTTTTGCGACCAGTCTATTAGACAATGGTGCTGACTTAAATTCAATCAAAGAACTACTAGGCCATGCTGGATTGGCCGCAACCCAAGTGTATACGCACAATTCAGCAGAACGATTAAAATCAATTTACAAACAAGCTCATCCAAAAGCTTAAAAAAGGAGGAAAAATGAACATTATTGTGCAATCCATTAAATTCGATGCAGATCAAAAATTAATCGACTTCATTAAGCGCAAAGTCAACAAACTCGAACAGTATTTGGACAACATTATCGAGGGTGTATGTTATTTGAGGTTAGAGAATGTAGACGATGAAGCAAACAAGGTTGTAGAGTTAAAATTAAACATCCCCGGTAGTCAGCTGTTCGCTAAGGCGCAGGCCAAGACGTTTGAAGAAGCAACAGATATCGCTGTAGAATCACTAAGACGACAGATAAATAAACATAAAACGAAAACCCGAACTAATGCGAGCAACCATAAGGACTTGTTGGCCACAGAAGAAAAGGAGTTTTAAAGCATATTTTTAAATAATTTGAAAAGCGACTAAAAATAGTCGCTTTTTTATTTGGATTAATTCTTAACAAGAGCTATTTTTGCTCAGCTTATTAATTTAAGGGTACAGATAATAATAAGGGAAGAGATGATTTGTCCATTAGCGAATGTTGAGGAAGTATTTAAATCCGATTGCGGAGCGGTCTATCAGTGTAGTCGTCAAAACTGCTATTGGTTAGAGTTTCAAAATACAACTACATCTTTTAAGGTTGGTGATTTTATTCGCTTCAAAAAAAGAATTGACACAATTGATATCGAAAAAATGTTGTGTGACTCATCCCGTTCTTCCGACTTCGAAATTATTATGCCTTTCCGTACCGAACGCTGTTTCATCTTATCCGTAGAAGATATCTTAAACCTTCGTGATATCCTTGCAGGTGCCAAATTTGTATTGGAACTGAAAGGGGAAATCAACGCCATTATGCAACGTGGTTCTGTCTTTGCAGCATCCCTGTAATGATTGTCTATAATTGTATTGATTCTAAATAAGTTAAGTAGTCATAGGCTTAATTTAGACTGAATTTGTATTGCACTTTTCTGACGCCGATGTCCTATTTTGAATGTATCTTTGTTTAAACAATACCAGAGAATTATTGTTTATTTTTAAAATGGATACGAAAAAAAATAGATATGAAAGATTTATTAAAACTCAAAACATCTTTGTCTGAAGAGATGGAAAATATATTAAATGCTCAAATTAAAGTGGAAGCACATTCTTCATCTTTATATTTGGCCATGTCTGCTTGGTGTGACGATCAGGGCCTAGATAACGCGGCAAAGTTCTTCGCCAAACAGTCTGATGAAGAACGTGAACATATGTTGAAGATTTTCAACTACATTAGCAACAGAGGCGGACGAGCTATTTCTCCGGAGATAACAAACATACCTACAGATTTCGAATCATTCCGCGGTGTTTTTGAACAAACTTTACAACAAGAAATGTTCGTAACAGAACAGTTTAACAACATAGCTGACAAGTGTACAAAAATAAAGGACTATGTCACTTTCAACTTCTTACAGTGGTTCTTGGAAGAACAAGTGGAAGAAGAATATGTGGCGAGAAGAATTTTGGAACTTTTTGATGTAATCGGTGAAGAAGGAACAGGTAAATGGGAAATCGACAGACACTTGGTGAAAGTGAATTTTGATGGTGAATAATTTTTAAGGACCTTCCAGAAGTATTTTAAATGGGTGCATGCGATAAACATGTACCCATTTTCTTTTCGTCTTCTATCCTACCATAAACATAATCTATAGTTTTACTTGGTTTTGACTTTTCCATTTGCTGCATTCACAAATTTACTCATATATTTGTTGTACTAATAATTGTTATGCTAAAAGAAAAATATAATCGCTATTCCTTTATCTTAGACAGAACCGCTAAGCGTGTAAAACAATACGCACAGGCTGCTTTTAGTCAACACCTGTTTGACCTGACGGTTGATCAATGGACCGTGCTACGTACGATATACGAAAATCCTATTCTTACAAACAGAGAACTCGCGGAATTATGTGGTAAAGATCAACCCACCTTAACGAGAATAATCGATTTATTGATAAAAAAAGAATTAGTTGACCGGGTCAATCATCCCTCCGACAGGCGCTGCCTCAATTTGCAATTGACTGACAACGGACGTCATAAAATCCAAGAGATTACACCGAAGGTTGCCCAATTCAGAATGGAAGCATGGCAAAACCTCACGGAAGAAGATTTTGCCCATTTTACCCGTATTTTAAACACGATATATAATAATCTAACACCAAAGTAACATGATAACGACAGATCTATGCATTATTGGAGCAGGCCCGGTCGGACTGTTCGCTGTATTTGAGGCCGGCTTATTGAAGATGAGGTGTCATTTAATCGATGCATTACCACAAGTTGGCGGGCAGTTATCGGAAATCTACCCCCACAAGCCGATCTACGATATCCCCGGCTATCCCATTGTCAAAGCACAGGAGCTTATTGACAATCAAATGGAACAAATTAAACCTTTTGCCCCTACTTTTACATTGGGCGAACGGGTGGAGCAATTGGATAAACAGACAGATGGATCTTTTATAATACGCACGTCAGAGGGAACACAAATACATTGTCAAGTCGTTGCTATAGCTGGCGGGCTGGGATGTTTTGAACCTCGAAAACCCGAATTGGCGAATATCGCTACCTATGAACGAAAAGGGGTCGACTATATGGTCAAAAATCCGGAAACCTATCGGGATAAAAAATTGGTCATCGCGGGCGGCGGAGATTCGGCACTAGATTGGGTTATCTATTTAAGTGATATTGCAAAACGGGTGACATTAGTCCACCGAAATGATAACTTTAGGGGCGCTCCAGATACAGCGGGGAAGGTCTTTGATTTGGCACAGAAAGGCAAAATTGACCTCCTACTTTCACACAATCTATTGGATGTGCAAGGAAACGGTGTCCTATCCCATGTCAAGCTTTCTAATAAAAACAAGGAAGAGTTGATCGTAGAAGCGGATCATCTTATCCCACTCTTTGGTTTAACACCAAAATTGGGTCCTATAGCAGATTGGGGATTGAACATCGACAAAAATGCAATTGAGGTCGACACATTCGATTATTCGACAAATGTTGAACGTATCTATGCTATCGGTGATATTAACACTTATCCAGGTAAGCTGAAACTGATTTTGTGTGGTTACCATGAGGCTACCTTGATGGTACAGAGTGCATTTAAATACGTATATCCAGAACAAAAGCTGAGTTTTAAATATACGACTGTAAATGGTGTACATGCTTTTTAGTGAAGGAGCGATTACGAATAAAGCAGAAACAATGGAAGACAATATTATTGAAATCAATATTGAAGATAGAGATGGAAGCACACAGTCCATAGCCATTCCTACAGACGTTAATCTGAGCTTGATGGAAATACTCCGAGCATCCGATTATGCGATACTGGCTACTTGTGGTGGAATGGCTTTGTGTGCAACCTGCCATATTCAGATTAAATCTGGCGCTGAAAATTTAACCACTGCGGGAGATCAAGAACTGGATATGCTCGATGCACTGCCTGATGCAGATACGGACAGCAGATTGGCTTGCCAATTACACCTCACAAATCACAATGATGGTTTGTCTTTTAGAATAAAAGGAGCCTTACAATAAAGTGTGTATTAATTACACTATGTAAAACATCGTTTTAGCTCTTGAATCTTGTTAACCTATCTATAAAACAGGATTCACCCGCGACATTTCCTTTAATAAAACAGCAAAATAAAAATGGATTCTTTATTATTTTTTTAGATATTTGCAGCATAAATTAAAACATTTTAAACTAGCGAGATATGTTGTTGAATCGTTCAGAGCGCTCTTTTCCTCGAGTCATTATTATCGGTGGAGGTTTTGGCGGAGTTGAAGTTGCGCGCAAATTACGGGATAAAGATGTTGAAGTATTACTTATCGACAGAAATAACTTTCACACCTTTCAGCCACTCTTGTACCAAGTAGCTACAGGCACACTTGCTGAAGATTCGATTTCCTTCCCTATCCGTAAAATGTTTAAATCTCAAATGAACCTTAAGTTTCGTTTGGCTGAAGTACAACATATCGATAGCAAAAACAAAGACGTCATCACCTCAATCGGAACATTTGATTACGACTATCTGGTAATCGCTACGGGTGCAACAACCAATTTCTTTGGCAATCAAGAGGTAGAAAAATATGCACTTCCTATGAAGAGTGTCAAAGAAGCACTAAATATCCGCAGTTATGTTTTACAAAATCTCGAAGAAGCTGTCCTGCGTAAAAATATAGCAGAAAGGGAGCGTTACTTGAATTTTGTTGTCGTAGGAGGCGGACCCACAGGGGTTGAACTTTCAGGTGCTATTGCTGAAATTCAATTACACATGCTCAAAAAAGATTACCCTGAACTTACTGAGCATGAAATGAATGTATACCTTATTGAGGGGACAGAGAAGATTTTAGGTGCTCTTTCTGAGAAATCGTCTCGTGATGCCCAACGGTATCTGAAAGAATTGGGTGTCCGAACGTTGTTGAACACCCAAGTTACAGGATACGATGGCAATACGATCTCCTTTAACAACGGTCAAAGTATTCCTACTAAAACAGTTATTTGGGGAGCAGGTGTAAAAGGACAATTTCCGGAGGGTATACAGCCCGATTACATTGAGCGGGGTAATAGAATTCGTACTAATGGACAATGCGAGATCGAGAACATGGAAGGTGTCTATGCCATCGGAGATGTTTCCGCTTGGGTTACCGATGACACTCCTCGTGGGCTTCCTGGTGTCGCTCCGGTCGCCCAGCAACAGGGCCGATATGTAGCGCAGCATATCTTGAACAGAATAGACAATAAGCCGAACGACGAGAACTTCACCTACTTTGATAAAGGCTCTATGGCAACGGTAGGTCGCAATAGAGCTGTAGTGGATATGGGCAAGCTCCATTTAAAAGGATTTATTGCTTGGTTGACCTGGATGTTCGTCCACCTCGTCTCCATCTTTGGTTTTCGAAATAAAGTGGTCACATTTGTCAACTGGACAATTAAGTTCTTGACAAAGAACTCAGGTATACGGCTTATTATCCACAGATATAACAGACCACAACCCGAATCAAATCAACAAAAGACTATACAGGAAGATTAATTAACCTCCTCTTCTAGTGATAGCTTTCGAATTACATAATTGCTATTTCAATCTTTAGTGCATGAGTTAAATCTATGGGCAGAAGCTCCAAATTAACTATTTCTACACACTAGTTCATGCATGACTTCGTGAACTTCACTGATTTAATCCAGACATAATTCTTAAATTTGACAAATTACAATATACTTCAGATAAAATGGATAATAAAACGATAGCACGAACTTTTAAGCTTTATAGTCAATTAATGGAATTGCATAACGCAAATCCTTTCCGGACCAAAGCTATGGCCAGTGCATCGTTCAAAATTGATAAGCTACCCTTTTCAGCTGCTGAAGCAAGTCTGGAACAACTCAGTAGTCAACCGGGGATAGGAAACAGCACCGCTGAAAAGATTAAACAAACCTTAGATACGGGAACTTTTGATGAGCTGGACGCTTTACTTGTAAAAACACCGGCTGGCATTTTGGATATGCTTAAAATTAAGGGGTTAGGTCCCAAAAAGATTCAAGTTATCTGGTTGGACCTTCAGATTGAAACGGTAGGTGAACTGTATTATGCTTGCAATGAAAATCGATTGATAGAAGCGAAGGGATTTGGTTTAAAAACTCAAGAGGAAATTAAGCGAGCTATTGAATTTATATTGGCAAACCAAGGTTGGTTTCTATATGCTAAACTATTGCCTGTAGCCGAAAATATCTTCAGCCACCTATTCTACACCTTTCCGTCATATACGATTTCCTATACCGGTGCCTTCAGACGTAAATGTGAAATTTTGACCCATGTGGAAATTATTTGTACTGCACCTGTACCGGAGCTTTCCGCCGCTATTCAGAATTTAAACAACGAATGGAACGTCGAGATCAATGAAAATTCCATCTCTTTTCAAGATGAAAATAACTGCCCTTTTATTATTTATAGCACCGCTACTGATCATTTTGCTTCCGATTTGCTATTGACTACCGGTTCCGAAGAGCATCTCAGACTTTTGCAACAAATTCAGAATCCAACGCCGTTAGGAGATAGCGAAGAAGATATTTATCGTTCTTTAGGTCTAGCCTATATTGAGCCCGAATTGCGAGAAGGTCTCAACGAGATCGAGTTGGCAAAGGAGAATAATTTACCCAAATTGATAACCTTTGACGATCTCAAAGGGACGCTACACAACCATTCGACCTATTCCGATGGAGTACATACATTGGCTGAGATGGCTCGTTATTGCAAGGAGAACTTAAATATGCAGTATCTAGGTATTTGCGACCATTCCAGAACCGCAGTCTACGCCAGTGGTTTATCTGTTGAGCAAGTAGAACAACAATGGACAGAAGTTGACTTACTTAACCAAAAAATGGCTCCGTTCAAAATATTCAAGGGTATTGAGAGCGATATTCTTTCAGATGGATCATTGGATTATCCGGACGATATATTAGCGCAGTTCGACTTCGTCGTAGCTTCTGTTCACAGCAACCTCAAGATGGATGAAGAACGTGCTACTGCTCGGCTGTTGAAAGCTATAGAAAATCCCTATACCACCATTTTAGGGCACCCTACCGGGCGACTGCTCTTATCCAGAACTGGCTATCCTCTAGATTTCAAAAAGATTATTGATGCTTGTGCCGCTAATAACGTGGTTATTGAGATAAATGCCAATCCCTTACGCCTCGACTTAGACTGGCGTTGGCATAGGTACGCATTAGAAAAAGGAGTCATTTTATCCATCAACCCTGATGCACACCGCACAGAAGGCCTTTTGGACATGCATTATGGCGTATTTGTCGGGCGAAAAGGAGGGTTAACAAAGGAGCAATGTCTCAATGCCTTTTCTTTGGATGAAATCAGCCAATATTTTAAATCAAAGAAACTGGAGTCTCATTAACTTTCAGCTCGACTATCTTCTAGTTAGCCAATATGTCTGATCCTTTCCAAAAAACTGCTTAAAAATCGGTAAGTTTACGTTTCGCCCTTTATTTGAATTCGTAAAAATCGTAATGGCCTTTTTTGTCGCAGGATAAACTAAAAATACACATTGAAACCCTGCCCCATTTGACCCGGTATGCCAATAAGAGATACCTGCTTCGTTCGTTTGGCTACGAATGCCGAAGCAACACTTCAAATAATCATCCTTTTCTTTTTCCTTACCTCTCGCAGCTGCTGTAACCTGAGGTGTCAGGAAATCCTTGTGCATCGCTTCCGACAATCCTTTACCGTTCAAAACACCTTCAACTACAAATTTCAGGTATTCATCAGCTGTGGTGTAGAGTGTATAGGCCGCATTAGCACTTCTGAACTTATGTACTTTATTGGCAGACACCATATCTTTGTGGCCAATAGCAATATTCGTTTCTAATTCATCCGTAAAGGTGAACCGTGATTTTTCCATGCCAAAGGGTTTGAAAATATATTCGGCACAGATTTCGTCCAGAGTTTTGCCTGTAAGCTTTTCAGCCACGAGCTGCAGGTAATAATAAGCTTCTCCCGAATAGGTATAATCTGTTCCCGGTTTGAACCTAGTCTTCAGTGTGCTCTCCCGCCAAGCTTTACTGCCTGCAGAAGCTTCCCAATTCACCAAACCAGTCTGATGTGTCAGCACGTGTCTAGCCGTCATGATCTTTTTATAGCGATCATTTTTCAAACGATCGTATTCATAATATTCCCAAAGGGGCTTGTCTAAATCCAATATGCCTTTATCTACCAATATCAAAAAAGCATAGGTAGCCACGATCTTGCTCAAGGATGCTGCCTGGAAGATAGTTTGGCTATCGATAGGTTCTTTTGTTCCAATGTCCTTGTAGCCGTAATTGTAATGTTCAATTTTCCCACCATTCAGATAAGCGATCTGAATGGCGGGTGTTTGGGATTGAGCAATGTCATGAAGCTTTTCATAGGTGATTACAGAATCTTTTTTAGGAAGAACACCTATCCCAGCTACTGCAACATGCCCGATACAGACAAACAGCAATAGAAAAAGTAAACTTTTACTTCTGTATAAAATGGTCATATAACGTATTTATAGCTTGTTTTTGCAAGGCTACATAACCATCTATCTGCATGGTATTATCCATCCCGGTGATGATCACAACAAAGCCAAACTTTTTATGCGGTTCAAAAAACATGGCACTACGCAGTCCCGATGCAGACCCTGTATGACCAATCATCGTTTCACCCGCGATCAAATCTCTCGCAATACGTATTGCCAAACCATAATCACGGGTATCACTGACCTTCGCAAAAGGCTTTTGCATCAAGCACGATGCAAGTTCAGGTATGATCCGATGCCCCTGATAGATACCATAGTTCATATGCATCTGCATATACGTCGCCAGATCCAGAGCTGATATTTTCATGCCTCCTGTTGGCGAAAAACGTGCACCGGAATAACCGATCACATAATCTTTGGTATCCAGCCTGCGATAAGCCGTAGTCGATTTTGTGAAATCTTGGGTTTTCGAATTGAAGACATACAGTGAAGCAAATTTCGAATGATCCAATGAATCGATGTTGAAGCCTGCATTTTGAATACCCAGGGGGGTCAAAATCTGCTCACCGATCACCACATCAAATCTCTTTCCGTGCAGCTTCTCTAAAATAGCACCCGCTAAATTGTATCCCATATTGCAATATACATGCTTCGCACCTGGGGGATAGTCGCTATAACTCTTGGCATAGGTTGGGTTCTTGGTCGGATTGATGATATCCAAGCTGCTATATCTTTGCGAATCGTTCATACTAGACGTATGCGACAGTAACATTTCCAAGGTAATCGCCTTATCTGGAAAATTGGGATTGATCACAGGAAAACCGATGAGGTCGCTGACATTATCTTGCAGGCTGATCTCTCCTTTCTCCACGAGTTTGAGCAAAGACGAGGTGGTAAAAGATTTGGAAATCGACGCAATACGAAAAATATTATCATCTTTCAGGGGTGCCTTTGTTTCGAGGTCACTATATCCCAACGATTTGTTGTACACCACTTTATTGTCCTTGACTACGACCACCGCCATGCCAATCCCGTTATTCTCCGCCATAATCAACTTCAATTCCTTTTCCAGTTCATCCCGATTTGATTGTGCTACTATCGATGTGTTATATAACAGTGCAAAAGCACATATGACTGCAATGCAAACTCTTAATCTATTCATGCTATTTTATTTTAAGCTGTCTATAATTTGACACGTAGTTCATCCTCTATTTAAAAATGGACACCTCTATTTCTCCATTTTCTTTAACCGCACCTCTGTACATACCTGCGGTATTAAAAGGGATGGCTATTTTTCCGTTTTTGTCTAGTGCAATGATTCCACCGCTACCACCCAGTTCTCCTATTTCATCAATGGTATGTTGCGAAGCTTCCTGTACACTCCTATTCAAGTGCTTCATTTGGGCAGCCACATTATACGCCGCTACTGTCCGGATAAAAAACTCCCCCCACCCTGTGCAGGAGATGGCAACCTGATCGTTCGCATAATTACCTGCGCCAATGATAGGCGAATCCCCAATACGACCAAATTTCTTATTCATCATTCCACCGGTCGACGTTCCCGCAGCGAGATTCCCTTTCCGATCTCTTGCCACGGCACCTACCGTACCAAATTTGTCATCGTCGTTTTTGACGGTAGGTACATAGGTCTGTTTTTCATCATGATCAAGTTCTACTTTGGTCGAGTCTCTTTTCAATATCTTTTGGAGTCCATCCCAACGCCGCTTTGTCCAAAAATAATCCGGAGAGACGATCTCCAGACCTACATGCTCCGCAAAAATCTCAGCTCCTTTCCCAGTCAACATAACATGCCCCGACTTTTCCATAACTGCCTTTGCCGCCAAGATCGGACTCTTTATCGTCGTAACACCTGCCACTGCACCCGCCATTCTTGTTGCTCCATCCATAATAGAAGCATCCAGTTCATTTTTGCCCTCATGCGTAAATACAGCTCCCTTTCCGGCATTGAACAACGGCGAATCTTCCATGACTTGAATAGCAGCAATTACAGCCTCTACACTACTTTCACCATTTTTTATCTTTCCATAGCCTGCTTTTAATGCTTCTGTTAATTTTTCGCGATATGCCGCTTCTGTTTCGGCTGTTATCCGGTCACGCGATATCGTACCCGCACCACCATGAATAACTAAGACATAGTCTCCGCCTGAAAATTCTTTTTGCTGGGCATGGGCCGCCGTAGACAGGCTTAGAAGGGTACAGATTGTACAAATTAATGATTTCATGTTGTCTGTTTTATGCTAAAATTATCAGTTTTTTTCTTTCCCGTACAAGAGCCCAGCGACATCTATGGCCATCTTACCATTACGATGTGCAACGCCCTATGGTCATTCTATTTTAGATTGTTTAGGCATTGACGCATTTTTATCATTATACTGACTAAAATTACGTATCAATGTAAAGGTTTCGGGGATCACTTGCCGGAACCGATCCAATGTTTCTTTTGGTATATTTTGCATATCAAAAGGCACCGATTTAACATATTCCTGAATATCACCTGCTGTCCGTCCATACTTATAATCGTATGTAAACCGACCTGTGCTATCCAATTGTACATTTTTGTTCGCACCATTGGGTACTGAGATATAAAACTCACTATTGGCCAACATATCACCGTGATCGTTAAACAACTGACGCTCTTTCAAGATGTCAAACAATTCCCTCGCTACATAGATAGACGGATCAATAATATGCACTTCTTCGCTGATTAATTCCCTATACGGATACGAATTGCTCGCATCATCATGGAAATTCCGCAATTCATCCAATACAAGCTTTATCTCTTTGATCATGTAAGGATAATGCGTGCAGCCTAAAATAAGTGCTTTCAAGGGTTGCGGATTATCCAACCCTCGGAGATTGTTCATCATCGACACCAAATGATACCGTACATAGTTTTCAGGGGAATTAATTTGTAAGATATTACAATCGTCTGTGTTTTTCGTATCACACAACATTTGATTGCCTTCAAAATTAAAATTGTATATCGCTAACAGTTCTTTTTCAATTTTATGTTTATCATCATCCAATGCAGGTCCTCGATACGAATCACGGGGCCTATCCACCTTTCTGTTGATATAATCCGCTTCTCCATCCACAGCTTCCGCAAGTCCATGTCCACCTTGATTGACAATTTGTATGTCACCTGTATATCCCTGACTTTTCATCGCCTCCCGGATCGTTCTTTCATAACCTTGCGACGCGATTGTCCCCACGGTAGCAAAAACACCAATCGCTCCATCGTCATTTTTGTCAAATTGGCTTAACGTACCTGTCACGGCAGCATTGATCACACCAATGATCGGCACATCTACGCCAGCTTTCTTCACAAATGCCAAAGCTTCCTTATAACCATATGCCGTAGCCGTATTACATGCTACTACAATAGCTTTGACGGGCTTTTTATTAATCAATACTTGCTCACTAGCTGACGTATAGTATTTGTTGCCAAACAAGAATTGAAAATCTTTGATAATATGCTCCTGCAACAAATCCGTTTTATTCGCCGCATCGTAATTGCCGTAAGGCATATTAGCCTGATCAGCCAGATAAATAAAATCCTCTCGCTGAAAATCAACGACACCATCTGCTCCTGCTTGCTTAGCCACATTGTTATACTCATCAAACCGTACGATGGCATCCAGAACAGTCAATCCCCCTGTTCCCGAATCGAACACCCCTATTGGCAATTCTTTTAGTGCAGTGGGATACTGTCCGAAGTTGATGAAATAAAAGTTTGAACTATCTCTTAAGATAGCTTCTTCGATCGGCAAAAGGGCTTCTTTCTTCTCTTCTTTTGATTGGAAGCAAGAGACCATAATTCCTGACAACAATGCCAGCAGAACGAAATTTATTTTTCTCATTGTGCTCTTTTTATAGTTTTTCCGGGTAATTTATTAGTAAAATTCTTTTCTTCAATCACAGGCTTACCATTAACAAAAACATAGTGCATCCCTTCAGAAAGTTGATCGATATGCACAAAATCGGAGTGGGCTTTAACCTCTTCCGGCTTGAACAGGATAATATCCGCGTAATAGCCCTCTTTTATCTCCCCTCTATGGACAAGCTTAAACTTTTGTGCAGTCATCCCCGTAGCACGATGAATGGCCCATTCCAAAGGAAAGACGTCCTTTGCCAAGCTATAATTCTCGAGAATTTGTGTAAAGGTAGAATAAGTCCGTGGATGAAAACCTCCTCCATCTGAACCCGTCATAACCCAAGGCTGTTTGGAAAAATTAACAATATCTTCCTCATCCATCGTAAAACTCATTCCACTGACTGCAGGATGGTCCTTCAACAATTTGACGGCCACGTCTTCTATCGGCATCTGCCATTCTTGGCATAAATCGTACAACGACTTACCATTCAGATGTTGCACCGACTTATCCAACGACGACACTACCACGCGCTTATTCTGTTCGTCCGTTCTGCCCTTTAAAAAGGCCTTTATCTTTTTCAAGTCCTCGGGGTCGTTTAGACGCTGAACCATCTTAGTATTCCCTCCGGCCAAGGCCCATTTGGGCATCAAACCATTTTTCAGACCAGTCAACGAAGCTACGAACGGGTATTGATTCGCGGTGATATCCAGCCCCTCTACCCGTTCCTTATTGATCAGATCGATCACCTCTGTAGATCGTCCCCAATTACTGGGTCCGCTGACTTTGATATGTGATATATGTACCGGCAATCCGGCTTCCTTACCGATCGTAATAACCTCATTGACACTATTGATGATATTACCCGCTTCCGACCTCATATGCGTATCGTATATACCTCCATATTTCGCAGCCACCTTGGATAGTTCTACAATCTCCGGTGTCTTAGACCAGATCTGCGGCACATAGAGCAAGCCCGTAGACAGTCCCAACGCTCCTTCCTGCATTCCCTGTTCGACCAAGAGCTTCATCTCTTCGATATCCACTTTGTCCGGCTGCACAACATCGCGACCCAGAACCTGAGTTCTCACTGGGCCAAAACCTACAAAAGCAGCTACGTTAGCTCCCATGCCTTTCTGTTCGAAGATAGCAAACTCTTTGTTGATCTCATATGTCCCGAAACCATCGCTGCCCACAAACACCGTCGTGACCCCTTGTGCAATCCAGGGATAAAGATAGTTCGTATCCTTGCCCTTCAGCCAACGATCGGCATGTGTATGTGGATCAATAAAGCCCGGAGACAACACATAGCCAGTGGCATCAATAGTATTTTTGGCTTTTATCAACGTATCCGTCCCGATATATTGAATTTTATCATTCAATATACCGATATGCAGGATGGAACCAGGAGCACCGGTACCATCGTACACTAGCGCATTTTTAATAAAATAATCAAATACTTTCTGTTGACCCATTGCCGTACATGAATAGAACAACGTAAGGGCTAAAACAATATTTTTCATAACCTTCATAACTCATTGTAACTTCTGTAACTCTATAGCTCCCCTAACCTAGAAACCAGCCACACCATCATCTCCACGCTTATCCGCTACCGCTTCGATCACTCCATCCCGGATCAACAGTACTTCAGTACGCCCAATGTTTGCACGTTCTTTGAAAACATAGCCCAAAGCTTCCACATTCTTTCGGGTCTGTTGATCAAAATCCTTTTCTATATAAATAACATCCGGCATCCATTGGTGGTGGAATTTAGGCTTATTTACCGCATCATAAGCAGACATATCAAATTCTAATATATTCAGTAATGTCTGGAATACCGACGTAATAATCGTCGAACCTCCAGGGGTACCAATCACAGCATAGGGCTTTCCGTCTTTTTTCACAATGGTCGGAGACATTGCACTCAACATCCTTTTCCCCGGAGCAATGGAATTAGCTTCTGTCCCCAACAGCCCAAATTTGTTAGGCACGCCTGGTTTTGCACTAAAATCATCCATTTCGTTGTTCAATATGAAACCAGCACCTCCTACAACGACTCGACTGCCATATGCACCGTTGATTGTCGTCGTCAAAGATACCATATTTCCATCTTTATCAATAATCGAAAAATGTGTCGTTTCTTCTTTCTCCTTTGCTAAACCTGCTGTGATATTTTCACTTTTGGAAGCTTTCAGAGACACAAAATTATTCATTCTGGAGCGTATATAACTAGTATCTAACAATCTTTCAACCGGGACATCCACAAAGTCAGGATCGCCCATATATTCTGTCCGGTCCGCATAGGCCCGACGTTCTACTTCGACCATCAGGTTGATCGCTTCCTTACTTTGGAAACCATACTGCGCAATTGGATAAGGTTTGATCATCTCCAACATTTGCTGTATCACCAAACCGCCGCTTGACGGTAATCCCATTGTAATGATCTCATAACCTTTATAGTCGAATACAATAGGCGCTCGTTCTTGTGCAATATAGTTTGTTAAGTCTCGTTCCGAAATAATACCTCCACCTCTTTTCATTTCTTCCACAATAAGGCGGGCCGTTTCCCCTTCATAAAAACCTTTTGCTCCTTCCTGCTGTATACGTTTCAACGTGTTAGCCAAGTCGGTCTGCACCAGCGTATCTTTTGCTTTCCACGGTTGATTCCTAACAAAAGCCGGAACTTGTGTGTTATATTTTAAGAAATCCTCTTTATACCTGTTCAATCCATTTGCTTCGCGTTCGGTAATTGCAAAGCCCTTCTCGGCCAACTCGATAGCTGGCTGGATCAACTGCTTGAAGTCTAGCGTACCAAATTTGCTATGAGCCAATTCCATACCTGCAACTGATCCAGGGACCCCCGAGGCAAGATGGCCGTTTTGGCTCTTTGTCAGATCAGCATTTCCCAAAGAATCCAGATACATATCCCGATGTGCCAATAAAGGCGCTTTTTCCCTGAAATCTATGGTATAAGACTGTCCTTCTTTGGTATGGACGACCATAAAGCCCCCACCTCCAATATTTCCTGCATTCGGATACACTACGGCCAAAGCGTACTGAACAGCTATGGCTGCGTCCATAGCAGTACCACCTAGTTCCAATATATATTTTCCCACCTCGCTTGCCAAAGGATGGGCCGATGAGACCGCAGCCTGTTGAAAGGTATCATGTTTGACGATCTGATAGTTGTAAGCATCGATTGCAACTGGCTTTTGTTGCTTGCAACCAACGATCAAAAAACTGGTAATTAGGAAAAATAAGGATATTTTCTTCATGTTATTCTAAAAATTTATGATTTGAATTTTTTATAAAGTTATAATATTGCGTATTTTTTACCTTTTATTAAAAATATGTATAGGGATATGCAGCGTTAGCAAAGTCATACCCATACCAATGATTGAGGTATTGGATAATAGCCCGCTTAAACTTATGTGAGGACCGCGCTATGATCGTAGGATTATTGCGCACGGTAATTCCCGGGGTCTCTATCTGTATAGAAGATATATTATCTGCAAAACCAATCGTCTTTCCTTCTTTTGCAGTCCCGTACTGCCTTGTCAAGAATCCTCCATTGAAATAGGGCCTACTCTTGGGATCACCAGCTGGATTTGCGCCAAACTTCCAAGAATCAAGCTCCGGAGCTAGCAATACACTTCCCGGTACCGATACGACACCCTCTGCCTGTAACAATGCACCCAGACTGTATGGGCCACGGAGCAATGTCGAAAACGGTACAGTCGGATGAATCTGTGCGAGCCCTGCAATAGTCGATTGATTCACATAAGTATCCAACAGAGCATCTTGTTCTCTCAACGCTGTTGCAGTCAATCCATAACCCAGATCTGATTGATCAATATACCGCGATAATATCTTTTTGCCCGTTACGATAGAGATATAATCTTCTTCCTGTTCATAGGCATACCTATGTGCATGTCCGTGCATATCGATAAAAAGTCCACCGGGCGTATTAGCCAGATTCTTGGCCATTGTCGTACGTGCCAACAGCATCAACTCGTGGTAGCTGTCATACGTTTTCCGAGCTTCGGTATCGAGACCATATCGCACATCCACATCCTCGATATACGTATTGGGCTCCATTCTCTTCCGACTAATCTCACTTAGTATGATCCATGGCTGTAGGCCTGTGTCTTTCTTAAACAGGTTTGCAATCGCAAATGTCAAAGGCTTGGTATTGATATCCCGACCCGTTTTACCTGTAATGGGTATCTCCGGAGTCCCTATTTGGGTGCCATCATGTGGAATTCCCAATAACAGAGGTACTTTGACATCACCCACCACCAATTTAACGTAATTTTTGTAACCGTAGACGGTATCGCCAGCATGGTACCAAACACCTCGATATTCCACCACGCCTTTTTGGTGTATAGACAACTTTTGTTTCATGCTAGTCGGATTATTCCCTTCTCCTAACGTGCGACTCGAGTTAACGATCAGAATAAAAAAAATGCAGCCTATTACAGGCAAAGACGCTTTGTATATATTTTTTGTTGTTACCAATTTTTACTTCGTTTTTAAATTTTACTTTCTACCTATCCATTCTATTATTTCCTACTTTCATTCAACCGCAAAGCCCGGCCAGCCAAAACACGGGTATACTCACCTTTATCAATCGTCATTTTTCCATTAACAAAAACATATTCCACACCTGACGCCAATTGTTCTGCATTTTCAAAAGTAGCATTGTCTTTTATGGTTTTGGGATCGAACAAAACCACATCCGCATAATACCCTTCTTTGATCAATCCTCGGTCTTTGATTTTGAATGTTTCGGCTGTTAATCCCGATGATTTGTGTATAGCCTCCGCCATAGAAAGGTACTTTTTATCCAATGCATAATGGCGCAATACACGCGCAAATGTTCCGAATGCTCTTGGGTGCCCACCCCCACCATCCGAACCAGTCATAACCCACGGTTGTTTCATAAAGCGAAGCGCATCATCTTCCGTCATGCTGAATGAATGCACAGATGGAGATTTTTTCTTAAGAATTTCGACCACCGACTCTTCAGGAGATAGTTTCCATGTTCTGGCAATTTCATCTAGGGACTTATTATCCAAAAAACGATCCGACCGTATGGACAAAAATAATTTGTCAGCCGTACCTGTGCGCATACGGATATTTTCAGCAATACCATGAAGAATACTGTCGCGCAGAGAACTATCTGCAAAACGCTCTTTCATAGCCTTAGCACCGCCATCTCGCACCCAAGTCGGCACTAGTGCAGCCGACAAACTCGTACGGGATGCTAAATAAGGATATTGGTTCGCCGAGACTTTTATACCCTTTTGCTGGGCCTCTTCAATCAAACGGATAATTTCGACACTTTTGCCCCAAGATGGC
Organism: Sphingobacterium sp.; assembly: GCA_040392285.1. Classification (GTDB taxonomy): domain Bacteria; phylum Bacteroidota; class Bacteroidia; order Sphingobacteriales; family Sphingobacteriaceae; genus Sphingobacterium. Next base: position 36,599 of record JBEBWF010000024.1, on the reverse strand, counting down.
ATTCCTGATACTTTGATATGCGATATATGAACTGGTATATTTGCTTTTTCACCGATTTCAAGTACCTCCTTAACCGAGTTGACTACACCAATACTTTGCGATCCTTCGTCCCGTTGATGCGTATCATAGATTCCGCCATAAGCGGCTGCCACCTTAGATAGTTCGATCACTTCTTCTGTCGAAGAGAAGAATCCCGGCGTATAAAACAGGCCCGTCGAGAGACCGAAGGCACCTTCTTTCATAGCATCCTCTGTCAGTTTCTTCATCTTTTCGATCTGTTCATCCGAAACCCCGATATTCCGGTATCCGATGACTTTAGCACGTAGCGAGCCGTGAGGTGCGAAAAGAGCTGCATTCACTCCAATACCATCTTTTTGCCATTGATCCAATGTTTCGCCTATCGGTAAAGGACCCGAGCCATCACTTCCCATAAATATCGTCGTAACCCCCTGCTTAAGACAACGTAATACGGCACGTGTTTCTGCATTTTCATTTAAGAGCCGACCATTATGATGGGTGTGGGGATCAATAAAACCAGGAGATAAATATAATCCTGCGCCATCAATGACACGTTTCGCCTTAACATTTTTATTGGCTTTTCCCACAAAACGGATACGGTCACCCTTAATACCTACATCTTGTTGTACCGAATCTACTCCTGAACCATCAAAAACCCATGCATTTTTGATGAGGATATCCAGCTTGCCTACACCACGCTGCGCGATTAGAAATGAAGCAGAGAAAACGATGTAACATGCTGTAATTAAAAAACTCTTTATCATGATCTTATCTTCAAAAATATCGTACTTACTGTTGCTTATTGTTCCTTTGCATCCAGTATCATTTCTTGCAATTTGTACCAGTCTGCACCAGACACCGATCTGCCCCGTATATCCGAATTGACCCGGTGGACAATGACCATATTATACGCAGGAATAATCCAAAGATATTGACCTTTCGCCCCACGTGCCGAATACGAACCATTAGGCACCTTTGTCCTTACATCGGTAGCATCATTCGTACGGTCATCGGCGATCCACCACAGATATCCGTAGCCCAGACGCTTATTGGTCGTCTTGGAATACGAGCGTGTAGACTCTTTTACCCAGGCACTGTCAATAATCTGTTGGCCGTTCCACTTACCACTGTTAAGCATTAACCAGCCAAATCTTGCCAGATCCCGTGCTGTCACATGAAATGGATAAGCATTGTGCACAGATGCTTTACCACTTATATCTTTACCATCAGACGGTTTATAATCTTCCATACCTATCGGTTTGGCAATATCTTCGTAAAGTGCTTTAAAAAACGTCTTCTTGGTTAGCTGTTCAAAAATAGTTCCTAATGCATTAAAGTCCCAGTTGTTGTAATACCAATGTGTACCCGGAGCATGGGAATGCCGCTCCGGCTTCCGTCTTTTCATAGCCTCTGTTTCATACAAAGCAGGATGATATATCCCTGAGCGGGATTTAAGCAGATCTCGTATGGTCGCCTTCTTTTCTTCTTTAGTCAGCCCCTCCACATCATCAATGCCCAAATCGGCCATGGTCACGTCCCTATTAATGGTACCATCCAAGACATATTTGCCATATACCGCACTGATTACACTCTTGCGAACAGAATGTGTATTCATCTTCTTGTCTACATCTCCCCATTGATAGGCTACCTTGCCATCTACAACAACCATGACTGCATCAGTATCAATTGTTTTGGAAAACGCTTTAGCCTTTTCCAGCTTAGCTGTCGATAAGCCAAGTTCTTCAGGAGAAGTAACCACTTCCCAAGTTTTGCCTGGATAATATTCGGTCTTGCTCTGTTGACTTACAGCAACAGGCCCTGACCATGCAAGAACAGTTAACCCCAGGAATATTTTTTTGAACAGCATCTGTATAATATATTGTTTAATGAGTTAATGGCATACAGATTAACCCATCTTTCCTTAAAATTTTGTAAGCATTACTTCTACTGATTCCACCAGTCTCTTTGCAAACTCAGCTCTCCGCTCCTCCGTATTTCTGGAGAGGCTGTTTGATTCGATCTGAAAGCCATACACTTTTGAATATTTCCCGGATGTCGCCAATCGGGTATTGTCACCTCCTGTGAAATAATCATCTCCCGCTGCCGGCACCGGATCCTGTATGCTTGGCACCGATGGAAAACCCTTTTCTTGCATTAACGTCCCGAAAGCAAAATCACCAACCAATGCTTCTTGGATCCCTACAGCCGGATTCATCTGCAACAGATTGGCATAGGATGACGCTGCACCTATTTTTGATAGATCCCAACCTTTGGAAAGGTAATCCAATTGTGTAGTCGTCAAGTTATAACCCAGCTCCAACCGCTGTTTCGCATGACCATGTGCATGCAAGTCAATAAAAAGCGTCTTCCCGTACTTATCCGACGAGTACCGCAACAGCGAATCGAGGTAATTATGGTAGAAATACCAAGTCGGTTCTAATGTTTTGTCCGTACATAATGCCTTATCCAACGTCCGATTTTGATCGATCTTCCTACGGGACAAATGACTGATAACGACAAACGGAGTCTTGTTTAGTTTTTGCTTAAATTCCTGCTGTATGGCCTTTGCCAACTCAATGGTCCAAGTATCCAATACGGTCGTGCTTCCCGTGCAGGTACGGTCGGGTATATGCTCAGGTTTGATCCCTCCTCCATGTGGCACGCTCAGCACCAACGGATAATCGCCGACCACAACTTCCGTCCAGCCTGCGGCATCCTTAATGACTCTACCTGCTGTCCAGCCGTAAAAGTCATTTTTGTTCTTGCCCTCTTGCTGTGCTCCCGGATCTTTGGAACAGGCTGTCCCGAAGACTAGAAGAAAAAACAAACCGATCAATTTAGTATGCATCATATATGCTGTATAAACTCCCAATATGTATTTGCAAAAACCTCTGCAAATTTCCGTCTGTTGATATCCGTATCCCGCATACCCTTGAAGTGAAGCTCAATCTGTACACCGAAGACATCCGGAAAATCAGCTGCCGTAAATTTCCGCGTAATATGTCCGCCCGCAAAAAAAGCCTCTCCTTCCTGAGGATGCGGATCCTGCAAGGACGGTGTCGTCCGTACTCCGTTCTTTTCCAGCAATGTACCGAAAGCATACTCGCCGAACAGCATATCGTAAAAATCGCGTTTGCCACCATGAGCCAGGTAGTTCGCCAGCGAAGAGGTCGGGGGCATCTTGTCCGTATTCTTCCGGTTGTATGCTAACGTCAACTGCTTTGTGGTCAAGCTATAGCCAAGCTCCAACCGCTGGACCTTGTGTCCATGTCCGTGTACATCGACAAAGAAGACCTTCCCATATTGTTTAGCATCGGCTATGACGGCAGCGACCGCATTATGGTAGGTATCCCAGGCTTTCATACCTGTAGGATCATTACAAGTCGCTAGTTTAATTTCTCTATTTTGATCCACTTTGCTACGAGAAAGATTGGCAATGACGACATATGGTCGTTTTTTGTACTGTGCGTAGAAATATTCCTGCATCGCTATCGCAAGCTCTTTGGTATTCATGTCGATACCTTTGACCACACGCCCCAGTTCCGGGCAATCTCGATCTGGAATCTGCTCATCCTTAAACCGACCTCCGTGAGGTACACTCAGCACCAGCGGCATATCCCCTTTGATGACCTCTACCCAATGTTCGTTGTCCTCCAGAAGATCTCCGGATGTGTACTTTCCTAGCTCCTGAATACCGACAACCTGAGCCGTCGCGGTGCTCCCTGCCAGGAAGAAAAAGAGCAGGTAAAACGATAAAGTTATTTTTTTCATTTTCTTAAATAAAAAGGATACTACTCTTGTGTGATCTTAAAATCAATATCGATCATTCCCTTTGTTCCTGTTTTAAAATTCACGACCAACCCAGCAGCGTAAAATTTCCTATCCTGGCTCCTGAATATAATCAGATCACCGATCTCCAGATTTACAAGACGACGTGCAGGTCCGTTATTCAGTACTTTATAGTCCGGCAGGCTCCGCACCGTTTTTACACTCTCAACATATAGCTTTTCGATATCGGCACTCTTTTTCAGCTTCTTAAAGATCTTCTTGTTAGCTTTATCGGCTTTTAGCGCAACCATCATCCCTCTGTTTTTCACATCCCAAGCTTCAGCGATCTTGTTTTTGTAGTTAGGGCCAAATAGTCTAAGTGTAGTACTATTGGGTGTCAACAAGTTGGCCTTGGTAGTCGTACCGTAGGCATAAAGCAAGTCTATATCACCCTGGTGTTCAGTAGCCTCCGCTACTTTATATGTCTTTTGTGCTTTCAGGTCAACAATAGAACCATATTCCGCCTCCTGATGATGCCCCCCTATCGCCAGAAGAAATCTCTTAACCTTATTATTACTCTGTGCAGAAACCACGCCTATAGAAAAAACGGCTAATAATGTAATACAAAAAAATCTGTTCATCATGATATATATTTTATTTAGTTTTAAAAATTCAACTGACCACTGATAACTAATTACTCCTCCAACTCAATGATCTTATACCGGTAGGTAATCGGACCGACAACTGTCGTACTCGTATTCAATGCTTTCATCGCGATAAGCAGTTTGCGGTCTATACTGTGGATAAAGAAAATTTCCTTACTGCCTACCGGATAGACACACCGCAGATCATTAGCCGGAAGTGTGGCTACGATCCGATTATCCTTTTCGGCTTCAAATATCGTCCACATACTTTCATCCTCTTTCAGCTCGTGGTACATCTGCCAGGTGTGCGGCGTATAGCCCATATGATAAATCTGGGATACATTGTGAGCCTCCCAGGTTGCAATATTATCTCTCCAGGTAGCCGAAAAGGCGCCAAAACGAGCGGCATGTGTCATCTCAATCAGGTTATGACGTGAGCCCGACCCGGATGCGGTCACCACATCAATATCTGCACAATACTGCTGCCCTTCAGCAACAGTGGTATACATAATTCCCTTTTTAAAGTCGATATACCCTGCCCCGCTTGCCCCTGAAGCAGCTCCCGAAGCAGTTACACCTGTATGTATAAACTCCTGCAATACCGGTGGTACAAGCTCATTTTTATCGTATACATTGACTTTGACCTGTCCGTCTAGGAACTCCGGGCCACTATCCGTCACCCGTATCACACCGTAAATATTCCGATCCTCCGAGAAGTACAGGATCAAATCTCCGGTCTGTATACCCTTGACACTGTTCGCCGGGCCATAAAGATCGGCGGCGTAGTCATCATATCCCTCGACCACAGCTTTGGATGTTGTAAATAGTTCTTTGATCTGCGAGTTCTTATAGGTCCGGTTCCATTTCGTATCTGTTTCTGCAGAAGCTTTCAACCGTATAAACTTCGTCTCGATCCGCCGTGTCCAGTCACTCTCTATCTCCCATACATCTTCATTCAACACCGGGATATCGTCCTGGCTCGGAGCCGACACCGTCAGATCCTGTCCATCGTGGCAGAAGACCGCATCGATGACATGTTGGTTGTAGTAGCCTTCCGTAACCGTGTATCCCGTACCGTCCGAAAGATCCAGTAAGCTTTTTCCAGTCAAGTCATGCAGGTTATCCACCACGATATCATACGACGAATAAATCTCGGATGGAGCGATCGGTTCCACTTGGACTTCCTCACGCTTGTCGGCTTTGACCGTTAGTGAGATATTTCCGGTATTTCCCGTGGCTAGGGATTGAACTCTAACGATAGCGTAGACCTGCTTACTGGTCTTGATTCCCAGGAGATCGCCTACCTCTATATTCCGAAGTTGATTGCTCTCGCCATGCTGGATAGGATTGTAGTCCGGCTGTGCCTCGACCAGGGTTTTCAACTCACCGTATGCCTTTTTTACATCTTCCATAGCCTGTATCTTACTGTAGAAGTCGGTCGGTACAGACTCCTTGGCCAGACGGATAAAGGTCGTCTTATTCTTGATGAACCAATTCTCATTGACATTCTTTCCTGAACCCCATTCTTCCAGTCTGGCTATATTATCGGGAGAGACCAAATTGGCTCCCGATGAAGTGCCCCAGAGGTAGATAAAGTCAATCTTTTCCGGGTGCTTAGTGGCATCTGTATAATTGTATGTATCCCCAGATCCCAGATCCACGTAAGTCATCGCCGCATTCTGCCCCGGATTGGTCAGGGTAATCTCATAGAGGGGAAGGTTTGAATCCGGATCAAACCCCGCCAGATCTTTTTCAAACAGGTTTCTCTCGCAACCAAGCGCCGTAAACAGCAACAATCCAGCGAATATATTATTGATGAGTGTTTTCATAATTAGTTCAAATGGCTTTTGATAAATACGTCAAATGTTTCGCGGTAAGCAGCTGTCCCTAATGTCAGATTATTAACAATGATCACAGCATACAAATCCCGTCCCGGTGCAGTTGACTTAAAATAAACGATACTGCCTCCATCCAGATCCCTGACACGGGTATTCGTCGGGCCATTCGTGAGTGCCACGTACCCCTGTCTGTCGATCACATTTTGTACCGCATTGTCATAGGCAGCCACCAACTGGCTTCTGGTCTGTATATTCATAGCATCCTGAATCTCTTGTTCAGTAGCATGGTCATAATGAACCCAAGATCCAGAATTGCGCCGATAGAGAGGATTAGCTACGAGACCCCACTGGGTATCCAGATCTGTCGTAATTGCTCCCCACCCACCAGTATAGGATGCAGGTGTTGCCCAATAAGCAAAGCCGCTGAGGTCTCCGCTCCAAAGATTAAGTAGGTCGATATTTTCCCGTTGGTCTTCAGGTACGTCATCTCTTTTATAGGTACGGATATTGGCTAGATCCACAAAAGCATGCCCCCGAAGTGTTGCTGTACCACCTGTAGAATACCCCATGATTGCCAAGGCTCCCGAATTTACGATCTCCGCAGGATCAAACTGTCCGGTCTTGGCCTCCATCGTCAACGAACCGGCCGGAGCAGAATCCGTGGCTTTGACCTTAAAGAGCGTCGCGATTCCCCGTTCTGTGGAATAGTACACAATGAGATCACCTGCACCGATATTCCGTATACGAGCAGAAGGGCCATCATTTGTACTGCTATATCCAGGTCGGCTGCTGAGCGTAGCCGCATAATAGCCGTACGCAATTAATAGGTCCGCTACGGATGTCGCATTCTCAAACAAAGCTAACTCATCGGGGCTAGGATTTGGCAAACGCATCAATACCCCATCATTACGGTGTGTCCACGTTCTCGGGTCACGGACATTCCAAAGATTAAACGATGTATATGAAGGTAGCAGCAGATTCATCCCCGTAGAGGCTCCATACAATTGCACAATATCGATATGTTCCGGATTGGCCTCGGCACCGTCTGCCGTGTAAACATAGTAATTGCTCAGGTCTGCAAAGTATCCGATATTCTGGTTACTGTAAGATCCGATAACAAAGTTTTTGAAGACGGTGATATCATTGACAGTCTCCAGTTGCGAAGGATCAGGCACAGTCATCAGGTATACAAACCGGCAACCGATCTTGTGGTACCGATCCATCACCTTGACGTCGTCGGTGGGCAATAGCTCCAGTACGATGGTCGGGCTCCCACTGCCATCCGGCAGGACCTCGATCTCGATCTGTCCAAAACTGCTATTCGCCGGAATGGTATACTCATCGCCATGCAGCAACTGATAATCCCGTCCTTCGACGGCAGTGGTTTCATCAGCGACTACACGAAACTTGAACTTTCTATCGTGGTTGGTCTGCTTACCGGTCATATTGATCTGAAAGATCAGGTTGCCGTCTGCAGCGGGCCGGGGTCCCAAGACGGGGTAAGTCCGGCCCGATGCATTGCCGTTGAGGACAGCATCGTTAAACTCTAAACGGTTTTCTTCAAAAAGATACCGTTCTTCAAAATCCTTAAAACAACCTGTCAAAAGGAATAGGACACTGTATGCTAAATAAAATATTTTTCTCATGTTGTTCCTGTTTAATATCCGTAATTCTGTCTCATGTTATTGAATGAATTGATATCCCGCCAGGGTACCTGACCTAGGAGCCTGTAGTCTGAATACTTGAAGACCGTTCCGTTGGCTTTGGGTATATCCATACCCAACCGCTTGTAGTCAAAGAAATTGTGTCCTTCAAAGCAGAGCTCCAGCCTTCTTTGTTTAAGTATCTCCTCCAGCAATACATCTCCACCCAACGATATGGCCGGCAATCCTGCCCGGTTGCGGATGCGGTTCAGGTCCGCCAGTGCAGCCCCTTCCTGCCCGTCTATATGCGCATAAGCCTCGGCCCGGTTGAGGTACATCTCCGATACCCGGATAACGGGTACATTATCCAGATTGGGCGCTCCGCCACGGCTAAAAAACTTGGTCGTTTCGTTCTCTCCGGAAGCTGCTCCCAGACCTTTCCAGATAAGCTCCTTACGCACATCCGCATCTTCAAACATCGAATACAGCGCAGGCGATACCTGCCCAGGTGCACTGCCGTTAGCAGTTGTAGCCTCGGCATCCACCCGATTGGTCAAATCCGATCGTATAGCCAGATCCACGCCCAAATTCTGATCGATTCTGAAGTCCACTTCAAAGATGGACTCTGGATGTGTGGCTGCCCGCCAGTCGGCTACATAGCTGTCCTTTGTCGAAAACCGTCCTACACCGGACTGCAGTGCAATAGTAGACCACTTGATTACATTTTCATAATCCGCATTGTACAGCGCTACCCGGGAAAATAGTGCCGCTACTGCCGCTGACGTCGCAAAGAATGGTGCCTGATTCGTCGGTTGGTCCTTCAAGAGTTCATACGCTTCCCCCAGTTCCTTATACAGGTGGACATACATTTCTTCCGATGTAGCCCGAGGCAGGTTTTCGTTTTTCTCAAAGCTGTACACTGCTTTTAATCGTAGAGGCACCGTCCCCCTGTCTGTCGATCTTTTGACCTTCGGCTCATAGCCGTATACTTTGGACAGATTATGATAATACAGACTCCGCAAAAAGAACAATTCGCCCTTCACTCTGTTCCGTCGGCTGGCATCCCCCTGAAAATTGTCCAGTTGATCCAAGATAATATTGATCTGGGCAATGGCCTGGTAGCTGGTCAACCAGGGAATCATATGAGCACCACGGGCATTGTTGGACAGCGTCTGCAACGCATTCGTACGGCTAGGCTGCAAGGTATTATTGCCCAAAAATTCGGGATAAGTGATCAGCTGACGCCCGTACAATCTATAATTCCGCAGGTAGGAATAACTTCCTACGGTAGCCGTTTCAAAATCCTCGGCCGTGACCAAACTCTCCGATGCATCTATAGCATCGGTCGGCTTGACATTCAGGATGTCCGCACAGGAAAAAAACGATAGTGTCGCTGCTACGACGATATATGTATATATTCTTGTTTTCATTTTATTACTCATTAAAAGCCTGCTGTAATACCTACCGTAAATGTTTTGGATTGTGGAATCTGTCCAATATTGGACGTAAAGTTGGATTCATCAATATAAAATTCCGGATCATATCCTGTCCACTTGGTCCAAGTTAGCAAATTCAATGCATGCACGTACACTTCCAATGATCGCAGTTTGGATTTGCCCAATGTTTTTGCCGGAACTTTATAATTCAAGGCAATCTGCTTTAGACGGATATAAGACGCGTCTTCCAAAAACCGCGAAGAAGCCAGTAAACCACTTCCGGACAGTTCCTCAGTATTGCCACTGATCGCTCTCGGGAAAGCCGTAATCTGTCCTGGCTCCTCCCAGCGTAGATCGTAGGCCCGAAGAGACGAGTTAGCTATGATACCGGCATTTCTATACATTGCCGGATTGGTCGAGTTGTACAACACCCGGCCCATATCGTATTGGAAGAAGATGTCAAGCACAAAGTTCTTGTAGGTGAATTTATTTGAAAAACCACCGTAATAATCCGATAGGCGGTTTCCTCTACCGTATGGCGCATAACTGGTCGGTGTCTGTGCTCCGGGAGCATAGGAAATCCTGTCTTCACCATACCACCACATCGGTCTGCCCGTTGCCGCATTGACTCCCGCATACTGGTTGGTCCAGTGGGTATACATTGGATACCCAACCCGTATCCCGGTATTGCCCGGTAATATGTCAATATCGGTCTCTTCGACCTCCACATTATCCTCATCCGAACCGTCTTCGGTGATACCCCGGTACAGCTTGGTCACTTTGTTTTTTATGAACGTAATATTGAAGCTAGACGTCCATTTAAAGTCTTTGTTCTTGATGATATCCGAGTTCAACTCGATCTCCAACCCTTTATTAATGACTTCACCCGTATTGCGGTATACGCTGGCAAATCCGGTCGTATAAGGCAATGGCGTGTTGAGCAAGAGGTCGGCACTACGACGGTGAAACACCTCTACCGTTCCGTAAAGTCGTCTGCGGAACATCGAAAAATCTAATCCTACGTTGCTCGTGATATTCCGTTCCCAACGCAGATCCGCATTACCCACCTGTTTAGTTTTTGTACCAGGTCGCCCTGCATAGGAACCCGTACCATCCCACAAGGCTAGGGATGAAAAATTGAGGATTTGGCTATTTCCAGTCTCGCCATAACTCGCCCGCAACTTTAATTGCTGTAACCATATCGCCCTTCGTATAAACGACTCTCGGGCGATATCCCATCCTGCTGAAAACGCCGGGAACAAACCAAATAGATTGTCTGCACCAAATTTCGATGACCCATCATAACGCAATACTGCTCCAAACATATACCGCTTCTTAAAGTTATAATTGGCCTGTGAGAAAAAGCCTATCCGCCGGTCTCCTGTGGATAGTTCTGTCGCATCCAGAACGGTGGATCCTGCACTGATCATTCGGAATTGATAAGAAGGGAAGCCTTCCGCGACCCCGGCCAACCGATATTGGTTGTAGTCTCTGTATTCAGCACCCAGCAAGGCATTGATGTTATGTTTACTTTGCAGGGATTTGTTGTACACCAAGGTCTGCGAGGTGGTAAATGTTGTAGAAGGCTGTACCCTAGCTGATTTATAACCTTGTCTGGCATTAGCTTCCTGCGTACGCGGGTCTATATAAAACTCTGTACGGTAAATTCGATAGTTTAATCCAAAACGGGATTCAAACTTGAAGGCTTTGGAAATATCCCAAGACACCTGCATATTTCCGAGCATATTGGCTGTCCTAGCCTGCTGCTTGTTGACATCGGTCACCTGGAGGGCATTATATGGAAAAGCTCCGGGGAACCGGTCTAAAGGTGCATTAAAAGATCCGTCTTCACTGTAAATGGGAAGGAATGGCAACATAAAAGGACTGGTATACTGAGGTGAAGAAAAATAGGAGTATGACCCCCACGAACGGTAACTCCCGTTCTGGATGATATTGCTCAGATTGACACTCCCCATAATTCTGACCTTGTCCCGTATCCCGTGATTAATCCGCATGTACAAAGAGCCACGGTCAAAATCATTACCGACTACATTTCCTTCAGTTTTATTATACGACCCCGATATACGGAAAGTGGTCTTATTTGTTCCTCCGGACATTGCCGCTTGGGCAATATGGGTCTTGCCTGTCTGAAATGCTCCCGATTGCCAATCGTAAGATGGAAGTGCGGCAATCTCCGCATCGGTCATCGTAATTGGCAAATGGCTCTCTTTCAGCAATTCGGTACGTACTTTTTCGGGAGACCATGTCGGGTTCAGGTTGGCCAGGGCCTCCGTGCGCACCCGCATATATTGCTGTGTATTCATGACTTCCAACAATTGGATCGGTGTGACCATGCCCGAACTGGCTTTCACCGTAAATTTGGTACTACCCGCTTCTCCGCTCTTGGTGGTGATCAATACGACTCCATTGGCAGCCTGCGCCCCATAAATAGAAGCTGCCGCAGCATCTTTCAATACTTCGATGGATTTAATGTCTTCGGGATTAAGAAAGGCCAACGGATTACTCGCTGTAATGTTACTGGCCGCGTCTTCGGCGTTGATCTCTACGCCGTCTACAATATATAGAGGCTGAGTACCGGCACTGATCGAACCCTGACCGCGGATTTCAATATGAACGGGACCTCCCGGTACGCCGGAAACGCCCTGCACCAATACCCCCGCCATCCGGCCTTGCATGGCTTGATCAAAGGATTGTATAGGCATATTTTCAAAATCTTCCGCTTTCAAGGAAGACATCGAACCGGTGATTGTTCTTTTTTCCTGTTCCTGATAGCCCGTCACCACTACATCGTCCAAGCCTACGATATCCTCCTGCAATGTCACATTTAGGACGGCAGTCATCGACACGATCATGACTTCGTGCGGTTTATAACCTACTGAGCTGAATACCAATACATCGCCTGCTTTAGCTTGGGCCGAAAAGGTACCGTCATTTTTCGTAAAAACCCTACGGTTTGTTCCCTTTACGGTCACCGTTACTCCTTCTCCGGGGATGGTTTTGCCACCCAACTGCAATAATACATTCCCTTCCACGGCCTCTTGCACCGTACGGAGCGGGGTAACAGCCTTCGGATTTGCTGGCTTGGCTTTTTCAGCACGCGGACTGATAACAATATTGTGATCAACAATCTTGTAATCCAAAGGTTGATCTTTAAAGTAAACACCTAACGCTGTGTTCAATTCGACTTTATCGAGAGATAAATCCTTTTTCCTAGCCGCTCTCAGATCCTCATTGGTATAAATGAACCGGTACATACTCTTCTGTGTGACCAAATCCATAAAAGTTTTGAGGGTCACCTGCTTCTGTTTGATTGTAATAATCTGAGCCGGTATAGACGACGTCATCGCCATATGGACAAACACAAACAAAATGATGAATTTATTCATAAATCAGTAAATAGTTATTAATGGATATTTAGACAATAAATCAGTTATTCTTCTCCTTTTCCTCCTCATGGCGCCGTACGATAATTTTGTCTCCAGCAACCTCAAATCGCACTCTATTGGTCATTTCAAGCTTAGTCAGCACTTTTTTCCAATCGTCATCCCGTACAATTTCCCCATTAAACAGCTCTTCAGGCTTCGGGCCATCATATACAAAATGAATGGGATACATCTGCTCTAAATCTTTGGTCAGTTCTAAAATTGGCTTCGCTTCAAAGGCATAGACACCTGTCCGCCAAAGACCGATACGCGCAATATCTCTCGTGCGTTGCACTACCGAACCGTCCGAGTTATCGTATGTCACTTCGTAGCCCGGTGTCAAGGTCTTTGCATAACCAAGTTCCTTAATCTTAACCTCGACCTTACCGGTCGCCAGCCCCAAGCTGAATTTGGAACGGGAGCCATAACCATTTACGTTAAACGAGGTACCTAACACCTTGACCTCATTTCCATTGTTCTCCACGATAAAGGGCTTCGTGTCATCTTTAGAAACAACAAAAAAGGCTTCACCGTTTAAGGCAACACGCCGTTCATCCTCGTGTTTAAAATCCCGCCGAAACGAAATTTGTGAACTTGAATTCAGATAGACCGTACTACCATCCTGCAACTTAAACGCTATGGTTTTACCGATAGGCGTCCGGATCGTAATAGGTTGATCTTTTACCCGGGCAACTAAAGCCTTGATGGTACCCTCCTTCAAAAGGGAGGTGACTTCATAAACGCTATCAGTGCGTACTGTTAAGTCTTCACGAACAGTTCCCGTACTAAGCGTAATCAAGTCCGTCTCACCTTCTTCAGGTACTATGCTGTCCTCCGTCTTCTCAGAAACAAACGGAGTGAACAGAAAATGAATAGCTATTGACGCCGCTGCCAAAAGGCTCCCATAAGTGCTCCATCTCACCACCTTTTTTGCTCTCGTGGCTGCAGTTATTTGATTATATCTTCCCAACGTATTCTTATCCAGCATTTCATTGATCTGTCGGGAATGGTTTTCGGACAACAGCTTGTTGTATAAGTCCAGATTTTGCGTATCACGATCTAACCATTCCTTTAGCATGGAAAGTTCGGTCGCTGTCAAATCCTCCTTCTTGGATTTTCGGATAAGAAATACTATTTGATAAATAGTAGGTGACTGTATATTCTTCTTCATTTAGGTGTTTACATCAAAGGTTTTTACTCGGGTAAATCCAATGATAAAACGACACCGATTCGGAAAAGTACTTTAAAAAAATAAAAAACTTAATATTTTTCGGAGGAGGGCTGTTCGTAAGCTTGCCACAGCATTTCGTTTATAGTTTTTAATGGTTTGAAGAGAAAGCTGCAACTCATCAGCAATCTCCTGATTGCTAAGACCTTCAAAATAACTCAACTCAATTATTTGCTTACTATAGGTAGGTAATGACTGAATTTCGCGGTAGGTCTCCGCCATCATTTCATTCTCCACAATTTGATTAAAAAGATTTTCGTCTTCCAAGTCGTTAAAATAGATTTGGTTTCTATTCATCATACGACTGTCTGCCTTGAGGGTATCCAGACACTTATTTTTTATACTTTTATAAAGATAGAACACGAACTCGTCTTGACTATCAAATACCAGTTTTTTCTGGTACATATTCGAAAAAACAGCCGACACGATATCTTCATCACTAAAGTTTCCAACATACTTTTGAGCGAAGACACATAAGGGCGCAAAATATCCAACAAAGAGCTTTTTAAATACGCTTTCATCCGATAAATCTATTTTAGCACTTGAAGGTTTTTCAAAATATTTAGTCATATTTTGAGTTGGTATTAATAACAATCATCTATCGTTTACACAATTCTTCCGCCACGATGTTAAGAAAAAAATCTTAATTATAGAAACTTCACAATCATAAATCAAAGATACAAAAGATAAGTTGGCTTACTTCTATATATTTTTACTTTAAACTGGGATCGCTAAATGTATCTCCAGCTTGGATCTCACCTGTTTCATAACCCTTCTTAAACCAATACGCTCGTTGTTCGGATGTACCGTGCGTGAAGGACTCGGGATTGGCATGTCCCTGTGCCTGCTCCTGTATATGATCATCCCCTACCGCCGCGGCAGCGCGCATACCATCCATGATATCATCATACGTCAATTCGATATCGGTCATTTTGTTGACATAATGTGCCCAAACACCTGCATAAAAGTCTGCTTGAAGTTCTGTCATAACAGATATCTTGTTGTATTCTCTTTCACTCAATTTTGCTCGCATGGCATTTGTCTCCTGCAACACACCAAAAACCTGCTGAATATGATGCCCGACTTCATGCGCAATAACATAGGCTAAAGCAAATTCACCTTTGGCACCAAACTTTTGCGTCAACTCCCTATTAAAACTTAAATCTAGATACACTTTTTGATCAGCAGGGCAATAGAATGGGCCAAAGGCAGATTGTCCATAACCACAGCCTTCCGTCTCTGTCCCCTGCACATAAACCACTAATGACGGTTTAGGATAGGTTCGTCCTGATTGCTCAAAAAGAACTGTCCAAATATCATCGGTACTCGCTAAAACAACATCTGCAAAATCAAGCAACCGGTCTTCTTCTGGTGTAGATTGATACTCTTCTTGTGGAGTTCCTCCTCCACCAACCTGCTGCATTTGTTCCAACAGTTGCGTAGGGTCACCTCCCATAAATATACTGATTAACAGCACAATTACTCCACCTATACCACCCAAAGCCACCTTTCCTCCAGTAGACATCCCTCTTCTATCTTCGATATTACCGCCACGACGGCCGTCTTGCCATTTCATAATTTATATGCTTTAAGTTTGATTGTTTTATCCAATGATACAAATTCTTTGCCATTTCCTTTAACGCTGTTGAAAATTCAACATAAACACATCCTCGAGTTCCCGTTTTTTAATTTTTAATTTCAACCTGTCACTTTTGTTCGTAGCTTTGCAGCTCACTTTATACACTATGAGCTTAGAACCACAATTACTAGAACGCAGCAACCATATTTGTGAATTATGTGGCAGTACCGCTACTTTGTCGGTCTATGAAGTTCCTCCTATTAGTATCCCAGATATAGACAATTGCATTTTGGTATGTGAAGTATGCAAATCGCAGATCGAGAAAAGAGAACAACTGGACTCAAATCATTGGAAAGTATTATCAGAGACCATGTGGTCTGAATACCCTGCTGTACAGGTTGTGGCTTGGCGTATACTAAGTCGTCTTCGAAATGAAAGTTGGGCGGCTGACAATTTGGAAATCCTTTATCTAGATGATAGCAACTTAGAGTGGGCCAAGAAAACCGGTGATCATGAGCAGGAAGGAACCGTACAGTTTCACCAAGACTCTAATGGCATTCGCCTTTACGAGGGCGATACGGTTGTCCTCATCAAAACCTTAGATATCAAAGGCTCATCCTTAAGTGCAAAGCTTGGCACGGTAGTCAAAAACATCAAATTGGTGCAAGGTAATATTGAACAGATAGAGGGTAAAATTGAAGGGCAGACAATCGTTATTCTCACGAAATTTCTCCGAAAAGGGTAAAATAAGAAAGAGTCATCTAAGCCTATGCTTAATATTTTATGGGATAATCTTCCATAAATTCAAACTTATAATCTTCTTTCTGTAGACTATCTATTAGCTGCGTCAATAGTTGCTTCCCTTTTCGCGTTTGAAACATATCGTCGTGCATGAGCAAAACGACATTATTGGGCTTCATTGACGATTTGTTATTCATGTAATTCCGAATACGGTTGTATACCTCACTCAATGGCTGAACCGGTGTACCAGTAGCACTTTGTATACGCCACTCTACATCCCAGCCAAAAATCTTATACCCATTAGTGTGCAAAAGATCTGCCGTACTGGAGCTATTTTGCAAATCTATCCTTCGCACATCATCATATACCCAAATATTACGTCCCGGAAGCCGTACGATTTTATGTTGAAGTTCAAGGTCAGTCTCATTTTTTTCAAAATCAGCAAATGCTGCTGTAGGATTATTGTAAAAGGTATTGAACTTATTGAAGGCATGCGTAAAACTGTGATTATAACAGGCGATATACGGATTTGTCCGATAACGGTCCAAATCCTTCTTTCGGCTTTTACTCATATTCGCATGTCGTCCCACCAAAAATGCATTTACCTTTACACGTCTAGCACGCGCGATGGAATCAATCGCCGCACTTCCGACTAACGGACCGTCATCGAAAGTTAAAAAAATATGTTTTGGGTGTTTATTAAATTCTTTACGTAACGAATCTTTTAAAATCTGCTTTTGTACTTTAATAGCTATAGGATGAAGCGAATCAATGGAAAAAACAAACAGATCTTTCTGCAATGAATCCCAACGTCCCAATAGGCTTAATGAGCTTATCTCCTTTTTATGGACTGTATCAGTATGCAAAGAATGTATTGAATCCAGTTTATCGACCTGAAGGGTAGAACTAGATATATACTGACATGAATACACTAGAAAAATGCTAAAGGAAAAAAAGAACAACCTTCCTGCATTAAACACCTTGAATCCCATTGCGCCCTATTAAAATATTGTTTGTATTGCAAAGGTAGTTAAATAATAATTCGCACTAAATGTTTTTATGCAAAGAACACTCAATAGGAGTAATGATATTTTTAAAAAGACATAGAGATTGTTTCAAAGAGAACAAACATCGGAACATAAATTATGTTATCTTAGTAATAAGATACTTAAATCAAATTGAGATGAAATCTACAAGAATAATTATCAGTGTTATTACTGCGTTGGGATTGATTGCTATGGCCTGTGTTCTAGGGAATGCTTATAAATATAAGTTCAAGGTCAACAACAGTATTAATGTTACTGGGAATGCTAAACAGAACTTTGAATCGGATATTGTTAAATGGACGGCAACATACAACCGCAAATCGATGGATCTAAGTACAGCCTCCGAGCAGTTGAAACAGGATAGAGAACTAGTGAAGAATTTTTTACTTCAAAAGGGTATCAAAGAAAATGAAATACTTTTCAACGCCGTTAATATTAATCGGGAATTCACATACCATACCGACGGTCAGGGAAATAGCTACAATACCTTTACCGGCTATAGTTTGACCCAATCGGTGAGTGTTGAATCTAAAGAGTTGGACAAGGTGGATAATGTTTCCAGAGAAATTTCTGCTTTAATATCACAGGGAGTAGAATTGAGCTCCAATGCCCCCAATTATTATTACTCCAAATTAGAAGACCTAAAGTTGGCCTTAATTGGTGAAGCATCACAAAATGCGAAATCACGCGCAGAAAACATTGCCAAAGAATCAGGCAGTAGCCTCGGTAGTCTGATTAAAGCCGATTTGGGCGTATTTCAAATCACAGGTCAGAATGACAATGAAGAATTTTCGTACGGCGGAGTATTCAATACAACTTCAAGGTATAAAACAGCTAATATTACAATACGTGCAAGTTTTGGA
Organism: Sphingobacterium sp.; assembly: GCA_040392285.1. Classification (GTDB taxonomy): domain Bacteria; phylum Bacteroidota; class Bacteroidia; order Sphingobacteriales; family Sphingobacteriaceae; genus Sphingobacterium. The sequence continues at coordinate 18,352 of JBEBWF010000024.1, read as the reverse complement.
AAATAGACTTTAGGCACTTAAAGCTTAAAGCCTAACGCTAATACAGCTAAACATTAAACCTGAAATGCATAATATCACCATCTTCAACGATGTATGTTTTACCTTCTACGGCAAGTTTACCAGCCTCTTTGACGGCATTTTCTGAACCGTACTGGACGAAATCATTATATTTGATAACTTCCGCACGGATAAAGCCCTTCTCGAAATCGGTGTGAATGACGCCTGCTGCTTGGGGAGCTGTGAAACCAGCTTCGATCGTCCATGCTCTTACTTCTTGAACACCTGCTGTAAAATAGGTAGCAAGGTTTAACAAGGAATAGGCTGCGCGAATTAATTTATTTACACCAGATTCCTGCAAACCTAAGTCATCTAAAAACAGTTGGCGCTCTTCATAACTTTCTAATTGTGCAATTTCGGATTCAATTTGTGCGGATATGATTAAGACTTCCGCGTTTTCCTCCTTCACCGCTTCCTTTACACGAGCAACATAATCATTGCCTGTATTGACCGAGGCTTCATCGACGTTACACACATAAAGTACTGGCTTTATTGTCAACAGTGATAGGTCGTCTATATATTCAAAATCATCTTCTGAAATAGGAGCTGTACGGGCAGATCTTCCGGATTCAAGATGCCCTTTAACTATAGAAAGAATCTCAAAGGTTTTCTTTGCATCTTTATCGCCTCCTGTTTTGGCCATTTTTTCAGCCTTTTGGAGACGTTTCTCTACGGTATCCAAATCTTTTAACTGGAGTTCTGTATCGATGATTTCTTTATCCCGTATAGGATCCACAGAGCCATCAACATGGATGACATTTCCATCGTCAAAACAACGAAGTACGTGGATAATAGCATTTGTAGTACGGATGTTTCCTAAGAATTGGTTACCGAGGCCTTCTCCTTTGGAAGCGCCTTTGACTAGACCAGCGATATCTACTATTTCTATGGTATTGGGTACCACACGCTGTGGATTTACTAGCTCACTGAGTTTATTCAGCCGTTCATCGGGAACAGTAATTACCCCAATATTGGGCTCAATCGTACAAAACGGAAAATTTGCAGCTTGTGCTTTAGCGTTCGAAAGACAGTTGAATAATGTCGATTTACCCACGTTTGGTAAACCCACGATACCACATTGTAATGCCATAGATGTATCTTCTTAAAAATTGACGCAAAGATAGGAAAATACCTTTAGAAAAGGAATCTTCTTTCTTGTAAGAATTATTTTAACAATAGTGATATATTTACCGAAAAAAATCGTTGAGCATGAGAAGATATTTAGTTTTTGCCTTATGTATTATGGCTATAGAAACAAAAGCACAAGTGAAGTATGTCAGTACGATTAATTGGGGGATTAACATCGGATTTGACAATTACTATAACGATTGGTCAGGAGAACAGGACCTCTACGAAAGTGACCCCTTCATGGGGGTAAAGCTCGATTACATCGGTAGTGCGCAGTTGAACAATAAGATAGCAGTAGGGCTTGGTGTAGGATTTAGGCATCTATTAACAGCCGATTATGTTATTTTTGGTGATTACCTCGAATCATCCAGCAACAACAACCGAAGGAATAGGTTCCAGGCCCCAGTCTTTACACATCTTAAAATAAGATTTATAGACAAAAAAGTAAGCCCTTTCTTAGCTTTATCAGCAGGTTATTCATTTTCCCTTCAGCAGAGAGATGAGCTAGAATCATCACTATATCGTCAATCAGGAGTTATGGGTAATGCCAATGCTGGCGTTAATATTCGCTTAAAAAAAGGTAAATCGATTGCTGGAGGACCTCTTGTAGAAGTAACCTCTTACCGGGCAACCAATAGTTATAAGGAAGTTCTATCAAAATCAAACTATCAAATTTGGCAAATAGGTTTCCAGGCCAGTTTCGCTTTTTAACCATACTACCACCTTCGCTTTAACCACTCACGTCCTACAAAGATGGCAACAGTAACATATTTTCACAACTGAAACTAACGAAATAAACAACACAAACCCAATAAAATCAAAATTAACTCACTAACAAACGGAAAAATTATATGATTTTCGGGTAAAAAACATAAAAACATATCTATTTTTTCATGTTTTTTGAAAAAAAATTTAAAAAAATAAAAAACATACCTTATTTTTGAAGCGATTTAATAAAAAACGCAAACATTATTAAAAACACCGCAAATGTCAAACTTTAGATTTGAATCAGTAAATGCAGCCTCAGCAAGACATGCTTCCCCAGAAGGAAAAGTAGAAACCAAACGGGCATTAAACCTTTATGGCAAAAATGTGTTCACCATTGCCAAAATGAAGGACTATCTTCCAAAGACTACTTATAAGGAACTTACAAGTGCTATTGAAGCAGGTGAGCCAATTACGCGTGAAGTGGCGGAATTTATTTCTCAAGCCATGAAAACTTGGGCAATTAGTAATGGCGTGTCACATTATACCCATTGGTTTCAACCATTGACTGGTTCTACTGCAGAAAAACATGATGCATTTTTCGAACCTGACGAAAATGGAGAAGCCATGGAGAAATTTACCGCAGATGCACTGGTTCAGCAAGAACCTGACGCCTCTTCCTTTCCGAATGGCGGTATCCGCAATACCTTTGAAGCGCGAGGTTACACAGCTTGGGACCCTTCCTCTCCTGCTTTCATTTATGAAACAACTGCCGGTAAAACGCTTTGTATACCTACAGTATTTGTTTCCTATACAGGTGAATCACTAGATTATAAAGCTCCTTTATTAAAAGCGATAAATGCGATAGACAAAGCTGCAACCGACGTGGCGCAGTATTTTGACAAGTCCGTAACTAAAGTTAATGGTTCATTAGGGATTGAACAAGAATATTTCTTGGTAGACCTAGCTTTATACCATGGTCGCCCTGACCTTCAATTTACAGGACGGACATTGTTTGGACACATGTCTGCAAAAGGCCAGCAGTTAGAAGATCATTACTTCGGGGCGATTCCGGAGCGTGTGCTAGCTTTTATGGTGGATTTAGAGAATGAGGCACTAAAGCTAGGTATTCCATTGAAGACACGCCACAATGAAGTTGCACCATCCCAATTTGAATGTGCGCCGATGTTTGAAGAAATCAATTTGGCTATCGACCACAATCAATTGTTGATGAATCTTATGGAGCAAGTGGCAATCCGTCATAATTTTAAAGTATTATTGCACGAAAAGCCGTATAGCGGTGTAAATGGATCGGGAAAACACAACAACTGGTCTCTGATCACCAACACTGGCGTTAACTTGCTTTCTCCGGGAAAAACCCCAAAAAACAACTTGATGTTCTTGACATTTTTTGTCAACACAATCAAAGCGGTATATGAACATGCAGATTTGTTGCGTGCTTCTATTGCCAGCCACAGTAATGACCATCGCTTAGGTGCCAACGAGGCTCCGCCGGCAATCATTTCCATATTCTTGGGCTCCAAATTAGATGAGTTATTGGAAGAAGTAGAATCTGCTCGTGTAGCTAAAAAAGTAAAATCCGAAGCAAACTTGTGGCATGGTATACCTAAAATCCCTGAGTTAAAATTGGACAACACGGATCGTAACCGTACTTCTCCTTTTGCTTTCACAGGTAATAAATTTGAATTCCGCGCGGTAGGTTCTTCTGCTAACTCCGCATTACCAATGACGATATTGAATGCAATTGTGGCAGCTCAATTGATCGAATTCAAGACTGAAGTAGACAAACAGATTAAAAAAGGCACCAAAAAGGATCTAGCTATCCTGAATGTTGTACGTAAATATATTAAAGATTCGAAGGCTATTCGCTTTGAAGGCAACGGCTATAGTGATGAATGGACGAAAGAAGCGGAAACCAGAGGCTTGTCAAACATTAAATCTACACCTAAAGCGTTGGATGTTTATGTGACGGAAGAATCGTTGGATTTATTCGAAAGTCTAGGTATCTATTCAAAACGTGAATCGGAAGCTCGCCATGAAATTTTATTGGAAAACTTCTACAAAAAGCTACAGATAGAAGCTCGCGTAATCGGAGATATGGTCAATAGCCAAATCGCACCGGCTTGCTTCAACTATCAAAACAAATTGGTTGAAAATGTAAAAGGCTTAAAAGATTTAGGGTTGGCGAAGGAAGCTTATTCTTCACAAATCAACCTTGTTGAGCGTATCTCCAAACATGCGAACACTATCTTGGAAAAAGCGGAAGAAATGCGTCAGGCTCGTAAAAAAGCAAATACTATCGACGATGTACGTGAAAAAGCTATTGCATATGACGAAGTTGTCAAGCCATACTTTGATGAAATTCGTTATCATGTCAATAAATTGGAAAAAATTGTTGACGATTCAAGATGGCCTCTTCCAAAACTACGTGAATTATTATTTATCCACTAATAACTAATATTTTTGGGAAATACGAAGGGAGCTTTTTCATGAAGCTCCCTTTTTATTTGTAAAAATCTCCAATGATATGCTCCCCTAATTATGCTCTCCGTTTGCACTAATAATCACAAATTAGATTTTTAAATTATACAATATAATACCTATTTTCGAACATGAAAGTGATCGGAATAATACCAGCGAGATACGAGTCCTCGCGCTTCCCGGGCAAACCGCTAGTTGATATAGGAGGACAAACGATGATACAACGGGTATATCATCAGGCTAAGCATACCTCCTCGCTGAGTGAGGTCGTTGTAGCGACCGATGATGAACGGATCTACGAACACGTCAAGAGTTTTGCAGGAAATGTGATGATGACCAAAAGCTCCCATCAATCAGGTACAGATCGATGTGCAGAAATCGTTCACAATATCACGGGCTTTGACATTGCTATTAATATCCAGGGGGACGAGCCTTTTATAGACCCCCAACAGATTGACCTGCTCGTATCCTGTTTTGAAAACCCTAGTACCGAAATAGCCACTTTAGTAAGGAAAGTCGAGACATTCGATGAGCTGACGAATGAAAACAAGCCTAAGGTCGTGCTGAACAAAAGAGGCGAAGCAGTCTATTTCTCCAGACAGACTATTCCTTTTCTCAGAGGTGAACCCATCGACAATTGGCTAAGCAAGCGACCTTTTTACAATCATATTGGTATCTATGGATATCGGGTCGATATCCTCAAGCAATTGAGCGAATTGCCTATTTCGGATCTGGAACTTATGGAATCGCTGGAACAGCTCCGTTGGATAGACAATGGGTACAAGATCCAAACAGCCCTATCCACCCACACAAATGACTCGATCGATACGCCGTCCGATTTGGAAGGTATTTTAAATAAATATTTTTGACAGAGCTACTACTCCATAAAAATATCTTACTATGAGCAAGAAAAGCACCCCAAAATTATCTATTGAGCAACGGGAAGAACTCCTTCATGTATTAAAAAACCGTTTTAAAAGCAATATGGACCGCCACAAGGGTCTTGAATGGGATAAAGTGCAGGCGAAGTTGGAAGCCCACCCCGAAAAATTGTGGTCACTCCGGGAAATGGAAGATACCGGGGGAGAACCTGACGTTGTCAACTACGACAAAAAGACAGGAGAGTATACCTTTTATGATTGTTCCCCAGAAAGTCCGAAAGGACGCAGGAGCGTCTGCTATGACCCAGAGGCGCTAGAGTCAAGGAAGCAACATAAACCTGCACACAGTGCGATAGGTATGGCTGCCGAAATGGGTATCGAAATCCTTTCCGAAGCGCAATATCAGGAGTTGCAACAACTTGGAAAATTCGATACTAAAACATCGAGCTGGATAAACACACCTACTCACGTCCGAGCCCTCGGTGGTGCTATATTTGGTGACTGGCGTTATGGGCGGGTGTTCTTTTACCACAATGGGGCCGAGTCCTATTATGGCGCACGAGGATTCCGTGGTTTGCTGAAGGTGTAACAATTCCTATTCTCATATAAACGACATAACCGTAACGAATTAGAAGTTTGGTTTCAACAGATATTTGTCATAGAAACGGAAAATGTGCTCTACTGCTTCTTCCGCCGTATCTACAACACGATACAATTTGAGATCTTCAGCGGAGATATAAGTACTGGACAGCATGGTATTGTTGACCCATTCCAACAAACCTTTCCAATAGGCTGAGCCGACTAAAACAATCGGAAATCGAGCGATCTTCCCCGTTTGAATCAAAGTAATTGCTTCAAATAACTCATCCATAGTACCGAACCCTCCGGGCATCACAATATATCCCTGAGAATATTTCATAAACATTACTTTCCGAACAAAGAAGTAATTAAATTCCAAGAGCTTATCCCGATCGATATATTTGTTGTGAAATTGCTCGTGCGGTAATTCAATATTAAGCCCTACAGATTTTCCTCCAGCATTGTAAGCACCTCGGTTAGCTGCTTCCATGATACCTGGTCCGCCGCCAGAAATAACACCATAGCCTTTTTCGGCTAAAAGTCGGGCAATTTCTATTGTCATCTGATAATACTCGTGATTTTCGGCTGTCCGTGCGGATCCAAAAATGGATACACATGGACCTATCTTAGCTAGTTTCTCGAAACCATCTACAAATTCCGCCATAATCTTAAAAATCTGCCACGAATCTTTTACTTTAATCTCTTGCCAAGTCTTATTTGCAAATGAATTTCTAATTTTATTCTCTCCTGTCATCGTATTATAAAAATATTTTTAATATTTCACTTCTTATCAGAATGTCCCAAAGATTTATCTGGACTTACTACATCGCGAACCAACTGCTTGAGTTCTTTTATTTCCGGGAAGCGCCCTTCCCTTTTCCGATCAAAAATAGCAGATTGATTTATCCGTATTTGATACCGTCCGTTAATCTCACTCGGTACCAGGGTGATACCATAAATATCATCTGTAAAGGTCGTCAATAGTTCTTGTGCCATGTATGCCGCTCGGAGCATCCACCCACATTTCGGGCAATACTCTATTTCTATCCCAGGTTTCATGGCCTAAAAATAGCAAATTTGCTCATATATCCGTGTAATGAACAATTACTCCCAAAGAATATTTTGAAACGACCGAATGATCACTGCTTACAAATCCTTACATTTGCACTATGAATTTCTCTTCGAAATTATTACAACACGCAGTAGACGAGTTTGGACGGCTCCCTGGTATTGGAAATAAGACCGCCCTACGGTTAGTGCTTCATCTATTGAATCAACCCAATACCGATGTACAACGGTTTACAGAAGCTTTGAATAATTTGAAAGAACATATTAAATATTGCCAAGCCTGCTTCAACATTTCAGACAATACCATTTGTGAAATTTGCAGTGCTGTCAAACGGGATAAATCGACTATTTGTGTAGTGGAAGATACACGAGATGTCATGGCCATAGAAAACACCAATCAATATTACGGTGTTTACCATGTGTTGGGTGGACTTATTTCGCCCATGGATGGAATAGGACCTGCAGACTTGAAGATAGAAGCACTAATCAATCGTATCCAACAGGGAGAAGTAAAGGAAGTTATCCTAGCATTAAGTGCAACGATGGAAGGCGACACAACCATCTTTTACCTATACCGCAAACTGAAAGATTTCCCTATTCAAATCAGTACAATTGCTCGGGGCATCGCCTTTGGAGGAGAGCTCGAGTATGTCGATGAGATTACTTTAGGACGTTCGATCACAACGAGAGTACCTTACGAACGTCATGTCGGATAATTTTTCTTTCCAAACTAGCCATTACAAACTATTTACCGAGTAGACATACTCCAAAGCTATAAGTCTTTCGCTCAATACGCCAATACGTTTACGATTACCTATAACTTCATAAACCACAGTAAGCTGATTTTCATTTTTACCAACGCCCTTACGAATTGGCTTAACGTTATTATCCCGCATAAATTGCTCCAGTTCATACATGCTACCTACAGCATGGTCAACAAAAGTAACATGTATTGTTCTGACGAAATAAACCTCCGCGAGTAGCTCTTCCATTTTCTGAAATAAAGACAGAATCACTGCCATCAAAACAGTCATGAAAATACCCAGTTTAAACTCACCAAAACCAATCGACATACCGATAGCCGCCATTGCCCATATCACAGCAGCAGTTGTCAAGCCTTGTACGGAAAATCTCCCCTGAAAAATAACTCCGGCCCCAATAAAACCGATCCCCGTCACGATATTCGCTGCTACACGGTCATCAGAGAAGTTTCCCATTTTTGAACCCAACGTAAATATGGTCGCGCCAAAACAAATCAAGATAACCGTCCGAAAGCCGGCTGACTTATTTTTATATTCCCGTTCGAGCCCAATCACAGAACCACAACCAATCGACAATAATATCGCTTGGATGTTTTCTTGTTGCATAAATTCCATGAATTCATTCCACATAAGTACATGTTTTTTATCTTAAATGCTATTGCTAATACTTCCAATTCAATCTTTCGAAAACTTTAGACCAAAGCCAAATAGGACCTATTGCCAATAATTTTATAAACTCCTTGCCATTTATCTTAGTTTCCTTTTTAGTCATAAGCCACAACGCCAGCAGTGAAAGCACAGCAATCAACGTACAGATCAATACAACAGTAGGACCGCCATCCCGCTCTACATATTCTAACTGAACAATGAAAAAGCTCATGATAGCGATACAAAAAAGAATCGCATAAGACAATGTAGGCGCTAATTTCAAATAGCAATAAATGATGACGCCAATAAAAAAAGATCCCCAATTCAAAAAAGTATGTGCATTCATACGTACCAGAAAATCAAACTGTGGAAAGGGAATCATCCAAATCAGCCCCATAATTCCAAAAAATGCTAAAGCTAAAAAAAGTGCATATAAAGCTTTATTTCCTTGTTGAAAGGTTTGATCCAGCTCATAAAAATATCGCTCTATAGGTCTGGAGAACTCCGGCTTTTGTGCAATTTTTTTTCCTCTTTTCGTCATGTATCAAAAATAAGGAATATTAGGAGATGAATCATGCTTATCCTAATTTCTCTTTTTTTATTTTCTTGAATTCCTATTGACACACTGTTGTCAATCCAAGGAACTAGTTTTGCATAACACACCATAAATAAAAAAATGATGAACACAACAACAACTATCCTATCAAAAGAAGAAGTGCTTAACCATTGGTTAGGGCACCGGAATTTAACCCGTCGGGTAATAGAAGCATTTCCTGAAAAAGAATTGTTTGAATTTTCGATCGGCGGAATGCGTCCTTTTGCTGACCTTGTAAAGGAGCTTTTATCTATCGCAGCACCTGGCTTACGTGGAATCGTCTCAAATAGCACCGAAGGTTATGATCATAATTTAGCATTGAACACCAAAGCGGAACTTTTGGCACAATGGGACCACGACACCCCAATAATTATTGAATTGTACAATCAAATCTCCGAGGAAAGATTTCACGAAAACTTCAATTTATTTGGTCAATATGAATTTCCAGTCATTCAAAATATCCAATATTTTGTGGATAATGAAATTCACCATCGCGGACAAGGTTATGTATACCTAAGGGCATTAGGCATCGAACCGCCTTATTTTTGGGAAAGGTAAGTATAAAGGCTAACGGCAGTTTTAATCTTTGTCATGCTAATCTCGTCAATTGAGGACCGCATGACAAAGATTTTATTCATCCAGCTTTTTAAGATAAACATGGATGAGCTCTTTGATCCGATTTTTTAAAGAAAGTGGTTCTAAAATCTTGGCTTCATCCGCAAACATGAGAAACCATCGGGCAAATTCTTCATTTACGTTTTGGCTTTTAAAAAGCATCTCAAACCCATCTTCGGTTTCCACTTCTTCCACAAAACCATAATACTTTCGTTCCCATGTCATATACCTCGCCATTCTTTTAGGCACCCAGATCCTGACCGTTTGTAATTCCATCTTCTCTCGCTTTTTTTCGAGATAAACATGTATCGGTTTATAGACCCCCTTGAACGGGTATTCGGAAAGCTCAATGTGATGAATCCTATCCAACCGAAACTGCCTTACTTCATTACGCAGGTGGCAAAATGCCATAAAATACCAAAAATCACCTTCTTGAAAAACACCTATTGGTTCTATTTCCCTCTCTGTAACGGCAATGCTTTCAACGGATTTATACTGCAGCTTCAACCGACGCTTTTTAGCAATCCCTTCAAACAAAACAGCCAATGCAGAGGGAACGTTTTTATTAAGGAAATCCTTTCTCTTATTAATGAGTACTTTATTTTCTACATTGGCGAGGTGTTCCTTATCCGAATAGCGCAAAATAGCCCTCATCTTTAATAAAGCACTACTGAAATGTTGACCAATCTCCTTGTCTAAATAATGCTCCATTAACTTTTCGGCCATCGCAAAGCTCAAAGCTTCATTTTGCGTAAAAAGAGTGGGCGGAATTTTATAATCGCTCAACAAGGAATAACCTACACCGGCTTCACTATAGAGCGGGATACCTGCATTTTCCAGTGCTTTCACATCTCTATAAATCGTCCGGAGACTCACTTGGAATTTGTCGGCCAAATCTTGCGCCCTTACCACAGGTTTAGCTTGCAAATGAAAATAAATAGCCAAAATCCGATCAAACCGTTTTTCTATATCCATTGATATTTTGTTTAGCTATGCTTAATAAAGAAAATCATTTGACTTGCTTTTGATACATATAATAAAAAACAACAGGCAATACTGTAAAAGATAGCACTAGACAAATTAACAAACCTCCTACGATCATAATGGCTAATGGTTTCTGTATTTCGGATCCCATCCCTGTCGACATGGACGCTGGCAACAGGCCCATCGCACCCATTAAAGCAATCATAACAATAGATCTGATGCGACTTTTTACACCTAAACTCACCGCCTGCCGCATAGTGTTCTTTCTCATATAATCCTTCATAACTGCGATCAGGATAATTCCATTGATCGTATTCACACCAAACAAAATGATCAATCCTATTCCTGCTGAAATCCCAAAAATAGTCCCTGTTGCCCATAGCGAAATAAATCCTCCGATAAAAGCAAACGGAATAGTAATCGCAGCGATAGCCGTATCTTTCATATTGCCAAAGTTACTGTAAAGTAAAAGTAATATCAATGCCAAGGAAATCGGAATTACCGTCATCAACTGCTTTGTTGCTCGTTCTTTACTCTCAAACTCTCCCGCCCATTCCATATAATTTTCTTTCGGCAAGTTGACTTCTTTCGCCACGACTTCTTTCGCCTCCGTTATTGTGCTCCCCAGATCTCGGCCTTCTATACTAAATCCAACTCCAATATATCGGCTATTCCCTTCCCTATAGATAAATGCAGGACCCGTCTGGTAGCCAATGGTCGCTATCTCTTGTAGCGGTATATTCTGCCCATTACTTGTAGGTATCAAGATATTGCCAATTTTAGCCGGAGTATCACGGTATGCTTTATCAAAGCGTAAGACAACATCAAACTGCCGATCACCCTCATAGAATTTGGTTGCTGCCTGCCCTCCGATAGTCATCGCGATGACGGCCTGTGCATCGCTCATTTGTATCCCATATTTCGCCATCTTCGAATCATGTAATTGGATACGAAGCTCCGGTAAACCAATATTCTTATAAACATTGATATCGGCAATACCTTCTACATGTGCTATAGAGGCGGCCACTTGATCGGCATACTTCTCCAAGTCATACAAGTCATCGCCAAAGATCTTAATGACCAAAGAGCTTTTTACGCCTGCTACATATTCTTCGACATTGTCCTGAATAGGCTGACTAAAGCCGAAGTTAATCCCCGGATAGTAATTAAGCTGCTGACGCAGTTCCTGAACAATGTCGGCTTTCGAGACCTTACGTTCCCAATCTTTTTCATCCGTTAATTGCACATTAAATTCAATATTGAAGAATCCGGTCGGATCTGTCCCATCATTGGGCCGGCCAGTCTGCGTCAAGATGAAATCAATTTCTTTACAATTGTCCATCATCAGCTTTTTCATTGCTTTGGTCAATTTGGTAGATTCATCCAAACTCACGCTATTAGGCAACGTCGCCCGAATATAAATCGCACCTTCATTCAATTGAGGCAAAAATTCAGAACCATAATTCATAAACTTGTAGACACATAAAACCAATATCCCAGCAAACAGGCCTAATGTAACCTTCTTAAAAGAAAATGCTTTCTCAAACAATCCATAAATAGACCGGTGAAAAAATCGGGTTATAAAATTTTCTTTCTCTTCGATATTTTTGGTGAACAACAATCTGCACATCGCCGGCACGTAGGTCAAACTCAATATCAAAGAGCCCAACAGTGCATACCCTAACGTAAAGGCCAATGGTGTGAACATTTTCCCTTCTACTTTTTGGAAAGAGAATATGGGCAATAATGCAACAATAAGGATAATCAGGGCAAAGAAGATGTATGAAGCCACGCTCCCGGCACTCCTCCGGATAACACCCAATTTACTCATCTTGGCAAATCGCTCGGGCCCCACTCGATGTGAAAGCGTAGCCATCGCTACAAAAACTGTTTCAACAATAACCAATGTCCCTTCCAGCAATAAACCAAAATCCAGTGATCCCATCGAAATCAAATTGGCCGGCAACCCTTGTATCTTAAGCATAATAATGGCAAACAAGAATGATAAGGGAATAACGGATGCTACAATAAATGTAGACTTCCAATTGTATAAAAAAACAAAGACAATCAATGAAACTAACAAAATACCTTCAATCATATTTTTCGAAACTGTTTTGATGGTGTTATCCACCAATTTTGTCCGATCGATCACTGTTTCTATTTTTACATTGGCCGGCAAGGTTCGTTCATTGAGCTCGTCGATCTTTGTCTTCAGGTGTGTGATTACTTCAGATGGATTTTCACCTCTGAGCATTACGACAATCCCCTGTACGAGATCCTCCTCCTCATTGTACCCTACTTGCCCCAAACGTGGCTTATGAGAAACGACGACATCTGCCACATTTTTTATCAAAACAGGCGTAGATCCGTTTAACGTCACCGTAATATTGCCTATATCTTCGATCTTCTCCAACAACCCCACTGCACGTACCACATATGCTTGATCACCTTGTTGGATCACATCTCCCCCGACATTGACATTCGACTTGGAGACGGCCTCATACACATCCAATGGCGTAAGATCAAAATTCTTTAACTCCGTAGGATTGATCTTTATTTCATAGATTTTCTCTTCGCCGCCAAAGCTAATCACATCAGCCACTCCCGGTACGCCCAACAGCTCCCGTTCGATAACCCAATCTTGAATAGCAGTAACCTCTTTGATGGGTAAATCGCTTTTAATAACATAACGAAATATCTCGCCTGTCGCACCTGATGGTGGTTCTATAGCCACATCTGTCCCTTCAGGCAGATTTACTCCGCCCAACTTATTCGAAACGTATTGTTGTGCATAGAAATCATCTACATTATCTTCAAACTGCACCGTTACTACAGACAGTCCAAACAATGAAATCGAACGTATACTGGATTTTCTGGGGATACTATTCATCTCCTTAGAAATAGGTAAGGTAACTAGCTTCTCCATTTCTTCGGCACTGCGCCCCGGCCATTGTGTGATGATACGCGCGCGGGTATTCGTGACATCCGGAAAAGCTTCTATTGGGGTATGCACGAGCGCATATATACCTCCCACAAGCAGCGCGATAGTACCAAAGAGGACAAACGTAGTATTCTTCAACGAGAAGCTGACGAGATTCTGTACAAGTTTCTTCATACCGGCTTACTGATTTAATTGTTCATAGATCAACAAGGCATTGGAGCCTACAACCTTCTCATCGGCAGCCAGCTTCTCTTGGATAAATACATACTCTTCGTTTCCACCGACAACTGTTATCCTTCGATTTGCAAGATGACAATCATCTTTGTATACGATGATATATTCTTTGTTGTTGCTGAAAACAACAGACTTATGCGGAATAGCAAAAGCATTTCCAAGTTCATTTTTCTTGTCTATAATAATATCTGCGCTCAAACCCGGCATAAGGTTGAGCTGTTGGTTTTCCAGGACAACGCGTGCTTTAAGCACATGCTCGTTGTCGTCAAAGACATTGTAAACTTTATCGATCCTCCCAGTATATATTTTATCCGGGTACGCAATGCTCCGTACCTTGACTATATCACCCTCATGAACATAGCGAAGATTGCTCGCATAGATATTGACCATAACCCAGACCTCTTTCAAATTAGAGATCGAAAACAGAGGATCACTATCGGCTGTAACACTCTGTCCTGAGCTGATGGACTTTTGAATAATATAGCCATTTTTGGGGGCCAAAATCTGGAATGCATCTCCGCCAACAGCTCTATACAGTTGCAGGGATTGAAGCACACGTTCCAGTTCAAACTTGGCACTCTCCAGTTCATGTTCCGTTTCCAACATTTCCGGAGCGGAAATCATGCCATCCTTCAATAAATCTTGCTTGGTTTGAACTTGTTTTTCCAAGAGTACAATCCGGTTTTGTTGATAACGCTTTTGTTGATATAGTTCTTGAATCTGTACTGACTTTATGGATGCTAAGACCTGACCTTTATGTACATAGTCCCCCAATTCAAAATGTACACTTTCGACTACCCCTTCCAGTAAGCTTCGAAATGCAACCAGATCATTCTCATTATACTCAATCTTGCCAGAAAGCATTAATTGCTCGGTAATCGGCCGCTCTTCGACAGTCAAAATATCCGTAGATTTTTTCAGTTGTTCTGTCAAACAAAACTTTTCTTCCTGCTTTGTCGCCTGTTGATCCTTAGCATTGCTATTGCAGCTTGCCACAGCACCACATAATACGAGTCCTGTCAGATAATATATTGTCTTTTTCATCTATTTATTTTTCGTTTTAATGGCTGATGAGTCCTCGATGTAAATAATCATTGCCCTGCGTGTCAATACTATTTTACATCTCGGTTTCATATATAAATTAAAAATCTTTGCCTACAATATATTGTAGCTCCTCGTAGGTATTCTTGTAGTCTTGAAACAAGGTCCAATAGGCTTTCTGTGATTCATGAAAGGACTTTGCGAAATCAATGAACTCGAGCAGCGTAACCTGTTTATTCTGCAACTGTTTCTTGTAGTTTTCCAATAGTATACTTTGTTCCTCCGTCTGTTTTGCGTTCCACTTTACTAAAGAGCTTTCATAATTCCGCAATTGGCTTTGCAAACGTATAACTTCATTTTTCAACTCCCATTGCAAATATTTTTGATGGCTTTTTTCCTGTTCGATCGTATATTGCGCAGCTTTGATATTACCTTTGTTCGTATTGAAAACAGGCAAATCAAAACTCACACCTACACCTACAAAATCGCGCATGATATTGCCTCCCCGATCATAATTAAGCTGAAATGTCAAATCTGGCACACGCTGTGCTTTTTCTACATCTAATTGCATTACTGTCTTATTTAATAGGTTATTTTGACGTTTTAAGCCTATATTTTGCTCCAAGGCCAAGTCTATCAGACCAACAGGTAATACCGCCGACAAATCGGTCACTTGCTGCACAAAATGTAATTGACCTACTGTCAGATCCGGCAACTGGGTCAACAACCTTAACTTATGGAGTTCTTCTGCTTTCTCTCCCTGGACCTCGAGTTTCTCTTTATGAAGACCAATTAGCTCACTCTGAATACGATAGTAATCCGTTTTGGCAACATGCTGTCTCTGCGATTGACGTTCATACTGTTGATACAACTGTTCGAATAGTTGAACAATACTGTTTAATTGCGTTTCCTCTTGTTTTATCCTATCCAATACATGGAAAGACTGACGCAGTTCTTTTTTCAACTCACGCATGAGTTCTTCATAATCCAATAAGGCGCTGTTCTTCTCCAAACTTTGCACAGCCACACGCTTTCTGCGCTTTCCGGCAGTCTCGACCAGTTGCTCCAGTTCTACGGAAATCTGTTGTGCTTGCCCATATTGACCGAATAAATAAGGAAGTTTTTCATATGACGGGTTTTTCCAAAGATTGACTTCTCCTATACGCACTGTAGGGTTGTTCCACAATTTTTCTTGAATAATCCTGGACTCTTCTTGATCCACCTTGTACTTACTCGCGACAAGCAAATAATTATTTTGTAAAAAATGAGCTTCCAGCTCCTGAAGGGTATATGTTTGTGCCTGTGAGATACTCCACAAGCTAACCATAATCATTGTCAAATAGCATTTGTTCACTTTACCAATTTTTACAGCAAAGCTAGCAGGGGCACATTAAGACTAGTTTTAAGAAAGATTAGAATTGGATTAAAACGTCACATAAACTTGTGTTCCTTGTGCGTTTGAAGAAATATCTAGCTTGGCTTGATGCAGATTGAATATAATATGCGCCATAGAAAGGCCTATACCCTTGCCTTGATAACTCTGTGTATTTTGTCCTCTGAAAAAATTCTGCTTGACACGCTTCATATCATCTTTCGGGATACCGATACCGGCGTCTATAATAACCACCTTCAACTGCTGTTCTTTCATAAACAATTTCACGTGTACGGGCTGATTGTCCGAATATTTAATAGCATTTTCGATCAAATTGTTAAAAGCTAGCTCTAATAATTTGTCGTTACCCTCAATCTGCAAGGCTTCCGTATTGCCTACTTGTATATCTACCTCGATTTTGGCTTGATGGTACAAAACAGCATTTTCTATCACTTGCCAAATGACTTCGTCCACCCGGACCTCCTTAAACACAAAGTTTGTCTTAGCCCCTGACAACAACATCATGTGATCCAATGTTTCCTGTAGATCCTGTGTATATTGCTTAAGCTGGATAATTACATCCCGATACTCATCGATAGTCCGTTCTTTACGATCGGTGACCTCTAAGGTGCCTAATAAAGCCGCGATAGGTGTTCGCAATTCATGCGAAACATAATCAATAAAATTCTTCTGCACCTGAAAGCTTTGGGCAATACGATCCACAAAATGATTATATGTCGCTACCAAATCTTCCACTTCAGCATAGGATTTTTTCAGCGAAATCGGTTGGTTGAAATTCTTACTGTCCCGTTCTTTTATTTGTGCGATGATATTGATTATAGGGGCATAAGCAATATTACCCAAATACTGAGAAAACAAATAAATAAAAATCAAGCCGAACAAAGAAACAGCCATCAAGATATGGAGTAGAGATTGCATCTGTGCATTGAACTCGTCTTTCGTTTCACGTGTTATAACTACAAAATCTCCCTGATTGTCCCGATAAAATATCCCGTTGTAAAAAAAACCATCCGTATCAAAAAAAGCTGTATGCCCCTCGCGTATTTGCTCTACGAAACTCGGCGTAATATCGTGATCTGGAGGCATATCTCCATCGAACCTTTTGTTCAACGTATCATATATAACAATATGTCGTTTTGAGATTGTTTTAAGAAGTTGATTTTTGATATTTTCGTGTTCCAAAAGTGATAATTCATCTTTCTCTAGGTAGTAAATTGCAGCCAGCAAAGATTTACTTTCCAGAGACTGATGCTCCTTCTTCGCCATTTGGGCATAAAACGAAATATAAACTACCGACGAAATAATCAAGGTGATGATACTAAAGATCACTACCGAATACAGAGAAAGTCGATGCGTTAGTTTCATCGTATTACGACACTTTGAATATATACCCTACACCTTTCACCGTGTATATAAACTTATTATTCTGATCTTCTATTTTACTTCGGAGATAAGAGATATAGACATCCACTACATTCGTGTGGTTATCAAAGGTAATTCCCCATACGGCGTTGAGAATTTGTGTTCTTGTCACCGTCTTATCTATATTTTCGATAAGATAGGCCAACAATTTAAACTCTTTAGGTGATAAATCTTTCTCTTGTTTCGCCATCAAAACCTTATATTGATTTAGATCTACTGTCAGCTCACCAAATCTGAAAACAGATGTTGGTGCCTCTTGCTGTTGATATTGCTGTCGGCGGGTCAATGCTTTTATTCGCGACAGCAATTCATCAAAATGAAAAGGCTTTGTGATATAGTCATCAGCCCCATAGTCAAGAGCAGACACTTTGTCCTGAACAGCCCCCAATGCACTTAACATCAGAATCGGGACAAATATTTTCTTGTAGCGTAATGTTTGCACCAGTTGAATACCATCCATACCCGGAAGCATAATATCACAGATTATCAAGTCCCATTGAATATTGCTGTAGTATGCCAAAACATCTTCTGCATTTTTGCATAGCGTCACCAAGATACCATTCTCTTCCAATCCCTTGATTAGAAAATCACTGATACGCTTGTCATCTTCTACTACGAGAACCTGCATAAATTCAAAAATAAGTATTAATATTGAAGAAGCTCGCTATCTAGATGTTATTCTAATCGATCTTTAATGCAGCAAATATTTCATGAATTCCGCATAGTTGTAACTATCAAAACTGATAAGGTATAAGATAAAGTATATAAATAACCCAAAAAATCCGAAAACTTATTTCT
>JBEBWF010000023.1:0-55897 GCA_040392285.1 Sphingobacterium sp. | reverse complement strand
TTAAAATCCTGTTCCCGTTAAAGGAGTGCGGGTTCGATTCCCGCTCCGAGTACAAAAAAAAGCGCCTCTATTGCATATAGAAGCGCTTTTTCCGTTTTAGCGAGTGTGTCGCAACCAAACTCGCAACCAAAAGTACAAATTGCAAAAAGGAAGAGGTTTATGGGACAATTACCTTACAAATTACCGACGATAGTTAGGGGGAAAAAGTATTGGCATGTAGCCTATTTTTATGAGTACCCGGACATCCCTGGGAAGTATAAAAAATTTCAAGTAAAGGATGGTGTAAACTATGTCCGAGATCTAGATCAACGAGAGGTTGAAATCCAAACACTCCGCAAAGACATTGAAATCGCATTAAAAAGAGGTTTCAATCCATTTATGTCTGAGCAACGTATCGAATCTCAATTTTTCGCGGAAGAAACGATACTAAATTTAGAAGAGGATCGTGCCAGGGTCAAGCCCTGGACAATGATTGAAGGCATGAAAGAGTTCAAAAAGAACTGCAATCAGAGAAACCTATCAGACAATACGATACGCACATACAATTCATTTATCAACAATATCGAAGAATGGTTGATAGCAAGTGAAAATACAGAAATCAAGGCCTCGGAATTTTCATCAGACCATGCTCTTGAATTTTTAAATATATACCTGGCAGGAGAAAAATTAGGAAGCCGATCCCAAGAAAAGCTAACATCCCGGACGTATAACAATCATTGTGTTTTTTTTGGAACCCTATTCAATAGAATTTCGAAGCTCGAAAAAAAACGCATCAAAGATATACGGTACTCCATTGATCTCGACGATCTGGAACTTAAGAAAGATCGCGCAGAAAAGAACAGATATTATGCACCTGCTATCGCTACAAAGATAAAGACAGAGTTGGCCAATCATCCTGATCTTTATAATTATATAAAGTGGATATTCTACAGCTGTATGAGACCAAGGGAAATAAGCCTTCTCCAGGTTCAGCATATTGACTTAGAGAGTCGCCAGATCAAGGCAATCGCCCCAACAGCCAAAACAGGGGACAGATACGTCCCGATCTGTGACGAGTTGCATGATCTGATACGGAAAATGAAACTTACGGAACTACCTTCCGGATATTATGTTTTTGGAAAAGACGGAAAGCCATCTCCAGAAAAAATCTATAAAGATCATTTCTCTGGATTGTACCGTTCGGTTAAGAAAAAATTCAAACTTGACGATAAATATACGCTGTACGGATGGAAACATACACGTGTCGTTAATCTTCTAGCAGCCGGATTCACAGATCCCGAAGTTATGAGCTTGACAGGACACAGGGACTACCAGAGCTTCATGGCTTATAGGAGAGAATTAATGGTTGATACAACAACGATGAAAGGAAAGACTATGGATTTTTAACGGTCTAAAGCATTATCCCTTTTGAATATTTTCTGATATCATTTCAAACACCTCCGCCAACCTGTTGTAGTGATCCGGGTCAGATTTGACTTTGTAAATCTTTTTTGAATTTTCTGAATTCTTTTCAAAATATTGATCAAATAGCTCTTCAGCACTTCTATCTTTTAATTTAAGTATAGGGCGCATAACTCTAATGGCATTTATGATTTTATCATATTCACTCATAAGACATACTTTTATATTTACAAATATAATAACACCTGTTTAAACCAGTTCCAACGCTTAATTATTACATTTGCCCAATGACAGTAGAAGAATTGAAAGCAGTGTTACTTGGGCGAGAGTACACCACGCCCATTAAGTTGGGCGATCATGCAGTAATTACGGATCCTGCCATTTTTCTAAGAACTCAATTTGTGGAGTGTGAGAAATGGACTAAGGATATCGTCAAATGCCCGGCGTATGGCAGATTGTTGAAGTTTTATGAGATGACAAAAAAATAAGGTTATGCCAATATTTTATCATGTATCAAGAGCCGATATAAATGGTTTCGACAAACTTGAACTTATCGAATGTTCAACCGAGGTGTTTCCGTGTACAGGAGCATGGACTGATGAAGAATTTAGAAAGTGTATTATAAAGATGTTTAATGGGAAGCTTTCCGCTCATGGAAAGACATACTTTTATAACCAATTCGTCTATAACGGAAGTGGCTTCTCAGTACATGATTCTGCAGTAATAGAATATACCTATGAGCTCGTTAGACAAATCCATTTCTCCAAGGCTCCTTCCAGATTTCAATCCTTTTTTGCAGTAGAATCAATAGAAGATGCTCAGAAATTACGAAATGAGACATTTAGTGGTCATGGAGACATTTATGAAGTTGAATGTGAAGATTTTTTCAAAGCGGACATGAAATTATTATATACAGGCATATGTTTCGCCGGAAATCAAATTTTAGCAAATAAATATTGGAGTGGCGAAAGCTCAGACAATCCCTTATGGGAAATTCTTATGAAGGAACCCGTAAGAATAATTAGGAAAATAGAAGTGTAATTATCTTTAAAAAACTATAAAATAGAATATATCTTAATATTTATAAGTAACACTTCCGTCTTCCAATGAGTCAATCTTAATTAAATCTTTTTTGGCTAATCTCTTCAATAAATCTTTATAGAAGTTAACATCAGTTTTGTAGCCATCGTGAAGTTCATTGTACTTCTCGAGCAAAGAATTATAATCCTTAATGTCTTTCGCTTGCCGATCTGCTAATATATTGTACCTTTTCAGTAAATCATTGTATTGCTCAGCTTCCTTATTTCTCTTTGATCTTAACTCAAGATGCTCTTTTCCAAAAAGCATTACGGTGTACCCGCCGCCTTTTTTCAAGATTAACCTATCTCTGAAATATGGCAGCAAAATCAATGCTGAATCAATCTTTTCGGTACCAACAACAGATATTGTAGTAATTGTTCTATTGTCTTTGGTAGTTCTACGATATACCCTTGTTGATATACCATAGTTGTCTTTTATCAATTCCAAGCTACCGTTCAATTGATTAATCGTATCTCTTAAAGAGTTATGCTTTTCGATAAATTTAGCGACATCGAACGTGCCGTCATATTCTAATTTTGTCTCTTTAAACAATCTATTCAACGAATTAATTAACTCTGTATTATTATTTCTCAAAGAGTCCTCCCTTAGAGTAGACTCATTAATAATTGAATCTCTTTGATCAATTTGAAATTGATAATTATCAATTGCTCTGTTTATATATATAATTACTCCTAAAACTACAGAAAAAGCAATTATGATGAACAGTATATCAAACTTACTTCGTTTCATTTTTATTCGTATTAGGGGTTAATTTTTCAATTAATTCTTTGTAATCGGCAACAAGTTTATCACATCTATCTCGTTCGTCTTTTCTGACTTCGTTCATTTCCTTTTGATAACTCAATAATAGATTATTGTTATTATTGTTCTCTTCGATCTTAAAATGAATTTTACCTGCCCAATATCCAACACCCAATATCCCTAATACAATAGGAAACCAAATATGTGGGTATTTTAATAAAAGGTGGTAACATTCCCTGAGATCACTTGGTAGCCCAGAAGCAACATTCCTTTTTGTCATTAATAAAACAGATTGGTCACTGCTAAAATACATTTTTAAAAATAATCAGCCGTAAATTATATTATTAATAATGAACATTTCAGTTTCTTAGGACTCCAAACCACCACATAATCCCGTAAACAATAATAAGGACAGCAACAGCGCCCAAAACAATAGCTTTACCGCTCGGATCATTTACCACCTGCTTATCGGACTGCTTTTGTTTATTTTCCTGCTTTTCCCGTAACTCTATCTTCTCCGACGACTGTTTGTTAGTCTGAATATTAGATGAGCTCTCTGACGACTTATTTTCATTCTTTTCAGAGTTTCCCTTATCCTGCAATCTATTCGTTAATTTAGCGTTTCCCCTGGCAGAAATATTACCCTCTTTATCAACTTTTATCTCATCGGCTTCAAGCGTTGTATTACTGTCTACATCCCGCTGATCCCGTTCGGTAGTCTGTGTATTTTCGCTGGACATAGTTTCTTCATCGCTTGTCTCGCTACTGGCTTTCTTTTCTTCCTGTGACCTCTCGACCTTAGCGGACTGCTCGACTTTGGAAATGGTCTTTTCAGTACGCTTGAAGATGTTACAGCCAGTCAGTAGCATGCAAACAAAAAGTATCAATATCGTATCAGTTTTCATCTTTTTTGGTTTTAAAAAATGCTGACAAATCACCATTCTTTTCAAAGTTGTATAGTCTGGTCATAATAAACTCAGGCGGGTACTTACCCCCAGAAATTAAAAACAGGTTTTTTAACACCTTAGATATAGGATATAATAGCGTCATTACTTGAATAAGGATACGGAACAGCTCTCCCGCCACATTATTACCAGCTGTGTACCGAAGCATCTCAAGCATAATATAACCAATGATAACAACCGCTATCATCTCCAGGTTCTTGATGAAAAAATCTCTGAACGTGAACGTCTTGTTTCTAATATGTATCCACACTCCCATGGCCATATTCGCAATTAAGGCAATGCACATGAATGTACCGAATTGCTCATTTTCCGAAAACCACCAGTTAATGAGATTGAGAACAAATGCTATCGGGGCAAAATGAAGCAGACAATCCAAAGCATATCGTGTTTTATCCAAAAATGTTGGATTACAATCTGTCAGCAGTATCAGTTTAGCGAAAATTCGTTTCATTAAGATGCAGCATTTCTAATCAACAATCTAGCTTGTTCATCAGCCATCCAGTGCTTCCATTTTTCATAACCGGCCATGTCATTTGGATTACTTAAGAAACCCACCTCCAATAAAACATTATTAGCAGGAGTGTAAAGAATCCCCAATCGGCCCCGCGCAGCCTGTTGTTCGGTCTTCACCCCGCGATCTTGAATCCCCAAAATAGTAGCAGCCCACTTGGAAGCCTCCCCGGCTATTGTCCGAGAGAGTTGACTAGCATTGTTATGGACGAAAGCTTCACTACCGGTTGCCTTTGCATCGGTAAAACTGTTGAAATGGATATCGAAAAGAATGTCATTCGACGTAGCCAGTTTATTTACCTTACCGATTACTTGGCTTAGCGTATCCTTATCGTCGTCGAGCCAGATAGGGACTTCCGGAGCCAGCTGGCGAATACGTTTAGCTATCAGCTCCCTTACCTCTATAGTAAGTCGGTTTTCCTGGTAACCATTGGCGACCGCGCCCGGATCTTTGAGATGATGGCCCGCTAAAAGAAATATTTTTCTGTTCATTGCTATAATCTGTTCATTGCTATAAACGAAAAACCCCAATTACTCCTGAGAGCAATTGGGGTAAGTAAGTAAAATGAGTAAAAGAAAGCTCTTATAATGGGGACTCTACCCTCTCCGGATCCAAAAGATTCGTCCATTGAAAAGCATACTCATGGTTGATGACATCAGTATTACCTCCTCCATGATTAGCTCCAGGGTCTACAAAAGATTTTATACCATCATTCCCGCCGAATAACAATCCATCAATAGTACCGTACCAAATCTTCACATCCCCCCCGCATTGGAGCAGCCTCATGCCGTCGTGGTTCACCTGATTGGTATTGTCCACTCGGAATGTTAGCGAATGCGTTCTACTAATTACTTTTGTCCTGCGCCCAGAAACTTCGACCGTGTTTGATGTTGGCTTCGGCTTGTCACCGATCCCCTTCAAAAATCGGATATCCGCAGCAGGATTAGCCGGCTCCCCCTCTTCTGGTTCTGGGAGGTTGCCCAACCGTGTAGCCCACTCCACAGGGTCGGAAACATCAGTAAAAGCCGGAGCACTGGGTAACGCTATGTATAACCACATAATTTGAGATGAATTCAACTCCTCTTTACATTCATCAAATTGGAAAGCGGGAAGGGCTACTTCTTCACAATCCGCAGGACATGTTATAATTGCCATAATTCTTTATTTGAGATTACAAAACAAATATATCGTTTTAATAATAAATATTATAAATATATCAATATTAAATTACAAAACTATTCCGGCTCTCCCGGCTCCTCTGGAACATCTTCTTCTTCCAAGACATCAAGCCGGGCCTTAATACCCACCAATTCCTCTAACACTGTATTTAGTGTTTTCTTAAGTTCATCAATCTGAAGCTGCCTGCTCCCCCTTTGATTTGGATCTAAATTTGCCATTGCTATTTTATTTAATTAAATCGTTAATACTCTTTTTAGTATGATCCCGGTCCAACTTATCCAGAATCCAACACAATAATTTGCCTACCGAAGTCAAAGTCCCGTCTCGCTCATTCTTTCCAAGAGCTGACGAAATTGTTTCTTCAGGATTGCCGAATGGGTAGCCTTCTTCCGTCCGGAGCGTCGAATTCCACAACGATCGGAGTTCCCTATTACCGAATTTGTCAATACTGACTGCCGAACTGAAGAAATAGCCTTTAGCCTTACCTCTACAAGCCACGATCAGGAAGTTCACAACCGATAATGGAAGGAATAGCAGCCAGGCGATCAGGAACAGTAGTATATCCCGGATAATCATATCAACCTTTTAAAATAATCCGGATCCACAGCCTTGATGTCGTTCACATACTGCACCGTGAACATCTCGAACGCCTCGTGATATTTCAACCGGCGAATGATGTTGCGCAAGTATTTCAACGTCGGAACTGGAACCGGCACTTCTTCTGTGCTAATAAGCTGCTCTTCCGTCTCTCCAGTCTCCTCATCAATGATCACATCATCGTAAGTGTTTTGCACGACCAGTACGCGTCCGCCTGTACCTTCGTCGATAAGTGAAGACATATCGCTCCCTGTTTTTGTCCAGTCCGGTACCGGAAGCTTCAGGTCAAGTTCCGAGCCGTTGGTCTTGTGGATCAATATCCGCTTTGCGATCACTTTGAAATGC
This sequence comes from Sphingobacterium sp., assembly GCA_040392285.1. Taxonomy (GTDB): domain Bacteria; phylum Bacteroidota; class Bacteroidia; order Sphingobacteriales; family Sphingobacteriaceae; genus Sphingobacterium. Next base: position 49,057 of record JBEBWF010000023.1, on the reverse strand, counting down.
TCCTGTGATAAGGCAATATTGTTATCCTGGACACGGAGGACCTGACGGTAATCAGACATGTCGGTAATCTCGTCAAGCTCGACCTCTGCCAAGATCAGCAGTTCGTTATTGATAGCGTCCAGTTGGTCTTGTATCTCTTGCGGTATAATAGTTTCTATTCTCATGATTGATTTTTTATTCTAAACCTCCGTCTCCGATTATCCACCCCCTTGCAATCAGATTAGCTCTAGCAGTCACGGCGGAGCTGTTGTACTTTGAGTTACCGATATTCAAGTAAACTTCTTCATTCGGATTATCTGCTTCTAAGTCTATAAGTAATTGTGAATATCTTGTGGTTCCAATAGTGCTATTTGAAAACATTGAACTTCCCGATTGTAGACCTGTTTGACCTCCACCACCTAAACTAGATAGCTTCATACCAATAGGTAAATCTGTAAATAACGCGCTTTGAAACATACTTCTACCATTTTGTAGATTAGGTAATGTCATGCCGGCCGGTAAGTGTGTCAAGGGCGAGCTAATAAACATGTTTTGTCCGACAAGTAGATTATCCAACAACATTCCCGATGGTAAGTTCGGAAAAACAGCTGTATTAAACATGTTCACTCCATTTTGTAAATTTGGCAACGATAAAGACGATGGTAAAGATGTTAGAGGTACATTACTAAACGTAGCATTTCCATTGGTTAAATTTGCAAATTCAAGACCATCAGGTAACGTTGTTAAATTTGTTCCTGAAAACATATTTTGGGCTGCTGTAACATTGTTCAACTTCATATTTGCAGGCAAATGGGTAAGAGAACATCCTGCAAAGAATGAAAGAGCATTTGAAGAAAGGTTATCTAAAGTCATACCTTCAGGTAACTCGGTTAGTGCGGAGCAATTTGCAAATGTTCTCAATCCACCCACAACCGCACTTAGTGTCATATCGCTAGGCAGATTTGTTAGATTAGCACATCCATTGAACATATCTGAAACAACAGTGACAGTTGTAAACCAAGACGCTCCACCTGAGATAGTTGTCAGATTAGCACATCCGTGAAAGGCATTATTTTGATCGGCTGCGTACTGAATATCTCCCCAATTATCAATAGATAGTAATTTTAGCCTATCTCCGCTATTATTGAACCGAAACTTAGGAAATTGTCCGTATATCTTAATTGTCTTTTCCCCTGCTGTATTATAAGTATGAGAAGCGTTTTCTGTATACCTCCCCATACTGCCATCTCCCCAATCAACGACATATCTATACTGATATATCGAATGAGTTGGAATAGTAAATGAATAACTATCTGACGTGCCTGCATTGTCTGTCTTGACAGTAAACTCCAAAGGCAGCATATTTAGCTCGGTATTCTGTCCAAAAACATAATTTAGTCCTATATTACGCATTTGTAAGTCCTCCGTTCAATCTGTATGTAGTACTTGTATATTTATAAAGAGTGCACATAGAATTGTTTTTTAGAACAAGTCCAAAAGGTGCAAATATAACTGCTCCTGATCCTGCCACAAAAGTTGCCGTAACAATTCCAAATGCTTCAAATACACAATTAAAATCAATCCTTAAAGTTGAGGGGATTGTTATCGTACAAGTTGCAGTTATTCTAACTATGGCATTGTAATAGGTGTTATCAAGAGTTGTATTTTCCGATATAACCTTAATAATTGTTTCATCAAATGCCAGCTGTTTTACGACTGCGCTTTGATTCGCATACCAAAGCTTATCAAAATAGGCATAGAACTGATTGGCTACTGGTGTGCTCGGGTTGTCCGGGAGAATGATAGCAGGAGTCGACAAAGGTCCGGTCATAACACCTCCGCTTTGCTTGACTACCCATGCACCATTGGCATCGGCTGTAGCTGCATATATAATTTCCGTTGGGACTATGTTATCGGAGCTTCCAGTCCACCCCCTTAAATCATCATCTTCAACATCCACATAAGTTGAGGCAAGAGAAAACTTTTCGAGATAAGCGGTAGTATACAATGGAAAATTAATACTACCTTTCAAATAAGCTCTTAAGTAATATTCTCCGTCAACTCTATCAATAACGACTTCTATCGTGGAAAGTGGACCCAACAACCCAAAAATTGTGATATCGGGTATACTGAATGTTTTCACATTACTCCCATTGCTATTTAAAACAACAGATAAGTAGACTTTACTACCCATGTTATAGCCAGCCAAATTGAACTCAAACTTCATAACGGTTGCACGAGACGCAGATATCTCAACAAACTCAGGTCTTAATTTTCTAGAAAACACCCTGTAAGCGGTGTTCGCCCCTCTCGTGATAGCAATTGGAGAGTATATCTCCCCAACCATCCAGTTAGTTCCGTTATGAGCTAAGACCTTTTTGATGAAACCGTCACCGTATTGATTGTTGGTTAACGAGGGGACTTGGAGGGGTCCGCTCATTTCATCGCCTGTTTTATGCATTACCTCTGCATCCTCAGCCTTCAGATCAAGTTCAGCAGGTAAGCCGACAATGTCGCCTACACCTACCTCGACATTTCCACTAGAATCCGGCTCAATGTCGTTGACGGTCTTGACTTGGCCAGCATCCGACATCTGTCTCAAAGTGACAAAATGATCTTCTTCCTCTGCATCCTGCCCTCCGACCGGCTTCTCAAAGTAATTATCTTCCATGAAGACGTTCTCCAGATCCAACCGGGCAACGTTTTCGCCGGACACTTCGTTGAACTGCTCTAAGGTTACAAATTCATCATCTTCCTGAGCCCGCAGCCCCTTGACCCGTTTATTAAAGCGCACAAAATCACCAAGAGAGGAAATGAGTTCGACAACAAGCTTTTTAGCTTTAACTATACTTTTCATCCTAAATTTTTTCTATATAAATCACAGCTTTATAGGGCGGCATGTTATTATGCTTTATATCGTTACCTATATAGTTTGTATAATGCTTTTTAAGACCGAGCCTATTTTCGGAACTAAGTACATTCGCCCCTGAACTTCCACCTTTCTTGTCCATTGGGATATCCATTTCAAGTCTGAATCTCGGCAGATGTTTGGCTTCTAACTGCACCTCTTTTTCCCCTCCAGTTGTTCCAACAGGGTACTGGGAGCTCTCCCCGATCAGGAACCAGGAACCATTCCCGGTATAGCGTTGCCATCCGGCGGGTATGTCTGCCAGGACACCCGTCCATTGCACGACAATTCCAACTGGAATTTGGATCAGTGAATTTGACAAAGTATTGATCTGTGACTGAAGGTCATTACTTGTCTGAGCCAGCTCCAGTTGTAATTCGGCAATACTATCCTGGATCTCCTCTAAAAGTGATACAGATATTTCCCCATTGTCATCACATTCGAACGAGTTATAAACAACGACAACAGTCGCGATATTATCCGGGGACAAACCAGATATATACACAGGAGTAGGTGTATTAAACAGATATGTACAATCAATTGACACCTGCCCCTCATCTATTTCATGTGTAGTTATCTCGCTCCCCCCGGAAGTCGTACCAACATTGAGAGAGAAAGGCTCTTCACTCAAGCGCGTAACATAGATAGAAACCAGATTATTATCCTCATCAAACAGATCCGGAATAAATATTTCACTATTATGCTCCCTGTACCGCCTATATCTGGACACCTGACAAATAGGAGCAATATCATTTACTCCGTCATCAAACAGCACGGAATCGATAAAGTCAATAAATTCCCCATAATCGAGCTGGCCACACTGGTTGAGGTATGCTTTTATCTGCTCTTTCGTTTTTGTTGCCATCTCCTAATTAGTTACAACACATTGTATAAATAGCCTCTTCGTCCTGTTCGAAAGTCAGATCAAGCTTTGCATAGCAGGCCGGATCCAACCATTCTACATTTTCAACCTTTACATTTTCGACTTTCGAAATATAAAGGCCGTTATTCGTTGTTATCACGACATCTGGGTGCAATCCCAACATTGTCAAACTCTCAAGCAACCAGTCAGGAGCGATGAGGCTCACACGATACCGATTGGTATATTTCACGAATGTTGGACTGAACTTTCCCTCTATCTCCTCTCCTTCTTCAGTGACCACAGGACTGGCGCGTTCCAATTCTCCGTCGATGAACAGCATATTTTTATAATCATCGATATAGCTTATCCCTGCAATCTTACAACCTCCTCCCCACTCTATTTTTAAGAACTCACCCAGATTGACCTTACTGTCGACCCTAAAAACTTCCGAATAGTATTTTTTTCCTGATTGGAATTCTACTACCGAATAAAACTCGCCATCGCACATCTCCAGTGGGGCAATCTCACCATTGTTGAACCTGAACACCAATTCTTGGCCGCTATACACCCAGTTTTCAAACGAAATATCAATATTTTTTACTAATATATTAATATTTTGGTTAAGATTAAAAGCCGAAGACCCATCCAGATAATTTACGGACCAGGAAATGATCTGGTCCTGATCATCCCGGGCCTTCCTTATCTGAAAAGGGAGAAGAAAACTGCTGCCGGTGAACAATTGAAAAACACATCGCCAATCCTCTGCTCCGGTCTTGAACCTAAACTGTTTCCGGATATTATCGTACATCGGAAACCCCGTCTTTAAATAATTATTTATCATCGTATCTCCGCTTCATGGTGTTCGTAATTATTTCCCCCTGTAGCCGGTTCGGTACCCACATACACTGTATAACCGTTTGTCGCAACCCCTCCTACCGATTCTACAGCCCTAAATACCTGTCTGTTCGACTGGAATATTACACGCTGAACATTATTGAAATTAACCACGGAATCTTCGGTCGTAACAGGATTCTTGGTATTCTTAACGGTGACTCTTGTGTTGACTGACAACAAAGCAACCGTTTTCGGAAAGATCCGATCCGCGTCATAGTATAGAGCAACAGACAGATCACCGAACGACTGGGTCCTACCAACGCTATAAGTATTGATAATCTCGCCAAACGCATGTGTTGTTATCGGATTTCCTACCAATATCCTGACCTTAGCCTTTCTGTACAGTGAAAACTCGTTCGGATCATAGCCAGGGAAATAGGCGATATATTCAAATTCGTCAACTCCTACAAATCCTGCGTCCGGGGTGTAAATGAAAGAACCGTCCGGGTTCATGGCCACGGTACCAAAGTTCAATGTCTCGGTATCATAGTCATACACTTGGGTAACTTTATATTTGATGCTTCCATTGACGTTATAAAATATATCGTTGGCCAACACGCCAGCTGCTGCATTTACGTTCAATACAGAATCGACCCCGATCGTATATTTATCGTCCAATACGCCATCAGTTCCAAGGCGGTTAGGCATGAAAGGATTATTCACCCCATTCACGAGGACTTTCACCATACCGTTGTTCGAGTATACACTCCCCCTCTTCAGACGGTACACAAAGGTGTCGTTTGGAGTATTCAAAGGGAGATTGTTGCGGTACCCGATATTCCCGGTATAGCGGACCTGGCTTCCGACAACTTCTAAACTAGCATTAGGCGATTGCTGGATTATTTCAATTATTGATCCGTCTGCATTCTCGTCATTAGCCATAACGTCCAATAGTGTCGGCAGTTCCTGCTTAACAACAAAATCGTCATCTTTTACCAACGGGGCCTGCTCGTCGGGAGTTTCATATTCATCCGTAGCATAACCGACAGTCAAGGTTATCAGCTCCGTGTGATAATCAAAAGAAGCCTTTTGTACCTCGCCGGTACCGAGAACAGTTTTCACCGGGGCGTTCAGGTCAAACTCATAATGGCAACAGAAAGGAATTTTAAATTCACGGCCTATCTTTGCCTTAACAGAACTTTCAAATGTCTCTTGCCTGTCGTTCATATACCCGAAACGGAAACTCCTGTTGTGACGGAAATATTTGTCCTGGATATGCGCGACCGATAAGCAGTTATTTGGTTCGATATACCTGTTCTTTTCAGAGACACCATCTACTTCCTGTTCTGTGTATAGAATTCCTGGCTCGGACAGCATTTGATATTGCGTTGAGCTCAACCTCTCCGCCGCCACGATCACCAGGCCGTCTTTGGACGTCGGATCCTTCTCGTATATCTCGCCGTTACAGTTTATCATCGTGTACCCAGTAAGCACACTGTACAGATCGGGAGTAAGGGTTTCCGTCTTCCATTCCTTTTTGCGCTGGCCCCGTGCGATCATCGTACAACCATTGTTGTAGTAGATTGGTACACCCACATGGTCTTTCAGCTCCAGTCTCGTCAGTACATCCGATTTTCTAAAGGAATTATGTATCGACCACGTCTCTTCAGGATACTGCTTATCGTTGTCGTACGAATACTTGGACATCCCTTTCAACCACTTTTCAAGTTTCGGCATGACTGTGAGATCTTCAACATTCCTATTCCGGAAGAAAGAGACGTGCTCGATGACCAAGGTACCGTCCTCAACTTCATAATCCAGATTGAACAGTGTTACCAAGTCGTTCCACAGCTGTTCCCAAGTAATATTGGCAATAGTTGCACCTTGAGTACTTGTCGGACGCTGCACATCCGTAATCTGGGCAAGAAGCAAGTGGGCAACCTGCGTTTGCTCACCGGTCACATAATTTATCGATGAAGCATTTTCCGGGTTGATCTGAAAGAAATCAGATTTAACGGATAGATTGAATACTGTTGAGGCGAAATAGCTCAAGACGTCGTTCAAGCGGATAAACCTGTTGTTCGATTGGAAAGTATTGTTGCCTAAATAATCAAAAATGAACGTGTTTGCTTCCTTTACATCTTCAGGTAATTTCTCCGTGGTAGACTTTGCAGGATCCAGAAACGTAAAAAGTTTATTGCCTACAAACGGTTTTATCCATTTAACGGTGACATTGTTAGTCACTACCGGATAGGCAACATTTATTTCTTTGATACTCCATTCTCCCGGCTCATCAAGGCCACAGATTTCGATATCGTAATATTTAAAGTTAGTTACCGTTTGGCTACACACTTTTTCCTCCACATCATGAGACGATCCATAGTTAAGCTGTACCCTTGTCAACCCGATATCCAAGAGATTTACAACCTCATCCTTATTTTTTTCAACCTCGGTGTATTCCGATGTAGATTCGATCTTCATCCTGACCGTACAGCGATCCAGGTCCCATTCCCCGTTAGAGAGTAATAGTCTTCCCCTATCCGTTTCTATGTATTCTTCCCCACACTTCCGTTTGATGACCAGATACATTTCCTGGCAACGGGCAGCACCCTGCTCGTAAGGAAGAAGTAATTGAAAGTCTTTCCCGATAAAAGTGACGGTACCGGAGAAACTGCCCTTAAGCACCACACTCTCATCCGAGACTTCATGATCTCTCTTGAAATCCCTGAAGGCAGGATTAACGGGATGATCTATCCAATCACCCTCACTATCTTCTATGGATATATAAAATAAATATCTCGGTTCCATTATGATTTACTTTTCCAGATTTTACGTGTATGATTAGGACCTAACCTGACAAACCAATGGTCCCCCATATCAATGCGTTCCTCTTTATTCTTTTCGTTCTCGAGCATAGCCTGGTTTGTTTTGGCGATGGAAGCAATATCATTCAACGTTTGGGCATCAAATATCTGGTGCTGCTGCGTTCTTTGCTCTTGGGCCATTACAATAACCTCGTTGATCTTTGTCTTGTCAACAGGAGACTGTGATCTGAAAAAATCCAAACCTTCATCATGCAGTCGTTGAAACTCCGGAATAAGATGTTTGTTCTCCCGGGATATCGCAAAGAAACCTTCTCCTCCTTCAACTTCGGCCACACGTTGCCCTGTGCTCTCGTTGTATACACCCAGCCCGCCTTGTTCGTGGGATGGGCCATTGAGCATAAAGACACCGCCGTGACGGAATGAAGGCGTTTTTGAATTGTTGATTTCCTTGAAAGCATTAGCTTTTGTTATTGCAAAAGTCGCTAACATTGTACCAATCAAACCTATTGCTAATGGAACTCCTACAAACGGAACCGATGAGGCCCAACTAAATATATTACTTGCACTAGTTATAAGGTTGCTTGTTTGCATAAGGGTATCCGCGACTATCTTAGCTTTCTGCATAGATCTTTGCTTCTTTTCCGCTTCCTCTTGTTCCTTAAGTGCTTTAGCCCGCTCAGTTTGTAACGCCTCCAGTTCAGCCTTTTTTGCATCAACGTTTGAAGCGTAACCATTCTTTTGAGCTTCTAATTCGCGGTCTAATTCAGATTCTACAGAATCAACTTGTTTAGAAAGCGCATCAACTTGTTTCTTTTTCTCTTCAGCCTGTAAGCGGAATGATTCGCCAAGCGCATCGAAGAATTCGCTAAATACCTCTGCCGTCTTACTTAATTTATCTGCGTAAAACAGTATTTTTTCTTTCGTTACTTCACCTATCCCTAGCCATTCAAATAAATCAAGCCCTTTGTTGTTGTTTTCTTTTACAAGTTCATCACGCTTTTGCATAAGTTCCTTGTTTTCTAATTCTAGTAGAGCAACTCTTTTCTTAGATTTTTCGTCTGACAATTTTTTCAGTTCTTCAATCTCTTTATCGTTAGCCCTTTTTTGGATATCTAAGGAATTAATAGCATTTAATCGCTCCTGCCTTTCTTTATATACCCCTTTTTGCTGAACCAAATTATTCATACGAAGCATATATTCCTCTTCATCCTTTATTCCCTGGATTCTATATTTGACATTAACCTCCTCAATCTCCTTATTCATCTGCTCGGTAAAGTCCTTTTCTTCGCCGGATGCTTTTTTATATTCTTCGGCCAGTTTTCGGTACTTTTCCTGAACCTGGAATATTTCAAGCTCCTGATCCTGCTTATTTACTTCGAGCAATATTTTGTTAGACTGCCTTTGGGCTTCCTGTAGTTTGTCAAAATAGTCTACACCGATGGCCCACATTATTGATATGTGCTGCTCCTCTAACGCTTGTATTTGCCTGTCTGTGACCTCTTTAAATTTTGATTTTTCCTCGGCAGATACTTTAGTGTCCGCCAATACGTCATCCAATTGCCTTTTGAGTGCAAGTTTTTCTTTTTCAAAGCGCAATAGTTCGGCTGCCTCTTCTTTCTCCTGCCCTTCCTGCATTGCCTTGATCAGCGACTCTTGGAGGTCGTTCTCCATGTCGATCAGCTTACGGTTGAAATCTTTGATGCGTTGGAGCTCTTTCTCCGCTTCTTTGTCTGCTTTGTCTCGTTCTTGTTTGGTTTTGTCCGCCACCCGTTTAGCTTTGTCCGCAACTTCTTTGGCCATTTGTGCCTCAGAAACCTTAGCATCATGCAGGGCCTGTTCCTGTTCTTCCTTGCTTCCAAATGCTGATATTGCAAGAAGTGTCGAGTTCAATGCTCTCTGCTGTGCAATGATTTCCTCTCCCTTGGCCTTACGGATTTCTATTTCTTTTTCCAGAGCTGCCTTTTGCGCTTCAAGCTTCTTTAGATGGGCTTCATCATTTTGCTTTTGAATTTCCCAATTAAAGCCCTCATTGTAATTCTTAATCAGATTCAGTGAATTGGTAAATGAATCAACAGCAGCTGAAGGCCCGTCTGTAAATAGAGTATATAAGGCTTTAATCGGCGCGACAAGAAATTGAAGTATTGAGTTTCCTACGCCAATAGCAATAGCCTTTATCTTATCGATACGCTGTCCCCATTTTTCAGCTTCCGGGCCGCTTATCTTAATAGATGCGGTCAGCTTATCCCAACTGGCAACTAAGGCTCCGATTGCCAGGATTATCAAGCCGATCCCTGTAGCGGCCAATGCGATACGAAAAACCTTTAATGCTCCGGTAGAAGTGCCGACGACGGTCGTATACAAGGCCTGTGATGCGGTCAAGGCTTTATTGGCAACGCTTTCCCTATTCTTAAGCTGTACCTGTATTTCTTGTAGGCCCTGAAGAACAGCGATCCCAGCAGCTAGTTTGGCGGTTACTTTTTCTAAATCTTCGCTTTCTGCACCGAACAGCGCTAACGAACCCTGTGCAAGGTTGAATCCAGCAGTAACTAAAGAGGCTGATTCGATGAGTGTATCTAAGGATTGTGTATTAGAAGTCGTCTTTTTCAGCTCATCATTTACAGCAGTTATAGCCTGTTTGATCTCGGTAGCCTTTGCTAATAATTCATCATATTCGGGTGTATCGACCTTACCTTCCATTCGCATTCTTGCCAGCTGCTGCACAGTTTCTTCCAGCTGGGTGTTCAGGGATTTCACCTTTTCTGCTGCTTCAGGAATAATCTTATTGCCCAGGTCGTCAAAACCGTCCTTTCCTGCATTCTTGATACGCTTTAACTGCTCTTCGGTATTTGCAATCTCCTGGTTGATACGGATGATCTCTTGCGGATTGGTTTCTCCTTTTAGGGAATCCTGAAAGAATTTCAACCGGTCCGTCAACTGGTCCCAGGACATCGATGACAGGTCGACCATTTCGTTAGTTCTTCCAAGCATCTGATTGGCAACTTCGATATCCTTCGTCAATTGCTGAAAAAGATCCGATCCGGCATCCATTCCTTCCATTTTCCCGGATATAAAATCAATCAGAACGCCCAATTGGTCCATCTCGTTTCCGGCATTGTTTATTGAGGTAGACAACCCTTTAAGTTCATCATCCGAGAAGGATCCCATTAGAGAATCAGATAGCTTATCTATGAGACTTCCTGCCTCTTGAAGCTTCACGTTCATCGGTGATATCGCTTTAGAGGCACGATCGTATACTGCTACTATTTTATCCCGTAGCACCTCCATATCTTTTGCAATAACTTTGACCTGCGCAGGGTCGGTAGCTTCTTTTAATGCCTTTTTTGCATATTCCAACCCTTTAGAGTACTCATCGACAATCTTTGTTTGGTGTTCAGTAAGTTTAACCCCTTCTCCCTGCTTTTTTGCTACCTCGTCAAACAACTGTACCATTACACGCTCTACCTTGACACGCTCTTCTGCTGCTTTCTTCGACGCCAGCAATGCCTGTCCCTGCTCCAATAAGGTTTTGTTCACGCTTTCGGCACCTGCAACGAACTCTTTGTTCATTTTATTAATGCCATCAGTCGCCTCCTTCCCCGCTTTATGGAGAGCCTCCATGTTAGATATCGTATTTTTCAGGTCATTCAACCCCTCGATTTCTAGCTCAATAGGTACTTTATATCCGTCGCTCATTTTTTTACAGCTTTATTCTTTATTTCCAATTTTCTTTGAAAAATTTCATATAACCGCCAGAATTCCATTCCGGGGGTAGCTTTTAGCGCATCGTATTCTTTGATCTGGCTTTCGGCCATCATTGACCACAGATCTATCCATTTCTTGCCCCCGTCGATTATTTCCTTTTTTATCAGCGTTAGTCTGTTCCGATCATTCTTTGGTTCAGTTCTTCCAGATGGGCCAAAGATTCCGGGGAAAGTGAGTTTGAGCTCTCTTTGGTAAGACCTGAAAAAACGAGAGCCAACTGAAAAAAAGGACCAATCGCATAGCCCTCCTTTTGCCAGTCTTCGATTTTAGCGGATATCATATCATCGTTGATAACACCACGATCTTCTTTTTCTTCGTTGATAAATAGAGTACTGATACGCAGACCCACGGGGATCCGCTCCATGATCTTATGGATGCCGTTCTGCATATTGTTTGCCAGAATAGCGATATCCGAAAATTTCAATTCATTGGCTAGTTCTGTCACCCTTTTCCAATTCTTGAACATTTCAGCCTGTGTAGTGCCATATTGAAGCTCAAGCATCAATTCTTCGTATTTGGCCCATCTGGCGATCGAAATATCGCCGACTTCGATGTGATAGGTTTTGCCATTAGCAACGAATGAGCGCTGCTCTATATTTATTTTTTTTAATTCCATATCTTAATTCATTTTTTTCACCAAGTAAATCGCCAAACAAACAGTATAGGCGATATAAATCAGATTTGCACCGGTATTGATTGCATATATAACTGAGCTCCATAAGGCGATCTGTCCGGTAAAACAGACCGCACATAGGCCAAGGGGTTTTCCCAACCACTCCGGCAAACGTCCCAACAGCCTGGCATACCAGTTCAATACATCTTCATAAAGAAGGATACCGGGCACAACGTACCCGATAACGGAACACATAAATGCCAAAATCGAAAAGTGTACAAATAGCATCAACATATTCCAGGTTCATTTAAAGGTTCAAGACAATCGGCACTCAGTCGATAAGAACATTTTAGTTTCAGTGCAAAAAAATCATAGGGAGGCATTAAATATTGCGTCTGTGTCTCGCTATAGTTGTACTTCGAGAATATAGCCGCGTCACGGATCGGAATGCTGGCCACATTGATCTTCAACCTGGATATCGGGGCTTCATTATAATGCTTTCTGAATAGGGCGGTGATATCTGCCAAAGCATTAGCCCCAACGGCGTGAACATTGGAAGCAATCTTCTTCGGACAAAACCAACAGACCAAGGTAAGGTCAGAGGTCCAGTCATTGTTCCCTTCTGACTTCGCCCCTCCATCTTCAATGTAGAACATGCCTTTTATGGAATCGTCCGGTACCATCGGTACCATATGTGTAAGCTCGGCCACATCGACTTCGACCGGAAAACGAATGACACGGCCTTTTCCCTCAGGACCCCTGTCCTCTTTTGCTATGGTCTGTACCAATCCCGATCTCTTGTCAAAATACGGTAAGTCCGAAAGGATATCCCTGATAACTTTAGCAACTAAAACATTCATAGCTTGTATTTATCGATAAAATTCTTGACCATGGTTCCTGCAGTATTTTTCAGCATATCTTTTTCTTGCTCATTAGGGGCGAGAAAATCACCGTACATTTTATAGCCCATACCTAGCCTAAATTGTCCTTCAGAAGTATCGGATCCGATATATGCTCTTGCTACAAAACCACTGTTTTCGGTAGCGACGACATTCAGGCTATTCAGGGTAGTCATTGAAAAGGAAAAATCAACAAAGTTGGTCTGCCTACCATTAGCCTCTCTAACGTCTTTCCATGATACTGTTTCTTTGGACTTTTTCTTCTGCTTAATCATACGCGCAAATCCTGTGGCGCTTTGGCTTGCATACGGATTTTTTTCAACCAAATAAGCCGGCACTCCTTTATCAGAATAGCTTTCCCCAGGAATACCTTCCGTTTTGATACGGGGCACAACAACCCCGATATGATCCTGCGCCATCTTTATAGCTATCTTCTCGGCTTCTTCCGGTAGTTCATCACGGATACGCTTAAGCTTAGCTATCAGATCATCAAGTGTTTCCATAATGCTACCGTATCAATGCTTTAACCATCCGGCCATCTTCGCACACCAAACAATCGCTCACTAGTTCCATTGGTTTGGCTTGGGAAAGCCATAGCACACGGTCGTCGAACTCCTTACGGAAATGATTGCGCTTACCCCACAAATAATCCTTTGAAAGCATGGTATATTGGTTGATGTTGCCACTGCCCATTAGATCCTCGATCAATAGCTCTTGACCTTTATACGCTATTGCGTGGGCAATCGTATTACTTTCATCTATCGCCAGTAGATTACAGACCATGCTTCGGCTCGAACAGCTGATTTCACCATCCAGGAATATCCCGTTTGCATATTCACTCAACTTATCGGTGTTCATATCCTGAACATTTGACACCGATATCCCTCCGGGCTTGAGATAGGATTTCAATATTGAATCCATACCGCCACAATTGCAGCCTGCCTGGTTGTCACGCGGAAATCCATTGATCGCCGTGTCATAGACAAAATAATATCGGATAGGTTGATCGTATTCGTCGTGGAAAGGTAATACCAAAGGGGTCTCTAATTCCTTTATTGAGGCAATATTTGCGATAGTTGGTATTCCTTCAATTACACTAACCTGTTCTATCTCACCTCCAGAACCATAGGACCGGTACACATAAACGCCGACATCCGATTCCTGGGACAGGATCAGCCCAATTCTTTTAACGGTTAGATTTGCCCCCCGGATGTAGTTCAGTTTTAAGGCCAATCCGGCGTATTGCTTCAAATTAGTCAAAGGTCGGATATGGTTCTTCTTACCGATCTTACCCTTAAAGTTTTTGAATGCCGGTTTATAAGACGAAGAATAATAAGCTGCGAGGATCTGTTCAATGAACATATCCTTTGCCCGTTTGATTGCCTGTTTTGCCTTCTCCACGAAGGTTTGACAATCGATCTTTTCCAATGCAGTTAATTTAAGACCTCCCTCAACTTCATCCAGATAGATACCGGATTTGCTTTGCCGATCGGCGGGATCAATACCCACTTCCAGACATTCACATTCAGTACGCGAAACCCCAATAATATGATCTAAGCATTCCATAATAATGATTTAAAAAAGGGAGAGAGCCTTGCCCCCTCCCTCCGATCAACACACCCAATAAGCTTACCCCTAAGCTTAAAGTTCTTAATTAGGCAACCTTCTTGAAAAGAAGTGTACCTGTAACATCCTCATCACAACGGATTGGGTTCTGCCAGAAGCCGCAGCGAAGTTTGTATTCCCAGAAATACCAATACTTACCAGCGATACATTTCTCCATGAACGTCACATCGTAACTTACACCGGGCAAGTAGTTCGACGGAACAGAATAGATAGTTTTCGATGGGTTATCATGCCTCTCCGGAGACGAGGGAAAACGGTTCACATTTGCAAATGCAACGGATCCGGGATCCAACACGATAGATACGTTTGCGATGCCATTAGCGGAAAAACCAAAAAGATCGTTCCGGTAACTCAGGTCTCCGTACATGGAGGCTGCTGCCTTACCATCATCATTACCCAAATATTTCTGGGAACGATAATTGTCCTGAAATAGGTTACCTCCGTCAAGGACCAACAATGATTGGAACTTGTTCATAACACCGGCTTGCTGCAAATACGGAAAGAAGCCTTCTGCTGTGAAGTTAGCAGTGGAGATCTCTGTATAACCAGCATTTATGGTACCGATAGTTCCAGCGCCAGCATACTTGTTCACTCCGCCAAAAGTCAGTAACCGAGCCGCCAACTTGATGTTCAACTTGTTGATCAGGTTCCGTTCCATAGCAAGTAAGCCGATCGCAACAGCCTCCTCCATTTTGATAAAGTTGCCACGGAATTTTTCCCTTTGGATCTTGAATGAATCTTTGATAAACATATCAATTTCCAACAGCTCTGTCTTGCTCTCCGGTTCGGTCCCGTCAATTTCACAGGTATCGTCATCGGATACCGGGTTATCTTCGTCTGTCTCATCGATTGATGTGTCTTGACAGAAATCAACCCAATTGACCGACACTTTACGATCTAAAGAGGGCTCAGCAAAAGCGGTAACATCCGCTGTCTGCTGTCCTAAAATAACCTTGGCCGTAGCCATGTCTGGATTATAGTCACGATTCTTTACTTTATCGTGCCATATAGACTCCATATGAAGCTGTAGCTCCACTAATGCAGTTTTTGAAAAATCACCTGCTGCCATTTCAATTTAATTCTTTAAGTAAACAACTATGCCTGTTGTTTATTCCAGGCCTCTTTAATAGCTGTCCGGTCTTCAAGAGGAATGGATTGATCCTGAATTGTTTTCAGATATTCATCCTCTGTTTTCGGAACAGTAACAGGGCCCTTCGGAGGATTGTTCTTGTTGCCTTCACTACCTTTCGGTTTGCTTTGTTGGAAATCGAAGTACGTAGATGCGGTATTTTTGACGAGGTTATCGAAATCTACAAGATTTCCATGATCGTCTGCCAACGCCTTACCTTCTTTCTTCACGATAAACGAGCCATCTTCTGCTGTATCGTACTCGTAACCCTCCAGATCCTTAAGTAACCATTCTTTTTGCTTAGCTGCCTTAGCTTTATCCTCGGATAAAACCGGATTAAGGCTTTCGAACACCTCTAGGGCCTTAGACTTGACACTGGTCAATGTACGTTCGCGAGTGAACTTGGTCTCTGCTTCTTTGAGTGCTTCAGAAACTTTGGTTTCAACTTCTTTTCCGGTATCATCGAGCTTCTTCTGCAACTGGATAAACAACGTATGTTTTTTCACATCATCGTCGGTCAATCCATTCTTGCCGGGCTCACGATCCAATGCATGAACAGCTTTGATCAGGTCAATGCCTTTAACAGATTCGTCCGCTACACCAAACTGAGAACGCACTTGTTTCTCTAAGTCCTTCAAGCTTTCGGATTTGCCTTTTTTGTGGCCATCGTTGAAAGCATCAGTTTTTAAAGTTCCGACCCGGTTCTTGTCCAGATCAAGAATAGTAGATAGTTCTGTTTGGGCATCGAAATCCTCTCCATCTGCCTTTTCAACAAGAGCAGCAACTTGTTCATCTGACATTTTATATACCGTCGTCAGCAGACCGGCCAATATTGCTTGTAATCCTTTCATAGATTATTTTTTTGTTTCGGGTTCTTTTACTGGGGCCGCAGCAGCTTTCTTAATCTCCTTTGGAGTTGGGGCTGGTGTTTTTGGACTTTGGGAAACAGTTTCAGGAAGCACTGTATACGCCTTAGAAACCAATGGGTTTGCAAGGATGGTCTGCAGCTCCCGCGGTGTCACTTCCTTGACCTGACCGGATCTATTGTGTTTTATTCTTACTAACTGCGCCATTATCTCGCCTCTTTTGGAGTTTTCACCTTTATTTGCCAACCGTTTTTCCCCTTAGGCATGTTTTTCCATGCCATAACAGGGAATTCACGCTCTTGTCCGTTCTTTACGGCAATGATAACGTCTTTTGTCTCTACCACAACTTTCGACTCTTCAGCTTTGATCCGCTCCTCTTCCAGCTTGGCCTCAAGAACCTGCTTTTCGCTTTTTAGTTGGGCGTTTTCCGTCTGTACATCCTCCAGCTTGGCCTTCATTTCGTCGAACTCGGCCTGAAGAGAGGCTAGTTGGGGATTTGGGGTATCCAATGCAGCAGCCAAAGATGCCTTTTCTGGCTTTCCTTCAACCGTACTGATTTCCTCCCTCGGATCCTTCGGTACCGGGGCAGTGGTAGCCTGTTTTCCTTTGCCCGCTGTTTTGGCTCCTTTCGGAACATTTGTTCCTATTTCTTCCATAGTAATAAATATTAGTTTAGAAATACACAATACAAATATATCAATATTTTTCATTTAGATATTAATATTGAAATATTTTGTATATTTGCACTAAGGATTCTACCCGAAAGGGAGCTTCCTTGTCAGCAGGGGCATATAGAAATATATGCCCCTGTTTTATTTCTTATATAATAAGCGTACCTCTTTCCCAGATAAAATCCATACCTCATCTATTACCTGGTCCTCCCGGGTAATACGATCAAAAATATTCCTTTTCATATAACGTTCAGTCAACATCACTTCATCTATTATTATCCTGCTTGACTGTGCCTGCCCGCCGTTTATCATGTTTTTGAAAGCTCGCTTTGCGTTCGTAGTAATATACCCCTCGTGTTCGTATGGCAAACCGTCTATATACAGATCAGGGTTCCTGCGCTCATATGATGTACCGGTTAAATCGCCATACACTGCTTTATACAGGGGGTTGAGATAGTTTTTGAATTTTGGCTTTATCTCAACCTTGTGGCCCAAACGAGCAAACGCGTACGCAGCATTGTACACCCGTTCATAATCTGGCAGGTTGACATCCACCAGATCGGAGGTTATAATCTCACCTCCGTTAGCGAATTGCTTGATCGCGTAAGGTTTATACTGATCGGGCTCTTTGCCGTATCCCAGCGCCTTAGCCATTTCTTCGGAGATGTATACGATCTTATCTATACAGCCATAACCACCCCGATGTATCAACGGATCGTAGTTAGGAGGTTTGGCAATATTGTCCGGCTCGTCTCCCCATGATTTAGTATCGTCAATATGAAAAACTCGGTTCTTTTTGCGGAGGCAAAACGCCCGGCTCGCCTTCACTACGGAGCCTATGTACCTAAAATATACAAGCCCCAAGTCTTCAGCCATGAGCTTGTTCTGTAGCGCGTCTACCTGTGAATAAACATCATAGGCATAATTTCGGAAATAGCGCTCAAATGCTCCAAGCTTGCCCTCGGACCCTTCGATAAGCTCTTTCAAACCCTTTCTGAACGATTCGAACCCCGAGCGGGAGGTTATCGCTTGATGAGCGTAATCTTTGATCGTTTTCGCTACTTCCGGAGAATCAAGCATCCCTTGCATCCATCCTTCCTTTTCCAAAGAACCATCCTTTTTAAGGCCGAGCCGAGAATTGACTACCTCGCTTATATTTTCAGTGGTGGCTTTGAATAGTTTTTTATCGGGGGTGATCACCCCGTAATAAACTATGTTTTCCGAAATAATATGACTGATGTTCTCCTGTAATCTTGCAATTACATTAGAAAATGTTGAAGAACGGATACTTGATTGCATTTCGTTCAGCTTAGCAAGAAATCGCTTGTTCTTTCGAGAAAATTTTAGCTTACCGTCTTCAACTTCCAAGGTGTCGATGATCGCGGACAATAGGTGTTGGGCAAATTGATTCTGACGAGCTTTTACCAACTTTTCGAGCAAGGTAAGAGCACTGTCGATCCAATCTGGCATTTTGGAAATACGGTTCAACAATCTTCTGGCTTCTCTCTCAGTCATCTTATGCCAATAAAGTATTAAACTCTGTAGGTTTCGGTTTAAGCTCATTCACCAATTCATCGAGATAGCCGTCAATAATGAGCTCCTGCTTATCAGGTTTGAAATACCAAAATCCGGTATGTTCCTTATCTGCCCGCTTGAAGAGCATATCAAAATTGCCGTAGAGTACCTTTGTTCGGAATGGAATATAGTCCGTAGACAGAAGCCCATCCACTTCATCCATGGTTTTGCCCGGGAACGGATAAAAGCGTTGCTTTACCTGATATCTTGTAAACTCCTCTGGCTGATCGACAAATGTCTGCTCGGCTATATCAGCATTCAATTTGGCGCGCATGAATGCAGGGGCATTACTTTCATTCGCCAGCTTCAGGTCATCGATCAGATGTCCGATCGTTTTTAGTTTGAAATCGTTCGGATAACGCATGTCAATAACCAGGTCATCCGGATTTGCTTCGGTGATCTCGGCGATGTTCTGCACTGTATTGGACCATATGGCCGTAATCTTCTCGGCAAAGGGATGTAGGGTATCGTAAACATTATCCATGTCCTGATCCCGTTCAGTTGCAGTAGCAACAGTTGTCTTCTTGATCAGGGATAGCGTATTGAAAACAGACGCGTGGATCTTCTGCTCATACTTATCAATGATCTCTTCCTGAAACTTAAGTAGATCTATTGGCGGGTGCTTATATACCATCAGATTATCAAGATCAAGCATATCGTCTTTATGCTTCGGTAACGGAAGGATAATAGCGTCCTGTGCTGAAGTATGCAGAATATAACCTTTCCCCCCACAGGATAAACAAGTGCCCCCTTCGACATTATGCCCACCCCGACATTTTGGCTCCGGACAACCTTGAACGTATTGAAATTTCTGGGGGAAGGCATGACAGGCATTAGAGAGATCCGCTTCCGATATCCGTCGAACAATCTTTTTAAAGTATGAAATTGCAGCGTGGAAAGGGTTGACATAAGTCACCTCATTGGTCCGCAGATCCCCGACATAGCCGATAACAATAGCCGCTACAACTTCCAGTCCCGTATCATGCTCCCGGACAGCATATCGATGCCCGGCTTTACTTTTCCATGTGCTCTCATTGGATTTGTTGATATAATTATCTGGTACTCGTTCGTACGCTATGACAAACCCAAGCCCGTAAAAGGTATATTTGAACCCCTTCTTTTTGATATCATCCTCTTTATATTCGATCGGCTTCTTGTCGATGAGATACTGCAACTTATTGTTTTTGTATTCGAAACGAACAGCCTGGGCGCTCGGCACTTCATAAGGGTAAGGAGTTGCGCGTTCATGGTTGTGATCGAAAGCATCCCACTCCAGGACCATAAATGAATTGGGGTCAAGGAAGGACAAAGATTTAAAACGCGTCTGCAACCAATAGTCCAATCCACTGTTCTGGTTTTCCGAAGAATAGAAATCCATAAGCTTATCGGTCAGGATATCGATAGCCTGCTCGTCCTTGCTCTCGATACGCTTCACCAATGGATCGGTACGCAGCACCTTTTCAAATGGGTTCATCAAGGTGCTGCACAATGCATCCGTGGTCGATACAGTTAATTCGACCCGCTGCCGGAATGCAGCATCGTCCTCACGGGTTTTGAATTGTTTCAAGAGATCTTCCACCCCTTCCCCTGTCACCAAACTGTTATAAAGCTTGGCCAGCTCGGTCACGCGCTTGTAGTTGGGGTGTGTGATGTTATTTTCGATGGTGTCGACGAGGATCTCTCTAGCTTCTTCTATTGTCATCAGAAATTGGATTTACTACAAATATATTAATATTTATTATTCATATATCATTAAGTATATTAATCGAATATATCATCGAAAGCTGAACAGATCAGATACTCGGCAGCATCACTGGTGTGGCCGTACTTCTGATAAGCAACTTTTGTCTCCGGGACCTTAACAACTTCCTTTAGCTTGCCGTCGGATCCCAGCTTGAGGTACTGGAAATCTTTGATCAATTCCGGGCAATTGGCACCGTCTATCTCGATAATGATAAAATGTATACCGCCTTTAAGGATTTCCTGTACGAATTTCCGTCTTTTCAGTACGCTTGGGTTCTTGCGGAGTGTCATGTCCGAGCCTGGGAAGATCAACCCGGCAAGATCATCCCGTACGTCGTCAAAGATGCGGTACTCCCCTTTACCCGGCACACGGTTATGACCGGAGGCATCGCCATAAAAATAAACTGTATTACAGTCCGGGTAGTCTGTACGGAAAGCTTCAACAACTCCTGTCACAGTATTAAGTGGGGATTTTAGGCAGTATTCTTTGAAGAACCTTAGCCTACGGACCTGTACCATCCGGCTCCCCTCTACCATATCGTCAAATAGATCGTTCTCATCATTTGCATACATCACTAGACTATCGATATGGGCGCACAGCATAGTCATATAAGGCATGACGTTAAAGTCAAACGACAGATGAACTGACTTACCGGAAGCATAAAGCACAGGCTTAACATGCCTCAACCGGTCAAACTCATCATAGAACTCTCCGCCAGACTGCGAGAACGGATATCCATACACGAATTTAAGCGCATCGCCTTTGGTTAACGTCTTCAGACGGTTTTCGATGTAATTACGCGGTAGATTGTGGGCGTTGTGGTGGGTTGAATAAATAACTATTGCTTTATTATCTACCTCCTTGCAAAAGAAGTCCGGGAAGTTGACAATCCTTTCCAGGATCTCCTCGTCATAGGCTGCAAGCCCGAACATGGCGACCAGCCATTCAGGTGTGGCGACCGCGGGCGATGTATTGATACAAACGGGATTGAAAGGCTCATGTTCACATTCCAAATCATCGGAATATACAAGCTCTCCGCTCTCGTTTACGAATAGCCCAGGCTGCGACATACGACCAAGGATAACGGAAGTCAATGCCTCTTCTTTCGTATCCTTTGTCTCGTCAAGCTCAGCCCAACCCAGCTCTTTACCATCGTGGGCTTCGTAGTTATCTAAGGAAGCAATGTAAATAATGGCTCCGTTGCGGAAAGAGATAATACCGTCGTAGCGGTCATATTCTTCAAATACAGTAAAATGTGCAGGGGGCTTTTTGTTGACCACATATACGCCTGAAGGATTACGGGTACGATCATATTCATAAATACCGAACTCCTGCTTCCAGACCTTGCGGACCGCAACAAGAGTGGATTGGGATAGCTGCTTATAAGTGTTTGCGGCGATCATTCCCCTCATCCGGGGAAAGTTCTTCACGTAATACCCGGACTTAAAACCAATCATGTGAGACTTGCCAGATCGCTGGCCAGCCATATTAAGCGTTATCGGCTTCCGGCTGAATAGGATCTTCTGCTGTGGCTCGCTGAATATCGGCATCGATTCCCCCTTTCCTGGATATTATGGTTACGTTGAGATTTACGGGGGCAAGGGGATCGGGTATGGTCGGATCCGCAGGTTGGCCGTTTTTATCCAGCATCTGCATACGGTTAGTGAAGAAGCCTAATTTATTGGCAATACTGATCAGCATCTTATCGCCTGCATATAGCTCGACCTTTGGACCAAATTCTCCCCACTGGAATGACTTGATCTTCCCGCGCTCTTTGTCTTTGGTAAGAGCTACGAGATCCAACTCGACCGTCTCGTATGTTTCAACTTCCCGATCTTCAAATGTGGCTTCTGGATCCAACTCCAATTCAATCTCATATCGAATGATGTCATCCTCCAATGGTGTGATGTGTTTGTCAACATAATCGTCGTATGCCTTATCAACCAATCCTTTGCGGTCGATATACATGTAGGCTCGTTGGATGTCGAGTTTCTTTCTGTCGATCAACTTTTGGAGAGGTTTGACCACGGTTTTAAACCGCTCCTTCTCCTTAACTATAAAGTAATCGTTCATGGACGACTGGGCAATATCCGCCATCAACTTGGAGGTTTGAGCAGCTGTCAGGTCCAGTGATTCAAGACGCTCATCTATAGCATCGCAAATATCAGGTTTTCTCAGGTTCTCAGAACCAATAGAATAAGCCGTCTTTTCGCTATAGCCAGCACGGATAGCAGCTTGTGTAGCATTGAAATCAACACAATACTCTTCAACAAATCTTCTCGCTTTAGCTGTTAATGCCATGTCAAGATATATTCAATTTCAAACCTTTATCCTCTTCTTCCGACAGTTCCACTTCATAGGCCAAGTAGTTAACGGAGCCGTTTGCTAAGTAGTAAGCTGTTCCATCCGGGCAGAACCTAACCTGGACAACCAGCCATTTATCCTGATTGATATCTGTCTTCAAAAAAACGAAATCACCTATACCGAATTTGGAACGAAAAATAATCATTATACAAATATTAAAAACAAATATAATGATATTTAAATAAACCAATAATATTATGGCTTAGATGATGACACCTACATTGGAGAACATAAATCTTTGTTCAACACCCTATTTCTCATTTTTAGTTTATTCCTGAAATGCCTGGAAATGTTTTGGGTTATTTCAACATAATTATCAGTTCCATCTGTCCGTTTCCAATACTTAGGTCTAATAGCAGCACAGTTGTCATTTTCGAATATCATATTCAACAGCGTTCTATCTGAAAGCCCACAGGAATGCCCCCAAACCTCAACAAAAAACGAATCTGAATTTATAAATCTTACTAAGTCAGAATAATTACTATTGTTAAAATAGCCAAAGGATTTTATATGTGTGAAAAAACTATTGATATTTAGTCTTTCCATCTCATTATAAGCCCCATCGATTTCATCCCCAAAGCCAAAAATCAGCGGATTCGTGCGAGAGTTTAGACTACCATGAATCTCAATAGACGAGAACTCACCCCCCTTTTTTAGCTGATGACAAAGCCCTGTATAATTGAAGCTTAAGAAAAGTACGTTCTTTGAAACAATGCAATCCCTGTCATCTTCATCAAAATCCTCATCCGATAACCTATCAATATGAAATGCCTCTAAAATATTTTGCTTTTTGATTCCCAATTGAGCATCGTTGTTGAAATTAGGATTCACACATTTACCTTTTATGCATTCACTAAGATAATCCTCAAGCTCTCTTTTCAACGTATTAAGATCATTATTGAGCGATATTATATCCTTTTCACCACCAGAATATTCGACAGTATAGTTCCCAAAAGACTTCAAGATATCTTTTAAGATACGGTAGTATTCCATCTCAATATCGACCCAATTTTTTTCACCCTGGTCCTCTAGAAGCTTTCTTAGCAAGACCGATGATGTCTGCACCCTAAAAGAATAATTGTCTCCCGCTATATTAACCACAAAATTATGCTTTATGGAGGAAAACTGACGTAGAATATAATCTGATAGTTCCGATAAATTTTTGACGACTAAATCTTTATGATGATCAAATTTTTTAGTAAAATAAAATGTTAACAAAGTGTTGGCACTCGGTTTTTTATTAAAGTCATTATCAAGCAACTTACTTATGTACCAATTAAGAAAAGAGGAATAATCTGTCGGGATACCATGGTGGAGGTCGAAACCGTTCCCTATTAATATTAACTTATTCATTACCCTTTATTATCTCTTTTCTCAATAGCTATTTTATCACCTTCAGGGACTTTGAATTCATAATATTCATTTATCATTTTAGGCTGAGTAATCATCACGTCCGCAATAATATTTAGGAACCCAAACATTTTAACAGCCGTTTCCCTATCGTCTTTGATATCTAGAACCCCAGGATGGACAGCGCTGTTTCCAGTTACGCGCACACTATCCAGAGCTTTCTGGATTGTAGGGCTAAGACCTTTAGAAACTAATGATTTTATATCGTTATTGATATTTTCTCCTTTTTCACCGAGATGCTTACATAGCTTTTGGAGTGCCAACCTTAATAAGGCCACAGATCCCCGAGGAGACAAATTCACCACTGACGCCGCTTCTTTGTAGTCTAACTTAATATCGTCAGGCAAATCATCATTTGGCACCGGGATATTACCAGAAAAAGGAAATATCATTCTGTAATCTCTCTCCCTGACGTTATGTCTTATATCCACCCAAATAGTATAACTATTGCAATGAGCACAAATCCCGAATTCCATATTGTTAATATCTTTAGTATTCTTTGTCCTAATTGCAACAACCTGGGTATAATACCATTCAAATTTTGCGTAAGCCCCACAGATAGGACAATTTGCTGCAGATGCATAATGTGTTAAACTCACATAGGTCATAGTTTTATCAGTTTGATTAACACAAATATAAAAAAATCCTCCAACACCGGGCGGTGCGGAGGATTCAACCAATTATTAACCTAAATTATGAAAACAACCTCTTTTAAAAGAGGCCTGCTCCGAAAGAGGGCACTGAAAAAGTGTCCTTTTAATTCTTAATCAGCTACACCTTCGTTTCGTCAAAGGTGGATCGTTGGCACTTGGTTCGATATCGGATTGATAACCCGACAAAGTATCGTCTTCTGAGAGAACAGTTACCATTTTGCCGTATTGAGGTTCGACGGCAGGTGTAACACCGTCCATGACAGCTACAAACTGGTAGTTGTCAAAACCTTTCTTCAGCTCGATGGGAACCTTCGTATCTATCGAAGCGTACACCGTGCCAACCATTAAGAACGAAAACATCCCGATCAATGCAATTGCAATAAATCTTTTCATTTTTCTCGAATGGTTAAGTAAAACAATGAACAATTATTTGCTGTCTATCCAGCTGTCTTAATTCCTTCGTCCCGGCTATCCAGGTAGCAAATCCGGAATTCTCTTTAAACCTGAATACGATACTCTGCAGCATACCAACCCAAATTTAAAAAGCCCTTCACCGGGACTTTCTCCTTAATCAGTTGTTGCGGGAACCAGACTCGAACTGGTGACCTTTGGGTTATGAGCCCAACGAGCTACCTACTGCTCTATCCCGCAATTGTTACTTCAGAAAACGTGCGCTATCTCCCGACCGCGCACGCCAATCAACCTAAACCTAATATAGAACCTTAATATCCCCAAACCAGAAGCGCAGCGTCTCTTTGCTCCTGATTCGTACGTTTGTTATATCCCGTCAATTTAAAGAACTCTTCGTGTGAGATCTTACGATCCAGCCCCTTCCATCTCTTTACAAGCGGAAGAACCGCTCTGCATTCAATTTTTAGATAAGCGCACATCTCAATGATCTTTCTTCCTGTTTCGTGGTTCGCTCCGGTGTTTTTACCGATTCTGGCTGCTACCCTTTGACCGGAATGCTCATTTCGAAAGTTTGACTTCTTGTGCAGCCAACCTCCTTCAACAATAACTTCTCGGATAATAGATTTTTTATCTTTCAAAAAGTCAAATAACTGGAAGAAGGTGAGGATAGATAACTGGAGATCCTTTGTCGCCTTGTGATATACAGCAATACCGCTTCTATCTACGTCCGGATCAATCCCAACTATCAAATCCCTCATAAAACAAATATAATTATATTAATATTAAATATCAATATATTTATTAAACAGATTTACATATCACATATTTCATAAAACATATTTTGTTCGTTACGGAATATTCCATAAATTGTTCCCATTAAAAAAATAGACCTCCATTATTCCTAATGAAAACACAACCTATTATAATTGTAGCCACAATCTTTCTAATCGTGTTCGGCTTCGCTTTCCGCTGTTTATACGGAACAAATGACCTATTTACTTTCCCTTTTGTTTCAACTGTTTGGGGAACAGCTTCTGATTGGGTAATGATATTGGTGACAGGCTTTACTGCTCTTTATCTTGTCAAATCTTTTGCTGAACAAAGACGAACTAACGATATTACATATTCACAGCATAGGCGAACTATAATGCCAGAATTCACGATCAATAGCTCTATAGATGTACATAAAGTTAGAATTGATGGCCACATCATCCTAACCTTAGAACAAAATGAACTATACAGCTTACGTGTGTCATTTATCTCTGATGACTTCCTGAACCAGTCAGATATATTACCAATAGATATGACTGTTAATCAATCAATAACATTTGTCGAGAATGATATTTCCTTATTCCAATTTGGAAATTCAGTCTGCGCTACTTTAGAGTTTGAAGATTCGGAAGGGAACATATACAGGCAGATGTTAAGGAGAAGCAATAGTTCGTTTCACTTAACAGCTCCTCGTTATATTAAACCCCAATCCCCCTGACGCTCATCGTATCCAAATTTAAAAACAGGCCATGAAACTGTAATTGCCC
This sequence comes from Sphingobacterium sp., assembly GCA_040392285.1. GTDB lineage: Bacteria > Bacteroidota > Bacteroidia > Sphingobacteriales > Sphingobacteriaceae > Sphingobacterium. The sequence goes on along the minus strand of JBEBWF010000023.1, from coordinate 22,388 downwards.
CTGGCAGATCAACTTCCAAAGAATATTACACCCTAATTGGGCAATCGAGGAATTTATAAACATGTCCTGTTTGGTTAGTGCCTCAGCAAGTGAACAACTTGGTCCCTGGTCTTCTTCCTTGACAGAGCGGAGATTGAATAGCTGATCGACATTCTTCAAGGCATGTTTACCTGTTGGAAAAACCGAACCCAAAACTACTTGGCCTATGTTACGACTATTTCCAAAATCAAGCCAGTACAACAAGGTATGGTGATCAACACGGCCATTATCCGTAAGAATGAGACTCAACCCCTTGTCGATTTGGGTTTTCTTCACGAGACCGCAAATTTCTAGTCTAGCCTTTACATTGTCCACACAAGTAATCACAATATTAGCCGGCTGCAGATTGTACTTCTCTGGTACTGCTTCCCAATCATACCCAAAAAAACGATTTATCCGGGTGATTGAAGATATAGCTTTGTTAACTCCGATATCGGTCGGCGAAAACATCTGCCTACCGACATTGGATTCAGTTACCATATCGTCATCGTAGGCTATTACATGTATTCCAGGGTGTCCAAGACCCTGCAATCCGGTGTTGACCCTTGCTAGGCACGACAGTACTTGCGTGCCTGTACCGCCTACTCCAATCACCGCCACGGTAACTAGATGTGTTGGGTTTAATAAATATGGGTGAGTTATATGTTTTTTCATTAGTTTTTTTATCTTAGTGTTCCAATTTATATACCATGGGTAGTATCGAATTTGAAGTAACGTTTTATGTAGACAAAGCTGATTTAGATAAGTATCAAGAAGAAGACTTTGAACGCGAATTTAAAAATTGTTTTTTTTCTTCGTCAACCGCAGAAAACGATTCTACTTCAGAAATTGTGGCTGGAGAACTATGTTCACTGTATTCAAGTGAGGGAGGGGCTCCATCCATAGATAGTTTAGATGTAAACGATTTTAAAATCAACCTCGAAACCCTCAAAGGAGAGTTTATCATTACTTTCCAAATTCACAGAATATTTGGATGCTCGGATATCGATACACATGAAAGTGATTATTTCGAGTTTAATTTCTTAGTCGATTTGCAGAATCAGAACTTTGTATGTTCATCCGAGAATATGATTGTCTCCTTCAGCCCAGAATAGTAAATTATTTCTTCCACAGATCTTCCAGTTTCTTATTTGCGGAAATCAAGTTATCCAAAGGAAACACACCTCCCGTCTTTATCTGTTCTTTCCAGAGCAAAGTGATGTTGCCGTCATAAACTTTATCACTTGTTGTGTGTGAGAATTCTGATTTCCAAAAGATGTCTTCCCAATAGGTCATTATATCCGACCATTTATTCCCCGCCCTCTTAGCTTTTGCAGATCCCTGACACACTCCTCCATTTACATAGCAGTTAGGGAACGGGGAAAGAAACAACTCTGGATTACCTGATCTGGTATCCTTGATGACAAATACTGACAAACTGTTTCCTGTGGTATGGAATACCATGTCCGGAACATATGCCTCACCGTTACCGATAAACTTATCCTTAAAATACAGCATACGTTTTACCCCAGGACACGACCAGATATATTCTTTCTTCTCTATGCCCACGTACCGCAGCACGGAGGGTATCGGTCCTTCGGGATACACCACCTTCTTCTCAGTTCTAGGGTCGAACGAATTAAGGAGTTTGTCCATGGTATTATGATCCATGGGTTTACCCTGCTTAATCCTGCCTTTATCGTCGATCGGATGGCTCTCAAAATAATAGTTGTCGAGATAAGAATATCCGACCAAGGCAATAAAAGCCTTATATTCTGCTGTTATTTTTACCGTGATTTCTTCCATTTTATCAATTGGGTACTTAGGTCATTGTAATTATCGAATAGTTCTATCATCTCTTCTGGAAATTGATCCCGGAGATGGATATCTACTTTCTCGGTTTCGGGAGTAATAACTGTTTCTATTACCGGGCATGATACACCTTCATTCCCGTTCGTACAAACGTATTCATCCCATTGGTCGAAAACTTCATCATAATCGTATACGATGTAAAAAGATTCTGAAAACAGCCAATAGGGTTCAGACCCATCATCTGGATATGAAGTTTCAAAGTCCTGAAGGTGTTTTTTTTGCTTGTATAGTTGGTGTACTTTCCTAAAGAAATTATCCACTGGGGTCTTTCTTAGCTTTTTAAGCATCTTATCCAGCTCCTCTACCGATCTTTCAGTTTTGATTTCGCCCAGCGCAATATTGGCTTTCCCTGATGAGTAGAGATTTTTTAAGTTTGTATAATACTTCAATTCATTATCGTTCACTTCGTTTTCCTCTGGATATCCGTAATATCCATCCTCAAGCCAGTCGATAACTAAATCCTCATAACTGTTCCAAGTGTTAACACCCATCTCACAGAGCATGAATATTGCCGCGTGGAATACCTCTTTCATCCGCTTGTTCCTACCTATCGCTTTTAACACTGGCACATATGGTACTGTAAACCAGTTACCCATATTTAAGAGAACTGTTCTGTACAGCAAATGTACCTTATCTTCCTCATCGTCATTCATGATCAATATGTAAGCATCACTCCCCAGCACTTTATTCATATGGGCTACCAAACTTTTTACCGGGTTAGGGACGTTCAATTTCACCGGAAGCATGGAATACAATTCGCAAAACCGGTAGTATGCTGGAACAATCTGTTTCATAACTCCCGAAATATCGTATACAAGCTTCGTTTTTGGTTTTAAGGAATAAAGTCCATTTGCGATGACGGGAGTAATATCTTCTTCGTTTTTTTTCGATTTGCATACAGATTTCGATCTGGGAGCTCTTCGTATAGGACCTGCCCCAACTTTCTGTAAATTTCGGGTAGTGTGAACTTTTTGCATGTAATCTTTTGTTTGCGTGTTTTACTCATTGTGTTACTTATTTTGATCATCTTCCCGACCCCAGGAAGATGATCCATTAAATAAATGCCTGCCCTTTCAACCTAGCCTCAGCCTGCACCTCGTGGATCTTAGCTATCCATTGCTTGGATTCGTTGTAGCTTGACAACTTGACGCAGCAGGCATATCCTTTCTGCATGAAGTTTACTGCCTGAGGGCGTTGCTGCTCTATTTTCATACCTGAGATTAGGGGCATGCGGCATAGCGATTTACTCTCAGGATCATAAAGGAGGATATACCTCCCTTTATGATAAACCCATCCCAGCACCTGGTATTTATCAATACTCGATACATCCGTCAACGCCGGACCGAGGAGCTGTTCAAATATTGATTTGGTGATCTTTATCTTTTTGAGCTCTACTATCATAACATCTTTTTTATTTAAACCATAGGCCAATTGCCCCTCTTAAACGCTTAATGGCATTATCAAAACAGTATATTCATCCTCTCCTTCGGGGCGTATCAAAGCCGGTCTATTAGGCGCTGTCACCTCTAGGTTAACCTCTTCCGAATCCATTACGGAGAGGATTTCTGACAGATACTTACCCTTAAAACCAATAGACATGCCTACGCCTGTATACGAACAATCTAACCGCTCGTGAGCCGAGCGACTATAATCCACGTCCTCCGCCGAAATAGATACATCTCCTCCTTGTACCATTTCGAATTTGATGCAATTTGTATTCCCGTTGGCCAAGAAGAGCAATCTCTTCACTGCAGACAATAGCTTACTCCGATCGATAACCACATTATTACCAGATGGAGCAGGCATGATCGCCTTGTAGTCTGGGTACCGTTCATCAGTCAACCGGCAATAAACGCTCGTTCCGTCTATGGAAATGGCAGCATGCGATTTGTTATAGCTGAAGCTTACGTCTCCTCCAGAGGACAGGAACGGCTTAACTGCAGCTATCGATTTATGATGGATCAATATTGATTCTTCAATATCTGTAGTGTAAAAAGTTACGTATTCAGCTAATCTATGGCTATCAGTTGCAACAAACGTAATCTTTTCATTTTCCAATCGGATCAGGAGGCTACAAAGGCTCGGTCTTGTTTCTTCGTTACCTGCTGCATAAAGTGTCTTTTCGATCGCCCCCTTTAATACACCAGCCGAAATGCATAGGCTCTTTTCTACCGATATTTCTGGAACTTTTGGAAAGTCGGCTGGATCTCCGACAGGAAATTCATAAACACCGTCTTGGGTATTAAGAACTGCCCCTTTTCCATTATGCTCCAGCTGGATCATCCCTTCAGGGAGTGTCTTTAATATATTCAGCAATAGCTTCCCGTCCATTGTAATGGATCCATCTGTTTGTCCGTCAACTTCAGCAGAAGTCACGATAGTATTCCTCATATCGGAAGCAGTTAATTGTAAATTCTTTCCGACCAGATTGAATACCACATCTTTTAAGATCGGTATCGTCGGATTACCAATAATGACGGGCACCACTTTCCCCAAAGCATTTACCAGTTGTGTTGAATTTGTTTGGAATTTCATTTTTGCGTGTGTTTTTTTTGTGTCACCTTTTAATGTTCCCGACATATTGCCGGGAACATATTTTTATTAACCTTTGGTACCGATAGTAGTCTTGAATTCATATTCTACTGTTCCGTCATCTTTCACGTTAGGCCCAACCAAAGTCGAAGTGGTTAACTCCGGATATCGATTGCTCAAGAAGTTCATCACTTCTTCAGGAGTAAAATTCGGGTTAGGGTCTGGAATCATAATATCCTTACCCTTGCTCTTCAATTTGAATTGGCGGTCAACGCCCATAATCTGTAGTGCCATTTTCTTTTTCCTTTCTAATTAATTCGGCCGCAGCCATTATTCCATTTGTTATTATCTGAAATCCTTGTTTAACCTCTTGCACCAGCTGCTGGTACTGGGAATCTTCACATTCCGGGAATTCAAAATCCTTGATCCGGGAATAGAGATTGTTGAGTTTGTCGTTGTCGGTCATCTTTTTGTCGATTTTGGATGTAATTCCGCTTCTGAAAAGTGGTTCCCTCGTAAGCTTCAGACGATCTTGCATAAAGCTCACTTTTTAAATGCACGTCTCCTTTAAAGGTTTCCCATGCATACCTTGCCTTGATATATTTTTTATCCTGTTCTGTATGGTTTTTCGGAAGAAACACATCAGTAAATTCCTTCAAATCCATTTCACGGATCGATCTAAATATGACCATATCAACCTTCTTTTACCCCTACCAAAATACTGTCCGGCATGGGCAGTACGGAATTGACCGGCCTCCATAGATGTAAAGTGGACTGGTGGTTATTGACATACTCTGATTTTTGGGGATGATATTGGATGACACAGTCCTCCTCGCCCCAGAACATATCTTTAACCTTGCACATCTCCGACCAAGTAGGTATCCTGTCTTTACCATCTGATACCGCATGTACGGAAACATGCTCCCATCCCATTCCATCAGAAGCTATGCAAAAAAGCTTGGTGCGTTTACTGACATTAATCATAAATGCCCCATTATTGCCGAAACTGCTATCGCTTCCCAAAAGATAATGACCTGTAATTCTATTATTTTCCGGAACTCTAAACATTATTCCCCCTCTCCTCCAATAGGCTGCAGATCGAAGAGCGAATTCTCGCTCAACTTGCTTTCCAGATCGGCAATGCGCTTCTTGACTTTAGCGTCATCCGGTTTAATTGCGACAGCCTGGCGATAGTTGTCCAAGGCCGGAGAATGTTTATCGGCCTGCTCTAGTTCTTCTGCCCGCTTGACAAGGACATCAAACTTCTTGGTTTCCTCTTCCCGCTCCTTCTTCAACTTATCCTCGGCAGCTTTCGTTGCCTGGGTTTCCTTTGCCGCCTTAGCGGTGGAGGCTTCGAAATCCTCTACATTCGAGATAAGACCTACCGTCTTTTTGAGAGGACCTCGAACAGCTGCGATAAATCCACTGTCCAGATCTTCCGGGGTGCCTGACATTATCAAGGGTTGAATCTCCTGCAATGCCGGATCATTGGCGGTAGTTTTGGGCAGAACCATCACCGTTAGGAGGTCTCCCTTTGTTTTGATGTTTATCTGCACTTCGGCCTGGCCGATCACAGATTTCATTTGCGTGAAAAAATTACTCATTTGTGTTTTGTGTTACTATTGTTCTTTATGTAATACATCGAGATTATCTTCGATGTATTTCTTAAGCTCTCCGTGGGCCTTTTGATTGTCCAACAACCAAAGGAGATATTTGCCAGGGATATCAATAAGACGTTTACCTTTATGTACACCGAAAAGCATTACCGACTCATCGTTCATTTCTTTATCTCCCTTATTTCTAAACCGCCCTGAAGGATATGATCAACCATTGATGGATTTGTTTTCACAAACTTCCAAGTCTCTTCTAATGAGGGGGCATACCATTCATGTGTTGGCTTCTTGTCTGGGAGGATATCATTGTAAAAACTGCTCGACGACCTTTCTCCACAAATGTGGCAGCTAATAAACATCGGGGTTACCCCATCATGTCTGTCAATGGTTTTTGTGACATGGAACTGGCCAGATGTGCACCGGTAAACATTCGTCCGGTTGGGCCCGGCTTCTTTGATCTCAAGCTTTGCATAAAGCTTTTCGAGATGTTTTCTGTTTTTGATTTTCATTCTTTGCGTGTTATTTGTGTTACTAAAATTTTAAAAAGGGTCTTCGATAAAATTTGTGCTCGGGGTAAGTGTACCAAACCCCTCGTCATAATCTGTTTCATAATCAATAAACTTCATCATTGCCCCGTTGAACCGAACGAAAGCAGACCCAGCCGCGCCTTGCCTGTTCTTGGCAAAAATGACCTGACACACCCCCTCAAGGGAGTTACCTTCCGCGTCCTCGTTTATGTCGTAATATTCGGGCCTGTAAAGGAAAACAACGATATCAGCATCCTGCTCAATGGCGCCGGACTCCCGTAAATCCGACAGTAGCGGCGTGCGCTGGTGTTTTGGCCTGGATTCTACTGCGCGGCTCAATTGAGATAGTGCTATGACCGGTATATCCAACTCTTTGGCCAGAGCTTTCAGGCCCCTGGAAATGCTCGAAATTTCCTGCTCCCGATTGCTATTCTTTCCTTCCCGTTCACCGCGCATCAGCTGTAGGTAATCAATAACTATCCATCCTATTTTGAATTTGTGCTTCAATCGAATTGCTTTGGAACGTAGCACCTGAATAGGCAAAGCCGGTGTATCATCGATGAACACCCCCGAATTGATCAATCCATTCATCCTTGTGTTAAGTTTTTGCCAATCGATCTCTGTCAAAGACCGGTTCTTGAATTTCTCCAGATATACTTCCGTTTCGGCAGATACCATGCGGTCCACTAATTGCTCTTTGCTCATCTCCAGAGAAAATATAGCGCCGGGTCTATCTCCGTTAATTGCGGCATTTCGGGCCAAATTGAGCATGAAAGCAGTCTTACCCATGCCAGGACGTGCCGCCAAAATGATCAGGTCAGAATTTTGCCACCCCCCTGTTTTTTCATCGACACTCTTGTAACCCGAGGTAATACCAGTTAACCCCTGTGTTGCCGGCTGTTCGTAAACTTTCAACCTTTCCCGAAAGATATCCGCAAACGCGATCGCCTGTTTTCCTGCATTTACAGACACTTTCTTGAAGATTTCAGCACTCAACTCGTCGTACAGATCAAACACATCCTGTGTGCCCTCATAAACGCTTCTGGTGTAATCCTGACAGAGCTGTATAAGTTCTCTTTCGAGGTATTTCTGGTTCAGGATAAGCGCATATCCTTCTACCGAGGCCGTCTGGACTACCTGATCCATTAGCTCCGTCAGATAGAACGGTCCGCCAATCAGATCCAGTTTCTCGTCCTTCCGAAGCTGCTGTGTGACCGTAAGCATATCCACATGGCTATGCCCGTCGTTCAGTCGCTGGATAGCGGCATAGATGTACCGGTGGCTCTCAACGTAAAAAGTTTCAGGGTGGACATAACTGGAAATCTTGAAGAAGATATCCTTTTCCAGCATCAATGCCCCGAGCACAGCCTTTTCGATATCGATCGCCTGAGGGGGTAGATATCCCAATTGGTTACCGCCCATGATCCACCGCCCCCATCGGTTCTTGGAAACGGAACCCGCCCGTCTTTCCTTCAGAAGGTTTTTTATCGAGAGAATCCCCTGATGCAATTCGCTTCGTCACCCAGTGCAGACAGTAACTTTGCGCCTCACTGATTTTCAGGATCACATCACCCTTACCGTTGGCTATCGCAAAGTCGACAAACCGATCGATCCAGCGGTCCGTATCCTCGGGCTTGGGAATACCCGATTGTTTACCGAACAAATCTTTCCATGAGTAGGCAGATTTTAACTGCGCTTTGAGCTCTTCATGAGTAGAACAAATTCCAAACCTCGGTGTTGTTGTTTGCAATGTTGTTGTTTCTTCAACAACAACATCTTTCTTTTCCATTTCTCTTTCTATTTCCCTTTCTCTTTCTATTTGCCTTTCGGTTTGGGTTTTGGGATTTGTAACCGACTGGGTTTTATCTGGGTTTTGTTTGGGTTTTGTTTGGGTTTTCGGACGTCCTCCTTTTGCTCCATTATTTCGGTTTTTATTGGCCAAAACTATACGCTTATCACAGCTCGGAATTGTCCAATAATCTTCCTTTTTCAACCCCTTAAGACCAAGTATTTTTTGAACTGTTTCTGCATCCGAATTGGTATATTTTGCGAGCATATCAATGCTGTATGTAATCCTATTATCACTGGTATAGGCCAAGTCAATTAGATCGCGGTAAACACCTCTTTCAGCCGCCGTCATAAACATAACATCAGGATCAGAAATGAAATCCTTCGGGTACCATGTATATCCTAAACTTGCCATTTATATTGATTTAATGTGTTTGATATTTACTTTGTTCGAATTCCACTTTCTTCCAGGAAAGCACCGAGCGCAAGGCCTCTATGGAATAGGACAGGTTTTTGATGTACCGCTCACAGAGCGTCATGTAATAGATCTCTTGGCTCGCCAATCCTGCAAAAAGCATCTTCTTGTCGGTAGCACTTAATTTCTTGTGCTCGTCCACCTGGACCAGTTCAGCGAGCTTCTTGTTATAAAGCTGCTCGGCCAAGGCGTTCGCATAAGTAGCGGTAGACTGCAGAGCACAAAGCTCCATCAGCTTTCCAGTTACTTCATCCGGATTATCTCTATCGATTCCCTGCTCGATGGCTTTACCGATCTGCTCGCTGATCTCCTGGAGACGTTGAGCGTTACCTGCTAAATTTGCGTTCATCTATTTGTATCCGTTTGTTGCTAGGAAACCAAGTGTGTGTATCTTGAGAAGTAAGCCAACTGTTAAATTCTTTCAATTTAGCTTCAAATTCTTTTGATGGTTCCCAATCTTCGTAAACCGTCTCCCCATCCGATGTAATGGTTTCCAAGTCGATTTCAGAGAAACTGGTTTTAACACAGGTAACAAGCATTAAATCTGAAATATCAAATTGATATTCTTCGCAATAATCCTCTATTTCCGAAATGTCAAAGAAATATTGATTATCAGAACTGTACAGATGCAAAGGAGTTTCTCCATCCCATTCGACCAACTCTAACTTGTAGAAATTATCCCTTTCTTGTTTTTCAATACAGCTTGTACACTTTTTCGAATAGGTGTAAGGCTTTTTAAATTCAACTCCGCAAGTATTACAGTTAGTATGTGTAATGTATTTTTCTATTAAAGAATGTGGTACAGGAGTGAGGTTAATAGCTTTACCATCAACTTTTATACAATCGACCTCTATCTTAACTTTAGTGATAGGAATATCTTTAATTGTTATTTTTTTACTATCCATTAATTACCTCGCTTTCTTCTTTTACAATATCCTTTATTCTGTTGTAAGGCATCGCCCATTGTTCTTTCAAATCCATTCGGGTAACATTGATGTGTCTTTTGCAGATCCTTTTAACCATAAAGCTGTGAACCTCCCCGTTTTTCCATCTGTCAATTTTAAAAACTTCACCTTTAATCATTATTCTCTCCTTTCTCAAACTCCCAGAACGAAAGCTTGCCTTTTACATTTAAAATTGGTTCGTCATACATTACGGGATTAGCTAATACCCAATTGTAGATTGGTTTTGGATAGTCCTCACTAACCTCTTCAGGAGCTAGTTGATACGGATATGTTTTATCCGCCCAAATGCTAGGATGATTGGTGACACAGTCTAAGATATCGACTTCTCCGATGATCGCCGAGAATGGAAAATCCTTAATAACCATACGGCATCGCATTTCCTCGCCCATATCCCGCCATTGTTCATCAGTGAACAACGAATTTACATCTCCCGCGAACTTCGCCGAAGCATGAATATAAACACGTTCTCGTATCTTGGTTGCCCATGTTCTGTTTTCCACAGGTTTAATCCCTAATTTAGGGTTATCTATTCCTGGGGAGCATATCAACGATGCCCACGGTTGCTTTATTGATAGTGCTTTCATGATGTTACCTCCGTAGCTGACTTGATTAGTGACTCTATTTCATTAAGCGGTATCTCCTGCCCGTTCCTGCGAGCTATGCAGATCTTTTGCAATAGGCCTACTAACCTGTCGTTAGCTTCCCTTAATACCATTATCTCGGTCATTAAGACCTCTTCAGGAGCCTGCTCATTACAAGGAATAAATAATTTATTTACCATCTCTAAAAAGGTGTTTTGTTAAAATCTATTTCCATACCGTTGTCGGCAATATGGACGTTACATCCTGTACGTGATTTAATCCTGTTCTTAAACTCCCTAGCGTGGCTATTCCGGTCAGACAAGTGGATCAGCACGATGTTGTTCACCTTGCTCAGGTCGTTGACCTGCAGGAACTCCTCACAGGTCTCAATGCTCATGTGCGATTGGATAATCCGATCCCGGAGAAACCTGTCATCACTCATCAGATCGGGATCATAATTTGCCTCGACGATCACATTGTTCATTCCAGGGAATACGTATTCGCAATACCTCGTATCCGTGAGGAAGCAAAACCGCCCAGTCTCCGGATGTTCTATCAGGAAGCATACACAAGGGACATCATGCTTGACCGGCATTGCAATCACCTTAAAGTTGCCAATGTAGTATATGACACCATCCAAAAGATATTGAACTCGATGCCCCCTTAGCCCCTTAGCCTCGGCTGTCTCTTTTAGACAGTGAACATCAATGCCAGCCATAAGAACGTCTTTTGTATAGCCAGAGTGATCGTTATGGGAGTGCGTTACCAAGCAGCCCTGAACCTTGCCAATATTAAAGTCCAGGGCGGCTTTCACCGCCTTGAAGTTGCAACCGGCCTCTATGAGCAATGCCTCGTGCTCATTGTGCACGATATAGGCATTGCCCTTGGATCCACTGCCGACAATCTTTAGCTTCATTAGAATGGAGCTAGGGTTTGTCCATTAGATCCGGCTTGCGGAGCAGACGGTTCTTCCGCGGGCGGGTTGACTTCTCCAGTCTCTTCATCGACGACCTCTGCCTCATCAAACTCCACGACTTTGGTATTTGCCCTTTCCTTCATCTCCTGCTTGACATCAGCGGTTACCTTGTCGGCCTGTTTGTTACCGATAATGGTCGAATCATCCGAAGAACCTGTCTCGATCTTCAATGCACGGGCGATGACAGTTTTCTCGGCCATCTGGTCCGGAAAGTTCTTGTGTGCCGGAGAATTACCTTTTGATCCGCCCATTGCCCACGACGTATGTATCTGCCCCAAGGTCATGATCTCCGTATCCGTGGTACCATCGTTATAGGAAACAATGGCATAAGCACCAACGATCTTCGCTAAATCGATATTTGCAAGTTTCTGCTCGTGCTTAAGGACACGTTTGCGCCCGGAGCTGGCATCTACCTCGTATTCGAATACATCATCTTTGTACACTGTCACGGCATTTACTTCCTTGACATTGGCCACACGTTTTGCCAAAGTTATATCGCCAATATAGGATTGGTCGAATTGCAATTTATTGCCGTAGACAACAAAATACCCTTGCTTTTTGGCCACGGACAAACCGGATGTTACCATGTCCAGAAATGCATTGGCAATACTCTCCTTGGTGCAAACATCCAACGCCGGACGGTTATTTTTATCGGTCACTTCTTGAAGGATAAGCCAAGCAGCGCGCACGGCGTTCTCGGGGATATAGTTTGGAGGAAGCACTAACTCTCCTGTGGCTTGGATAGAAGCAATCCGGGACAGTACACCGTCCACGGTTGCTTCTGTAAACTTTTTGATAGCGGCAGCTTGCGTGGTCTGCTGCTGTTTTTCTAATTGTTGATCTAGATTACCCATTTGTGTTACTTTACTGATGTTAAAAACTTGTTGATCTGTTTGCCCGGGGCTATTTCAAGCGAAGTACCTTCGGCTTTATTTATAGCCTCCAAGCAGATTTTAATTTTTTCTTCCTTTGTGAACTTCACCTGCGCTCGTTCAAAGAGGCCTACAGCGATCTTAAGAGCCTGCAACATATTTGGAGCTGCGGATATCAATTGCGCATCTGCTTTCTTGTGAATTGATTCGCAAATCAATGTCCCCCCGTAATATTCAATATTATCTGGCCCAGTGTGCCCCGTGGTTTCAGTAAACCCATCGTGGCAGTCAGTGACCACTACGCTGTGATTACGGCCAATCGTCCAGTTTCCTTTTGAATGTTCCATCACGCTACCCTCAATTTCTTATCCGCTTCGGAGACGACCAAACGGATAACCTGGGATTGAACATCGATAAGGCTAGTTACGGATTCAGCATTGTCCACAAATATTGGTGCATTCACCCCATAATATTTGCATAGTGCATTGATGATATCCAATCCTGCATTGATGCGGGCAGCGTTGTTGAGATCCGAATAAGGAACACCGTCCATCATTGTCTCACAGATCTCCTCCTCGCCCCCGTTTTCCAACAATCTGAACATCTTGAAGGAAACATGTTCGAATAGGCTATTAATACGCTTATCCACCTCTTCGATCTTCTTGCGGGTGAAGGCTTCGATCGTAAACTCCTGCCCTTCCAAACCGGCTAATTCCTGAGCCATACGCTTCTCTTCTTTTTCGAGTTCAGCTATACGTTCCTTATTAGACTTGATAATACCTTCTTTTGCAAGCTCCCTCTGCAGGACCTGTATCTCGTCATTGAGCATGACTTTCTTGTCCTGTAGGTCAGAAAGTTCTACTTTCGGGGATTCAGGGAGAGAAGCCTTAAGTTCTGCCAATGTTTTAGACAGCAATTGGTATTGCTTATCTTCAGACAACACCTCGTCCAATCCTTTAACCGGTTCTTTGTCAGCAGTATCATGCGCTACCAGCTTAGATTTAAGTCCATCGATCTCACTCTGGATTGCAAGTACATCCGTCGCACTGTCCAAATTCTTAAGACGGTTTATTTCCTCTGTTAGCTTTTTCCCAGCCTCCGCGATCAACCCCATCTCGTAGGCCAATCTTTCTACTTTCGCTGACTGTGTTGTTTGGAAGTTCTGCTGTAGCTCCAGTTTCTTGCTCTCTATATCATCAGCATCAAATAAGCGAGAGCAAGTAGGACACGTAAAAATATGATCGTCAAATTCCAATGTTCGTTTGCTCTCTCTATCTTTCTCCTCATTGAGCACCACCCATTTTGCCCGCTTTTCATCAGCCTGACGGGTAAGGCTGTTAATTTCATCCTGACGTCTGTCACGTTGTCCTTCGATATGTTTAAGTGATTCCTGTTTGCTGTTTATTTCCTGAACGATTGATTTGCGGGCCGCAGAAGCTTCGTTCTCTCTATTGTCGATAACGGCCTTGGTTTCCCGGACTATCTTGTCAACATCCTGTTGCGTCTTGAAGATCAGGTTCTGGTGTTCACGGATAAGATCTTGCTGGCTTTCGACCGCTTTCGACCTATCCACCATCAGCTGGTCAAGGCCTTTGATCTCCGCTTGCTTCTTATCGATATCTCGGCGGATCAATGCCGCCTCTCCTTCGATTAACGGCATATTGTTATTGACTTCGCTGATCTTGACAGGGATATCCTCCAAGTTCTTCTTGAGGTTTCTCTTGTCGTTGGCGATCTGCTTTTTGAGATCGTCCAACGTCTTATTGTTGGTCAGCCTTCCCAATAACGCAACAAACTTTGCGTTATCGCCAGCAATATCATGGTCCGATAGTGTGCCCGCCATCTCAAAAAGTATTTCCCGGCGCTCTTTCCAGTTCAGCTCATTGAAATATGCCGGGTTGGATATCAACTTGAATACCTTTTCGTCGATCAGGTTCCATACCCGCTTGTTAAACTCGTTGAGGTTGATCGGGACACCATCCCAAAAGAAAGCCTGCTCGTTCCCTTCGCGTGTCGCCTCCTCTGCCCCTTTCTTCTTAACCCACTTTTCCCGATAGATACGTTTGATCGTAAGCTCGGAACCATCCGAAACTATCGTCGCTTCCACCTCGTGGTCCTGACGGTTCAATGATGTGTCCACTGTATTCTTGATATTGAAGTCCTTCCGGTCCGTGGATTCTTTCCCAAAGAACAGCCAGGTAAAGGCATCGAAGATTGTCGTCTTCCCGGTCGCATTTTCCCCGAAGATATTCGTCAGGTCCTCGTTGAAATCAATGGACATACTTTTTATGCCCTTGAAATTCTTAATCGTTAGATTTTTGATATTGATTATCATTTGCGTGAAGATTTATTTGTGTTAATGATATTATTAGCCTCTTCCAAAAGGCTGGTCATACACTTGCTTTCAAGAACTTCGCGAAGTTTTGAGCAATCAATTGCGATAAGGTATGTCCGGCATGTCGTCATGCTATTTATGATATTTTGCATACGGATGTATTCAGCCCATCGGTTGAAACCTTCCATAGGGTTTTCCCTGTTGTACTCCAACGGGTACAGAGACTTCTGTACTCCGGGAGCGATCTTTGGCCTAGGCATGCTTGACCTCCTTCTTCCCCAAAGCTTCATGATCGAGGAACGCCCGATCCAGATCCTCCTTGGTGTGTCCTCCCATGGAGAAGCTGCCATCTATGAAGTGAACTGCCCGGAACGTAGAGCCTTTGTAAAAATTGACAGAGATCTCCTTGCAGGTGATCCTGATATTTACCTTTACAAGTCCCGTGTCGTTCAGCTCCAGAGCCCTGTGGAGGGCCAGCTGTGCGATTTCGGCAAACGATCCGCATTTGTCGAAACCATAATTTGTGTCTATATTTGTCATAACTGTTGTTTTTCGTTATTTGCGTGACGGATTACAATTTGTGTTACAATAGAAGGGGCCTGTTATTTGCGTGACAGCCCCTTCGCCTTTTTTTGCGTAATCTACCGCTTGTGTTACAGAAGGGTATTTCTTGATTGCGTGTGTCATTTGTGATCGTTATTTACGTGAACCATTCAATTTGTGTTACTTATTTCTTACCGTAGAAGTCCATACAGTCGTTTTCGATTACTAGAAAAGGCCGTCCTACCTTAGCTCCTCTTGCCCTCAGCTCATCAACCTTTTTTGCTTGTGCCTTCATGATCTTATCAAAATCGTTCTGGTAATACCGTGCTGCCCATCTCCTCGATCGCTCGTCCTGCTCCTCCTGCAGCGTTAACGCTTTGCTTTTCTTTTTAACGACCGGCTCACTTTCCAGCTTCTTCTTCAGTTCTTCGTTCTCATTTTTTAACCTCTCCAGTTCACGGACCACCTCGAAGAAGGCCCTATCCATGACTAAGCAGTTCTAATGACCTTCAGAAAGACGAGTTCCTCCCCTCCGACCGTTTCTCTTGCTTTCTTCGATTCGAATACCATTTCAGGATTGAACACCTTCAGGCGCCACGATATGGCATGGCGCACCGAAGATGCCTTCTTGATGTCCACCCGGATCTCCTCCCCGATTTTCATCTCACGGAGGCGATCCGGCCACGACTGTTCAACTACCTTTGTTAAAATTTCCATTTGCGTGATATTTATTTGTGTTACTATTTAAATTATTCCTTTCTTCGATGCCCAGACGGACAACTGTGCTTTGTTTCTTACCCTTACCTTTTCACGTATATTGATAATATGCGAGTTTACCGTTTCCGTGCTGACGCACAACCTATCCGCTATTACCTTGTTATCCTCTTCGATCAAACGCAGGATATCCAGTTCCCGCTTTGATATTATCCCATTCGCTACCTTAAGCGATTGGCACAATTTCCCTTCGAACCGGCACTCACCCCTTAACTTACAGGGAACATATTCGGACGGATGTACATTACCGTCCACATCGATGTCGGGCTCATCGTCCAACCCGCCGAAACGGCAAGCAATATATCTGTACTCATAGTGTTCCGGCAGCAGGTTCTCCCACTGCCCTAAGGATCTTATAGCCTCTGGATACTTTAACATATCCTCCTGCACCTTTTCCATAACATATTCCGGAAAATCTGGCCATTCATCTACCTTTCGGTCGTGCACTACATAAAGCTTCCCGTTCTCTTTAAAAAAATCTGCCCCCTTGTCGATCATCCCTGCGAATGGCTTTTTATGGGTATTTATGAAGTCGCTATTTTCCATACTATTAGGGATTTCTCCGTTCAGCCGTTATTAATATGTTTGTATCCAGTATTGATTTATCCGATATTTTGCATAAATTCGTTTTGAACACAATACAAATATACAGCATGCTTTACATTTTGTAAAGACATTTTGTAAAATAATTTACAACTAAAAGGTATGTCATTGAATATCAATGGTAAAAAGTTAAAAAACCTTATAAAGGGCAGTGGCTTAACCCAAGAAGAAGCTGCTAAAAAGCTAAATGTTTCGCGTCAAACGCTATCAACTTGGTTAAAATATGAATTATTCGACGACGAAATCTTACAAAATGTAAAGACCAATCTATTCCCTTCTTTGGGTGAGAATAAAGAAAAGGAACTCAATTTGACTAATGCTGGCCAAACTATAAGCAGTTCTATCCCCATGTACAACTTCCCGGTGGCAGCCGGCGGAGTGGAAACATACAATAATCCGGACGACGTAAAGATCGTGGGACACCTTAATATCCCCGGGGCACATAAAGAGGCTATTGCGATCCCAGCGTATGGCCATAGTATGTATCCAACATTAGCAAATGGTGACTGGGCCGTGAGCAGACCTATCAATGATCCGACGGAGATCGTATGGGGTGAAGTATATTATATCGAATGGTCAGATTATAAGATGTATAAGAGGTTGCTCCATTCGGATAATGATGGGGAAGTAATCTTATGGTCCGACAACCAACTAGACAAAATTGGGGATCGTCCGAAATTTGCACCATTGACCATTAAAAAAGAAAAAATACGTAAATTGAGATTAGTGACAGAGATATTGAAAAAACCAAACTATTAAAAGTATGAAAAAGGCATTACTAACACTGTTAGTTGTTTTTATCTCTTATGCGTCTTTTTCGCAAGAATCAGAAAACACAAAGATTAATAGTCTTTTCGTTAAGCTTAACGAACTACAGGAAGAAATAGATACTTTGAAAGACAGTATTCAAAATGAAATATTGAAAAACGGCTATCCAATAAAAGCGAAAAAAAAATATAGCTTTTCTAAATTAAAGTTGGTAGACGATGAGTATAGTTCTAACATATTGGACACTATTAATGAAAATGATGTTATAACGATTTTAGATAAAACAATAAGCTATTTTAAAGTAAAATATAACAAAAAAATAGGGTATATATACATGTCTGACTTATATACTTCAGACTACCCTATCCTGGATTATTTACTGCCTCCTTATTCAAGAAAATCGTATAGTTATTCTTCTTCCTCAAATTCTTCTTACTCGACAGGGAGAAGCGGAGGTGGTTCAGTACAAGTGAAAGGCTATTATCGTAAGAACGGAACTTATGTTAAACCTCATACTAGGAGTTCTCCGTCAAGAAGTAGTGGGCGTAGAAGATAAATAATATTAGAAGATAAATAATAAAACAATGAAACAACCAAAAATTACTATAAGTATAAAGTACATAATAATCTTCTTATTAGTGGTTCCTACCATTTCCTTTGCACAAGAAAAAAAAGAAAAGAAGGAATTTAACGATGATATGTATGGTCATTCGAGAGTCGAAAGAAAGCCAATGGATACTCGTTCAGCCGTCGAACAGGCCTTGAGACATTATGAATTAGATTCGATAAATAATAAGCCGGTTTATATCTATGCACAACTGTTAGGAACGGGAAAGTTTTTAAGCAGTAAAGTCTCTGTAGAAGTAGATTTTGGTCAGGAAACGGGTTATTTTAATTGGAAAGATAGCAACCGTATTGTCGACCCGAAAACCGGAAAACCTGTTGAATTCAATTCTATGGTGGATGCTATGAACTACATGGGAGCGCTTGGCTGGGAGTTCATGCAGGCTTAT
The DNA here is from genome assembly GCA_040392285.1 of Sphingobacterium sp. Lineage (GTDB taxonomy): Bacteria > Bacteroidota > Bacteroidia > Sphingobacteriales > Sphingobacteriaceae > Sphingobacterium. Next base: position 4,133 of record JBEBWF010000023.1, on the reverse strand, counting down.
GTAGTCACTGTGTCAAGCCAGAATATCTACCATTGGCTTTTAAGGAAACAGGTTACAGACAAAGACTTAACAAACGATCTTCCAACAACAAGAAGGGATATAAACAAATGACAACAGCAGAGATATTTAAAAAAGTGAGAGAAGAGGCCGGCCTGAGCCAGGTTGTCCTTGCTGAAATGATCGGGGCGACCCAGGGGACTGTATCGAACATAGAAAAGTCGATAAACAGCAATCCTTCTTATGATATCGTATCGAAATATATAGCTGTCATCGGCGCCAATCCGTTGTTCCTTTTCGGCCTGGATTCTACCGCTCCACCTATCATTCACCCAACGATCATGAAGGCACGATTGTCGGGAGTCAAGGACCTGACGGTAAAGAACGAAATCATTAAGGATCTGGAGGCATCTGTTAAAAAATTGAGAAGTTTGTAACAAGATTCGCAACCAAAAATTGCATGAAAAACACACAGAAAAGTGTCTCAAAGCCCCTCCCAAGGCAGGTTAAGACCCGCGCGAAGAATTCGATTCCCGCTCCGAGTACAAAAAAAGCGCCTCTATTGCAGATAGAAGCGCTTTTTCACTATTGAGACAAAAAACAGCACCTAAAGCAGCACCACATACATCACAGATCAAACCCCATTATTTCTTTCTTCTTCTTTGTTTTAAACCGCTCGGGGACCACATCAAGGATTTCCTTCTTCAAAGACATAACCGCATGCTTCTTGACATAGTTTTTTGTAGTGACTATGCTGATCTCGCGCACTGGTTCGGGAGACTTGAAATATCGGATCCGTGCCAACTGGTCTTCGTCATAATTAGCTATACTCAATTCCGGTAGTATCGTTATACCCGAGTTGATATCGACCATCCGTTTCAAGGTCTCTACGCTACCGGTATTGTATTCAAAGCTTCCCAAAGAAGATTGGTTATGTCTGTAACTACAGATACTCAAAACCTGCCCGCGCATGCAATGGCCCTCATTCAATAGCCACAGCTTTTCATGAGCAATGTCTTCCGGGCTTAACATCTTTTTCTTATACAATTCACTGCGATCCGACACATAGGCTACAAAAGTTTCATAAAATAGGGGTTCTTCCTGAATCATACTTTCACTAAGCGGCGTAGACAACAACCCACAGTCCAGAAAACCACTCTTCAGCTCCTGGACAATTCTCTCGGTGGTATGTTCCCATATTTGCAGCTGCACTTTAGGATACTTTTTCATGAAAGCCGTGATGACATCAGGCATCAAATAAGGTGCGATAGTCGGTATCACACCCACTTTGAGTTCACCGACGACCTCTCCCCTTTTCACTTGGATAATCTCCTGAATTTTTTGACTTTCCATCAGGATTACACGGGCCTGTTTAATGATCTGCACGCCTACCTCGGTTGCTACGACAGGTTGTCGGCTACGGTCGAAGATCTTAACACCTAGTGCTTCCTCCAGCTTCTGGACTTGCATACTTAACGTGGGTTGGGTAACAAAGCACTTTTCTGCCGCCGACACAAAGCTTTTATAGGTATCTACAGCAACAATATATTCGAGTTGGACGAGTGTCATGGTATAATTTTAAATTATATTGAAAATACACATTCAAACCTACATAAATTCACTTTTATGTGCAATATAATTACATATAGCATATAAAATGAATGTATGTAGCTCTCCTCTGTCATTAAGAGCCTTTTTATAGCGGAAATATACAAAAAGTAATATCTTATACATTCTCTGCTTAATACGCTGAAAATGGCCCAGATTTGTTATTTTTGAGAAAAGTCGAGCTATGAATAGGAATTTAAAGGTTTTCTGGTTAGTGATCTGTTTTGGAGTAACAGCTTTTAATTTTTCTGCATCTGTTCCTGATGAGGGAATGTTTCCTTTGAGTGATTTGAGCCGAGCGGGATTGAAGAAAGCGGGGCTAAAAATCAATGAAAAAGAGATATACAATCCAGGACAAATAAGTTTAGTCGATGCTTTAGTAAGGGTGGGTGGTTGTACAGGGTCATTTGTTTCCCCGAACGGTTTGGTTATTACGAACCACCATTGTGCCTTTAGTGCTGTGCAACAGGCGTCGACACCCCTACACAATTATTTAGAACATGGATTTGTCGCCCGTTCCCAAGAACAAGAAATCGAAGCCCAGGGGCTAACCATCCGCATAACGGAGTCCTACGAAGATGTCTCTGACCAAATCCTTGCTGCCGTAGCACAGGTGAGTGATCCTGTAGAACGTATTCAGATTATTCATAAGAAGCAAGCCGAACTGGCGCGGAAAGCTGAACAAGATGACCCGACGATAAAAGCAGAAGTATCCGAAATGTTTATGGGTAAAAGCTATGTGCTATTTCGCTATAAAACAATCGAAGATGTTCGCTTGGTCTATATTCCGCGACAAGATATTGGCGAATTTGGTGGCGAAACGGATAATTGGGTGTGGCCACGTCATACCGGTGACTTCTCCTTCTTAAGGGCTTATGTTGCGCCGGACGGATCCTCGGCAAAATATGCAAAAAGCAATGTCCCTTACAAACCGAAGAAGTTCCTCAAAGTAAACCCCAAAGGGGTGAATGAGAATGACTTCGTCTTCATATTGGGTTATCCGGGCCGTACCTTCCGGCATAGACCTTATCAATATCTAGCCTATCAACAACAATACCTGTTACCCTTTACGTCCGAATTATACGACTATCAGAACCAACAGCTGTATAATGCCGGGAAGAATGAGAAGGCAATCGAATTGGCTCTGGCTACACGCATCAAACGAAATGCGAATGTTATGAAAAATTACCGGGGAAAACTGAGGGGGCTACAAAACATTAATCTTGTTGAACAGAAGCAACAGGAAGATCGTGAGCTGGAACAATTTATCGCAAGCAGACCTGATTTACAGACAAAATACGGTACGCTCATGCACGAGATTGATGCGCATTATCAGTCGGTATTTTTGGATGCAAAGAAAGAACTCTGGTTTAACAACTTGTATTCGGGTATCCGTACAATGCAAATCGCACGTATTATCAATGCTTATCAAGAAGCCTTGATAAAGCAACCAACTCTACCGTTACAAAAGCAATTATTTGACCATAATATCGCAGCTATCCAAGCGCAGCTAGAAGAAATCTACGAGAGCTACCATACAGATGTAGACAAAAGTATCGGCAAACATATGTTTGCTTTGGCTTATCCTTTTCAAGACAAGAATAGTATTGTTGTTATCCGCGACAAGAGGTTTGCGACGTCGGATGCTGCCGAAGAATACATCGAGAAAGCAATCGACAACTCAAAGCTTACGGATAAAGACAAGCTTTTTACTGAAGTACTCAACAGCCCGCAATCATTAATCAACTATCGGGATGAGTTGTTAACGCTTCAAAAGGCTTTCGCACACGAAATTGAACTTTTTAGTGCTGAATTGACAAGACGTGAAGGGGTATTAAACAAGCTTATGGCAGATTATGTAGCTGTCAAGGAGATTTACCAGTCGAAGAATTTTATTCCTGATGCCAATTCGACATTACGGTTAACTTTTGGAAATATTAAGGGTTACAAGCCTGCCGATGCTACCTATATGTCTCCTTTTACTTCGGTTAAAGGATTGATAGAAAAGGGTAATAGCGGTAATCCGGAGTTCCGCTATCCGGAGGCTATCAAGCAAACTTGGTTGGCCAAGAACTTTGGTGCTTACTATAAAAAGGATATCGATGATGTCCCGGTGAATATCTTATACAACATGGATACTACCGGTGGCAACTCCGGTTCTCCGATCATGAATGCGCATGGTGAACTGATCGGTGTGAACTTCGACCGCGCCTATGAAGCCACGATCAATGACTTTGCCTGGAATGAAAGCTACAGTCGATCGATAGGTGTAGACATCCGTTATGTGCTATGGATTGCCGACAAGATTGACAATGCCCAATTTATACTGAACGAGATGGGGATTTAGCAGATTACGACCTACAATTCTCCAGCTTTCATCAACATGGCCGCATAGTCCGCCGCGCGTGCTGTCAATGCCATAAAGGTCAGCGAAGGATTTTGATTGCCCGTGCTGATCATACATGCCCCATCCGTCACGAAGACATTCTTACAATGGTGCATTTGGTTATAAGCATTCAGCAAAGATG
>JBEBWF010000022.1:0-56968 GCA_040392285.1 Sphingobacterium sp. | reverse complement strand
CTACGGGGACCCCTGGCAACAGGATGAGTAAGGCCAGCAACTTGTTGGCTAAAGAATTATTTTTTTTGAACCAAAACAATGGGAAAAGGAGACATTTATTAGCGATTGTAAAAATCTGGAGAAATATAATCCAATCCATAACTTCTTGTTTTTTACATTTTCTTTTTCCGGTGATCCCAAATCCATAGTTTCTGCCAGAACTCCCGGATGCTGTTAAACTCCTGTCGATAAACAAGACCTACAGCACTGATATATTCCGCATCGTTCATGCGAATTAAAAAGTTTCGGGTGTAAGGTCTATTATATGCCCTTACCATCAGGTTTCCATCTTGACGTAACCGATAGGTCAATTCTGCATCGGTGGTAATACCTTCCCTAAAAAAGGTTAAATCTGTCGCTTGATAATTTGTTCGGTCGGTGATGCCGCCGGTCAATACCAGTCTGTCGTTCAGGAGGCGGACAGATGCCGAAGCATCATTGAACGAACGGATATTCAAGTCAAAGAAATTGATGTTTAGCGACTGTGATATAATGTTGTTTAGTTGGTTAAAGGCAATTTCTGTTCCGGCAGAGAGTAGGGTGTTATTAACTTCCCGACCAATTTCGTTGGTGGAACTTGGTGTGAAGCTACGGCGGACGATAAGGCTTAATGCCTGCTGATTGACATTGTTTGCATCGCTCAGGTAACTTTGAAGCTGATCCTTAATGTAGGGGTTTTGCGGGAAATTAAGGTCAAACGTGATGTCCGGTTGTTCAAGTGTACCTTTGATCAGCATGTCAGCTTGTGCCAATACACGTTCATCTTCTCCGGCACGGCCAGCAGCATTATATAGTGGCCCTGCTGCGGTCCGCTGTTGGTAGATAGCATTAAGATTGATCACAGCTTCGCTGGGATTTCCGGTCCATCGAATGGTGCCGCCTTCTTTGATGTCAAAATATTTGTTGATAAAATCCTGGGCGGTAAAATGAAATTTTCCGTCGATAACCCTATAGTCTCCGAACATTTCAAAATCGCCCAAACTGGTTATCTTCATGTCAATTTCACCTTGACCATTACCTTTGAGCGTCCCCAAGTTGGTCGGAAGGTTAACTTCCGCTTCGGGCGTAATGGTAATGTTCATATTCATGGTTAGGCCTTTGAAAAGTGATTTTCTCTCTTGTTTCTCATTTTCGATCGAATCTCGGCTTACAAAATAGATGAAATCGCTATCCGATATCGTCATTGCGCTATTGAACGGAATAGTGATAACCGTGTTGCTCTCTGATCGGGCATCAATATTGATGTCTATGGCAGAAGTATATCCTTTGAACCGAAATGTTCCGGAGGCATAAGCCGTACCGTAATATAGATTATTGTCTCTATAAGTAGTGTTTAATATCATGACATTATCTGTGGAAATATCGACATCGATATAAGGGCTTGCAATCTTAGCTAGATTGATAATTCCGTTTGCCGTAGCGACATGCCCTTTCGGGTCATTGATCTTGATATTCTGAAGGATGATGGCATTATTCTCTACCAAGGTAGACTGGTTTTCAATGTGATAATGTGTTTGAAGATAGTTTACTGTAAATGCTGCATGATGGATACGCCCGACTCCACTGATTTTAGGATTTTTAAAGGTTCCGTTTATGTTTACATTTCCACTGGCCTTTCCCCGGAGATCGGAAATCAAGTTCTTTAAAAAGGGTTCAAATATCGTTAAGTCTGTTTCCTGAAGTTCACCTTCGATATTTAGCCTTTCATTTTCATCAAAGAAATTATAGCTTCCTGCCAGCTCAATCCCTCTTTTGTCATCGTCGGCAAGTCTTAAGGCAATATTTGCTAACCCTGTCAGCGGGTCAAAGTCGGCGACTAGATTAAGTTGACCAATAGGTATTTGATTATAAATAATCGAGCTTGTCTGTATATCTGCCGAAGCAAAAGGTTTCTTGAACATTGATGATATATCTATTCGTCCATTCATCGCACCCCGTAAATGAATGCCTAAGGGATTGGTGATACCGTTTAGCGAGCTTAAGCCAAATTGATGGAATTCAACGTATAGGTTGTCGTTTTCATTGGACATCACTCCATTTAATTTCACTTGTTGTTGGCCTTGATTAAGTATGAGATTGGATAGATAGACCTTTCCTTTGGATATACGCATGGTGGCATCGCTATTTAAATTCCAATGTTCTCTATTGATGATAATGGTGGAGGGGTCAAACTCAATATAAGCAGGGGCATTGTGGGCGAAATGTATGTTTCCCTTTAGGTCTAAATAGTTCGTGGCATTCTTTTTCGACATAATGATGTTGAAATTTAAACGATCATTCGCCAATGTATTTCGTACATAAATATGATTGACATACAAGCTGTCCCCAAAATTTAACCGATCAGCATTAATGTCGAGTGAAAAGGCCTTATCATCCGCATTTTCTTCTATTGCAAGATTGGTGAAACGCATACCTTTATACTCCATTTTTGGACTGTAAGCGATGAAGTTTGCGGTGTACTTGTCTGTTGAAAAGGATGCTTTAAGGTGTGAGCCAGCGTCTAAACTAAGGCTGGGGTCTAAAAGGGATGCGATCGGCCGGAATGATTTGATATTGATTTCTAGATCAAAATTTTGGCGATTATATGGTTTGACCACTAAATCTATTGCTGGAGCATAACGCATGGCTAGGGACGTAAAATACGCACCTATGGTATTCAGGTCGATGTTGCCATACATTTTAGCGTCCGCAATATCCGAATTTAGAAATAAGATCCTGTTTTCTTGATCGCCAGTCGCTGTGAAATTAACCTTGTTGATGTTAAATTTTCCTTTTGTCGTGGATAATTGGACGGAGTCTGCATCAAAATGCCCTGTGACATTGTTGAGGGCGTTACCCATCAGGTTGGTGTTGATCTTCGCTCCAAGTAGGGTGACACTATCCTTTTTTAGCCATTTTAGATTGTTAAACTGTGCATATCCAATATCGGCGTCCAGCAAGTAGTTCGGGGTGGAGCTATTCCAGTCGATCACTGTATTGTATACCATCTTCAGGTTATCATCGTCGATCGTACCATTCACTTCCAATATTTGCTGTGCAATGCGCCCTTGTAATGCTATATTGTCATATGAATAGCCGTGGATCTGGCTATTCGTCAAAGTACCGTTGGCTTCTAGCTTCAGATCTTTGAAAGTAAGGCCATACCCATCAAATCTCAAATCTATACCCGAGCTTCCAATAATATTTCTATCCAAGAATTTGCCCACATTAAATAGATCAGATTGCACCTTACCTTTATAGCTTAAGGACTTTTGTATGTTGATTTGACTTTTGGTGGCCAATTTGCCGAGAGGGGTGTTTATTTTGCCATCTACATAAAAGTCATTGTATAACCCCCGAAACTTTCCGCTGAAGCTCACTTGTTCGAGAGTGTGCATCTCTTTGGGTAAAGCGAAAGACGCTCTGTTGGCAAACTTGGGAACGAGTATCTCTACATCTTTTGGCGAGGTTTGCAGCTTTCTTAAATCAAAATCAAAGATTGTCTTATGGATATAAGGAAGGCCTTTGATGGTAAAATCTCCAATCAATGCGGTTTGATTAGCTGTCGTGAGATGGATGTTTTGTGCTTTTATGTCCGATACGGTTCCGCTTATGTTGCCACTTTTAATAGCCGTTTCGAATACCACATACTTCATCGTTGGTGCAAAAAATTCAATGTCGTGTGAATCTACGTAACTGTCTTTAAGACCGCCTGTGACGTGCACTTTTCGAATGAAGTCGCCAAAATCTTTCATGCTTTTATAATCGAACCTTAAATAGTCTTGTACAATGGAATTGTTGGTCGCCAGGTACATCTCTTGAAATTCCATTTTTTTGTCTGAATAGAAAGCTTTTGTACGCAGTTCGCGAATATATAATCCTGATTTTTCCTTTAAGGTAAAATCTTGGATTTCCGCTTGTACAGTGCTATCTAGATGCATGTTTTCGAATATTCCGGATATTTCTGTGATATCCAAGTCCGAAAAATCAACACCCCGGTTGTGATGGTTGAATTTGTGATTGACAAGCTTAAACCGATTGTTGATAAGTTCAATTCTCTTGAGGTCAAGTCTTAGCTTTTTTTTCTCTGTTTGAGACCCGCTTGGGCTAGCTGAAAAATACCGGGTCAATGTAGAGAAGTTGGTGCTGTCCCGATAAATATGAAGATTGACGTGAGCGCCCTCAAGTTTAATCTCATTTATAGTGAGTCTGTTGATAAAAATGTAAGATAGGACAAAGTTAGCCGATAAATGCTGAGCGGTAAAGATGTCTTCGCCATGAAGGTCCTTCATGCTAAAACCACTGAGCTCCAAACTAGAAAAAGGTTTGAAGTAAATACGATCTAAGGAAATGTCGCTATTGAGTTCCTTGGAAAGATAACTTGCTACTTTCTGGGTGAGATAGGTCTGTACGGAAGAAAACTGCAGGGAGAAAATAGCAAGCAAAACGAGCAATAAAATGCTAGTTAGGATGATTGACGTTATTTTCAGTATTTTTTTGATATTTTTGTGTTCTTAAAATTACTTCCTCAATGGCTGTTATCCTTGGAATAGAATCTTCCTGTGACGAAACTTCAGCTTCTATATGTATAGACGGCGAAATTAGGTCAAATATTATTGCAAGTCAAGCAATTCATGCTAAATATGGTGGAGTAGTGCCTGAATTGGCTTCACGTGCACATCAGCAAAATATTATTCCTACAGTAGACCAAGCTATTCAACAGGCCGAAATTACGAAAAATGATATAGATGCCGTAGCTTTTACGCGTGGTCCTGGGTTATTGGGGTCACTTTTGGTAGGTACATCTTTTGCCAAAGCATTTGCATTGGCAAGACAGCTGCCGTTGATCGAGGTAAATCACATGCAGGCCCATATTTTGGCTCATTTCATCGATGAGCCTAAACCTAACTTTCCTTTTCTATGTTTAACGGTGTCGGGTGGACATACCCAAATTGTTTTGGTCAAGGATTATTTTGATATGGAACTCTTAGGTGAGACTTTGGACGATGCAGCAGGAGAAGCTTTTGACAAAACAGCAAAAATCCTAAACCTGCCTTATCCAGGAGGACCATTGATTGATAAGTATGCTGGATTGGGTAATGCACAAGCATTTCAACTTCCCGAACCGCAAATACAGGACTTGAATTTTAGTTTCTCCGGCTTGAAAACAGCTATCCTCTATATGGTACAAGGGAAATTGAAAGAAAATCCAGACTTTCTGAAAGAAAACATAAATGATGTATGTGCTTCGGTACAATATCGCATTGTGTCGATCTTATTGAATAAGCTGAAAAAGGCTGCCAAGCAAACTGGTGTAAAGGATATAGCCATTGCTGGCGGTGTATCGGCTAACTCGGGATTGCGAAAGGGCTTAGTAGAAATGGGAGAACAGCACGCGTGGCGGGTCTTTATTCCCAAATTTGAATACTGTACCGATAATGCGGCGATGATAGCCATTGCTGGCTATCATAAATTCCTCCAAGGAGACTTTGTTGGGCAAGACATTACACCATTAGCAAGGATGCATGTCTGATAGTTTCTGCCCGGATTTGCCCGTTTAATATGGAAAATCTTTCTGATTTTCATCTTACTGTTAAAGAAGATAGTAGTAATCGCTAAACTTTAACAGTTATGTTCACAAAATCAAACATTTATGCAAAAGAATGGTTGGATATCATTTTTGCGGATCGGAACAAAGCCTATGGTGCTTATGAATTGCGTCGTATTGGACCACAGGCCACCAATTGGGCATTAGGCATAGTGACTGCTGTTGTCTTGGGTATCTGTGGCGTAACTTACGCTAGCCAAAATAATCGCCCTTATTACCCTGAAAAAATCGAGGAGCACGTCATGACAGTAGAAATACAACCGGATGAAATTCTCGAAATGGAAAAGCCCATAGCTCCACCCGAACCTCGAAAGGAGGAACAACCCCAACAAGTCGCTCAGGATGTGCCTGCGCAGGACTTGATCAAATTTACTGAGATCAACGCGACGGACAAATCGTTGGTCACCGAAGATATCGTGATGACGGAAGATGTACTTGACAAGAAAAAGTTGCCGGCCAATTTAACCATGGATGGTGTGAAGGGAGGAGAGCTTGTGCCTAAAGGTGCTTTTGGCAAGATCAAGAAAGAAGGCGGGCGAAGTGGAGTTAGGCAAGGAAGCTTGACAGGCTCGGAAGGTGGACTCGGAGAAGCTTTTGTCAGTGTGGAAATCATGCCGGAACCTATTGGTGGAATGAAGGCTTTTGTACAGTGGGTCGCGGATAATTATAATTTTCCGCAAGGGGCGATTGATAGCGAAGCCAAAGGAATTATCCAAGTTACTTTTGTAGTAGAAGAAGATGGGAGTCTCTCTTCTTTTGTGGTGACCAAAGATATGGGTTATGGAACAGGAACTGCTGCTATTAAACTGCTTAAAAAAGCTAAAAATTGGAATCCCGGTATTCAGAATGGTCGTCCGGTACGCGTGGCTTTTACATTGCCTATTCGATTGCAGGTCACGCAACATTAGACATTTTGGCTTTCCCAAAGTTCGAAACTTTGGGAAAGCTTAAATACTATTTTCTCTACCCTCTACCTAAAACTTTGTATAAATGCAGGTATCCTTTCTAAATAATTTTCTTCTGCCAATAATTTAACAAAAGCTGAGCCAATGATGGCACCGTTGGCATATGTTGTCGCCTTGGTGAAGGTTTCTTTGTTGGATATCCCGAAACCAATGATAAATGGATTTTCCAGCTTCAAGTCCTTGATGCGTCTAAAGTAACTTTCGGCTTGATCTTTAACTTCCAGATTTTTGCCTGTAGTTGCATTGGAGGATAGTAGGTAAATAAAACTTGTTGAAAGCGAATCAATTTTACGAATACGCTCTTCCGAAGTTTGTGGTGTTACCAAAAAGATATTGCTGATGCCATTTTCTTCAAAAACACTTTTATACAATTCTTCGTATTCATACATCGGCAAGTCTGGAATAATAGTTCCATTGACACCAACTTCTTTACAGGATTTACAAAAATTTTCTACCCCATATTGGAGGACTGGGTTAACATAGCCCATTAAAAATACAGGAATAGATACGTGTTTGCGAAGGTCTTTCAGCTGTTCAAAAAGAACTTTCAAGGTCATGCCATTTTTTAAAGCTATCTCCGAACTGTGTTGGATTACAGGCCCATCGGCAACGGGGTCTGAGTAGGGGAAGCCTATTTCTAGAAAGTCTACACCTGCCTCTTCTAAGGATTTTGCAATCTGCACTGTACTGTCCAGAGTAGGGTAGCCTGCTGTAAAATATATGGATAATAATCCGTTTGAATGTTTATTTAGTTGCATGTGCTGTAGAGTGAAAATTATCTAAAAATGAGCTCTCCGCCAGCTGGCGGATCGGTTAAAAAATAAGAATTAAAAATGCTTATCATTGTGCACTAAAATCCAAAATACTTCATGTAATTGTCCAGATCCTTATCACCTCGACCGGAGAGGCAAATAACGATGGTCTCGTCTCCTTTAAAAGTCATCTTTTCTAAATGAGCGAGAGCGTGTGAACTCTCTATGGCTGGAATAATTCCCTCCAACTGTGTCAATAACAGTCCCGCCTGCATCGCTTCATCGTCTGTGGCGCTGACATATTCCCCCCGGCCTGATTTGAATAGCCAAGCATGCTGTGGGCCAATCCCTGGATAATCCAAGCCGGCTGAAATAGAGTAAGGTTCAACAACTTGTCCATCATCGGTTTGCATCAATATCGAACGGCTGCCGTGCAGGACACCTTCTTGGCCTAAGGCGGTCGTTGCGGCGGACTCTCCACTGTTGACTCCGTGACCAGCAGCTTCTACGGCTATAATCTTAACACTTTCCTCGTCAAGAAAATGGTAAAACATACCGGCAGCATTGGAGCCTCCACCCACACAGGCCATGACAATGTCGGGATTTTCCTTTCCCGTTTTTTCGAGCAGCTGCTTCTTGGTTTCTTCCGAAATGATGGACTGAAAACGAGCGACCATATCCGGGTAGGGGTGAGGGCCTACCACAGAACCAATGATATAATGGGTGTCCACCGGGTTATTGATCCAGTCGCGTAAAGCTTCATTCGTGGCGTCCTTTAAGGTTTTGCTTCCTGAAGTAGCGGCCACTACCTTTGCACCCATCATTTTCATCCGTGCTACATTGGGGGCCTGACGTTGGATGTCGATCTCACCCATGTATACAACGCATTCCAAGCCTTTAAGGGCACAGACTGTCGCAGTCGCTACGCCATGCTGTCCCGCACCGGTTTCGGCAATGATACGCTTTTTGCCTAATTTTTCTGCAAGCAGGATCTGACCGATGGTATTGTTGATTTTATGTGCACCGGTATGATTGAGGTCTTCTCTTTTCAAGAAGATGTTTGCACCATATCGTTTGGAAAGTCGCTGTGCAGGGTATAAAGGGGAGGGGCGGCCGACATAATCTTTCAAAAGCTGCTCAAACTCAGCTTTGAAAGAAGGGGCTTCCATGATTTGTAAATATTGGTTTTGTAATTCTTCCACGTTTGGATACAACATTTCGGGAACGTATGCTCCACCAAATGGTCCATAGTATCCTTTATCGTTTACTTGATATTTACTCATTTTTTATGATTTTCAATGCTTGTGTTAAAGTGTCTATATTTTTTAGGGCCGGCTGGGTCTCAAATTTTGAATTCAAATCTAATCCAGCTAACCTTTTGTCTTCGTATGTTACGGCTTGTTTGATGTTGTCCAACGATAATCCTCCACTTAAAAAATAGGGTTTATCGAAGGGATATTCTTTTAACTTTTTCCAATCGAAGGTTTGTCCCGTTCCTCCATGCTGCGGGCTTTTGGTGTCAAAGAGAAAAAAGTCAACGCAGGGAATATACCCTTCTATCATCGACCAATCGAATTCATCATGTATGCCAAAGGCTTTGATGACCTCTAACTGTTCGTTTTGGAGTGCTTCACATAAAGCAGGTGTCTCGTCACCATGTAGCTGTACCACTTGAAGGCTGTGCTTTTCAACTTCGGATAAAATTCGCTCCGCTGTTTCGTTAACAAAGACACCTACCTTCTTTATCGTCGCCGGGATATGACCAATGGCAAGGTTACCGACAAATCGAGCCGATTTTGGATAGAAAATAAACCCCATGTAATCAATAGGCAATTGTGAAACTTCAGCAATATTTGCTAAATGCTTCATACCACAGACTTTTATTTTCAGTTTTTTATTTGACATTGTAGCATGTGATTACTTGTTCCAGTTATCTAGGTATTGACCAATTTCGTTAAACTATTCAGTGCTTTGCCTCCTAATAGGGAATCTTCGGCTTCGCCATAACAATCAGCAAATGATTTTTCGGGATGGAATGTCTTGATGGCAAAGGCTGCATTTGTCAAGACAACAGCATGCTGTTGAGCACTACCTTTCCCCTCAATGATTTGTCTAAAGATAACAGCCGCATCTTCTATATTGTCACCGCCAGCTAAATCTTCTGTCCTTATGGGCTCGAAACCTAATTCACCTACCGTGTAATAACTTTCTCCACCATTATTGATAATTTTAAAGTCGCCTGTCAGGGATATTTCATCATAGCCATCTAATGCATGTATTATACTGTATTTTTTCGTTGTGGTTTGATAAAGGTAACCATATAACCGAGCTAATTCTAGACTGAATACGCCAACGGATTGAAACTGTGGATTAGCCGGGTTGGTTAAAGGACCGAGCATGTTAAAGAAGGTTTTTACGCCCAAAGCTCGACGGATAGGTGCTACCGTCTTCATGGCGGGATGAAAGAGTGGAGCGTGTAAGAAGCATATATTCGCTTGATCGAGCTGTTTCTGTAGTATATCTTTGTCGTTTGTGAACCGATAGCCTAAATATTCCATTACATTGGAGGAACCACAGCCTGATGATACCCCCACGTTACCGTGTTTGGCCACATGATACCCTGCTCCCGCGACGATAAACGAAGCCAAGGTTGAAATGTTGAAGGTGTTCTTCCCATCGCCTCCCGTACCACACATGTCGATCAGGTCATAACCGTTAAAATCTATTTTAAGGCATAGGTCGTACATGGCATCACGAAAACCACCAAGCTCTTCTACGCGAATACTGCGCATGCCATAAGTCGTCATAAACGCTGCAATTTGATGTGAATCATATTTACCGGTGGCGATATTTGTCAAGATCTCGTAGGCCTCCTTACGGGTGAACGATTTGTATTCGAATAGGTGTCTTAATATTTCTTTCATTTTACAAGGTAAAAAGTCAAAATTAAAAATCTATAAAAAGATCTTGCTAATATTTATAAATAACAAAAAAGGCTTACCTATGTGGCAAGCCTACTATTTTTTTGAGATGAATCAATTTCAAGCAATAGGGATTTGCCGCAACATTAAATGTTGTGCCACCACCATGCTTTATTTGAACTCCTAGTTTTCATTTGCTAATTGTCGAAAACAAATATCCCATAAGTTTTTTAGAAAGTCAAGTGTTTTTGGAAAAATTAATATCTTACGAAATGCGCTTTATTACCGCCTTTGGAAACTAAGGTAAAGGAACCAATCTTGCCGCTTTCAATATATACAGCTAACATCTGCCGTTTTTTGTAATTTAGGAAATACATCTTATTGGTGTCTAATGCTTCAGGATCGATATCTTTAACCTCTTTTTGGGGCATATTGTTATAAGAGATATACATGATATCTTCCATTTTTTTTGTCATGAGGTTGATCCGGATTTCCGTAAGGCTTGCCTCTAGATAATCATATAATTCGTCGGAGGGATATTTTACGAGAATATGTTGACTTAAAATTACATCGATGGCTTTATTTTCATCCGCTAGGTCTTCAATGAAAGACTTGACGATTGCTGTGTCATTTAAACAGTCTTTCTTTGTCGCTTCTTGGGCTTGAAGTGACGCAGCTAATACAATAAAGATAAATGACAATAGGATTCGCATAACTCGTTTACTCATCTGACTTCAGAACGAAAGAAAAGATTAATAGCTACACAAAATAAAAATCGCACTGTCGTAAGTGCGATTTTTATAGTGTTTTAATACTCGTCTTCATTAAAAAAGAAGTCATCTTTTGTCGGATAATCGGGCCAAATTTCTTCGATGTTCTCATAGGGCTCTCCATCATCTTCCAGAGCTTGGAGATTTTCGATTACCTCTACTGGAGCACCAGAGCGGATTGCATAATCGATCAGTTCATCTTTGGTTGCAGGCCATGGCGCGTCTTCCAAATGTGATGCTAATTCTAGAGTCCAATACATAGTCTTACAAATTAAGTTTTCTTACCTTTTTCGCAAAAATAGCATTTAATTTAATTAAATCAAGACATTTATGTTTATTTTGAAGATGTTTTGTTTAGTTGTCTGTAAATCAGGTTTTTGAATTAGTTTTGTTTGCGTTTTTTACATTTTTGTGAAGATTGAGGCTATTCCAATGATATCGCATGTCTGTATATACTTTTTGCTGTAGTATTTCGTGCTCATCAGCGCGAATATCCTTCGTATCGATGGGGCGGAGGATGCTAATATGAATAGTTCCTGGTTTAGATCCGAGCTTCATTCCATCATCCCATAATATTTGCCAGGCATCGTGGATAACTACAGGAAGAATCTGCACTTGATTTTCCAAAGCTACACGAAATGAGCCCGATTTGAATTTATGTAAGCTGGGTGGGTATTCATCGTCTATTTTGCCTTCAGGAAAAATAACGACAGATTTTCCTTCTTTGATCAACGTATCGGCTTGTTTAAAAGCTTTGAAAGCCGAAATTTTACTGTTTCGATTTACAGCAATATCTATCGTCTTAAAAAATATTCGGGTGACCGGATTCTTCAATAGTTCTATCTTCCCCATGAAAGAGAAGGGTTGGGGACAAGCATAGTTGAGTGCAGTAATATCCAAAATCGAGGTATGATTAGGACAAATAACGTAAGGCTTAGACCAATCAATGGGAACTTCTTGTTGAACCTTGAAATGTATACCCACAGTAGTCGTTGCGAATAGACTGATCCATTTTCTAAAAAAGACAATCTGTTTAAAGTGTTTTTTTGGATTTCGCGTGTATAGGTATAGAAACGGAAATGCGAGGATAAAATAGAATAGCACTGACGCTAAATAGAGAATCGTGTGTGTTTTTCTAAGCATTTTAACCATGTTGACCGAGTCAAAATTAAATATTTATAAACTAAAAACAGTGATTCTATTCAAATCACTGTTTTTAGTCCACTTAGGAATTTTGTGTCACACGCGATTGAGCAGACATATACTACTTACTTAGCTCCGCGTAATATTTATGAAATAGCGGAATAGTTTCGATACCTTTTAAATAGTTCTCTATTCCATATTTTTCGTTTGGAGAGTGTAGATTGTCACTGTCCAACCCAAAGCCTAACAGTACGGTCTTGATACCTAAGACTTCCTCGAATAGTGCAACGATGGGAATAGAGCCGCCGCCACGTGTGGGAATAGGTTTCTTGCTGAATGTATCTTCTAAAGCTTTTTCGGCTGCCCTGTATGCGATGCTGTCGGTAGGCGTGACAACAGGTTCACCACCATGATGGGGTGTTACCTCTACCTTAACGGACTTGGGTGCGATACCCTCAAAATGTTCTTTGAATAATTGTGTGATTTTTTCCGAGTTTTGGTTAGGTACCAGCCGCATGGAAATCTTGGCATAGGCCTTGGAAGGTAGTACAGTCTTCGCTCCTTCACCGATATATCCACCCCAAATACCATTTACTTCCAATGTCGGACGTGTACCAGTATGTTCGATCGGTGTGAAACCTTTTTCTCCCCATAGTTCCTCCACACCTAAGTCTGTTTTATATTCTTCGATATCAAAGGGAGCTTCGTTCAATGCCTTTCTTTCATCAGCTGTCAATTCGATGACATCATCATAAAAGCCAGGAATGGTAATATGGTTGTTTGCATCATGCAAGGACGCGATCAGTTGTGCAAGAATGGTTGCCGGGTTGGCTACTGCTCCTCCATATACTCCGGAGTGCAGATCCCGATTAGGGCCTATAACTTTTACTTCTACATAGGAAAGACCACGAAGACCAGTTTCTAATGAAGGTGTTTCTAAGCTAATCATGGAGGTGTCAGAAATCACGATAACATCGGCTTTAAGGCGCTCTTGATTTTCCCGGACGAAGATGCCTAAATTAGCAGAACCTACTTCTTCCTCCCCTTCAATCATAAACTTGACGTTGCATGCCAATTGGTTATTTTTCACCATATATTCAAAGGCCTTAACGTGCATATAAAACTGACCTTTATCATCAGCGGCACCACGGGCATATATTTTGCCATTACGGACGGTGGGCTCGAATGGTGGGGTTTCCCAAAGCTCCAATGGATCCGCGGGTTGTACGTCATAGTGTCCATAAACTAAGATGGTAGGTAAAGAGGTGTCGAAGATTTTTTCGCCATACACAATGGGATACCCCGCTGTTGGACATATTTCGACATTGTCCGCCCCCGCATCTTTTAGTTTTTCGGCGACATATTCAGCGGTTTGGAGCACGCCTTCCTTAAACTGGGGATCAGCACTGACTGACGGAAAACGCAATAATTCAAATAGTTCGTCTAAGAAGCGATCTTTATGGGCTTCTACATAATCTTTGATTTTCTGCATATCAAATTTATTTTTTTCAAAGGTAGTGAATTTAATGTTTTATCATGGATTGTCAATCAAGAGTCAATAAAGCAGTCTGGTTCTTGTCTTGTGTATAATTGGACTATTTTTGGGGCACATTAATCATTACGAAATAATATGTTAAGGATATTCCAACAGATCGCACTTTGGGAAGCAGTTTCTACCGTTATTCTTTTTTTTGTCGCTATGCCGCTAAAATATTTGGCAGACATCCCGGAAGCTGTTCGTATCGCAGGCTCTATTCATGGGTTTCTAGTCGTCCTGTTTTTAATTTTTTTGGTTATGTGCTGGCAAAGCTATAATTGGAAATTAGCGAGGGTACTAAAATATTTAATACTATCCGTGATTCCCATTGTTTCTTTTTGGATTGAGCGTGATGTGAAGCGTGAGATAGTTTTAGGTTATAAACAATAAGCTGTAGGCTTTAAGGATAGCGTAGCATTACTGTGCTCCCGGTCTTTATCCCTTTCTATCTGGAAGATTTTCTATACTCATATAGGCGTAGGTAATTTCTGTTTTGCCATGTGGCACAGGATGACCGTCTTTGTCTAAGTTCACGAAAACTAGTTTATCAATCGATAGGATCGTTTTCCGTGTAATTTTGTTGCGTACTTCGCACTTCATCGTAATAGAAGTTGTTCCAAAATGTGTTGCCGTAATTCCTAATTCGATGATATCGCCTTGTTTGGCAGAACTGACGAAGTTGATTTCTGAGATATATTTAGTTACGACATGTGGATTGCCCAACTGCACAATCGCATAAATTACCGCTTCCTCATCTATCCATCGAAGTAATGTTCCTCCGAACAAGGAACCATTGGGATTCAAATCTTCTGGTTTTATCCATTTTCGTGTGTGAAAGTTCATAATAAACTTAAATAAAAGGTTAAAAAAAAGAGGCAAAACTTCTGTCTTACCTCTGTATTATTTTAAGCGTGTATAGCTCGATTTGCTGTTGCCGCTAGGGCCGCTTCTTTGAAAGCTTCGGTATAGGTTGGATGTGCATGACAAATACGTCCGACATCTTCTGCAGAAGCTCTGTACTCCATAGCCACTACAGCTTCGGCGATCATGTCTGCGGCGCGGGGGCCTATCATGTGTACGCCTAAAATTTCATCGGTATCCGCATCGGCTAATACTTTGATGAAGCCATCTGTATCGCCCGATGCCTTTGCTCTACCTGATGCTTTAAAAGAGAACGATCCTGACTTAAACTTTTTACCAGCATCTTTCAGTTGATCTTCCGTTAGACCTACCGATGCGACCTCGGGCCAAGTATAAACTACACCTGGAATTAAGTTGTAATCAATATGTGGTTTTTGGCCAGCGATATATTCCGCGACGTATACGCCTTCGTCTTCAGCTTTATGGGCTAACATTGCTCCTTTTACTACATCACCGATGGCATATATTCCTTTTACTTCGGTTTCTAAATGATCGTTTACTGGGATTTTGTTGCCTCTTTCTTCGGGGGTAATACCTACATTCTCTAACCCTAAGTCTTTTGTATAAGCTACACGACCTACAGACACAATACAATAGTCTCCTTCGAATGAGACGGCTTGTCCTTTAGCATCTTCCGCCGTTACCGTTACTTTTTTACCTTTCGTAGCCGCTCCTGTCACTTTATGGCCTAGGAAAAACTCCATGCCGAGAGATTTTTTAAGAACCCGCTGTAATTCTTTTCCTAAACCACTGTCCATTGTGCCGATGATAGATTTGGCATATTCCACGACTGATACCTTTGCTCCTAGACGTGCATATACAGACCCGAGCTCGAGACCTATTACGCCTCCGCCAATAACGATAAGGTGTTTAGGGACTTCGGAAAGGTTTAACGCTTCAGTGGAGGTGATGATTCTTTTTTTGTCAATAGGAAGAAAAGGCAAAGCGGTAGGTTTTGAGCCTGTAGCAATAATAATATTCTTGCCATTGATATTTTCTGCTTTACCATCACTTTTTGTAATTTTGATGGTGTTTTTGTCTATGAAAGACCCGACTCCTTGGTACGTATCAATTTTGTTTTTCTTAAAAAGAAAGGAGATACCCGCCGTGTTTTGTGCAATGACGTCGTTCTTTCGCTCCATCATTTTCTGGATATCTATCTTCAAATTGCTTAGCGATATACCATGTCCAGCAAAAGTATGTGCAGCATTATGATAATGTTCGGATGTATCCAATAATGCCTTGGAAGGGATACAGCCTACATTCAGACATGTCCCTCCGAAAGAACTGTATTTTTCTATTATGGCTGTTTTTAACCCCAGTTGAGCACAACGGATAGCGGCTACATAACCACCAGGGCCGCTACCTATTACTATAACATCATATTGCATCTTTGCGAATTTAAAATTTGCAGCTAAGTTAAGATTTATCTGTAAGTTATGCCAATATATTAGATACAAAAAACGTCTCCCGTATTAGCCTAAGTAATACAGGAGACGTTTTTTATACTAATGCTGATTTTAGTTATTCTGCGACGATTTTTCCTTGCATTACGCCGTAATGTCCAGGAAAGCTACAAATAAATGGGTAGACACCTTTTTCCAGGGTAAACGTAATCTTGTCTTCTTCGCCTGGTCCCAAAAGCTTCGTATGAGCTACGATGGAAGATAAGGAAGATTTTGGAATGTAATCATCGCCACTAGCGGCGGCAGCTTCCCCTCCGAAAGTAGGTAGATCTACATTTGGTTGAAGAACAACAAAGTTATGTCCCATTGATTCTTTAGGCATTTCTCCGACGTTTTTTAAAGTAACCTCTACAGGTTCACCTGCTTTAACGCGAATTAGCTCTATATTAAACTTCATCTGATCATTGCCTTCTATGGCCCAAGTATTGGATAGAGTTACATCTTCAATACCAGGGACGGCTTCAACTTGTGTGGTTTCTTCGGTAGTTGTAGTTTGACTATCGTTGTTGCCGGAGTTGGATGCATTGTTGCAGGCAACAAATATTAATCCAGCTGCTAAAAATGGAATTACAAATAATTTTTTCATTGGAATAAATTGTTTTAAATCTTTGTTAACAGGCATAAAGTTACATCATTTATTTATAGAATCCATGTGAGATATCACAATTATTGGTCTTCCTCGTCATATAAATGGCATACTTTAACAATTTTGTTATACAATTCGACCGGATTAAAAGGTTTACCGATCACTTCGTCAGCCCCTACTTCAAAGGCAGCCTCTTGCTCATGTTCTAATACCGAAGCTGATATGGTAATAATAGGTATTTTGCGTACATGTTCATGATAACTTCTCCGGATTTGCTTAATTGCTTCAAAGCCGCTCATAATGGGCATGTGTGTGTCCATAAGTATAACATCGTAAGTGGCTTCATCAATGGCCTCTAAGGCGAGTCGACCATTTTTTACGATAGTCACGTTACAGCTCCATGTTTGTAACATGTGAGATAGCATGAAGCTGTTCAGATCATTATCTTCTGCTAAGAGGATATTCAATGTCTTGAGTTTAGGTAGTTGGTTATAAAGGAGGTTTTTTTGACTTTTGATGTTCTCAATTCGATATATTTCTTCCATTTCCACCACAAATGAAAATTGAGAACCATGTCCATATTCACTTTCGGCATAAACTATGCCGTTCAGTAACTTAGCCAGTCTTTTTACGATGGCCAAGCCTAAGCCAGTACCGCCAAATTTCTTCGTTATGCCGTCGTCACCCTGTTCGAAAGCCAAAAATATTTTTTCGACAGCTTCCGGTTTTATGCCAATACCTGTGTCTTTTACTGTAAACTTGATTTTGGTTCGATCGTTTTGTTTTCCAAGGTTGGTCGCAGATAGTACGATCTCTCCTTTATCTGTGAATTTAAGGCTATTTGAGATGAAGTTTGAAATGATCTGCTGTAGTCTTAGCGAATCAAATTTCACATATTTGGGAAGGTTTGGATCTACATCAACTTTAAAATCAATTTGTTTATTAGCAGCTTTGACGCGAAAAAAATTCTCAATATCCAAGAGGAGATTTTCAAGGTGAAACTCTTCCAGTTCGATTTTCAGTTTATCCGAATCAATCTTTGAAATGTCTAGTATGTCATTGATGATGAGCAACAGCGAGTCGGAGGCCATCTCTAGTCTATTGATCCAGTCTTGATGTATACTATTTAGATTGGCATTTTTAAGCATGTGTACAATACCTACGATACCATTAATAGGCGTTCTGATTTCATGGCTCATATTTGCTAGAAAGATCTCCTTTGATTTTCGTGCATCTTCAGCTTCTTGGTGTGCTTGAATCAATGCTTTTTTTGAAAGTTCTAGCTCCTGATTTTTTTGGATAATCTCTTCTTGGATATGGATTTGGTTGATAAAAGATTTAACCTTGGCTATGGTGATTTCTGGGTTTAAGGGTTTGTATAAATAATCCACCGCACCGCTTTGCAGCCCTTGGATCAAAAATTTGTCTTCCTTGGAAATAGCCGTTACCATGATAGCCAATATATGGGAAGTTTTTGCGCTTGACTTTAACAGGGACACAAACTCAAAACCATTTATCTCAGGCATCTGAACATCTACCAAGGCGATGGAGATGTCGTTTTTCCAGCAGATTTTTAAGGCTTCATTGGGATCTGTAGAACAAATAATATTGATACTGTCGATCTCAGCGAGTAAAGCTCGTAAACTAATGATATTTTCTTCCTTATCATCTAATATTAAAAGGTTGATGTTTTTCATACCACATGAAGTCAATGGAGATTTCTAAAAAAATTGATGATGTCCGATTTGGATAATACGATTGCTGTCGGATTTAATTGCAAGGCGTATTTTGGCATAGTAGCTATGAATGCTTCTTCGGGGTTTTGTACAAAAATATGTCCTCCT
This sequence comes from Sphingobacterium sp., assembly GCA_040392285.1. GTDB lineage: Bacteria > Bacteroidota > Bacteroidia > Sphingobacteriales > Sphingobacteriaceae > Sphingobacterium. Next base: position 38,437 of record JBEBWF010000022.1, on the reverse strand, counting down.
TTCTCATAGACTGATCTTAAGCCTTTACCCCCGTCATGGTTGGCTCCCGATAATAAAAAGGCCGTACAGTTTTTCGTGTAAATCTCTGCGGCTGTTTCAAATAGGACATCAATGGAAGGCCTCGAATAGTTTACCGGTTCGGCAGTGTCCAACGAAAAGGTATAATCGGGTTCGATTAAGAGATGGTAGCCTGGAGGAGCGAAATAGATACCATTTTTAAGGATCTCTATTTTATCGACAACAGAAGTAACATCCCTTTGGAGTCTTTTGGTGAGGGATTGTTCGATTTGTGTTTCATACCGCGGATTTCGATGTATAACGATACAAACGGCAGCAGATATGTTTCGGGGCAACACATTTAAGATATCCAAAATCAAATTATATGATCCGGCGGATCCTCCAACTAATATAATTTCTTGCGCCGTATTCATTATTTAATTTTTTGAAATATGTTATAATTCTTATCAATAATTTTAAAATTCTCCTTGATAGAATGGCCATATAAGCTTTCTTTGGCTCCTAAGCATAGGAAACCAAACAAATTCAATGATTCATAGAATAGGTTTAATACTCTTTCTTGTAGCTTTTTGTCGAAGTAAATCATCACATTTCTACAGGATATCAGTTGGAATTCATTAAAAACACCGTCTGATACAAGATTATGTGATGAGAAAAGTGCTTTTGATCGGTATTCATGGTTGATGATGGCGGCATTGTACATGGCGGTATAATGATTAGAAAGCGACGATAAGCCATAAACTTTGTTAAAATTTTCGGTGTATTGTTTTATTTTTTCGATAGAATACACGCCGTTTTTTGCGATAGTTAATGTCTTTTGGTTGATATCTGTGCCATAAATAAAGGATCTATCAAGAATGTTTTCTTTCTGCAGCAATATCGCGAGGGAATATACTTCTTCACCTGTTGCACAACCGGCGCTCCATAATCGTATCTGTGGAAAGGTTTTTAAATAGGGAATGACGTTTTCTCTTAGGGCTTGAAAAAATGGAGGATCTCTAAACATTTCGGTTACGTTGACAGAAACTTCTTGCATGAGGTAGGTTGTAAAGCCATCAATATTTAGTATGGCATTTTTCAGGTCCACAATATCCATTGTTTCCATAGCCATCAGCCTCTCTAGTCTTCGTTTGAGTGAAGATTTTGAATAACCTGAAATATCAAAGTCCGAGGCCATTTGTAGTAAATAGACTACCTCATCCAATTCTTCAAACGTAATCGTTTTATTTTTATCTACCCCATCCATATTTGCATCAATGAAGTGAGCTTGTCGATATCAATTGGCTTACTGACATAGTCATTTGCTCCTACTTGTAAAGACTTTTCCTTATCCCCTTTCATAGCTTTTGCAGTGACTGCCAATATGGGGAGATTTTTATACCGCATGTTACTCCGAATCCGTTGAATAGCCTCAAGGCCATCCATTTCAGGCATCATAATGTCCATCAGTACAATGTCGATTTTTTCACCACGCTCTTCTATGATCTTAACAGCTTCTAATCCATTGTTGGCTATCTCGATGTTCATGTTGTAGGCTTGCAAAGAAGTGGATAAGGCGATCACATTTCTCATGTCATCATCTGCAATCAAGACGGTTTTTCCTTCCAAGTTGCTGTGATTGTCTAATCGGTTTATCTTTGCGGGATCCTTTATCGGTTTATAGGAAACATCATTTATTTTGTTTAGAAATAACTGGACTTCGTCAATAAGCCGGTCGTTAGACTTGTCTGATTTAAGAATCGTTGCTCTAGCGTAAGAGAGTATTTTGTCGTGTTGTTCCTTAGAAAGCTCTGCTGCAGTATTGATGATTATAGGCACATTGTTTAATAAAGGGTCTTCTTTCAAGACTTCAATGAAATCGATACCATTGCCATCGGGGAGCACCAAATCCAAAATGATGCAGTCGATGTTAGGCTCCTCTTTCATTTTGTTGATACCGGCCTCGATGGAGAAAGCTTGGATCACGTTGATTTGATGTTCAGAGAACGTTTGTTTTATAAAGTCGCTTTGGAGCTCTTGGTCTTCGATAAGTAAGATTTTTTTTACCGATTTGCTCAGGTTCAGATCGATGTTTTCGAAGGTTTTCTGAATAGTCTTTTCCGTGACGGGTTTGTGCATGAAGCCGATAGCACCTTTTTCCAAGAAATCTTTTTTCTGAAAAGCTGCGGCAGACATCATATGTATGGGAATGTGCTTCGTGTTTTCATCTGATTTTAAGGCATCAAGAACTTTCCATCCATCGGCTATGGGGAGCATAACATCCAAGATAATAGCGCTGGGAATTCTTTCTTTAGCTAATTTAATACCCATTGCCCCATCGTGAGCCAATTGTACATTAAAGCCATAATTTTCGGCAAATCCTCTGAGGATATCGGCAAAATTTATGTCGTCTTCTATAATAAGTATCTCCTTATCCTTCTGTACGATCGAATCTTCAGGATTATTTTTGGGTGATAGGCTTATTTTTGATGATTTTTCTTCGATGACTTGTGTTGCCGCGTTGTCGGTAATAGTAGGTTCAGCTTTTAATTCAATGGGAATAACTAAGGTAAAGGTACTTCCCTTATCTATTTCACTTTCTAATCGTATTTTACCTTTCAGTAAAAACGCGATTTCACGACTGATCGAGAGCCCGAGGCCTGTTCCTCCGTACTTCCTGTTAGTCGAGCCATCTTCCTGTCTGAAAGCTTCGAATATGAGATCTTGTTTTTCCTTGGATATACCCTTCCCCGTATCTTTTACCTGAAAATGTATGAGGTTATCTTGTTCGAATATCGAAAAGACAACCTTTCCCTGTTTTGGTGTAAACTTGAAAGCATTGGAAAGAAAGTTTTTAAGGACTTGCTGAATCCGATACTCATCGGAAATAATCTGATTTGGGGCATCGGAATCAATATCTATACGAAAGTCAATGCCCTTATCTTTGGCTAATTCTTTAAATAAACCTTCAATATGCTGGGCAAAATCCTGGAGAAGGATAGCGTCTAGGTTCAGTTCCATTTTTCCGGATTCTATTTTGGCGAGATCAAGTAGGTCATTGATTAAATCCAACAGATCTGTCCCTGCGCCATGTATGATGCGGGCAAACTTTACTTGCTCTTCGGAGAGGTTCTGCCCTTTATTGTCTCCCAAAAGTTTTGCCAATATAAGGATGCTGTTCAAAGGGGTTCGTAATTCGTGGCTCATATTCGCCATGAACTCGGATTTATATGCACTCGCTTGTTGTACCTCTTCGACTTTTTGTTCAACAACTTGCTGCGCTTTATTCAGTTCGATATTTCTTTTTTCAAGCTCATGTGCTTTTTGGTTCAGCTCAAAGTTTGCTTGCATTAATTCTTCTTGTTGTACGCGGAGTTCTTCTTCCGAAGTTTCCAAAAGATGTGTTTTATGGACGAGTTCATCGTTGGTGATTCGTAGTTCTTCCTGCTGGGCTTCCAATTCCTCGGCTTGCTGTTGGGTTTCTTCAAGGAGTTGCTCGACGAGCATATGACTTTGACCAAACCTCACACTCATCGCTATATTACGACAGACCCTTTGAAGGAATATGTCATATCTTTCAGCAGTTTCTGGTGTATTGCCGCTTATAGACAGCTCGATTAGTCCGATGCACTGATCTTCGTAGACCAACGGACACAAATAAACGATTGTAGGAAGCTGATCAATGATGGAAGTCTCCGACTTCAATCGAACATATTCGGTAATAGGTACTTTGACAATTGTTTTGTCATCAGCAACTTTGCCCAGATACCCCTCTCCAGATTTGAAGGTAGTCAGTCTATGTACAGCGTTTATACCCTGAGATGACTTTAGGTGAAATTCATCCGAATCAACTTTACGTATATACATTGCCGAAGTGGCTAGAGGCAATACGGTGTTGAACATATCTAGTACCTCTTTACTTATCTTGTTTTCGTCATCTACTCCACTTAATTTTTCGTTTAAGAGTGAGACAGATTGCAGCGCCCAGTTTGTGTTTTCAATATTTGTTGTAGCAGTTTGAAAATCGGTATTTAATTGCTTTAATTCCAATCGGGATTGTCGTACATATTGTAGGATTTGATATACCTTGATAAACGTATATAATATAATGAATAATGCTACTGTTATTGACGTTATTGTAATTCTTTTGGCAATTGTAATGTTTGTACTGCTTTCTTTCAGCTTCGTCTGACGAGCCAGAATTAATTCATTGATAAACTGGTCTAGGGTAGTTTTGGCTTTCGTTTGCTCACCAATTAAATCCGATATGACTTTATCTTTGGGATTGTCTTGGATGTTTTCAATAAACCTTTGGATATCCGTGATTTCTAAAGAAATTGTGTTGAGCTTGTCAAACTCCTGTACGATAGCTGATTTTTTCGATTGTTTCGAAGAATTCTCTAAGGCTAATAATGTGTGACTTATTTCGTTGATTGTAGATTGGTAGGGCAGATTGTTAAGGTGTTTGTTTTGGGCTAGGTAATCCGTTTTGTATTGGATTAGCTTAAACAAATCAGATTCTAATTTGTTAGCATAGGAAGTTTGTTGTAAGGTATTTGAAATAATTTCTTCATTCTTCTGTAAAAATGAAGATAACTGTTTAAAGAAATAAACAGTTGAGCAAATGATGATCAAGGAAGCAAAGCCGATGCTAAGGAAAAGCTGGAATTTTAATTTGTTTCTATTATTCATCGAATTTCTCTCGATTAAAAGTATTCAGGCAATGTTTAGCCAATCTATTTTGTTATCGTTGCTAAGCTACCAATTTGCACTTAATTGCATAATGGAAATTTACAAAAGTCTTATAAACAAAATAAAAACGGTAGATGGTGGTTTTAATTTTGATTTATAACAATATCCAATTTAGAAGGTCCTCGAAAAGCAACCTTGGATACAAATATACTTGTTTTAATAACAATTTCCTCCAAATATTCGACTGAAAAATGAATAGAAATCGATTTTTAATTGATATATTTAGAGGAAATTAATTACTACGCAGATATGACTCAGGAAATCACTTTAATTATGTCCATTGTTGGAGGTGTAATAGCTTTCTTTTTATTGCTTTATTTATTGCCTGTTAACCTATGGTTTACGGCCCAATTGTCCAATGTAAAAATAAGTTTATTGAATTTGGTGCTTATGCGCCTTCGTAAAGTCCCCCCAGCATTGGTAACAAATGCAATGATTATCTCTACTAAGGCTGGTTTACGTATCACATCGAATGAAATTGAGACGCATTACCTTGCCGGAGGAAATGTCAATAGGGTTATTAAAGCATTAATATCTGCTGATAAAGCTAATATTCCGTTAGACTTTAAACTAGCTACCGCAATAGACTTGGCAGGTAGGGATGTGTTTGATGCTGTTCAACTATCTGTAAATCCGCAGGTCATTAATACACCTCCCGTAGCTGCTGTAGCGAAAGATGGTATTCAACTTATAGCCAAAGCTAGAGTAACTGTGCGGGCTAACATCCATCAGCTGGTAGGTGGTGCTGGTGAGGAGACTATTTTGGCGCGTGTGGGTGAAGGGATTGTCACAACAATCGGCTCATCGGTAGACCATAAGCAAGTTTTAGAAAATCCAGATAGAATATCGAAAACGGTATTGTCTAAAGGACTGGATTCGGGAACTGCTTTTGAAATACTTTCTATCGATATCGCAGATATGGATATCGGTGAAAATATAGGAGCTAAACTGCAGACTGATCAAGCTGAAGCTGATTTAAAGGTTGCAAACGCACGTGCCGAAGAGCGCCGAGCGATGGCAGTAGCCAACGAACAAGAGATGAGAGCTAAGGCACAAGAGGCCAAGGCGAAGGTAATCGAAGCAGAGGCTCAGATACCATTGGCAATGGCAGAAGCTTTTCGCAGTGGAAATTTAGGTGTGTTCGACTACTATAAGATGCAAAATATCCAGGCAGATACGGATATGCGATCATCAATATCCAATCCTAAAGGTAGTCATAAAGACAAATAGGAATAAAAAATGTATTAACCCAACTTGTTGAGTAACATGTTGTTTAGTTTTAATAATAGGATGGCAAAAATTATTAAAAAAATAATCGCTGCAATTACGTCTAATGGTGTGTGTAAGATGTGATTAATCATTCTAGGATCCTCCAAAAACAGTTGGTTATAAAAAGTTTAACATAAAAGTAACGATTATAAATTATTTTTATTGTTATTTTTGTCGTAAATGAAGAAGATTTTTATTGTCTTTTTGTGTGTATGTTATACGATTGTATCTTTTGGAATTACTTTTCAAATACATCGTTGTGCAGATAATGTGCTTTGGGCTATTTCGAATGAAAAAGCCCTTCATGATACCTGTCCTCTTTGTCACCATACACCACAAAGTCGTGATGAAATAAAAAAGGACTGTCAGGGAGGTAACTGCGAGGATATGGAGTTGAAGCTCGATCAGTTATCTCATAAAGTCTTCTCTTTTACGAAAGATAATACGCCATCACTTAATCCTGCAATCCTGACCATTCCTTGGATGCAGGATATATTTTCTTTTCTTTCATTTTCGAAGGAATGGACGTCGTCAACTCATGTGTTCGCTTTTGCGAACTCTTCTCCACCGATATATCTATACAATTGTATTTTTAGGATTTAGAATTTTTCTCGTTTATAATTCAATTGACGATATATATATATATATATCGTCAAGGATTTGTCTATTGTATGTATAATAACAAGAGTGAGAAAAAATGAAAATAACAATAAATATAATAACCTTAATTGTATTTGTAATAGGATTGAACAATCTTACGTATGCCCAAACTGATAGTACCAAAACGTTTGAAGTGGCTGGCAACTGTGGTCTATGTAAAAAGCGAATTGAAGCTGCAGCGGGTATTGATGGCGTTAAAACCGCTGTTTGGGACGTCAAAACACACCATCTTACCGTGAACTACAATTCAAAAAAGGTTAAACTTGAGACGATACAAAAGGCCATTGCAAAGGTGGGCCATGACACGCCCTTATTTAAAGCTCCAGATGAGATCTATGAAAAGCTGCATGAGTGTTGTCTGTATGAGAGGCTTGGCGGAGAGGATCACCAGAAAGAGCATCAGCATGATGCAACAGAAAACCATGATGTAACACAAAATAGTGAGGATGACCACTCCGATCATGAGCATGTTATTACCGGTGTAGTTGTCAACGAAAGTGGTAAAGGGGATTTGACTCCAATTGTAGGGGCTAACGTAAGGTGGTTAGAGGGGCCGGCTAGGCAGGAATTGTCTAACCAAAATGGTGTTTTCAAGATAAAACATGAACAAGGAAATGAACACCTTGTGTTTTCCTATGCCGGTATGCAGCCTGATACCATAAGGATAAAGGATTTGCATGAGGTATTGGTTATACATGCACAAAATAATGTGCTGTCAGAAGTCATTGTTTCCAGAAAGAAAAAATCTACGTATATCGATGCATTGACTCCTAACCGTGTTGAAATCTTGACTGCCCGAGAGTTGTTCAAAGCAGCGTGTTGTGATCTGAGTGAAAGTTTTGAGACGAATGTATCCGTTGATGTCGTAAGTAATGATGCTGTTACGGGCAGTAAACAGATACAGATGTTGGGTTTGAGCGGAATATATACTCAATTGACAGTTGAAAATCTCCCTGGGCCACGGGGTTTCGCTACACCATTGGGTTTAAATAGCATTGCTGGTACATGGATAAATTCTATCGAAATCAGTAAAGGTATAGGTTCAGTGGTCAACGGATTTGAGAATATGTCGGGGCAGATCAATGTGGAGCTGAAAAAGCCACAAGAGTCAGAACGGCTCTTTTTCAATGCGTATGCCAATAATATGGGACGTACCGATGTCAATCTGAATTTGGCTCATAAGATCAATCAGGATTGGTCTGTTGGTTTTTTGTTGCATGATAATTTCATGTATAACAAGAACATGAATTTCAGTAATAATGGCTTTAGAGACGCACCGATTGGAAATCTTTTTTCAGGTATAAATAGATGGAATTATGAGAATGGGAAGGGCACTATTGTTCAGTTCGGTGTAAAATATTTGAAGGATGACCGTACGGGAGGGGAAATCGATTTCAACGAAAATACCGATCGATCTACAACAAATAAATATGGAATAGGCTTCGATAATGAACGTATAGAAGGGTTTGCAAAGATTGGCTATATTTTTCCTGAGAATAGATTAAGGAGTATAGGCTTACAGCTGGCAGGATCAAATTACAAACAAGATAGTTATTTTGGTCTTAATACCTATACTGGAAACCAAACGAATGGATACGCTAATTTAATTTTCCAGGACGTGTTGGGTTCTGTTGTGCACAAATATAAGATAGGGACGTCCCTCAACTATGATAATTATCAGGAAGATTTAACAGCTGAGACAGATGTATACAACTTTGACCGTGAGGAGATAGTAGCAGGGGCTTTTGCGGAATATACCTTTAGCCCTTCCGAAAAATTTGATGCGGTATTGGGAATAAGACAGGATTATAATTCATTATATGGTTGGTTTACTACGCCAAGAGCCGTTTTACGGTATACTCCAGTCGCTGGGACAACTATACGGTTAAGTTCTGGACGTGGTCAGCGGACGGCAAATATATTTGCCGAAAATATCAGCGTCTTGGCTTCAAGTAGAATGATTGACTTTGCTTCCCATGTTTCTTCCGGATCTGCTTATAATCTCCAACCCGAGGTTTCTTGGAATACGGGATTGACCGTGGATCAGAATTTCCAGCTGTTCGGTAGAGAGTCTGGTATTTCATTAGAATTGTTTCATAATAACTTCCTTGATCAAGTCGTCATTGACTATGAGGACCCAGCAGCTGTTTCTTTCTATAATCTTCAAGGGAAATCGTTCTCGAATAGTTTGCAAGCTGAATTTCGCTTTATGCCAATGAGACACTTTGAGACAAGATTAGCTTATCGATTACTGGATGTGCAAACCGATTATGTCAATGGACGCTTACAAAAGCCGTTGACTGCAAAACACCGTGGTTTTATGAATCTTGCATATAACTTGCATAGCGGATGGAGCTTTGATTATACCCTGAATGTAGTAGGTGAAAAAAGACTTCCTTCCACAGGAAGCAATCCGGTAGCCTATCAGTTATCGGAGACTTCTCCGGCATATGTGACAATGAATGCTCAGGTTAGCAGGACATTAGGTAAAAGCAAAAATGTTGATATATACATAGGAGGGGAGAACTTATCCAACTACTATCAAAAAGATCCTATTCTTGGTTTTGATGATCCCTTTGGACCTCATTTTGATACGAATTTACTTTGGGGACCATTGACTGGACGGATGTTTTATACAGGTGTGAGATACCATATTAAATAGTTTAGACGGTATAGGTGTGAGACTGCTAGAGGGGCAGATATTACTGCAGGTGAAATAAATCTTTAAGTTCTCGATATAGCCGTTGTGTAGGTAGGCCCATTACATTTTCAAAACTTCCTTCTAATCGGTCTATGCCTATACGTCCTATCCACTCCTGAATACCATAAGAGCCTGCTTTATCATAGGGCTTATACTTGCTGGTATAATAAAGAATCTCCGGTATGGTCAATTTTGACAGTTTCACGCGAGTAGTTTCTGCAAAACTGACCACCGTACCTTCGTATTGCAAAGCGACACCAGTAATGACTACATGCTCTTTATTTGATAAGCTTTTTATAGTATGGAAAGCATCCCTTTCGTTTACAGGCTTACCTAATACTATACCGGTGGGAGACACCACTATCGTGTCTGCAGTAATGACTAGTTTCGGGAAATATCTTTCATCGTTGAAGGCCGCTAACTTTATTAGCGCAATATTTTTGGCGATATCTATCGGATCTATATTTGTATTGATTTCTTCATTCACAGGATGTACCTCCACGTCGAAATTTATATCCATCGCTGCCAACAGCTCCTTTCGACGAGGGGATTGAGATCCTAAAATTATAGATATTTGATGAAGTTTATCTAAAAGCATGTTAGAGGCTTTTGATATGAGTGTCGGGATGCCATTTCGCTTGAAGTTTCAGGACTTTTTCCAACATCTCCCGTACAATTCCATCTCCACCCGTTTTAGTGGACACATAGTGACAAATATTTTTAATTTCTTCGGCAGCATCGGAAGGGCATACCGCTAGCCCAGCTTTTTCCATACATTCGAGATCGGGCAAATCGTCGCCGATAAACATACAATTGGTGTACTCAAACGCGTATTTGCTTCGAAGTTGTTCGAATACGGCCTCTTTGTCCGTAACACCAAGGTGTATTTCCTGAACCCCGAGGTTCTGGAAACGCTTTTGAATACCAAGGGAGTTTGCGCCCGTAATAATAAAGACGTGGAGGCCTGCTTTTATGGCGTATTGGATGGCGTAGCCATCTTTTACGTTAAAGGTACGGAGTTGCTCTCCATGCTCTGTTACCAAAATACGTCCATTGGTCAGTACTCCATCGACATCGAGAAAAATATGGTTAATATCTTTAAGTTTGCTCAAAAACATAGTTGCTACAAATGTAATCAATAAAAACGAACACTAATTCCATCGAACTTACTCAAAGTTGCCAAATATTTATTTGTTATAACAAGAACTTTCATTCCTTTGTCACAAATTAGTTGTTGTCACAACTTTCTGACTCAAATCTTTGGTTAAGGATAAATGATGCTGTAAATTTGTATCAACAATTCCAGGAAGATCGGAATGTTATATATAAAGTAGTCTTTTCATAATTTAGGTTTATAATTGGTTAGTAACAAACCTTGACGCCCATCGTCAAGGTTTTGTTTTTTTTATATAGCCGGTGGACTTAAGTAGGGGTATTGTGTTTTGATAAAATAAAATAGAAATTGTATTATTGTGGATACGAGCGAGTTTGCTGTAATTTTACGATTTATGATATGGAAGAATATTTTTCCGGGGAGAAATTGTATGGAGATGATTTTTCATTTGAACGAATTAAGCAATGGTATGATGAAGAAGCGGAAGGATATGCGAATCTAGGTAGTAAAGATAAAGATTCATATTCTTATGGCTATCATATGATGAATCAGATACATGGATTTAATAAGATAAAGGAGATGCATTTAGCGAATGTATTGGGATTTGGGTCGGCTTGGGGATATGAATTTGAGCCCATTGTTAAAAATATTGATAATTTGACCATCGTTGAACCATCTGATAGTCTAATAAATAATAAAATTGGCCATTTAACTCCCCAATATGTGAAACCTAATATCAGTGGCAATTTGCCTTTTACTGATAGTTCGTTTAATTTGGTCACCTGCTTTGGTACATTACATCATATACCAAATGTCTCCTATGTCATAAGTGAGCTAATTCGAGTTGTTGAAAAAGATGGGTATTTGCTCATACGGGAGCCGATAATATCGATGGGTGATTGGCGATTACCTAGAAAGGGATTGACAAAGAATGAACGTGGAATCCCGATGACATTCTTCGAAAACGAACTAAGTAAGTATCCGATTGAAATAATTTCAAAAGAATATTGTTTTACAGCGACTTCCTTTATGCAACGCATTGCAGGAGGCTTCTTTAGCAAACCAATATATTCATACAAAATCTATGTCATTTTAGATAAAATTATATCCAGATTACTAAAAAGCAACGTTAGCTATCATGCTACCCTAAAAATCAATAGAATAGCTCCCGGATCGATTTTTTATGTGATAAAAAAAATATAGCGTATACTCTAGTTATTTGTCTCTATCTTTATTTTTTACTCTCGGTTCTTGTTCTCTGCTTTCCATAGTGCGGAAAAGGATTTGTTTGGAAATTTAGGAAGCTCTCTATGCGATCCCCAAGCTTTTTTGAATAAGATACGTGCTAAAATGCTTTTGGCCCTACCACCAAAAAAATCGAGTAATCTTCTTTTCTGCCCGAGATAAGCAAAACTTTTCCAAGCCCGTTTCTCACTCGTGGAAGTTAAGTTCTCCTGTACAGCGTCACGCCTGTTGAGCAATAGCATTTTTTGGATATCAATGCCTACTGGGCAAACTTCCGTGCATTTGCCACAAAGAGTAGAGGCATACGAAAGGTGCTTGAATTCTTTCATCCCTTCAAGGTGTGGTGAAATGAGTGAGCCTATTGGTCCCGGATAGGTGCTGTTGTAGGTAGAGCCGCCTATATGTTGATAGACAGGACAAACATTCAGGCAAGAGCCACACCGTATACAATAGAGGCCTTGTCGTTGTTCTTTTTTTGCAAGTAGATTGGTTCTGCCATTGTCGAGCAAAATAACATACATTTCCGTCGGGCCGTCACTTTCGTTGTCTTGGCGGGTACCACTGAAAATCGAGTTATAGGCAGTCAGATTTTGCCCAGTGCCATGTGATGCCAATAGAGGCCAGAACAAATCTAAATCAGCAAGTGTGGGGATGATCTTCTCTATACCGGCTAAGACAATATGTGTTTTAGGGAAAGTCGCGACCAGACGAGCGTTGCCTTCATTTTCTGTAATAGCAATACTCCCTGTATCAGCTATTAAAAAATTGGCACCAGTAATTCCTACATCGGCAGTTTTATATTTGTCGCGGAGTACTTCACGTACTTTTTGAATTATTTCTTCGGCAGAGACCTCTAGCGGTGTTTCTAACTCTTCGTGAAGGGTTTTGGCGATATCATCCAAGCTTAAGTGCATGGATGGTGAGACAAAATGCGAAGGTTTTTGATCGAGCAGTCGAATAAAATAGTTTCCCAGCTCACTTTCAATCGCCTCGATTCCTCTTTTTTGAAGAAATTCGTTAAGCTCAATCTCTTCGGTCGTCATTGATTTGGCTTTAACAACAGATTTTGCAGCCTTTTGTTCTAATATTTTCCCAATCTCTTGTCTTGCCTCTTCGGCATCATTGGCCCATATTACCTTTCCCCCTCGTTTTATGAAATTAGCTTCAAACTCCACCAGATAACGATCAAGGTTTTCCATAACTTTCCACTTGACGAGGTTGGCCTTTTTCTTGGAGTTCGATAAATTATAGAACTTGCTTCTGCCTTCCTCAAATGCAGGATTGTATTTGTCCAGATTGTTCATGAAGAGATCCCTTTGACGAAGGTCAGAGATTTTATCCGTGCTATCTTTTAAAAACTTATCCACAATAGATTGAGCCATGTCGTAAATCTACTCTTTTTTTAAAAAAGATGGGCAAAACCCTGTGTAAATTTAGGACAAACTTTGTGAAGTTTTCTCTTAATACCAAATTAAGGATAAATTCTCGATTACTACATTGTTTGAACACTATTCATTCAGTGCTTATACACTATTTCGTCAGTCATGACTGAACAAGCACTGAACAAGCACTGAATGAGCACTGAACAAGCTCTGAGCAAAGGTATAATTTGGTGTTTTTTTCTTCTAGAATTGTCCTTAGCATTTTTGGGATATATAATACTTATTTAGCTATCCACACGGGTGAGATAACATGAGATAAACAAATAAAAATATTTTCCTTATGGAGGAGAGAGTTTTGACTGTTTCTTCAAAAGCCGTCTAATCTTTGATATTCAGCGCCAAGCTTAATTCGTCTAACTGCTCGGAGGCTATCGTAGCAGGTGCATCGATCATCACGTCCCGTCCCGAATTATTTTTCGGAAATGCGATGAAGTCTCGGATGGTTTCTTGGCCACCTAATATTGCAGTGAGCCGATCTAGTCCAAAAGCTAATCCACCATGAGGGGGAGCGCCATATTGGAATGCATTCATCAAAAAGCCAAATTGCTCCTGCGCTTGCTCGGGGGTGAAACCTAGGTGTTTGAACATTAATGCTTGTGTTTCTTTATCGTGAATACGAATAGAACCACCGCCGATTTCATTCCCGTTCAATACCAAATCATAAGCATTGGCGCGTACCTTGCCTGGATCGGTGTCCAAGAGGTGCATGTCTTCCTTTTTTGGCGAAGTAAAGGGGTGGTGCATAGCATGGTAACGTGCGGTGTCTTCATCCCATTCCAATAAGGGGAAGTCAACTACCCATAGCGGTGCAAACTCATCGGACTTGCGAAGGCCCAATTGATTGGCCAATTCCATCCGTAATGCGCTTAGCTGCGAACGGGTCTTGTTAGAAGGACCGGACAAAACCAAGATAAGATCACCAGCTTTTGCACCGGTAGCTTCTGCCCATTTCGCGAGGTCGTCTTGGCCATAAAACTTGTCTACAGAGGATTTGAATGTGCCATCGGTCTCGTATTTACAATAAACCATGCCCGACGCACCGATCTGGGGACGTTTTACCCAGTCCACGAGTGCATCGATCTGTTTTCTCGTATAGGACGCTGCACCCGGTACCGCGATGCCCACGACTAGTTCGGCATCGTTGAAGATCGCAAAATCTTTGTGTTGTGCGACAGCATTCAGTTCTCCAAACTCCATCCCAAAACGAATATCTGGCTTGTCATTTCCATACCGACGCATTGCCTCATCAAATGTCATGCGTGGAAACTTTTCCACTGTTATGCCATGGATACGTTCTAGCAGGTGACGTGTCAGCCCCTCAAATACGTGCAATATATCTTCTTGCTCGATAAAGGCCATCTCGCAGTCTATTTGTGTAAACTCGGGTTGACGATCTGCACGTAAATCCTCGTCGCGAAAGCATTTTACAATTTGAAAATATTTGTCCATACCACCTACCATAAGCAATTGCTTGAAGGTTTGTGGAGATTGCGGTAGGGCATAGAATTGACCTGGGTTCATCCGAGAAGGTACAACAAAGTCCCGGGCTCCTTCAGGTGTAGATTTAATTAAATAAGGGGTTTCTATCTCACAGAAGTCTAGATTGGATAGGTAATTGCGTACCTCTTGAGTCACTTTATGGCGGAACAACAAGTTGTTCTTTACCGGATTACGGCGGATATCCAAATAACGGTATTTCATACGGATATCTTCTCCACCATCAGTTTCGTCTTCAATCGTAAAAGGAGGTAATATAGATTGGTTCAAAACCGTTAGCTCTGTCACGAGTACCTCAATATCGCCCGTAGGCATATTTGCGTTTTTTGATTCACGCTCGACGACAATTCCTTTGGCTTGTATAACAAATTCGCGTCCTAACGACTTCGCCAACTGCATAACCCCTTTCTCGGTACGTGCTTCGTCAAAGATAAGCTGTGTAACCCCGTAGCGATCACGGACATCTACCCAAATCATAAAGCCTTTGTCCCGTGACTTTTGAACCCATCCTGCTAATACCACTTCTTTATTTTTGTCGGCGCTACGTAATTCACCACAATTATGACTTCTGTACATTCTTTGAATTATTAAATCGCAAAATTATCGGATTTTGAGGAGAATAACGAATGATATTATACATAATTCCCTCAGCGATTTTTTGTTACTACGCTTTAATATATCCAACCAATTCAACGATTTTACAAAAAAATGCACCTTGATTTACATTTACTTCTAAAAGCTCTTATTGAATAAAAGTTGGTTTTTATGCTCTTAAAGTGCTTTTCTGTTCGCTTGTTGTAGCTAAAATACGATGTGGAAAACTTTTTTGTGGGATAAAGTGGGAGAAAGTGGGGTAAAGTGTATATTTTTACATTAAATTAATTAGGATAGTTAGCTATATGCTTCAGCTTATCGGAGAATTCGAATGTAAGTTGGACACCAAGGGAAGATTGGTGGTTCCTTCAGCGCTCAAAAGGCAATTGCCTGATGTTGAGCGGGAAGGGCTTATTGTGAATCGTGGGTTCGAGAAAAATTTAGTGATTTATACGAGGGAGGAGTGGGATAAGCAGGCAGCTAAAATTTCGCGATTGAATACATTTAATGCGAAGAATAGAGAGTTTATTCGGCAGTTTATGCGTGGAGCGACCATACTAACTTTGGATGCAGCAGGTCGTGTATTATTGCCAAAAGTTCTTTTAGATTATGCGGGAGTAGCTACGGAGGTGGTTTTGGCTTGCCAATTTGATCGTGTGGAAGTATGGGCAAAGGCGGCTTATGACGAAATGATGAATGGTGGTGCTGATGTCGATTTTTCTGCTTTGGCACAAGAGGTGATGGGAGATCTTGATTTTGGAGGAGGTTTGGATGACTGATCGGATTTACCATGTTCCTGTGATGCTTCAGGAGTGTATGGAAGCATTGGACATTCGTCCCGACGGAACCTACGTTGATGTGACGTTTGGGGGCGGAGGACATTCGCGGGAAATTTTGAAGCATTTGGGCCCGAAGGGAAGGTTGTTTGCCTTTGACCAGGATCCGGATGCATTGCATAATGAAATTGATGATGACCGTTTTGTGCTGATTCATCAGAATTTCAGGTATTTGAAAAACAGTTTGAAGTTGCAGGGGGTTCGAGAGGTGGATGGGATATTGGCGGATTTGGGTGTTTCTTCTCACCAGTTTGACGCTGCTGATAGAGGATTTTCCATTCGCTTTGATGCAGATTTGGATATGCGGATGGACCAAGTCTCGGATTTGGATGCACGTAAAGTGTTGAATACGTATAGCGAGGAGGAGCTACATCGTATTTTCGGAATGTATGGGGAAGTGCAGAATGCAAAGTCACTGGCAAAGATTATCGTAACCGCACGTTTGATAAAGGAAATAAATACTATCGCGGAACTAAAGGAGGTGATAAAGAGGTTGGTTCCGAAAGGAAGAGAAAATAAGTATCACGCACAGGTTTTTCAAGCCTTGCGGATAGAGGTGAATAGTGAGTTGGAGGTGCTGCAGGATTTTTTACTACAGACTGTGCCTGTGCTGAAAGAGGGCGGACGTGTAGTAGTGATGTCTTATCACTCGCTAGAGGATCGGTTGGTCAAGAATTTTATGTTGAAAGGTAAATTTAAAGGGGAAGTTGATAAGGATTTTTACGGAAATGAGATTAAACCTTTCAAGGTGATAGGTAGGAAAGCGATTACAGCAGGGGTAAAGGAGTTGGAAGAGAATACAAGGTCGAGAAGTGCGCGGTTAAGGGTTGCAGAAAAAATGGGTAATAAGTAGTGATCTGACATGTCTAGAAGGAATACTTTTCGAAATGAGGAATTGAGCGAAGATATCCAGGAGGAGATGTCCGAAGCGGTAGAGGAAAAAGTGGAGGAAACACAAAATTTTCTGAGAACGGTGTTATCTCCCGCAAAGCTTTCTGCCTATTTAGTGACTCGAAACCTACCCTTTGTTGCTTTTTTAGCATTGTTGGCGTTGATTTATATATCAAATCGGCATTTGGCGGAACGTACCGTCCGAAAAATAGATAGGCTTGGAAAAGAAGTGAAAGAATTAAGCTGGGATTATAAATCCCTATCTGCGGAGCTCATGAAATTGACAACGCAAACGGAGATAGCAAAAAAAGCGGATAGCTTGGGGTTGAAGGAACGGGTAGAGCCTCCTATTAAATTGGAGGTGTTGAAGGAGAAAAAATAAAATTAGAAGAGGTGAATATTCGGAAGACCATATTAGTTAGAGTGTATATAGCCTTCGGGCTTATGGTATTCGGAGCTTTGGCTGTGTTTGCTAAGCTCGTTCACTTACAGTATGTAGATGGAGGGGAATGGCGTGCTATTGCAGATAGCCTCACTATCCAAGAACGTGTAGTAGAAGCGGCAAGAGGAAATATTTATTCAAATGATGGAAGTCTTCTCGCGACATCTGTGCCGGAGTACGAGCTTCGGTTTGACGCGATGGCGATTCCGGCAGAATATGACGATGTCTTTAATTCGAAAGTAGATTCGTTGGCTTTTCGGTTAGCCGGCTTTTTTAAAGATCGTTCTTCACGTCAGTATTTAGCTCTTCTTCGTGAGGCAAGGGCAAAAAAACGTCGTTATGTCTTGATAAAAAGAGCGGTCTCACATCAAGACCTTAAGATTGTTAAAACTTTTCCCTTATTGGAAAATTTCAGGGAAAGCAAAAAGAGGTTCTCTACAAGTTTAGTTGCCGTTCGGCAAAACAAACGGATATTGCCATTTACCAACCTTGCTGCACGTACAATTGGCTATAGGAATGATGAGGTCAGAGTGGGGTTGGAAGGAGCATATGGAGATTATATCGAGGGTAAAAGTGGGGTGCAGATGATGCAGCGTATTGCTGGAGGCGTGTGGGTGCCCCTAAATAGGGAAGTGGAAGTTGCTCCGGTAGATGGTTCAGATATTATATCGACAATTGATGTCAATATACAAGATATGGCACAACGCGCACTGGAAAAACAGTTGAAAATCAGTAATGCAGATAATGGTTGTGTGGTTTTAATGGAGGTACAAACAGGAGAGGTGAGAGCCATAGCAAACTTTACGAAGGACACGGATGGTGAGTATCGTGAAAAATATAATTATGCGATTGCACAAGGCGCTGATCCGGGGTCTACATTTAAATTGGCCTCTTATATGGTAGCTTTGGATGATGGGTATGTAGACACTAGTTCTGTAATTGATATAGGTAATGGTACTTATAAGGTGCCTGCTCATACTATTCGTGATTCACATGCACCGAAGAAATCAAAAGTGACCGTGAAAGAGGCCTTTGAGGAATCCTCCAATGTGGCAATTACTAAATTGATCAATACGTATTATGGTGATCAACCAGCTAGATTTACTTCTAAATTGCATAGCTGGGGATTAGACAAGCCTTTAGGGTTACAAATTCCGGGAGAGGCGAATCCAATTGTGAAGACGCCAAAAAGTAAGAGCTGGAGTAAATTGTCTCTGATACAGATGGCGTATGGATATGAGCTTAAACTTACACCACTACAAACTTTAGTACTCTATAATGCTGTGGCGAATAATGGAAAGATGGTGGCTCCGTTGTTTGTGAAAGAAATTCAACATTTGGGAAATACCGTACAGAGGTTTGATGCGCGGGTGATAAATAAACAAATTATTTCCAAAGAAAGCTTGGGTAAGATCCAAGGAATGCTTGAGGCAGTCATGACAGAAGGAACGGGTAAAAGGTTGGCTAGCCCGCTTTATACATCCGCTGGAAAAACGGGTACTGCTCAAATGGCAGACGATTCGAGGGGGTATGGAGCCAGAAGATATCAATCGTCGTTTGCTGGTTATTTTCCAGCCAATAATCCGAAATATTCCATGATTGTCGTGATTCGTAATCCACGGAATGGTTATTATGGTGGATCGGTCGCAGGGCCTGTGTTCAAAGAACTAGCTGATATGGTATACGCGAATGATTTATCGTTGCAAGGTGGGTTTGCGTATAGAAAAGTGAATTTAGCAGGAGAGACTATGCCCTTGACCTTGATGGGATCTCGGGAAGCGTCGACAAGGGTATACGAAGCGTTGGGGTATAAAAAATTTAACTGGAATTTGTTAGCACAAGGTAAGGCTGATTCATCTAAACGAGGTGTTCCTTTTGAAGAAAAAGGAATAAAAGAAGGTGTGGTGCCTGATGTGATCGGTATGGGCTTAGTTGATGCATTGTTCGCCATGGAAAATGCGGGATTTAAAACACATATCCATGGTAAAGGTAGGGTAATTGAACAATCTTTAACCCCTGGCGAAAGGTTGAAATATGGAACACAGGTGGCTATTCAATTGAATTAATATGGAGTTAAAAGCACTATTACATGCGGTGCCGGTTATACAGGCCCATGGTTCTTTAGAAAAAGAGGTTGACTCGTTGTGTTTTGATTCAAGAGAGGTCGAGAATAATAGCCTGTTTGTTGCGATACGGGGGACTCATACGGATGGCCACTTATATGTCGATACAGCTATTTCGCATGGATGTACTGTCGTGGTTGTCGAGGAGCTCACTAACGAAGTAATAGAGGGTGTAACCTATGTTTTAGTAGCGGACACTTCATATGTACTGGGAGTTTTGGCGGCTAATTTTTATCACAATCCTTCCAAGGCATTGAAATTGGTTGGTGTTACGGGAACTAATGGGAAAACCACGGTTGCTACCTTATTATTTAATCTGTTCCAGAAGTTGGGTTATGAAGTTGGATTACTTTCGACCGTAGAGAATAGGATAGGGCATATGGTTATCCCGGCAACGCATACTACACCAGATCCTATTGCGCTAAATCATCTACTCCGGCAGATGGTAGATTCGGGGTGTGATTACTGTTTTATGGAGGTTAGTTCGCATGCTATTATCCAACAACGTATAGCAGGGCTATATTTTGTCGGGGGGATATTTACAAATATTACCCATGATCATCTGGACTTTCATGAGACATTTGGTAATTATATCAAAGCGAAGAAGAAATTTTTTGATAACCTGGATAGGTTTGCATTTGCATTGACTAACATCGATGATAAAAATGGACAAGTGATGTTGCAAAATACCTTTGCACACAAGAAAACTTACGGCCTACATCATGTTGCTGATTTTAAAGCAAAAGTCGTGGAAAGCCATTTTGATGGTATGTTGTTGCAAATAGATAATCAGGAAGTGTGGGTCAAATTGGTAGGTGGGTTTAATGCCTATAATATTTTGGCGGTGTATGGAGCCGCAATACTCTTGGAGCAGGAGACGATAAAGGTGCTTACTGCAATAAGCGAGATATCTGGGGCTGAAGGAAGGTTTGAGACGATACGTTCGAATAAAGGGATTACGGGAATAATAGATTATGCACACACTCCTGATGCGGTGGAGAATGTATTGGAGACCATCCGCGATCTTCGTATTCCGGGTCAGCAGATTATTACCGTATTGGGATGCGGTGGGGATAGAGATAAAGCCAAACGTCCCGAAATGGCCAAAGTAGCGCTGAAATATACCGACAAGCTGATCATTACCTCCGATAATCCACGGTCGGAAGATCCAATACAGATCATTAAGGATATGGAAGCCGGCGTGTTGGCGGATCAAAGAAAGCATGTTTTTAGTATTTCGGATCGAAGAGAGGCGATTCGTGCAGCATGCCATCTTGCGTCGAGTGGGGATATTGTGCTGATCGCAGGAAAAGGACATGAAAAATATCAAGATATCAATGGTGTGAAACATCATTTTGACGATAAGGAAGAACTAGAAAACACATTTAACGAACAATAAAGCATATGCTATATTATTTATTTACTTGGTTACAAGAGCATTTTCATATTCCCGGATCCGGATTATTTCAGTATATATCCTTTCGGACGGCTATGGCTGTGATTGTTTCGTTGATAATTACAACCGTCTATGGCCGCCGCTTGATTAATCTGTTGCACAAAAAGCAGGTAGGTGAGACCGTGCGAGATTTGGGGTTAGCGGGGGAGAAGCAGAAGCAAGGTACACCTACCATGGGCGGTTTGATTATTATTGCCGGTATTCTTATTCCTACGGTTTTGTTTGCAAAACTGGATAATATATATGTTCTCATCATGATATTAACCACAGTTTGGATGGGTGCTATTGGTTTTTTGGATGATTATATTAAAGTTTTTCGGAAAAATAAAGAAGGTTTAGCAGGTAGATTTAAAGTTATTGGCCAAGTAGGCTTGGGCACATTGATAGCATTGACCATGTATTTCCATCCCGATATTGTAGTTCGGGAACAAGTTTCCAATCCAACCTCTGCAAAACCTGTTGAAATAGTCATTAACCCACAAACGGGAGAACGGACCTATGCGGAGAATGTTAAATCCACAAAAACGAATATACCGTTCTATAAAAATAATGAATTTGATTATGCCAAAGTATTGGACGCAATGGGCCTGACAAGCGCTACAGCAACCTTTATCTTGTTTTTGATCGTTGTTGTTTTTATTGTTACCGCTGTCTCCAATGGTGCAAATATTACAGATGGCATAGATGGTTTGGCTACGGGGACATCGGCAATCATCGGTATCACTTTGGCAATTCTGGCCTATGTGTCTGGAAATATTATTTTCTCAGATTATTTAAATATCATGTATATACCCAATTCAGGAGAGTTGGTGATTTTTGCTGGAGCATTTGTTGGAGCTTGTACAGGCTTTCTGTGGTACAATGCTTATCCTGCACAAGTGTTTATGGGGGATACTGGTTCTTTGGCTATCGGCGGTATTATAGCGGCATTTGCGATATTAATTCGTAAGGAACTTTTGATTCCTGTGTTGTGCGGTATTTTCTTAATCGAAAATCTATCCGTTATCATGCAGGTCTCGTATTTCAAGTATACGAAGAAGAAGTATGGGGAGGGGCGACGTGTCTTTTTGATGTCACCCTTGCATCATCACTATCAAATGAAGGGCTATCACGAAGCAAAAATTGTCACGAGATTTGTTATCGTCGGAGTGATATTGGCCATATTGACGATTGTAACATTAAAAGTGAGATAATTGGTATGGGAAACATCGCAAATACATATTATCCACAATCAGGACGCCTGGTTATCTTAGGAGCAGGTGAAAGTGGTGTAGGAGCTGCAATTCTGGGGAAAGATCGTGGCTTTGATGTATTTGTGTCCGATCGAGGAACCATTGCGGATCATTATCAAGAGCAGCTGGAGGAGGAGGGTATTGCATATGAGAGTGGTAACCATACCGAAGAGTTGATATTTAATGCAGATGTCGTCATCAAAAGCCCTGGTATTCCTGAAAAAACTCCTTTGATGAGAAGGTTGAGGGAAGGCGGAAAATTGGTTATATCAGAAATAGAATTTGCAGCCCAGTATACAGATGCCAAATTAATCTGCATTACAGGGTCTAATGGTAAATCTACGACGACGATGCTGACTTACGCTATGCTTCAAAAAGAAGGATTGAATGTAGGTTTGGCCGGTAATATTGGAAGGAGCTTTGCTTTGCAGGTTGCACGTGAAAATTTTGATACCTACGTCTTGGAGATATCGAGCTTCATGTTGGATGATATGTACCATTTTAGGGCACATGTCGCCGTCCTGCTGAATATTACACCTGATCATCTGGATAGATATGATTATAACATGGAAAATTATGTGAATTCTAAATTCCGGGTCATCCAAAATCAAACACGAGAAGATTATTTTATCTATTGTGCCGACGACGAAGAAACGAGGAAAGCGTTACATCGCTTTAAAATAAAGGCTATACAGCTTCCCATATCCCAGAAGGAAATCTTGACACAGGGGGCATGGTTGGATAGAGGCAATAACATCATCATTAATATACCTAATAGAGAAGCATTTACTATGAATATTGAAGAATTATCATTACAAGGGAAACACAATACCTACAATAATATGGCCTCAGGCCTGATAGGGAAGGTACAAGAGCTGCGCAATCAAACGATGAAGGATAGCATGGGGTCGTATGTAAATATAGCACACCGTTTGGAGCACGTTGCTTTTATTGGCGGAGTAAATTATATCAATGATTCTAAAGCAACAAATGTTAATTCGGTTTGGTATGCATTGGAGAGCTTTTCTCCCAATATTATTTTACTGTTAGGTGGTGTAGATAAGGGAAATGATTATGAAATGTTGCGCGATTTGGTACGGCAAAAGGTAAAGGCTATTATCTGCATAGGAAAGGATACCTCGCGTATACATGATGCTTTCGAAGAAGAAGTTGATGTTATTGTGAATAGCTCTTCGATCGAAGATGCTGTGCATATTGCGTCACATGTGGCGAGTAAAGGTGACACGGTATTGCTTTCTCCTGCTTGTGCGAGTTTTGATTGGTTTAAGAATTACGAAGAAAGGGGCGATAAATTTAAAGAAGCTGTAATGGCGTTGTAATAAGTAGACAGTTGTCAGTAATCAGTAGACAGTATTAGAAACTGACCACTGACCACTGACAACTGATCACTGACAGCTGACCACTGACAACTATAATAAAAATGGAACAAGTATTTTCAAAACTGAAGGGTGATAAATGGATTTGGATCATAGTGATGATTTTATCGGTATGGTCATTGTTGGCAGTATATAGTTCTGTGGGAACTTTAGCTTATAAGGAGGGCAAGGGCACCGAACTTTATCTGCTCAAGCACTTCTCTATTATTGCTGTAGGATTAGTTTTGATGTACCTATCCCATAAATTGGACTATAAATGGTATGCGGGTATTTCTAAATTGTTGATGATAATTACAATACCGCTATTATTTTATACGTTGGCTTTCGGTAATTCGGTGAATGATGCATCGCGTTGGGTAACCATTCCGGTAATTAATCAGACATTCCAAACTTCGGATTTGGCAAAATTGGCATTGATTACATTTCTGGCACGAATGCTTTCGCGAAAACAGGAAGAAATTAAGGATGTCAAAAAATCTTTTGTACCGATCATGGGGGCAGTATGTGCGGTGTTTGTGTTGATTGCTTGGGCTAACTTGTCTACGGCTTTAATGCTGTTTGGTGTTAGTGTTTTATTATTGCTGATAGGTCGGATTAGTTTCAGGCAAATAGCAGTCGTATGTGCCGGAGGGGGAGTACTATTACTGCTGGTCGTTTTCTTAGGGCCCCGTCGTGCGACTTATGTCAGTCGGATTGAGGGCTTTTTTAAAACAGAGGAGACAACGACTGGTACTATTCCTTTTCAAGAAGATAAAAATTATCAAGCAAACAATGCGAAGATTGCCATTGCAACAGGAGGTCTGTTTGGGAAAGGACCGGGGAATAGTGTTCAACGGAATGTATTACCCCATCCTTATTCGGATTTTATTTTTGCCATTATCATTGAAGAGTATGGTGCCGTAGGTGGCATGGTGTTGCTTTTCCTCTATTTGGCATTGATGTATCGTTGTATTCGTATTGTGACTATGAGTCCGCGTGCTTTTGGGGCTTTTTTGGCGGCAGGGCTAGGGTTTAGCTTGACTATTCAGGCTTTGGCGAATATGGCTGTAGCTGTGGGCTTGGGGCCAGTTACAGGAGTGCCATTACCCTTAGTGAGTATGGGGGGGACATCGATACTGTTTACAAGTGTAGCGTTAGGCATTATTTTGTCGGTAAGCCGCAATATAGAAGAATTAAAAGGTAAACAACAATTGGATGAAACGCCGAAATCCAGAAAAGTGGTGATTGGAACGGTTGCTTGATAATTTGGAAATGTAGGAATTTAAAGAAAATTTTAGAATCGAAGATCAAGGACTATAAAAGAGTCTAACATCTAATGTCTAATATCTTAATACTAAAATGGGACATAGAATAATAATAAGCGGAGGAGGTACGGGAGGTCATGTTTTCCCTGCGATAGCTATTGCTAATGCCTTGCGTCAAATAGAGCCGGATATAGAAATATTGTTTGTAGGCGCTGTAGGTCGTATGGAAATGGAGAAAGTTCCGGCTGCTGGTTATGAAATAGTTGGTTTGGACATACGTGGTATGGATCGGAAATCGCTATGGAAGAATCTTATTCTTCCATTTAAAATAATAAAGAGTTTGGCGAAATCCCGAAAAATTATCAAGGATTTTGGAGCAGAGGTGGCTGTAGGAGTGGGAGGCTATGCTTCTGGACCTTTGTTGATGATGGCAAATATGATGGGGTTACCCACATTGATACAGGAACAAAATTCCTTCGCAGGAAAAACGAACAAAACTTTGGGTAAAAAAGCCAGAAAAATTTGTGTCGCCTATACCGGAATGGAGAAATTTTTCCCGTTCGATAAAATTTTGTTAACAGGCAATCCTGTTCGTCGGTCTTCGGTGGATATTGAGGGGAAGAAAACGGAGGCACTGAAGGCTTTTGGTTTGAGGGAAGGTAAGAAGACGATTTTGGTTACCGGAGGAAGCTTGGGTGCGAAGACAATAAATGCATTTATGTTAGAATCCGTAGAGAAGCTGGCTGTTATGCCTGATGTTCAAGTGATTTGGCAATGTGGAAGTCATTATTATGAAGACATGCAAGCGTTGCTGTATCTTGATAAATTGGTGCCTGACAATGTGAAGCTGATGCCTTTCGTACAGCGTATGGATTATGCTTATGCCGCCGCCGATGTAATCATAGCACGAGCGGGTGCGGGTACGATCTCTGAACTTTGCTTGATAGGAAAACCTGCCATATTGGTTCCGTCACCGAATGTTGCTGAAGATCATCAAACGAAAAATGCGCAAGCATTGGTATCTAGAGGTGCTGCAATAATGATCTCAGATGACATCGCACGGGATAGCTTACTGAGTACGGTACTGCAGCTCCTGTCAGACGACGGGCGGTGTGCGACATTAGGGAGAGAAATAAAAAAGTTGGCCTTACCGGATGCGGACGAGGCCATCGCGAAAGAAGTGTTGAAGTTAATTGGATAGAAGTATGAATATTGATCAAATCAAGCAGGTATATTTGATAGGCATCGGGGGTATTGGAATGAGTGGGCTTGCGCGCTACTTCCATAAATCTGGCTGCGCCGTATATGGTTATGATAAGACCGAAACGGAACTGACTACTGCTTTGGTCAATGAGGGGATATCTGTAGTATACACAGATACGGTTGATGCCATACCGGCGAAATTTGAACATCCATCTGCAGAAAGCTTGGTGATTTTTACGCCGGCGGTTCCGCAAGACCTGAAGATTAGGTGCTTTTTTATAGATAAGGGATTTGAACTTTTCAAACGTTCGCAGGTGTTGGGCTTTCTTAGCGCCAATCGATTTACGATCGGTGTTGCGGGCACCCACGGTAAGACAACAACTTCGACCATGATAGCCCATATTCTTAAAGATTCAGGCTACGATTGTTCGGCATTTTTGGGTGGTATAAGTTCAAATTATGATACCAACGTGTTGTTTGGTAGTAATAATGTCATGGTTGTGGAAGCTGATGAATATGACCGGTCCTTTTTGACCTTACATCCTAATATTGCGGTAGTGACTTCCGCGGATGCAGATCATTTGGATATTTATGGAGACCAATCGCAGTTAATCGAATCTTTTAAATTATACCTAGAGAGAGTTGTTGATGGGGGTACAAGCATTGTCAAGGCAGGTTTGCCTTTTGTTGGCGACATTAGTTATACTCGTGATCAATCCGATGCAGATACCTACGCGATGAATATTCATGTTGCGGAAGGAGATTTTTGTTTTGATTATGTCAAGGGAGAGACTATTATCAAAGCGATTAAATTGGGTATCCCGGGACTTCATAATGTGGAGAATGCAATCGCGGCTATTACTGTTGCGTTGTTGTTAGGAATAGACCAGGAGAAAGTGGTGACAGCCTTGGCTAATTTTAAAGGGGCCAGGAGACGGTTCGAATATATCGTCAAGGATAAGCGACATATTTATATCGATGATTATGCACATCATCCCGAAGAATTGCGTGCTTTTTTGAGTTCGATGAGAAAGCTCTATCCAGATAAGAAGTTGACAGCTGTATTCCAACCCCACCTGTTTACCCGTACCCGCGATTTTGTGGATGGATTTGCCGAAGTATTAGCCATGACAGATGAATTGTTGCTGATGGACATTTATCCTGCACGGGAGTTGCCGATAGAGGGAGTTGATTCCAAATGGCTACTTGATAAAGTCGCGATCGAAAATAAACGTTTGGTGACACCTCAAGAAGTCTTGGATATTATTGAAGGCGAAAGTCCGGAATTGGTTGTGACAATGGGTGCAGGAGATATTGATCGGTTAGTGAAACCCATTAAGTGGATTTTGGAAAAGAAGTGAGATATGAAACACATTAGATGGCATATCGTGTTGTATAGTTTACTAGGGATAGGATCCCTTGCTGGACTTACTATGCTTATGGGACTGGTGTCGGAGAAAAGTGATGCTCAAGTTTGTCGATCACTCAAAGTCATTATCGAAGGAAAGGAAACATTTATTGATCAGCAGGATATTGTAAAAATGATCAACGATAGCTATGGTGTAGTCGTTGGACAAGAATTGAACAGTATTCAAACAGAAAAAATAGAAAAGGCATTAAAGAAGGTATCTTACGTGGCAAATGCCTCTGTACATACGGACATGGACGGTCTATTGCAGGTGGTTGTGAAGCAACGAGAAGTTGTACTTCGTGTGATCAACAAGCAGGGAAAAGAGTATTATATAGACACACAGAATAAGAAAATTCCAACTACGCTAAAGTATGTGCCGCATGTATTGGTGGCCAACGGTAATATCTCCGAGTATTATAATGAACCTTTGGAAACCGTAGAGTCAAGGTTAGTAAAGGATTTGGTGAAAATAGTAAACCATGTAAAAGGAAGTGATCTTTGGGCCAACCAAATTGTGCAAATATATGTAAATGAGCAACGTGATATTGAGTTGGTACCTCGGGTTGGAAAGGAGATCTTAATTATTGGGAATGCAGACTCATTGGCGTATAAATTGGATAGGCTAGAAGTTTATTATAAAAATATTTTACCAAAAGTGGGATCTGAAGCATACGAAAAAGTTAATGTGAAGTATGGAGGTCAGATCATTTGCGAGCGTCGTGGGGACTGGTTTATCGATAGTTTACAAATGAAGATTAATTCAAGAAATTAAAATTACAGCATAATTACAGCATATGAAACCAAGAATGACAGAAATTGAAAAAGAAAATCCGATCATAGTAGGATTGGATATCGGTACGACGAAGATTTGTGTTACTGTGGGGCGCCGCAGTGGTAGCAACAAAATAGAGCTATTAGGAGTTGGGAAAGCTGAGTCTGCGGGAGTGAACCGCGGTGTCGTCGCTAACATTCACAAGACTGTTTCCAGTATTCGTGAAGCAGTGTCCGGTGCAGAAGGACAATCCAATGTGGATATTAAGGTGGTTAATGTAGGTATTGCGGGGCAGCATATCAAGAGTATCCAACATCGAGGAATCTTTACGAAGGGGGACGATGACGAAATTAATCATAACGATATCGAAAGATTAATCTCGGACATGTACAAATTGGTACTGCCTCCGGGTGAAGAAATTATTCACGTGTTACCGCAGGAGTTCACCATTGATAATGAACCTGGGATTAAGGAGCCTGTTGGTATGGCGGGGCGTCGGATAGAAGCAAACTTTCATATTATTTCCGGGCGTGTAACGGATATAAAGAATATTAAAAAGTGTGTGGATAATTCAGATTTAGAGGTTTCCTCTCTCGTTCTTGAACCATTAGCCTCATCCGAAGCTGTATTGGATGAGGAAGAAAAGATGGCAGGAGTGGTACTGGTTGATATTGGAGGAGGCACCACGGATGTTGCTATTTTCCACGAAGGCATTATTCGCCATACGGCTGTTATTCCGTTGGGAGGTAATATCGTTACCGAAGACATTCGCCAAGGGTGTGCTGTATTACGCAATCAAGCCGAACAATTGAAAGTACGCTACGGTTCTGCCTTAGCGGATGAAAACAAAGAAAACGAAGTGATCTGTGTTCCGGGTATACGGGGTCGGGAAGCCAAAGAAATTTCTGTAAAAAACTTAGCTTTTATTATCCAGGCTCGTATGGAGGAAATTATTGAGCACGTATATTACGAAATTAAATCTTCAGGTTATGAAGATAAATTGATAGCCGGAATTGTTATTACAGGTGGAGGAGCCCAATTGAAACATTTAGTACAATTGGTGGAATACATTACCGGTATAGAATGTCGTATTGGATATCCTAATGAATACTTGGCAAAAACCGATATACTAAATAAGCAAACATTTGAAGAAATGAAGAGCCCAATGTATGCAACTAGTATAGGTTTATTGATGAAAGGTATCCAAGATTATGAGGGAGATGAAAAGTTGCAAGAAGAAAAGGTCTTACGAAAGCCCGGAAAGACCACTGTTTTGGATATAGCGGAAAAACAAAGTAAAAAGGAGAGTTGGTTTACAAAAATTATCTCTGAATTCATCAAGGATGACGCACAATATGATGATGATACTTTTATAGGTAAAAAGTAATTTTTCAACATAAGTGGTATTTTTCCACAATCTAACACATGTGGAAAACTGGTGTTAATATTTTTGGTATTATTACATTAGAAATTTTGGGTTTAGGTGGGCTGTGAGAGCCGAAGATTTATAGAAAGAGGATGTTTTATGTCGATACAATTTGAAATGTTAAAAGAACAGTCGTCTATTATCAAAGTAATAGGCGTCGGTGGTGGTGGTGGCAACGCCGTTAATCACATGTACAAGCAAGGAATCAGTGGTGTGGACTTTATCGTATGTAATACGGATGCTCAGGCACTTGAATTGAGTCCTATTCCGAATAAAGTTCAGCTAGGCGCTAGTCTGACTGAGGGAATGGGGGCTGGAGCGGATCCCGATGTAGGTGAAAATTCAGCCATCGAAAGTATCGATGACATTAAAAGAATGCTCGGTACCAATACTAAAATGTTGTTTATTACGGCAGGTATGGGGGGCGGAACGGGTACCGGCGCTAGCCCTGTATTGGCAAAGGCAGCTAAGGAGATGGGAGTATTGACTGTAGCCATCGTAACTACACCGTTTGCTTTTGAGGGAAAAAAACGTCGCTCCCAAGCTGAAGAAGGATTGGCGGAGTTGCGCAAATATGTGGATTCGTACTTGGTGATTTCGAATGATCGACTTCGTGAGATATTTGGTAATTTAACGATGACTGCAGCCTTCGCCAAAGCGGATGATATATTAACTACCGCAGCAAAGGGTATTGCTGAAATCATCACCATACCAGGATATGTAAATGTCGATTTTAAAGATGTGCGAACAGTGATGAATGATAGTGGGGTCGCTATTATGGGTAATCATGTGGCATCAGGAGATGATCGGGCAATTGAGGCGGTGACAGGAGCGTTGGCTTCCCCGTTGTTAAAAGATAATGAGATTGAAGGAGCACGATATATATTGCTGAATATTACTTCTGGAAATAAAGAGGTTACCATGGATGAAGTAGCTATTGTTACGGACTACATCCAGGAAAAGGCAGGACTGACAGCAGACTTGATCTGGGGTAACTGTATTGACGAGTCTTTAGGAGAGGAGCTGTCTGTAACGATTATCGCTACAGGATTTCAGACTTCGGAGGAACGTATCAAGGAGAAGGAAAATGAAAAAATCGCTATACCTTTAACACCTGAATCTTCGGTTCCATATATTAAACCGGTTGTTCAAAATCAATTTGTTGAAAAACCGGCTAATCAGGCTGAATTTATTAAACCTATACAGTCCCCCGTGGCGGAACCTGTCGCGCATAAAGCTCCGCCTCAGACGGATTTATTTTCGACGACGAACAGTTATACTGGTCCGTCAAATGAAGCGGCTGCTCAGGTGGAAGTGGATACGGAAGTTGTACGGTATACATTGGATACCGAAGAGAAAGTTGGTAATGACAGTACTAATGAAAGCAATGCGCCTGATTTCAAGCTTAAAACCACGGCGTCTGTTTTTGAATTTAAGTTACCAACCGTATTTGATACTTATGAACAACCGAATGAAGACGTTGAGCATGAAGTTAATTCGATTATAGATAACAAGGCCTCTTCTTCTGATACATTTGAAGCAAACACTTATACAGAGGAGAAAGTAGATGACGTTAATTTTGAGGATCAGTTACTGAAGACCAAAGAGCGTATTTTGCGTTTGAAAGAATTAAGTATGAAATTAAAATCTTCAAACGGCTTGCAGGAACTAGAAAGTGAACCAGCATATAAGAGAAAGCAAAAGACTTTGGAGGATGTGCCGCACTCATCTGATTCACAGGTGTCAAGATTTACATTGTCTTTTGATGAAGGTACTACCGAAATCAGATCAAACAACTCTTTCTTACACGATAATGTAGATTAAAGACTTAAAATGTATAACATTTTTAAAGACTAAGGTGGCGAAAGCCACCTTTCTTATTTTTGTTGTTTAGGCAAGGATCGGATTTTACGCTAGATTAAAAAAGGTTATTGTCTTAGAGAGCCTACAAAAAATAACAGGGATTATTCCGTTGCATGTAGTTTGAATAGTTCAATTAATTCGGGGATATTATTTACTTGAAGTTTCTCAAAAACCCTGCTTTTATAGGTGCTGACCGTTGAAGAGCTTAAGTTTAATAAGGAAGATACTTCAAGGATACCGTGCCCATCTATGAGATGCTTTGCCACGTCCATTTCCCGATTGGATAATTTATATAATGGATTGGTAGTCTGGATAGTTGATTTGTTGGTTATCAGCGTTTGTACATAGAGGTCTCGTATCGGCGGAGACATGTACTTACCACGTTCCTGAATGCTTTGGATAGCCAATCCCAGCTCATCCATTGCCGTGTTTTTATTTAAATATCCGGCAGCTCCTGCTTCGATGTACCTTAGGGCATAGATATTCTCATCATAAGAAGAAAAGACCAAAATTTTTAAGTCATTTTGAATATCTAGAATTTCTTTAATAACTTTTATGTTGTTGCCCCCCGGCATGTTGATGTCCAGCAAAAGTAAGTCAAACCCGTTTTGTTTTAAATGATCGAAGACTTCTTTATAAGTTGTCGCGTGTGTAATTTTAACATCTTTATAGGTATTCTGGATAATTACAGAAGCTCCAAGTCTAACAATGCTATGATCGTCTGCTATAAGTATCTTATTCATACGGTGGTAAATGAAATTGTATAGATACCCAAACTTTAAGGTGAATAAACGTAGATATTGTTATAAATCTATATTTTTTGGGTACTAATATGGCCAAATATATGCTTTTTATCATTATAATTGTAACGGATAACAAAAATATACAAAAATATGGGATTTCTTAAAGAGTTTAAAGAGTTCGCAATGCGCGGTAGCGTTGTTGATTTGGCCGTCGGTGTGGTTATAGGCGGTGCTTTTGGTAAGATAGTTTCATCTTTAGTTGACGATATTATCATGCCTCCAATTGGATATGTAACTGGAGGTGTGGATTTTAGTGAACTTAAATATGTCATTACCGAAGCCAATGTAACTGCAGGTATTGAAGAAGTTGCGGTTAAGTATGGTAATTTTATCAATGTTATCATTCAATTTACGATTATCGCACTTTGTATTTTTATGGTGATAAAAGGATTGAATTCCTTAAAACGTAACGAAGAAGTGGTTCCTGAGGAGGCTCCTGCGCCAACAAAAGAGGAGAGCCTTTTGACAGAAATTAGGGACATACTGCGGAACAAATAATTTCTTATGGGATGCTGAAAGTTCCCAATTGGATGTCTTTCAGTGGGCTTACCACGATCGGTCGCTTTATTAAGAATGTTTTTGCGAGATGTGTTTGATTGTTTTAAAAAAAATACTACCTTTGCGTTCCTTATAGGGATAAAAATATTAAAATAATATAGCGTCATGAAAAGAACATTTCAGCCTTCGCAAAGAAAAAGAAGAAATAAACACGGGTTTAGAGAGCGTATGAGCACAGCTAATGGTAGAAGAGTATTAGCATCTCGTAGAGCAAAGGGTAGAAAGCGCCTTAGTGTTTCTGACGAATATCGTCACAAAGGATAATTTTTTGCACCGGTGACTAGATCGGGTGCCCATTTTTGGCCAAAATAGTCATCGTTATGAAAAAGACATTTAGTAAAGAAGAACGGTTATGTAGTAGTAGTTTGATTGACAAACTATTCCATGACGGTTCTTCTTTTGTTGTATACCCTTTTCGGATTGTATATTTGCCGATAACGGCTAAACTTCCGGTAGGTGTTCAGGTTTTGGTATCCGTTCCAAAACGTAGGATTAAGCGAGCTGTAATGCGCAATAAGATAAAGCGTAAAATACGAGAGGTATATCGCCTACAGAAA
Organism: Sphingobacterium sp.; assembly: GCA_040392285.1. Lineage (GTDB taxonomy): Bacteria > Bacteroidota > Bacteroidia > Sphingobacteriales > Sphingobacteriaceae > Sphingobacterium. The sequence continues at coordinate 4,952 of JBEBWF010000022.1, read as the reverse complement.
GACGATGTTTTATTCCCCAAAATTCATCAGCACGCTGTAAATTTGCTGTTAGGCATTCAGTATATTGCGAACGAAGATGTGCCGTTTGACCAATATATGCTTAAGATGGGCAAAAGTCTAAGTCAGGTTGTTCATGAAGTTTGCTAAAATAATAGGAAAGGGTGTGACGTGGCTGGTGCAGTCGATTTTTCTTTTGATAATACGGATTTACCAATTGTTTCTATCGCCGTTACTCGGTGCGAATTGCCGTTATACACCTACATGTTCACAGTATGGCAAACAAGCAATTGTCAAGCATGGCCCATTCAAAGGAGGGTGGTTAGCCCTTAAGCGTATAGCGCGATGCCATCCATGGGGAGGGCACGGACACGATCCTGTTCCTTAATTAAGTTTTATGCGTAAACAATATATTCTACAAATAGATACAGCTACGGAGGTTTGTTCGGTTTCTCTAAGTTTAGCGGGAGACTCGATTGATTCCATAGTGGCGACGGGGCCTAATGAACATGCATCTAAGCTGACGCTATTTATTGATGAGATTCTGAATCGTAATAATATTTTGTCTACGGATTTGTTAGCCATTGCGGTAAGTATGGGGCCTGGGTCTTATACAGGATTGCGTATAGGGGTTTCTACAGCTAAGGGGCTTTGTTATGGTTTAGATTTACCGTTGATCGCCATCAATACGTTATACAGCATGTTTGAGGGTTATCAACTTACTCATGTAAGCAGTCCATACGATTTGTTTTGCCCTATGATTGATGCACGTAGGATGGAAGTGTATATGTCGATATTGGATAAACAAGGAAGTATCCTCTCCGCCACCTCGGCTCAAATTATCGATGAAAATAGCTTTAAAGGTTATGAAGACAGCAAGGTGGTGTTGTTTGGTTCGGGTGCTGATAAATTCCAAGGATTATTTGAAAATGAATATGGAATCACAATAGATACAGCATACCAACATTCATCTGCTTATATGAGTGCGTACGTATGGCAAAAATATCTGGACAAGGACTTTGAAGATATCGTTTACTTTGAACCATTCTATTTGAAGGAATTTGTGGCGACTGAACCAAAAAAACGGGTCTGATTTATAGCCATTTTTTCTTTCTGAACCAATAATAGATGAGTGCCGATAGAGCAATCATAGCGAGCAAAACCGCTACATATCCATACTTCCAGTCCAGCTCAGGCATGTATTTAAAATTCATTCCATATACGCCCACAATGAAAGTAAGTGGCATAAAAAATACGGAGATAATGGTCAGTGTGCGCATGATCTCGTTGGTGTGATTGGATTCGATGTTAAAATAGATGGAAAGTAGCTGAGCTGTGTTTTCGGCGATATTGCGGTACAATGTATTTGTTCTCGAAAAAAGGTCACGGAGATCTTGTGTATAAATGTTTCGATATTGGGGCATGTGAAAATAATCGACGATGTCCTTATAGAGCGTTAACACACTCCGGATAACATCAATTTGTCTTTTAATATAATAGAGTTTCTTTAGAAAGGGTTTTCTGCGTCTATGTAGAAAAACAGTTTCTTCATATTCATCCAGCTGTACAGACATCTTGCCAAGAACAAGGTCCTCAAAAGTTTTTAATGCCGAAGAAACCAATGCATTTACCAAGCTTTTGCTCGATTGGAGTTTTTTGTTACTCTTGTCCAAATTTTCCAAGTTTTTCAAAAACTCTATTTCATGTCGATGCACTGTGATCAAAAAATTCTCTGCGTAGAAAATAGAAATACGCTCGGTGACTTCAATTAAAGAGTCGGAATCGTCCTTTAATAATTGGGGAATGGATCGGATAATCAAAAAATGATAATTTTCAAATTCCTCAATCTTTGGAAGATGTCCTGTTTCAATACAATCTTTAATAGAAGCTTCATGAAGATTGTATTTGACTTTCAACTCCGTGAAGTCTTCGATTGTTGGATCAGTGATGTCGATCCAATCAAATTTGTTTTCTGGTGTGTGGAGAATTGTTGTGGTCATGACGATCTGCTAAGGATTGCTAAAAATACCGATTGACCTTGAGAAATAAAAAAAGCGGAGGCTTAATTTTTAAGACACTCCGCTTTTCGTATGCTGTAGAAAATTATATCTATTTCTTATCGGTGGTATTCTTCGTGCTGTACTCCTTGTTGAGCGCATCCAAGACTTGTTTTGTAATGTCTAACTGCGGATCAGCATATAATACTGCAGGGTTGGTTTTCGAATAAGTTAGCACAAATTGGTAGCCATTTTCTTCGGCATGTTTCTTTAAATATTCCGTAATCGTCGTATACACGGCATTGAATTCGGTGGCTTCGTCCTGCGCTAAAGAATTAGAAGCATTCTGGTTTAATTGAGCAAGTTCCTGTTGTTTGCGCGCTAATCTTTCCTCCGTTGCTTGACGTTCTGCAGCACTCATCGTTGCCGCATTTTTCTCTGCTTCCGCTATTTCGCGTTGGAAAGCCTGTCCTTTTGCTTGCAGGTTACTTTGTGCCTTTTTTGCTTTTTCTTCTAGTTTTGTCCGGATATCTTTGAAATAGGTGTATTGTTCAGAGAGCGTGTCTGAATTTACAAAGACAATTTTTTCTTTCTCAACCGATGCTGTTGCTATACTGTCAGCGTTTGCAGGGGCTGTCCCTGAGCCCGGACTTTGATTGCACGATACTGCTCCTGCAGCTAATACTAACCCAAAGATTACTTTGGTGAATTGTGATAAGAGTTTATTCATCGTTCGTCTATTTTCGCAATAAAGCAACAAACCTACCATAAAAAAATTAAAATTCCATTTTATTCGTCGATAAACCTGCAAAAAAATGTTTTTGATATGGAATTCGAGCGTTTTTTGTGCTTGTTAAAGTGCATAAATTTTGTTATTTTTGGGGTATAAGAATCTGTTATTTTAATTTAATTAAATGAGCGAAGAAAAGAAGAATCCTAATGCGTATTCGGCGGATAATATCCAGGTCCTGGAAGGGTTAGAAGCTGTACGTAAACGTCCCTCTATGTATATCGGTGATACGGGCCCAAAGGGTTTGCACCACTTAGTCTATGAAGTCATAGACAACTCTATAGATGAAGCGGTAGCGGGCTATTGTACGGAAATATCGGTCACGATTCATAAAGATAACTCAGTTTCGGTTAAAGACAACGGGCGTGGTATTCCAACCGGGATTAATAAAAAAGAAAATAAGTCTGCGTTGGAATTGGTAATGACCATATTGCACGCTGGTGGTAAATTTGATAAAGATACTTATAAAGTCTCGGGCGGGCTTCATGGTGTTGGTGTTTCCTGTGTGAATGCCCTATCAACACATTTGAAGGCTGAGGTACACCGGGATGGGAAGATTTTCCAACAAGAATATCAATGTGGTAAACCCATGTATGATGTAAAGGAGGTCGGGGAATCGGATCTGACGGGTACGATTGTAACCTTCTTGCCCGATGCGGATATTTTCACCCAAACAACGGTATACAATTACGATACACTTGCCAATCGTCTTCGTGAGCTTGCTTTTTTGAATAAAGGCATTCGTTTGACTCTAGCGGATGAACGAGAAGCCAATGAGGATGGATCCGAAAAAGCGGACACTTTTCTTTCCGAAGGAGGGCTTAAAGAGTTTGTGAAATTTTTGGATGCAAACAGAAACTCATTGATCCCCGAACCTATTTATCTGGAGGGGATAAAACAAGGAACGCCTGTAGAGTTGGCTTTCCAATACAATGATACCTATTCAGAAAATGTTCACTCCTACGTCAATAATATCAATACGATCGAGGGAGGTACGCATGTTTCTGGTTTTCGAAGAGGCTTGACACGTATCTTGAAGAAGTATGCAGATGAGTCAGGGTTGTTGAAAAATTCAAAGGTGGAAGTCACCGGCGACGATTTTCGTGAGGGATTGACAGCGGTTATTTCGGTTAAAGTTGCGGAACCTCAGTTTGAAGGACAGACCAAAACAAAGCTCGGAAATACTGAGGTAATGGGAGCAGTAGATGTTGCGGTTGGTGAAATACTCGGTGGATATCTTGAGGAGAACCCTCGTGAAGCAAAGATTATTGTTCAAAAGGTAATCATTGCTGCACAAGCTCGCGCTGCTGCACGCAAAGCACGTGAGCTCGTGCAGCGGAAGACAGTAATGAGTGGCTCTGGTCTGCCAGGTAAACTAGCAGATTGTGCAAGCAGTGACCCTGCTATTTGTGAAATTTTCTTTGTTGAGGGTGACTCAGCGGGTGGAACTGCCAAACAGGGGCGAGATCGTCATTATCAAGCCATCATGCCATTACGTGGTAAGATTTTGAATGTCGAAAAGGCGATGGAACATAAAATCTACGAGAATGAGGAGATTAAGAATATGTTCACTGCCCTTGGTGTATCTGTGGGAACAGAGGAAGATCCTAAAGCATTGAATACAGCGAAGCTTCGTTATCATAAAGTCATTATTATGACCGATGCGGATGTGGACGGTAGTCACATTGCAACGTTGATATTGACATTCTATTTCAGGTATATGCGTGAGCTTATTGAGAAGGGTTATATCTATATTGCTACTCCGCCACTTTACTTGGTGAAGAAAGGTAAAGATTTTGAATATGCATGGACGGAAGATCAGCGTTTAGCAGCAATTCAACGTCTAAAGGGTGCTGGCAAGGAAGATAGTGTACATGTCCAACGCTATAAAGGTTTAGGTGAAATGAATGCGGAACAGCTTTGGGACACAACGATGAATCCAGAACATCGTACGCTTCGTCAGGTAACGATCGAAAACGCAGCTGAATGTGATCGTGTATTCTCAATGTTAATGGGTGATGAAGTTGCACCTCGACGTGAGTTTATTGAAAAAAATGCACGCTATGCCAAGATCGATATCTAATTTATAGTAAATAAAATAGGGATAAAGCCAGGTGATATCATCTGGCTTTTTTTATGCTAAAGTTCAAAATAGTTCCTTTTCGATT
>JBEBWF010000021.1:0-65141 GCA_040392285.1 Sphingobacterium sp. | reverse complement strand
ATAAGATTTTTATCTTATTGTTCTTCAATTTCCTGATGGTATTGATGGATGGTCTGGGGCTAACCTTATTTGTTCCTTTATTACAGGTTGCCGATGGAGCGAATCATACGACAGGAGGAAACGAAAAATTAATCAATGGTGTACGACAGGCATTTGACTATATCGGTGTAGAGCTTAACGTCCTAAATATGCTCCTCCTAATCGTAACTATATTTGTGCTCAAAGCACTCTTCGTCTATTTTACTTTAAAATATCAGGTAATTGCCCTGCAGAATATCTCCAAAGCAATACGTACTAATCTGAGCTACGGTGTGCGCGACCTCTCCTACAAGGAGTTTGTGCATACCGATGTGGGACGTCTACAAAATTCCTTAACCGGGGAATCCTACCAGGTAGCTACAGCTTGTAACCAATATTTAAACACGATTAAGAATGGCATGATTGTAGCGGTCTATTTAGGATTTGCCTTTTTTCTGGATTGGAAGTTTTCCATGTTGATCGTTGTGGGAGGAGGATTAACCAATTTTATCTACAAGGTCTTTTATACACGAACGAAAGACTTGTCTCGCGCTATTACAAAAAACAATCATCGTTATGGCGGTATTGTGATCGAGACGGTCAATCATTTTAAGTACTTGAAAGCATCGGGACGGAACCAGACTTTTGCTTCGCGCATGGTTGCTGAGCTGAATGATCTTATTGAGAATAATATCATAGTGGGCAAGCTCAATGGCAAACTTACCGCTATTCGTGAACCTATGATGATTATTATTATCTGTATTGTGATTGCACTACATCTTTTAGTATTTCAATCGACCCTATCGGCAGTGCTGATTATATTAGTCATGTTTTATCGGGCTATGACCTATATTATGGCTTTGCAGACATCTTGGAATAGTTTTTTAGCCAATACCGGGGCTTTGGAAAACATACAAGATTTTGAAAAATACTTAGCTACTCATAAAGAAAAATTCATCGGACAAGAACCGCTTCCGCGTATCGATCGCATCCAATTGGAGAATATCTCGTTGAGCTACGGTGATTTTAAAGTCTTAAATGGTATTGATTTAAATATACACCGCAACCAATCTATTGCGTTGGTTGGAGAGTCCGGCTCTGGAAAGACGACATTGGTCAATGTGATATGCTCCCTGTTGCCCTATGATACTGGAGCATTTCGGATAAACGGATTGGATATGAAGAGCTTTAGCAATATTGATTTTCGGAACAAGGTAGGTTATATTACCCAAGAGCCAACAATTTTCAATGCAGATATATATGATAATGTAACATTTTGGAGCAAGCGAACAACAGAAAATATGGCTAAGTTCTGGCAAGTTGTTGAGATGTGTAGTTTACGAAAGTTTGTAGAAGGGTTATCCAAGGCGGAAAAAGAAATATTAGGCAATAATGGGCTCAACATTTCTGGGGGGCAAAAACAGCGGATATCGATTGCGCGTGAACTGTTTCGTGATGTGGAACTATTGATTATGGATGAAGCTACCTCTGCCCTCGATTCAGAGACGGAAAATGACATTAAACAAAGTATGGAAGCCCTGCAGGGGAAACTAACTATTATATCTGTAGCGCATCGATTATCCACCATACGGAATGCGGATATTATTTATCTAATGGACAAAGGCGAAATTGTGGCTTCGGGAAAATTTGATGAATTGAAACAGCGGTCGATTTATTTCACGAAATTGGCTGAATTGCAAGGAATGTAAAACTAGATTAAAATATGTTAACCAATAAATCAGTATTAATCACAGGAGGCACAGGGTCTTTGGGTAAGGCCTTGACTAAACATATGATGGATAAATATCCGGATATCAAGCGTTTGGTGATTTTCTCAAGGGATGAGCAAAAGCAATTCCAGATGGCACAGGAATACCCAGCTGATAAATATCCTCAAGTGCGGTTCTTTATTGGTGATGTACGGGATAGAGAACGATTAGTACGTGCATTCAAAGGTGTAGATTATGTGGTACATGCTGCGGCGATGAAGCATGTGCCTATAGCTGAATATAACCCAGACGAGTGTGTGAAAACCAATATTCATGGAGCACAGAATGTCATCGATGCTTGTTTTCAGACTGAAGTAGAGCGTGTCGTAGCCTTATCTACAGACAAAGCGTGCGCACCAATTAATTTGTATGGAGCGACAAAGCTTGCTTCCGACAAGTTGTTTGTTGCGGCTAATAATATTAGGGGCAATAATCCTATTCGTTTTTCGGTTGTTCGATATGGAAATGTAATGGGTTCCAACGGCTCAGTGATACCCTTCTTTATCAAGAAGAAGCGAGAAGGAGTTTTGCCGATTACCGATCCAAATATGACCCGCTTTAATATCAGTTTACAAGGTGGCGTTGATATGGTTATGCATGCGCTGTTTCATGCTTGGGGAGGAGAGATCTTTATTCCTAAGATACCCTCATATAAAATTCTCGATGTAGCGCAGGCGATTGGTCCAGAGTGCGAGCATAAAGTCGTAGGAATCCGTCCGGGAGAAAAGGTGCATGAAGAAATGATTACTCCTTCTGATTCATTTTACACCTATGATTTAGGGAAATACTATACCATACTCCCATCGGGTACAAAGTGGAATTTAAAGGAGTTTTTAACGGAATTTAATGGTGAGAAGGTTGAAGCTGGGTTTGCCTATAATTCTGGGGATAACACAGAATGGGAATCGGTGGAAACGTTAAGGGCATTAATTAAGGAGCATGTGGATGCCTCTTTTGAAATATAGCTATGGAAAATAAAGTCATCCCATACGGACGCCAACATATCACCGATGAAGATATTCAGGTCATTATTGAGACTTTAAAATCGGATTATCTCACCCAAGGTCCAAAGATAGCGGAATTCGAAGCTAATTTTGCCCAATACGTCGGCGCAAAATATGCAGTCGCTTTAGCCAATGGCACCGCAGCTCTTCACTTATGTGCATTGGTACTGGACGTGAAAGCAGGCGATAAGGTCATCACCACTCCCATAACCTTTGCTGCGTCCGCCAATTGCGCACGTTACTGTGGCGGAGAGGTTGTCTTTGGAGATATTGATCCAGAAACGTATCTATTGGATATCAACTCTGTTAAGGCACTGTTGGAAGCGTCTTCCAAAGGAACCTATAAGGGTATTATCCCTGTGGATTTTGCGGGGAGGGCTGTTGATTTGGAAGAGTATCGTAAGTTGGCAGGTGAATATGGTCTTTGGATCATTGAAGATGCCTGCCATGCACCAGGAGGATATTTTATTGATTCGAAAGGACAAAAGCAGTTTTGTGGTAACGGTAATTTTGCAGATTTAGCGATTTTTTCTTTCCATCCCGTGAAACATATCGCATCGGGTGAGGGGGGAATGATTACAACAAATGACGAAAAACTGTACAAGAAGCTGTTGGCACTACGGACACATGGTATTGTTAAAAGCGATGATTTGTATACCAATTCGATTGAATTTGCCGGTGGGGCGGATCAATATCCAGGTTGGTATATGGAGATGCAGACTTTAGGCTACAATTATCGTATTACAGATTTTCAGGCAGCTTTAGGAAACAGCCAATTAAAGCGGGCAGAAGAGGGCGTTGCGAGAAGGCGAGCGATAGCAAGAACCTATGCGGAAGCTTTTCGAAACAAGCCATATATGAAAGGACAATCTGGATCGGTTGAAGGACATGCGTATCATCTGTACGTACTTGAAGTTGAGGATCGGTTAGGATTATATAATTATCTTCGCACAAAGAATATCTTTGCACAGATCCATTATATTCCCTGTCATTTGATGCCCTATTATCGACAATTTGGATGGAAAGAGGGAGATAGACCATATTCAGAGAACTACTATAAACATTGTATCAGTTTGCCCATGTATCCGACTTTATCAGACGAAGAGCAGCAATATATAATCGATTGTGTAAATGAATACTACAACTAATAACCTTTGTATCATCCCAGCACGAGGGGGAAGTAAGCGGATTCCCAGAAAGAATATCAAAGATTTTCTTGGAAAGCCAATTATTGCCTATTCTATTGAAGCTGCATTAGGATGTGGTCTGTTTAGTGAGGTGATGGTTTCTACAGATGACGAGGAAATTGCGGAGATCGCATTGAAATACGGTGCTAAGGTTCCGTTTTTACGGTCAGAAAAGAATGCAGATGATTATGCCTCCACATTGGATGTATTACGTGAGGTAGTAGGCGAGTACGAGAAAAAAGAAAAGCACTTTGACTATGTCTGTTGTATTTACCCAACAGCACCATTTGTTTCAAGCGTAAAATTGAAGGAAGCGTATGTCGTTATGATCGATTATAGTTATGATTCCGTAATACCTGTCATGAAATACACCTATCCGATTCAACGCGCATTTGAAAAGCTTGAAGACAATAAAATTAAATTCCTGTTTGACGAACACATAAACAGTCGGAGTCAGGACTTGCAAGATGTTTTTCATGATGTAGGACAGTTTTATTGGATGCAACGAGGAGTGTTAAATAAACAAAGTGTCTTGACCGAGAATACGGGTGCTGTGAAAGTAGATGAATTAGATGGGCAAGATATCGACAATGAAACCGACTGGCAACTAGCGGAATTAAAGTATAAATTGTTATATAAGCTATAGCTATGAGGAGGGTCGTTTTTAGAGCAGATGGCAATAAAGAGATTGGTTATGGGCACTTTGTGAGATCGCTCGGTTTGGCAGATATTATTAAAGATGAGTTTGAATGTTATTTTGCAATAATTGACCCTTCGGAATATCAACAACAACAAATAGAAAAGAGTTTTTGTAAATTGATTATACTTCAGAAAGATAATGCTTCTGTTTTTTTTCTAAGTTGTCTTCGTACTGATGATATTGTAGTCATTGATGACTATCATGTATCTGTCGAATACCAACAGAAAATAAGAAGTTTAGGTTGTAAATTGATATACATAGATGATCATAATGATAAACATTATGTGTGTGATGTTTTGATTAATAATATTCCAGGGTTCTTGTCAGAATCTTTTCATAAAGAATCATATACTAAACTTTACCTAGGGACTGATTATGCATTGCTACGAAAAGAGTTTTTTAATCCAGCTTACCGGAATGTGATAAAGGAGCCTAATACTGTATTCTTAGCATTTGGAGGAAGTGATCCTTATAACATTTCCAAAAAAATAATTGCTTACATAAAGGAAATAGGTAATGAATTCCGTCTTAAACTTTTGATCGGTGATGCTTATGATTGTTTTGAAGAAATTGAAGGAGTTCAAAATTTAGATATATATAAAAATATAAGTGCGGATAAGGTAGCCGAGCTAATAGCCAGTTGCGAAATTTGTATCATACCTGCTAGTAGTTTGCTCAATGAGGCTGCTTGTATAAGCAGCAAGATATTATTGGGATACTTTGCAGATAATCAAAAACAACCATATGATTTTTTTGTCAATAATAAGCTGGCAATAGGAATTGATGACTTTCGAAATGTAAGCTATGATACCTTTAGAGATGCATTTATTGTAGTTAAAGAAGCAGAGTATCTAATAGAGACCCAAAAAAAATTATATAAGTATCAACAGATTGACAACTTGAAGAATGTTTTTTATAATGTCGGATAAAATTGGTATAATAGGGTATGGAAGTGTAGGTAAGCAACTGTATGCAACCTTATTAGAGAATAACTATAATGAAGATCAATTGTTTGTGTTCGCTGATGACATCGCTCCTGACGCTGGAAACAGACGATTTCTGTTTCAGGATTTTAAGCAGACACGATTTAGGGATTTAAAGTTCATACCTGCATTAGGATATTTAAGTAAAAATTTAAGATATGAAATATTGAACTATTTGGTTGCAAATAGCCTCAACACCTTTACTTTTATACACCCTACTGCCTTTGTAAGCATAAATGCAAAGATTGGTAAAGGAGTAATCATTTATCCACTATGTAATATTGACCAAGGAGCTGTAGTCGAAGATGGATGCATTCTACTAAACTCATGTATAGTAGCCCACGACACTAAGATTGGTAAGTGCAGCTATTTAGGTCCTGGTGTATGTTTAAGTGGTTGCATTGATATTGGCGAACTCTCTTTCATCGGCACTTCTGCTACGGTTGCCAATAATATAACTGTAGGTAAAAACAGTATCATTGCGATGGGTACCTGTCTTACTAAAAGTATTAAAGATAACAGTTGTGTTATAGGCAACCCTTTCCAACATAAAAGTAACATTACACTTTACTAGATGAAAAAAATTGTGATCATTACGGGTGCAAATCGAGGATTAGGCAAGGCCTTGGCAGATCAAGTTCTGGTAAATGACGACACTTTTTTATTTTCCATATCTCGCGCTATTAATGATGAACATACTAAATATGTCGACAGGAAACTTTTTTTTATTAAAACTGACCTCGCTGATTCGTTTGCTGTTAATATCTCAGATATAAAAAAGCATATTAAGAAGAATTCAGTCATCTATTTCTTTAATAATGCAGGATTAATTACACCAATAGAGAAAGTAGGTGGCTTCAGTAAGGATGAAATTTTAAAGTCGATAAGTGTTAATATTAGTTTCCCAGTAATATTTACAAACTTTTTGATCAGTGAATTTAAAGAGAATCCCATTAAAATTATTAATGTTACGTCAGGAGCTGCTAATAAGCTTATAGAATATTGGTCGTTGTATAGTGCTTCTAAAGCATATATGGATGTTTTTTTTAAGACTTTGATGAAAGAGAGTAACTTTGAAATATACAACATTGATCCAGGTGTATTGGATACTGCTATGCAGGAGATTATTAGAACTAAAGAAACTCCAAGCCAAGATTATTTTCAAAGTTTAAAAAAAGAGAATAAGTTGGTGTCTCCTTGTGATGCAGCAAAAGAAATTCTAAATAAGATTGATTTTTAAAATGATTATTGCTGTAATTTCAGATATACATGGTAACCATTACGCCCTAAATCAGGTTTTGATTTTGGCAAAGAAGTATGGAGTGGAAAAGTTACTTGTTTTAGGTGATATAGTTGGTTATTATTATTATCCTGACAAAGTAATTGCCTTACTTAGAGAATGGCCCATAGAGATTATTAAGGGCAATCATGAAAACACTTTACAGGATTTATATGAATGTAAAGTAGATAATGAAGAAATAAAGAGAAAGTATGGGAGTGGGCATGAATTAGCACTTACGAAGCTGAGTGATACAGAATTAAATTGGCTTTTTCATTTACCAGAGCAACTTTCGGTACATTGTGATGGAGTATCATTTCAATTAAACCATGGAAGCCCTATGCAGCCAAACATATATCTATATCCAGACACCGGTATTGAGATTTTGGAACAGTGCAATTCTAATATCCACGATTTTGTCCTTATTGGACATTCTCATTATTCTTTTTCCTATAGGTGTAAACATAGTACGCTAATAAATAGCGGCTCTGTTGGACAATCGAGACAAAAAGGAGGAATAGCAAATTGGTTGTTAATCAATACCGAAAACAAATGTTATCAAGTTATGGCAACTCCTTATGATGTTTCTTCTTTAGTAGATGATGTAAGATTAATAGATCCTGATTTTGAATACGGTTATAGCGTGTTAATACGATAATTGAAATTATTCGCATGAAAAAAATAAATATATTAGTTACTGGATGCGGAGGCGATATTGGTCAAAGCATAGGGAAGATTCTAAATGAATTAGATTTCGTCGATCGATTATACGGTTGTGATATTTCAGATAGGAATGCGGCAAGGTTTATTTTTGAAAACTTCTTTGTCGGATTACCGTGCTCCAATCCGGATTATGTCCTAGCATTAGAAAGAGTTGTAATAGAAAAGGGAATTGATTTGGTAATTCCGGTATCTGAACCTGAACTGAGATTTTTCTCTAAAAAAGGGATTTTTCAAATTGGATCAGCTGAATTGATAATGGCTTCCGAAAATATACGTGAAGTAGGGTTTGATAAATTGAAAACAGTAGAGTTTTTACAAGATAATCAACTTCCTTATCCAGTGTCTTACTTATTAGAAAATGTAGATTGTGTAGAAAATTATCCGGTTATAGTAAAATCAAAAACAGGATCCGGTAGTACAAATGTTAATATCGTTCACGATATTGAAACCTTGAATTTCTTTAAAAAGAAAAATTCTGATTTGATAGTGCAGGAATACTTGAGTGCAGATAATGGGGAATTTACGTGTGGTGTTTTTAGGAGCTCTCAAGGTGAAATACGGACGATTATAATGAGAAGAGAACTTATGGGAGGGTTTAGTGGTTACGGACAAGTTGTTCAAGACCCCGAAGTTGAAGAAGTCTTAATTCGTATAGCAGAAGCGATAAACCTTGTGGGAAGTGTTAATGCTCAATTACGGATTACTACAAAAGGTCCTACAGTCTTTGAGATTAACCCACGGTTTTCGAGTACCGTTCGATTTAGAGATCTTCTAGGCTTTAAAGATGTATTATGGTCTGTCGAAGATAAAATGAATATGCCAATCTCAGAATATACGATTACTCCCGTTGGTAAGCAGTTTTTTAAGGGTTTTAGTGAATATGTGTTGTAGATTTGTTTTAAACTAAAATTATGTATAATATGAAGAATATTTCATGTTTTATTATCGCCGAGCTCTCTGCCAACCATGGTGGGAAAATTGAGACTGCGATCGAAACTATCCGAGCTGCCAAACGTACCGGAGCTGACGCTATAAAACTACAGACATATACTGCAGATACCATCACGTTGGATTCTGATAAAGCAGACTTTATTATTAAAGGAACGATCTGGGAAAATCGAAAGCTTCATGACTTGTATCAAGAGGCCTACCTGCCTTGGGAATGGCACGAGGAGCTGTTTAAAGTCGCTAAAGAAGAAGGATTAGTTTGTTTTTCATCTCCTTTCGATAAGACAGCGGTAGACCTTTTGGAAAATCTTGATTGCCCAATATACAAAATAGCATCTTTTGAAATTACGGATATTCCGTTGATAGAATATACTGCATCCAAAGGAAAGCCTATGATTATATCAACGGGTATCGCGGAATATGAAGATGTCAAACTGGCCGTAGATACTTGTAGAAATGTCGGAAATAATGATATTACTATTCTCAAATGTACTTCCTCCTATCCTGCACCCATTGAAGAAGCCAACTTGGTCATGATGAAACGCTTTGCGGAAGATTTTGGAGTAAAAGTCGGACTATCTGATCATACACTTGGTATTGTCGTTCCGGTGGTTTCTGTGGCAATGGGAGCAACGGTGATCGAGAAGCACTTTATCTTGGATCGTGGTATAGGCGGGCCTGATGCGTCTTTTTCCTTGAATGAACAAGAGTTTACAGAGATGGTCACGGCTGTGCGACAGGCTGAAAGCGCTATCGGAATTGAGAGCTATACTTTGACTCCTAAGCAACAGGCAGGTAAGGCTTTTTCTCGGTCGTTATATGTAGCCGAGGATATAAAGATAGGAGAGATTATTACAGAAAAAAATGTCAGGTCGGTACGACCCGGGTTTGGGATGCATCCGAAGTATTATAAGGAGATACAAGGGAAGAAAGTAAAGTGTGATTTGGAGAAAGGGGTGAGGATGGATGAAATGTATCTGGAGGGCTAATTTTTCGGAGCCGATATGGATAGCAGATGCGTAGGGGATGATTTTTACATGCCTTGGTTCATAGAGTGGCTCTATAATAATTTAGGGATAATTCAAAGATGAAACATTTATTTATAGTACATAGCAACATAACCTATTTGGTTTCGCTGAGGGTGATAGAAGCTCTCGGTCTGGCTGAAGAGGAAGTTGTTTTTGGCATCCATCGAAATTATGAGGTCCCAGATACTCGCTTTAAAAATAAATTTGCCTTGCCCCCGAACTTCTTAGTCACAAGAAATTTCATCAAAAATCGTCAAAATATTAACAAATGGTATAGCTATATCGATAATCATGTTAACTCGGATTATGTAGCATACGTGCCACATACGTTTAATTTAGGTTTGGCTTTGCTTGTTACAAATAATAGATGTAAATATTTTAATTATATAGAAGAAGGATTAGCAAGCTATAACCCAAAGTGCTTTAAGAGAATAAATATTACATGGTTAAGGTTGTGGATCAATACTTGTATTTATACATCAAGAGCTTTAGTTTACTTTCTTTTTGAACATCGTTTTTTTAGCTTGACCGCTCGCAAGCTGAACAAATGTTATGCAGTATCTGAATTAGCTTTTACAGAAAGCGATGACAGGGAATTGCTGGAATTCATGCCCAAGGTTAAAAGGGAGGAAGGTACGTATAAGTGTATAGTAGTTTTTGATGCCCTTTCGATTTTTGGAAAGATAGATAGTGAAGTCCTTTTGGATTTACTTCAAACTGTGATAATACCACATATAAAGAATACAGAGGCACAGAATGTTGCATATAAATTGCATCCAGAACATTATATCACCGAACATGGAGAAAAGGAGTGTATAAAAATAAGAGATATAATGCGTGATAATTTTGAGTATGTCGTTGAACTTGATCGTATGTTTAATTTGGAAGCTTATTTTTCACAATATAATGTAACAGTTTATACATACGTGTCGTCTTTAGGATATTATGCGTCGTTAGTGGGGTGTGCTAGTTATCGGGTAGCCAAGCGATTAGTACAGATAAATAGTAATATAAAGGTATTGGATGAGATTGAAAATAAGCTGTTACAATTGTAGAATATTTTCTAATTAATAGTATGAATAAAGTAAATGATATATTGGAACATCTGTTTCATATACGGTTGATAAGGTCAGCACCTTTGCCAAAGAAGCAATCCATTCATAAAAATATAGTGGTAGAATTCTTTGGTACTTCGGGTGTTGGAAAATCGACTTTATGCAATTATTTCATAAAAAAAACTACTGCCAAGAAAAAAATTCTCCAAACAGCAGATTTGGTGCCGTATATCCGTGATAAGCGAGTAAAACTAAGTGGTATTTATGACGATTTACTTTCAGCGAAAATAGATGAGGTTACAACTAACTCTTTACCTGGGTTTCAAAAATATAGTTTAATCAATTTCTATCACCGTATCATTTCGATATCGTCGTTTATTAATGAATACTTAAATAACAACATAATTTTTTTGGAAGAGGGGGTTTTTCATAATTTTAGCCAACAAATATTAACACTTGTTGAAAATAAGGAAATTGAGTATATTTTCAGAGGTACCGTTTTGATATATTGCACAGCGTCACCCGAATTTATAGTTAAGAATATAAATAAAAGAATGGAAGATGGGACAACAATGATACATCACCAAGGTTTAAATGGAGAACAACTGTATGAATTTGTCAAAAAGAATATTGCAGAAAGAACCATATATGCTAACAAGTTGAGAGCAAAAGGTGTCCCTCTTCTCGAAATAAGCACTGAAAACGATCGGGATTATAATTGTAAAATGATTGAGAATTATCTTGAAAACTTGTTAAAATGATTCCTGTAACTAAACCTTTTTTACCGTCACAGCAAGTTTATCAATCCTATTTGGATGGTGTTTGGAAAAGAAACTGGCTCACAAATATGGGGCCCTTAGCCAGCGACTTGGAATTACGTTTGAAAGATTTTTTAAAAGTCGATCACCTGCTTTTTGTCACCAATGGAACGGTAGCTTTGCAGATGGCGATCAAAGCGTTGGATTTAAAAGGTGAGATTATCACTACGCCATTTTCTTTTGTAGCGACGACGAGTAGTATTGTATGGGAAGGTTGTACACCTGTCTTTGTCGATATCGATACAAAATCATTGAATATTGATGCTGATAAGATCGAAGCTGCCATTACTGATAAAACCTCTGCCATTCTAGCAACGCATGTGTACGGAAACCCTTGCGATGTAGAGAAAATACAGCAAATTTCGGATAAATATCAACTGAAAGTAATCTATGACGGAGCGCATGCTTTTGGGGTAGAGTATAAAGGGAAATCTATTTTTGAATACGGTGATATCTCGACCTGCAGCCTACACGCTACTAAGCTGTATCATTCCATTGAAGGAGGCTTGGTGATTACAAAAAACTCATTACTTCTAAAAAAGCTTGCCTATATGCGAAACTTTGGGTTTGACGGTCCAGAAAGGTTTTCTGAATTGGGCATTAATGGTAAGAATTCAGAGTTTCATGCGGCGATGGGGCTGGCAAATCTGCAATATATTGAAAAAATACACAATCGACGGAAGGAGCTAACCGATGCTTACAATTCGAGGTTAACGAACCTAAGAGGGTATCAACCAGAATGGCATAAACATGCAACTGTAAACTATGCTTATTATCCTGTTGTTTTGGAAAGTGAGGAATTGTTGTTGGAAATAAAATGGGAATTGGACTCTCACGAGATTTTTACGAGAAGATATTTCTATCCTAGTTTAGCAAACTCGTTACCTTATGTAGAAAAAAAGAAATTGGAGATAACAGATTCTATTTCCAAGAGAGTATTGTGTTTACCTTTATATCATGATTTGACTTTGGAAGAAGTGGATTTAATCTGCAGACTGATGTTAAGAGTTCAAAATAATTAAAAATAATTAAAATAGTAATATGTATAATATCGCGGTAACCGGAGTCGGAGGAGGAGTTGGACAAAGTGTTCTAAAGTCTCTTGAAGGCTCGGGATATAATGTAGTAGCATTAGATGGGGAACTTCTCGCTACCGGACTATATGCTGCGGCCTCATCCCATCTTATACCTTATGCAAATAGTCCTAAATACATCGAAACTTTGCTTGATATCTGCAAAAAGGAGAGGATATCTCTATTATTTCCTGGGCTGGATGCAGAGTTAATGCCTCTTTCTTTAAATAGGGCTGCTTTTGGGGCTATCGGAACTACTGTTGTTGTCAGCAGGCCTGAGGTCATTAAGATATCCGATGACAAACAAGAAACCTATGATAAGTTGGTGGAAGCCGGGGTTTCTGTTCCTCTGACACTTCCCTTTGGAGATTTTTCTCCTACAGCAGAAGCCTTTCCTGTGATTATTAAACAACGAATAGGCGGAGCGAGGTCTAAAAATGTATATTTGACTAGAAATATGGCAGAGTGGGAGATGGTGAAATCAAACGTTAGTGATAATGCGGATGATTTTATTGTCATGGAATATATTGAAGGTGATGAGTATACCTGTGGAACGGTCAATCTGGATGAGACTTGTAAAGGAGTTATTGTAATGCGTAGAATCTTGCGGGATGGAGATACGTACAAATGTTTTTCGGTAAAGGATGAGATCATAGAAAAGGAGGTCAGAAAAGTTGTCGAAGGAATAAAGCCTTTTGGAGCTTGTAATGTTCAGCTGCGAATGAAAGATGGCAAGCCCTATATTTTTGAGATAAACGCTCGATGTTCGGGGACGACAGCCTCTCGTACGCTTTGCGGTTTTAATGAACCGAAAATAATAGCCGATTATTTGCTGAAAGGAACGGAACCCCAGTTTGAAATTAAAGAACAGACTGTTTTGAGGTATTGGAAAGAGCTCATAGTGGATAATGGTCTTGTTGGTGATTTAAAAAATAATAAAAATCTTAGTCAATCAAAGTACAACTTATTATGAATATAGGAGTATTGGGAGCCAATGGATTTATTGGGAGCTCTTTTTGTGTAAGGCTCTTAGAGGAAGGACATCGTGTGTGGGCTTTCTATAATCAGAACCAATCCTCCATACCAAAAGGCTGTCATATTTCTTCGATAAATAATTTGCCTCACGTAGAATTAGATTGTTTGATGATCGCGATAGGGGGACATGGTTTATCGTATTATCAATATCTACAGGATTATTTAATTCTTGATTCTTTACTCAAAAGGTTAAATTTTAATAAAATCATTTTTATTTCTAGTGTAGAGGTGTACGGGACACATCATCAAAAGATACATGTAAATAGTTGTTTCAATCAACCGAATATTTATGGAATGTCAAAACTCTCACAAGAGTTTTTAGTACGATCTTATGAAAATTCAATGATTGTCAGACCAACTTATGTGTATGGATCAGGGATGCGGAGCAACTCGCTGATTCCTGCTTGGATTAATATGGCTCAACATAAAAATGAAATTACTGTATTTGGTGAAGGCAAACGGAAACAGGATTATTTGTATATCGAGGATCTCACACATTTATGTATAAGTGCTTTATATAAAAATCAGAGAGGTGTTTTTATTGCAGCGACAGGGACATCTATTACCAACCTTGACCTTGCCAAACAAATCAGCGAACATCTTGGCGGAGTTGTGATCAAGTTTAAAGGTGATGATATCTCCACATCGTTTGAATATGATATAACCGAAACCACCGAAGCACTGGGGTGGAAGCCAAAAATATCAATTGAAGAGGGAATGAAGAAATGGTTACATCAATGAAGATTTTAATCTATAGCGATGTTCATGGAAACTTGCCTGCATTTGAAAAAATGTTAAGTAAAGAGAAGGATTGTGAAGGATATATTTGTCTTGGTGACCTTGTTAATTATGCTCCTTGGAGCAATGAGTGCGTAGACTTAGCATGTTCGCTGCCAAACTCAATCGTTCTGATGGGCAACCATGAAGAGGCATTTATTGATGGGGTTTACCCTGGAGACAATGGTCTGGTTAAGCAGTTTTTTGATATGACGAGGCCAAAATTCGACCGCTTAGACCTCATCAATGATTTTATTGGAGCGTATGAGATAGGTCTGTACGAATGTCGGCATACCATTTTAGATCAATATATCTACCCGGACACATCTGCACAATTAAACAGGAATTATATCATAGGACATTCACATCACCAATTTACGTACACTAATAATGGCTTTACACTGTACAATGCGGGCAGTGTCGGACAAAATAGAAAGTACATCGATGTGATAGATTACTTGATTTATGATATAGATACGCAAAGAGTAAAGATGAAACAAATAGTATACGACGTAGATGTCACTATTAATGAGATGAAAGCAAGGAGATACCCCGAAGCCTGTATAAATTATTATGTACAGAAAAAAAGATATAGTTATGGATAAGAGCACAGCTATGATAGAGCAATGTACTATCCCGGATTCTGTGAAATTGGGAAAAATGTGTACGTTATTAAATAGCACACTAGGAGAAAACTGTATGGTGGGTAACTTTTCAAAAATTGCTTATTCAAAAATGAATACCTTATCTTATATAGGAGATTATACCGTAGTTATTAATTCTGAAATAGGAAAGTTTTCATCCATTTCCTGGGGAGTGACGATTGGACCGGAAGAACATGATTATTCCAGACTGACCAATCATAGTTTTCTATATTCCTTGAAATCATTTGAGATAACGCCGTATAAGCATTATAGTCCGTTTGAAAAAGAATGTGTGATCGGGAATGATGTATGGATCGGATGTAATAGCACAGTATTGAGAGGTGTTAGTGTCGGCAATGGAGCTGTTATCGGGGCAAATTCTCTTGTGAACAAAGATGTTCCTCCCTATGCTATTGTGGTAGGGTCTCCTGCCAGAGTTGTAAAGTACCGCTTTAGTGAGGAACTCATAAAGACGTTACTCGAATTGGAATGGTGGGATATTCCGTTGTCTATTATCTCCAAAAATACAGAGCTCTTTGCGGCTGTTCCTACTCTTGAAATAATAGAAAGAATAAAGTGTTTGAAGGAAGTTAATCATTCTTCTCCTGATGTTAGTAGAAACGATCAGTAGGAATTAAAAGCAAAAATAATGTGCGCATATAAAGTTGTCAATTTTAAGGAAGAACATCCCGATATTTCGGTCGCAATGCTGGCGTATAACCACGAAAAATATATTTCCGAAGCGATTGAGAGCGTACTTATACAAAAGACACATTATAGTTATAAGATTATAATTGCGGAGGATTGTTCAACTGATAAAACACGTGACATCATTATAGACTACCAAAAAAAATATCCTGAAAAAATAAAGCTGATTTTACAAGAAAAGAATGTTGGAGCATCACAGAATGTGTTGGATTTATTGTCTAACACAGAAGGACAATACATAGCCTTATTGGAAGGCGACGACTATTGGACAGATCCTCTGAAACTCCAAAAGCAAGTTGATTTTTTGGAAGAGAATCATGATTTCGTGATTTGTGGTCATAGTGCTTTGGTATTAAAAGCAGGATCTTTGACGGATGAGTTAAAACCTGTTTTAACTTATCAGCGTGATTTAAGTTCTGAGCAATTGATGAGCGATAGTTTTATTGTAACCCTTACATCCTTATTCCGGGCAGAACCTCTCAAAGATTTACCAGAAGAATTTAAATTTGTAACGAATGGAGATACGTTTCTGTTTCGGTTTTTAGGTCAATACGGGGGGTATAAATACATGGGAGATAATATTACGCCGGCAGTGTATCGAGTACATGAGGGTGGAGTTTGGTCGATGATTGATAATAAAGCGCAGATATACAATGCTATGGTAACAAGTTTCTTTTTAGCAAGATATTTCGATCGGGTTGGGCGTAAAAATCTGGCGACTGCAAATTATAGAATGATGCTAGTTCGGGGATTAATGGTATTTGGATTGAGCTTTAATGGTGTCAAGAAATTTATCGTATATAAGCTCAAGAGGTTAGTCCGGAGATATTTTTGCTGAATATTTAGAGGTATTATAAGCCCAATTATGATTAGAAAGGTCAAAATTCTTCATATTATAGAAACGATTGCCTCTGGCGGTGTGGAAAAAACACGCTTATCCCTTGCTCGGCTTTTGGACAAAGAGAGGTTTGAACAAAAGATTATCTGTACACATGCTTGGGGAGATATCGTCAATGAAATACAGAATGAAGGGGTAGAAGTCATTTCCATCGGTATTCTAAAACATCCTTTTCACTGGTCACAGCATAAGAAAGTGCAGAAGATTATTGATAAGTATAAGCCTAATATTATCCATGGGGCTGTATTTGAAGGGGTCACTATGGCATCAATTAATGGCTGGATGAAAAGAGTACCTTATATTATCATTGAAGAAACATCTTTCCCTATCCATCGTTCTTGGAGGGGAAATCTTCTGATGAAATTATTCTCTATTATTTCTCATAAGGTTGTGGGGGTTTCAGAAGCTACGGCCTATGAATATCTCTTGGGGAGGTTGAAATTGTCAAGAAAAAAGGTAGTCTTGATCAACAATGGAGTTGCATTACCTAGAGAAATACAAAACGGAGAAATTGAAATAACAAGAAATAAATGGAGGATATGTCCAGAGGATTTTGTTATTGGTTCGGTTGGTAGAATGTGGGATGATTCCAATAAAAGATTTTCGGATTTGATTAAAGCATTTGCAGAGTTCTCCGGTAGTCACGACCATGTAAAGCTGCTTTTGGTAGGGGAAGGAAAAGAACGGGAAAAGTATGAGAAACTTACGCTAGAATTGGACATTTCGAATAAAGTCATCTTTACAGGCTACCAATCCGATGTTACTTTGTACTACAGGTTGATGGATATATTTGCTTTGGTATCTACACACGAATCTTTTGGACTTGTCCTCGCTGAGGCTATGCTCAACAAACTCCCCGTATTGGCAACGGAGGTCGGAGGAATGAAATATATCGTCGATGATGAAAAAACGGGTTTTTTGGTCGAACCAAAAAATGTATCAGCTATTGCAGAGAAATTGGAGGTTCTTTACCAAGACGAAGCGCTCAGAGAACAGATGGGAGAAAATGGCTATAAAAAGGCTATGCGGGAATATACAGAGGGGATGTATGCATCTAAAATTGCGGAATTGTATTTAGCAACACAAAGTGAATGAAAGATAAACTTTTAATATCGATTATAGTTCCGGTTTATAACGCGGAGAAGTATCTGTCAGCCTGTATTGAGTCGATTCTGCAACAAACCTATCACGATTTTGAACTCTTGTTGATAGATGATGGGTCGAATGACAGAAGTGCTTCTATCTGTGATGAATATGCTCTTCGGGATTCTCGTGTCAAGGTCTTCCATAAAAGTAACGGTGGGGTAAGTTCAGCAAGAAATCATGGTATTCAGGAAGCACGAGGTGAGTGGATTACATTTATAGATAGTGATGATTTTGTGGACTCTGGTTTTTTAAAAAATTTTTATGACTATGTTACAGATGAAGACGTGTACATCTGTAATGCGTGCAAATTTTTAGATGAAAAACAGGGTTTGTTTTACAAACTACAATCCGGATCTATTGATACCACCAGCTTTTTGCGTAAATATGGCTTATTAATATTAGATACACCATGGGCTAAGTTTTTCAAAAAATCGATTCTGACGACCAATAACCTAAAGTTTGACGAGCGCTTCCAATTAGGAGAGGATACTTTATTTAATATGCACTATATTCGATATTGTGATAAGGTATGTATAAATGAAAAACCGTACTACTATTATAGAATGTCCGAAAATAATCTGAGTAGATGCCTATACTCATACAATGAGGAATTTTTTTTAAAAAAGCAAGTCAAAAAGGAGTATGAAGAAATAGTAAAAGCCAAAGGGAGGTTTGTGGATAACATCAATATCGCACGCTTATTTGCAACGATATATCGAAGTAATGATTATCCAAAAGAAGAAAGAGTAAAAAAGCTTAAAGAGATTAAAGAAGAGTTCCCGAATCAAATTAATAATTTGTTTCAGCTGACATTTGGGTATGGAGGGATTTTAAGAATGTTATTGAGTTGTCGCCTTTTTAGCTTGTTCGACTTTTTTTACCGAAAAATATTGCAGATAAAGTATAGAGTATCTTCTTATTGACCTAAATGAAATTGAAATGAGAATAATTAGACTAACAACACTTCTAGATTTTGGAGGACAAGAGCGTAAATATATCAGCTTTACGGCAAATCCAAGTCTTTTATGTCACGATTATACTTTTATTGCACTGGGGTATGGAGGCAATGCAGAACGGATATTACGAGAAAGAGGGTGTAAAGTAATTATTTTGAACCGTAACTTTTCTATCCGCAATCTAGAAAATATCATTGTCCTCTATAGGTTATTTCGAGAGATAAAGCCGGATATTGTACATACTGCTGCAGGAGAAGCCAATTTTCATGGTATCATTGCAGCAAAACTAGCGGGTATAAGAGGAGTTATAGGGGAGGAAATAGGTATTCCTAACCATTCTAAGATTGCCCGAAAGGTTTTTTCATGGGTTTATCGTTTAGCGGATAATGTAATATGCGTTTCCAAAGCGGTAAAAAAATATTTAATCGACATAGGGGAAATCAAAGCTGGTAAAGGTGTCGTCATTTATAACCCGGCAAATGCACCCGTTGATTGGAAAGTAGAAAAGGAAACGGAAGTATTTGAGATCGTATATGTGGGAAGACTTGAAAAAGTAAAGAACGTAGTAGCGTTATTGATGGCTTTTTCCGAGATAAAGGAGAGGGCGGCCCAACTCACCATAGTGGGTGACGGACGTGAACGTGAAAATTTGGAGAGCATAGTCGAACAATTGGGGATTAAGAATAAAGTTGATTTTGTGGGGTTTTCTGATGATCCACATAAATATTTAGGACGAGCGGATTTATTTGTATTATCTTCTTTTTCAGAAGGTTTTGGTATAGCCGTGGTAGAAGCAATGCTGATGAAAGTTCCAGTTTTATGTTCCGGAGTAGGAGGTATCCCGGAATTTGTAGAAGACGGACGGACGGGGTGGCTATTTGATCCGCATAATCAAATCCAATTGACCTCGATATTAAAAAAGCTAGTCGATATGGATAAAGCGAATCTGAAACAAATAGGGCTTAATGGATTTAAATCAGTAGAGAACGTGTTTACGATGGAGAAATATGTACAGAACCTAGAAAACCTATATGAAAGAGTCTACAAAAAGGAAGGCTAAGATTGTTTACTTGGTCAACCAGTTTTATATGCACGGAGGTGTGCAAAGAATGCTTAGCCATAAAATAGATGCTTGGATTGATAATTACGAATATGAAGTTTTACTCATAACCTTAAATCAAGGGGAACATCCTATCGTGTACCCGCCTAACAATTCTTTTAGATTGGTAGATTTAGGTCTAAAAGGGGTAAATAGGCATCATATTAGAGATTTGTGGAGGTTTGTTCATAAGTTAAAAAGAATAATACGAAAAGAGTCTCCCGATCTAATCATCACCACGTTGACAGGTATTTCGTCACTTATCCTACCCCTTGTCTGCCCGAAAGTTAAAAAAGTTCTTGAAATACACAGTTCTGGTGAACTTTCTGTGACCAAAAGTTGGAAATACAAATGGTTGTTTTTAAACCGTTATCACAGGGTCGTTCTATTAAATGAGGATGAAAAAAAATACTATAGACTTAGTAACCTAATTGTCATTCCCAATTTCATTAAATCTGATGATGCAAGATTATTAAATTATAATAACCGGGACAAGGTTATCGTAGCAGGAGGGAGAATACACCCAGATAAGCAATATCATCATTTAATTCAGATATGGGAGAAAGTTTTTTCAAAATATCCAGATTGGTGTGTGGAGATTTACGGGGATGGGGACCCGATCCTATTGGAAGAGTATAACAAATACGTAGAAATACACAAAATAGAACGTATAACTTTCAAGCCGGCAACTGAACAATTATATGAAACACTTAGTAATTCCTCGTTATTGTGTTTGACATCGGATACAGAAAGTTTTTCCTTGATTTTAGCAGAAGCGAAAAATGCGATGCTTCCGGTGATTTCCTATGATTGCCCAAATGGTCCCCGACACATTATAAAAGATGATGGAGTTTTGGTAGAACATAATAATATTGACCAGTTTGCCGAAGAATTAGCTCGACTAATGGAAAATGATGATTTAAGAAAAGAACTGGCTGAAAAGGCTTATGATAATAGAGCAATTTTTTCGTCGATAGAAATTATGAAGAAATGGAATCGACTGATATAACCGACAACAATCGCATTTATTTGTCGGGACTAAATGGTATTAGAGCCATCGCAGCCTTGGCGGTTGTGGTATCACATGTGAACGGTCGATTAGGAAATTTCCGCCTTAGCAGACTCCCTTATTGGGATTTAGCTGGTTATGGGGTAACTATGTTTTTTACGTTGAGCGGTTTTCTAATAACATATCTTTTGTTCAAAGAATTGGAAAAAACAGGGACGGTCAGCATTAGAAAGTTTTATCTGAGACGTGTGTTTCGTATCTGGCCATTATATTATTTTTATCTGTTTCTGATTTTAGCAATAATTGGCTATGTGGCGATCGGCCAAAAGTTCTTTCTATTTTTAGCAATTATGCCTAACCTGATTCATGCTTTTAACGCTTACGGGGTATTTGTGGGAGGAGGCTCTGCGATAGCTGCATCTTTGCTTGGTCACTATTGGTCACTAGGAGTGGAAGAGCAGTTTTATTCCTTTTGGCCTTGGGTCATCAAAAAGGTAAAGAAAATACTTTTGTTTCTTCTTGTATTTCCAATTTGCTTTTTCCTGTTGAAAGTAACTGCGAAATACTTGCAGCTTGAGCCCCTACAGTTTGTACTGCACTATTCTCGTTTCGGATGCTTATCTATAGGTGCTTTGGGCGCGTACCTTTTTTGGAAGAAACACACGTTATTGCAATACTTGAAGCATCCGGTTGTTCAAATACTTCCTTGGTTTTTATTGCTATTAATAGCTTTTAACAAGTTTCATCTGTTTTCCATTATTGACCACGAGATAGTTGCTGTTTTTGTTGTTATCTTAATTATAAATCAGATTTCTGAATATAAACCTATAATAAGCTTAGAGAACAAAGCTTTTGATTATTTAGGTAGAATATCTTATGGCATCTATGTGTATAATCCGTTAGTTATTTTCTTGCTGTACTCGCTTGTCAATGCATATGGAGAGCTTCAAGATCAGTTTTTTTCCTATCTGTTTGTATACTCAGCAGTCATTTTCTTCAATATTCTAATAGCGCATATTTCGTATTTTACATTGGAAAAGTATTTTTTACGTTTTAAGTCGAAATACACAACAGTCAGAAGTAGAGCGAGTAAAACGGAATTTGATGAAAAAGGTTAATTTTCGTTTTGGAAAAATCACAGTTTTAATGGATACTCATCAATACAGGGAAAGGGCTTGTAGAATAGTCTTAAAGCACAGTAACGAAAATGGAGAAAGATAGTAAAAAGCAAGAATGGATTGACTCTTTGAGAGTTTTGGCAACAGTAAGTGTGATTTTTTTGCATGTTGCCGCGCCAGCAGTATATCAATATGAGAGTGTTTCTAATTTTGATTGGGGGGTAGGAAATATTTATGATAGCTCTGTCCGATTCTGCGTACCCGTTTTCTTGATGATTTCTGGAGCTTTAATTCTTTCAAAAACCTATGAAAGCACGGGAGAATATTTAAGAAAAAGAGTTTTGCGGATACTGCTTCCGTTCTTGTTTTGGAGTATTGTTTATATAGCAAAAAGTTTGTTTCTTAAATTCCATAAGGGAGAAATCTTTGATTCTATCGAAGATTTAAAGTTTATATTTATTCAATTGAAAAATGGTGCAAGTTTTCATTTATGGTATGTTTATTTGATTATTGGACTTTATTTATTCTTCCCGATTATTGGGAAATGGATAAATAAGAGCAATAAATATGAAATCGAGTATTTTTTGGGAATTTGGACATTGACAATATTTGCTCAATTACCAATTGTGAAAAATATGATGCCAAACATTGATATGACCTATTATTCAGGATATATCGGACTTCCTATTTTAGGGTATTATCTAAGTAAATATCCTTTTGATTTTAATAGAAAAAAAGAAATTTATATTTTGTTAATCTTAACGGGGATTTTAATAACAATATTTGGGACATTTTTTATCACCCGGCATCACGACAAATTTATAGATTCGTTTTATGCTTATTTAGCACCCAATGTAATACTTGTTGCTATTGGTATATTTTTATTTTTCAAAGATTTTGTAAACTTTGGTAAAAAGACGACTTATATTATACTGATTTTTAGCAAGTATAGTTATGGAACATATTTAGTCCATATTTTAGTGTTGTGGGCATTACAACAAATTGGTTTTTCTTATGCTTTTGTTAATCCAATAATAGGAATACCGGTAACAAGTGTGCTATGTTTCTTGATTTCGACTTTTGTTGTTTTGGGTTTAAGTAAGCTACCTATGGGAAAATATATATCAGGATGATTCGGGCAGAGATAACAACTAACGAGGGAGAATTAACTGGAAAAAAGATATAAAATCTGCGAAATCGTAAATAGAGTATATGAAAAAACTTCTCTTCATCACATGGGACGGTCCACAGACTTCCTATATGGAAGGACTGTTTATGCCAATATTTTGCACAATAATGAAACAAGATCCTACAATAGAGTTTCACGTGTTACAATTTACTTGGGCAGGAGAGGAAAAAGTTAATCAGGTCAAAAAAACGGCAGAGAATTTGGAGATAGTTTATCATGCTATTCCGATTATTAAAAGACCGGTGGCCGCTATAGGTAGTATGATCAGCCTCTTCGCTGGTAGCAAGAAGATAGTAGCATATATTCTCAAAAATAAGATTGATATCGTGATGCCACGTTCTACCTTTCCAGCCTTTATGGTACAACGTGTCAAAAACAAAAACTTTAGGGTTATTTTCGATGCAGACGGGCTGCCCATCGAAGAGCGGGTGGATTTTGCAGGTTTGCAAAAAACTAGCCGACAATACAAATGGCTGAAGTCCATCGAACGGAAAATTCTATTACAAGCTGATGCGGTCATTACCCGTTCACAGAAAGCTATAGAAGTGCATCTAAAAACGATAGGTGAGCATTATAGGAATAAGTTTTCGGTCGTGCTGAATGGTCGGAATGTCGGGCAGTTCGCCCCTGATCAGGCGATTCGGCAAGCGGCTAGAGAAGAGTTGGGGGTTTCTGACGAATTGCTATGGGTATATGCGGGATCCCTCGGTCCTCAATATTGTTGGGAGGAGATGTTGCGGGTCTTCGGACTATCCCAAAAAGAGCAATCTCCAAAATTTTTGGTGTTGACCGGTAATCGGGAATTTGCAGAAGCCAACATCCCTGATCGTTTGAAGGAACATATTATAGTAAAATCGGTCAACTTTGAAAGAATACCTTATTACCTCAATGCAGGAGATGTGGCCTTTGCTTTACGCCGACCCACGTACAGTATGCGGGGCGTAGCACCGATCAAATTGGGGGAATACCTCTTGATGGGGCTTCCGACCGTCGCGTCATCGGGAATCGGAGATACAGAGGAGATACTGAAAAGTTTTCCGGAATGTTTTATCTTTGACCACGATATAGAACGAGAAGAGCAACGAGTGGCTTTAACAGATTGGATTGGGCAGATAAGACAGATGGATAAGACAGATATTCGGGAGAAGGCATTGGGTTTCTTTTCAATAGAAAAGGCGGCAGAAAGTTATATAAAAGCCATAGAAATAGATCATCTATGAAAATTCTCTATTTCACCAAATACCCCCGCAATGCCGGTAGCAGTAGGTTGCGGAGCTATCAATATTTCCCCTTTTTGGAGCAGAATGGAATAGAGATAAAGGTTTCGCCCTTGTTTTCCGAATGGTATCTGGAAAACTTATACGGAGAAAGATCGAACAAAACAGAAGCTTTGAAAGGGTATATCCACCGTTTTTTCAAGTTGTTTTTGGTCGGGAAGTATGACAAAGTAGTCATAGAAAAAGAACTGTTTCCCTACTTGCCGGCATGGGGAGAACGTATGCTATCGGCCTTTGGCGTAAAATACGTGGTGGATTATGACGATGCCATCTTCCACAATTACGACCGACACTCCAACAAATGGATCAGGAAGTTCTTGGGCGACAAGATAGATCGGGTGATGCGTTATAGCGATTGCGTTATGGCTGGTAACAGCTATTTAGCGGATAGAGCGCAAAAGGCAGGAGCAAAACAAACTGCTATCATTCCTACGGTGATTGATATTGATCGCTATCCTCTTAAGGTATGGGATAATACAACGGATAAACTGATCGTGGGTTGGATTGGGACTCAGTCTACATTTGAGAAGCATTTTATGTTGTTGGCTGATCAGGTAAAACGACTGACGACAGAGCATCCTCATCTCTATTTTCATATTGTCGGTGTTTCCGATAATGGTCAATTCAGCGGACAAGTACGATTTATCCCTTGGTCAGAGGAGACAGAAGTTTCTGAAATCCTCAAATTTGACGTAGGCCTAATGCCATTAGTCGATTCGGATTGGGAGAAAGGTAAATGTGCCTATAAGCTCATCCAATATATGGCTTGTGGTATACCGGGTATCGCTAGTGCTGTGGGGGCTAATATAGACGTGGTGAATGAGAATAATGGTTTCATTGCTAAAGGTGTGGGTGATTTCGAATCAATTATAAAAACTGTAATAAGAGAACGCAATCTATTGCTCGAAAAAGGTCATATTGCACGGCAAAAAGTAGAGGAAAAATATACCTTACAAGTACAGCAAGAGCAACTGTATCAGTTGCTCTGTCGATAAAGGCGTTTTTTGATAGGGTAGACTTCCCTGTTTTGGTAGACTTCGATAGCACTTTGCCAGAAGAATATTTGCTATCTTTAACGCACCGTAAGGACACTTTATGGATATATTAATAGTTTTATTTATTTTGGGGTTGGCAAGTGCTCTGTCGGCGAATTTTGCTAAGAAAGCTCCAAGCAGTTATAAATCGGGATTGTGGATTATGCTCTCCATGCATGTACTTACGACTATTGGTTTTTATTTTGTGACAAACAATGGTGGAGGTGATGCCTGGGGGTATTGGTGGGCAGGTGGGAAATTATCTTGGGAGGCCGCCGTACCTTTGTTGTTCGAGGCCAAGGGAACCTACTTTATGCACGGTTTCAATTATTTTTTCTCGGGTTATTTCGGATTAGGATTTTTTGCCAACACCTGTGTATATTCCTTTTTAGGCTTTTGGGGGTTATTATATTTCTATCGTATAGCGTATGAGCAAGTGCCTTTAAATTCTAAATTTCAAAACATCAAGCTCTTTCCTTTTCTGTTCTATATTCCCATGTTGCATT
This sequence comes from Sphingobacterium sp., assembly GCA_040392285.1. Taxonomy (GTDB): domain Bacteria; phylum Bacteroidota; class Bacteroidia; order Sphingobacteriales; family Sphingobacteriaceae; genus Sphingobacterium. The sequence goes on along the minus strand of JBEBWF010000021.1, from coordinate 39,160 downwards.
TTTGGTCTTCGGGCATAGGGAAGGATACGTTACTTTTTTGGTCTATAGGTATGTTTGCGTATGGTTTACTGAATATCCCGAAGCGTTTCGTGCTGATCGCGTTTGGCTTTCTGTTTGCCTACGCAGTACGGCCACATATAGCTTTCTTATTGATTGCGGCTTTTGGTGCTGCCTATATTTTAGATGAACGGACGTCCATGGGTAAACGCTTATTTTTGGGAGTGATAATGCTGGCCGGATCGATAGCAATATTACCAACCGTAATGGACTATGTAAAGATAGAAGAAATTTCTGTAGAAAGTGTTACTGATTATGCAGATGATAGGGCTGAGCTTCTTAGCCGCTCACACACAGGATCGTCAGTTGACATTAGTGGTTATCCGCCACCTCTGAAATGGTTTACCTTTTTGTTTCGTCCACTGTTCTTTGATATCAACGGGATACCGGCTTTGGTGGCTTCGTTTGAAAATCTTCTGCTACTGCTGCTATTCTTTAAGGTTATGCGCAGTAATCCTGTGGAGGCTTTTCGTAAAGCACCTTTTGTGATTAAGGGTTTGACGCTGTTTTTGATCCTAGGCACGGTAATAATGTCCGGTGCTTTAGGTAATTTGGGTGTGATGATCCGTATGCGCAATATGTTCCTACCCGGGATGATGATTTATTTTCTTTGGGTGTTGAGTTATGCTCAGGTGAGACGAGCCGGTTTGGGAACGAGAAAATAAGAGATAAGCCTTTTTGTGAATATTTAGTTGTTCCATTCATTAATTTTTTTGTCAATTAGTTTTGAAAGTTTTTTAGCACCGGTTTCAGATAGATGATCTGCATCATAAAAATCCTTTGCGATAAAGCTTGTGTCATTAAATAAATTCAGATAAATACAGTTGTTATATTCTGAAGCAAATTTATTAGCTGCTTCAATAGTAACATCATACTGCTCAGGACTAATATTTTGACGATAAGTCTCAAAGGCGGGAAGAGTTAGAAGTAATATGTTTATATTTTGCTTTCTACACCACTTAACGATTGAATCTAAAATTAATTTATTATCAATGAAGATATCATTAAACTTTTCAGAATATATATTACTCCTTGTATGCCTTTTCGCAGTAATTTTGCCGGCTTCAACCAAATCCTTACCATTTTTCGAGTCGTTTCTTTTTCCCCATCCCAACTTGGTGCAAGTTAACTGTTGTGTTCCTTTTATATAATAGGATCCCAATCTTTTTACGTTTACTTTTGGGTGGATGGCAAGGACTTCAAAACGATCAACAAAAGATCCCATGGTATCCATACCACAATAGATTACATAGTTTTTTATACGCCAAGATTCTCCTGGACCTCCGCTTTCAAGTTTAGCATAAAAAGAGTGATAGGAAATGGGCAGAATAATGGTTTTTAAATTGTTGAAACTACCCTGGTATTTTTTGAGTATTTCATAGTCAAAGTTGAACGTTTGCGTAACATAGCCCGCATTAAAAGTATTGCTAGCAAAATACTCAGGGTTTAAACCACGGTACGAATGTGAGCTACCTAAAATTAGGGTTTCGATTTCGGGAGAATGCTCGTCTAAATACTCACTTTTGTATAAATAGTCATTCGGAATATTTCTCAGCAAGACTTCCATAGAGATAGCCGAAACCAAAATAGGTAGAAGAAAAAAAGATACTTTTAAGATAAACCTTTTCATGAACTAGAATTGAAAATAAATAAACTGTTGTTCTTTTCCTCCAAACCAAAATATAGCAATGATAATTGCATAGTACATTACATATCTCAAAGGCTTCTTCCATTTCAATCCCAACTTTTCAATTGCATATTGCTGTTCTCTGCCAACCCATTCAACAAGCATAAATACAATTAAAAGTAAAATAAGGTAATAAGGTCTGATTGTTGGATTTGTAAAAAGAGACTTCGAAAAAATATCAGAGATATAGGATATTGCGTGTGACATATTTTTTGCTCTAAAAAATATCCATGCAAATACAACTAAAGTAAAGGTTACACTCATTTGGAAAAACTCCTTCCCCATAGGGAATGCCCTTCCTTGTGCTACAGTTTCCATATTATTTCGGTTTGTTTTCAATATAATGGAGGGTATAATGAAAAGTGCGTTCAATGCTCCCCATACGATAAAGGTCCAATTAGCACCGTGCCAAAAACCACTCACAACAAATATGATAAATACATTACGGATACGTATCCAATTTCCTCCTTTGCTTCCGCCTAACGGAATGTATAGATAATCTCGGAACCAGGAAGAAAGCGATATGTGCCAACGTCGCCAAAACTCCGCAATATCCCTTGAAAAATAAGGGAAAGCAAAGTTTCTCATCGCGTTAAAACCAAATAAGCGAGATATCCCTATTGCAATATCAGAATAACCTGAAAAGTCTCCATAAATTTGAAAAGTAAAAAATACAGCTCCCAATAAAAGGGTACTGCCTGAGTAATCAGATGAATTGTTGAATATCATATTAGCATACTCTGCACAGTTGTCGGCAATGACAATTTTCTTGAACAGTCCCCAAAGTATTTGCCGGATTCCGTCAACAGCCTTGGAATAGTCAAACGTACGTTTAGCATAAAATTGAGGTAAAAGGTTTTTACCTCTTTCGATCGGCCCAGCAACCAATAAAGGGAAAAAGCTTACGAACGCAGAAAATGCTATGATATCTTTGGTTGGTTCCAGATTTCTCTTATAAACATCAATGGTATAACTCATTGTCTGAAAAGTATAGAAACTGATGCCAACAGGTAAAATAATATTTAACGAATTAGCACTAATCTCCATGCCAAAGAAAGAGAAAGCAGTCAAAAAATTCTCAAGGAAGAAATTGTAATATTTGAAAAACCCTAGAAAGCCGAGGTTCACAATCATACTCGTCCAGAGTAAAATTTTTCGTTTTTTTTCATCTTTCTGCTGTCCCAATGCTATTCCGATGAAATAATCAGTCAATATACTGAAGATTATCAGAGATAAAAATTTCCAATCCCACCACCCATAGAATATCAAACTTGCTATAACAATCAACAAGTTCTGAACCTTAAGATTTTTGTTAGTTACAAACCAATAAAGAATAAATACTATTGGTAAAAATATAGCAAAGTCTATTGAGTTAAAAAGCATTCGTTTGTTTTGTTAAATTATATTGTTCGTGGTATGGTCTGTGTTTTAGTATGGCACATGCAAGCCAATTTCTATTTGCTAAAATATGAAAAAATTCCTGACATGGCTGGATACTGTTATTAGCGCACGACGATGGCTTTAGCGGATTTTAGCTTTTGTTGTTAATTTTAATCAATTGATTTGGTTTATAAAGTTATCAATTCGTTTTTTAATAAATATAACCCTCCCCCTCTATTCATGATGTTTATTTCTTTTTAATCGGTGCCAGTAACCAATAAAAGACCCAGGCAAACCAGGAGGTAAAAATCACGGCTAATATCCACTTAGAACTTAAAGCTCCATCATCAAAAAATCGATAAGGTTTTTTTGCAATATGCCACCGTAGTTATCACCGAGTATAGGGTCGTTAAAAGTAACCACATATTTAGGGTAGTTGTCTTCAATTTCACTAAGATTTCCGAACTCCCGCTCGATGGTATCTTCCCGCATGAGTGTCAAACAGACCTGCACATAAATTTTCGACCCATTTCGCTCACCCATGAAATCGATTTCCTTATTACCTAATTTCCCGACATATACCGCGTAACCTTGATGGACGAGATGCAGATATACCGCGTTTTCCAACAGTTTATGAAGGTCTGACCGCTGCTTGAAGCCGACGATAGCGTTCCGTAAACCTATATCTTCAAAAAAATATTTCTCCCCTATCTCAAATATTTTTAAACCTCCTATTTCTGAACGAACTACTTTATGCACAAAATAAGCACTGGCTAATGCTTTGAGATAATTGATGGTCAATTGAGGTGAAATGTCTACGCGCTGCGATTTGAGATATTTACTGATATTGTTCGCTGAGAAGAGTGCCCCTATATTATCGGACAGGTAAGCAACCAGGTTTTCCAGAAAAGAAATGTTACGTATATTCTCCCGTGCGACAACGTCCTTCAGCAAGATAGTTGAGTATACATTCCGTAGATATTCAAAGGGAAGGTCGTCGTGGAGGCCTATATTCGTCAAAAATGGCATCCCTCCATATTTCATGTATTTTAGCATGCTTTCGGTTGAATTCTCGAGTGTATGAAACAAAAGGAATTCTTGATAATTTAAACTGTGGATATGGACGGCGATATAGCGGCCTGAAAGATGTGTTGCCAGTTCTCCGGATAACATATTAGCGTTGCTGCCCGTACAGTATATGTCACAGGTGTTTTTTGCCAGTAAGCTACGGAGTGTTCGTTCAAATGATACCACTTCCTGTACTTCGTCAATAAAAAGATAATTAGGCTTCCCGTCAATCCACTTGTCTTTTAAATACGCATTTAATTCTATATTGCTTTTGATTTGTACAAAATCCTCCATCTCCATGTTAATATAGATAATGTTTGCTTCCTCAACTGTATTTCGGATATGGTTCATCAATTGGAGCATCACATAACTTTTTCCCACTCGTCTTTGTCCAGTAAGCACTTTGATGACCGGTTTATCAATAAACGGAATAATGCGTTTCGTATAAGTAGGGCGTTCTATTAGTTTCATGTATATCGTATGTTATTTCCAAAAGTACAAAAAGTTTCATGTATATCGTATAGCATTTAGTTGCTCTGTAAAAGTTATATGTATATCGTGATTGCTGACATTCTCGGATTATCGGTTGAAGATATCGAGAAATTGAAAGAGACTGTATAACATTTTTTTGTTTTTTTCTGGGCAACTTGTGTACGCCATGACCTTAATGAGATGGGTGCTCTATACCTTCTAAAAAACAGATATCATTCCACAACTACCACCTGTACGCTGAGAGATGTTGTCTAATTTTTTTTTCTTTATTGTCAAAAGGATATACGAGGTTTGGTATAGATATATCTAGGGATTCGTTTTTCGTTTCCCACCAATTTTAACATTAATACTTTAAAAAATGAAATCAAAATGTTTGATTGTTGACGCTGGCAGCGTCCGTACGGAGGTACTTATTGACCTCCTTGAAAAATATGATGCCGTTGTAGTCGTTAAAACTACAGTAGATCCATGCCCTATAGTCGGTATGATAGACGAATATGGGGTAGATGATATTTTCTTTTTCCAGATGGCCAATGGCAAATTTTTAAATCTCAAGCTGCAGGATATCCAGTGTATAGAAGGGAGAGGAAATCATTCCTTTGTCACCTATTGTGACGGACAGGAGGAACTATGTTATAGCCTGTCGGATTTTGAAAAGTTGCTGCCGCCTTCGAAATTTGTCCGTGTCCACCACAGCTATATCGTGTGCCTTAGGTGTGTCAAATACATCAATTTTGGAAAAAAGCAGCTTACACTTTATCATTCAATGCGTTCGAAACCGATAACGATAGGCAGAACGTATAAAGCTCGTCTGAGAAAAATTGTTGATCCAAGGGAGTTCAAACAAAGAAGGTGGTGGGAAGGTGGTAAGCTATGGTGATCCGTTATATACATATACTGATAGGCAAGGCCGGTCAGTGTATCTCCGTATTGAACAAGATCTATATCCTCCTCGAAAACGTTAGAAACAAGGAGATACCTCCGCATACGCACGGTGAAGAACCTACTGCTGTCTCTTTGTCAATATCACTATTTGATGTAGGTGGAGATGAAGAGCTTATGACCATAGATGATGCCTGTGCTATGCTCCACATCTCCCGAGCTACCTTACGGAAGTTACGCCTTCGAGGCTTGTTGTCAGACGTCAAGCTGGGGAGTAAAAACGTACGTTTTCGCACATTAGATGTAAAGAAACTGTACAGATGGTACAGTATCCCCAAAGGAAAAGGATAGGCAGAAGGTCTCCATACCCAATTGGGTCTGACATTTTACCAATCAGGAAAATGCTACACCTAGTTGGGAAAGTTGTGGACCCAGTTAGGAAAGCTATCTCCCTATCCTTCCTCCCTGGAAGAGCATAGGGAAAAATCCATACCTAATTAGGAAAGGCGCTCACCCAATCGGGTGGAGCGCTTTTTTGTTTGGAAAAGCTTCATGCCCAGTTGGTGCCATCGCCTATCCAACTAGGTATAACTTGTCACCAATTGAGAAAACCGTACACCTTATTGGTAAAAGTGCTGACCTAACTGGTCGTGGTGTTTTTCCGTTTAGGGAAATCATGGCCCCAATTGGGTGTGCTGTTTTACTAACCGGTCCCAGGGTGGTAATGTGGGTGAGAGCAAAAATCTATTTAGGAATACAGCGAATCTATCTGGGAAAGCTACACACCCAATTAGGAACGCTGTACACCCAGTTAGGTTCGCCATTTTCCTGTTCAGGAAAGTTCCGTACCCAAGTGGGAAAATCGTGTACCCAACAGGAAAAAAGCATTATCTGGATAGTTTTGGAAAGCTACGGGATAAGTTCGGCGAACTTTGGCTAAAATTTCGCCGGGCCCTTTTTCATTATCCACTTTTGGGTATGGAAAAGAAATACATAGTATTACGCGGACCGCCGGGCGGGACGTAATTCAGTAGTTAATAACAAATTTTAAGTAATAATTTTTAAAACCCTAATAATGTATAAAAATGAAAAAAGATAGTGTAATTTCTAGTTATAAAGGCGTGAAAGAAGATGAGCTCGCTATAGTTGCCGGGAAAATACTGGGAGCAATGACCGAAAATGCAAATTTTGTAGATCCTGTGCCTTCTGTTGAAGAGTTAAAGCTGGTCGTCGAGGATTACAGGAACAAGCAGGAGATTGCCGTTAACGGAGGCAGTTCGTTGGATAAGCGCTTAAAGGACGAGAGTAAGAAAGCCTTGCGCTACCAGCTGCATCAACTGGCTCACTATGTCAATACGGTAGCAGATGGCAACTTGGCTATATTGACAAGTTCGGGCATGATCCTGGCTAAGCAGCCAAGTGATAGCCAGGTACCTTTTGTTATTGACCATGTAACGCTCGGAGATGGCAATCTCAGTGGACAGATACGTGTAGATTTTGCACCTCAAAAGTCAATATGGGATTATGAGATGCAGATTGGGGACTGGCCATCGGGAGCCGATGGTGTGGTATGGAAAGAGAGTTACACGACCACGAATTCCAAGGGAAATATCATTGCGTCATTGACACCTGGTACGCGCTATTATGTACATGTACGTGCACGTAATAGAAAAGGAACCGGGGACTGGAGCGAACATGTATCGCTGATTGCCAGGTAGATTATCTGTGGTCAGATCAGTGGCGAGTAACCAGTAGCTAGCTAGTGCTGGTTGCTCTTCACTTTGTAACTATACACTGTAACTGTGTAACTATATAACCCTGTAACTATAAAAAAATGACAACATTAAAAATACCCTTCTTCTGGCCTATCCAGGATAAGCTTCGGGAAAAAGGACGATTATTATCAAATAACATAGCATTAAGCCCTGTATTTACGCTATTTATCATCCTGGTCAATGTCCTGACACTATTCCTGTTTGCAGGAAGTATCCTGCAGCTCATGGATCCTGCTGCCGGTATCTTGGACATCGGCATGCTTTCGGTCCTCCTGCTTGGGTTGATCGCCGGCCTTCTGGCCATCTTGTGCAGTCTCTGGCTGCTGGAGCTGCTGTGGCAACCTTTCAAAGCATTTCGGAAACAATTTCATACACATTTTAATCAACTATCATTATGGCAACAATGTATCCTTTATTTTGCGGTCTTCTTCTTGCTGCTGTATGCGGTATTGTGGGCGCTAGCGATGGTGCTATAACCTCTTTCTTCGTATTCGAGCCGGAAGAGGTTCGCTCCCGTATTATTGCGATAGCCTCCAAAGAAATCGGCGTGCGGGAAGCGACGGGCAACAATGACGGCAAGCGGGTGGAAGAATACCTGGCCTACACCCATCTGGGCAAAGGACAGCCGTGGTGTGCTGCTTTCGTCTGCTGGTGTTATGGACAAGCTGGGTTACCCCAGCCCCGTAATCCCTGGAGCCCGGCCTTGTTTCCAAAGGCACGTGTCTATTGGCGAGGGAGAACATCACCTTGCCCGTCCGGCATAGAGGACATAAAAGCTGATCTCTTTGGCATATACAGCAGCAGCGCCAAACGCATCAACCACGTCGGACTCGTCAAAGCGGTAGAAGGCAAGTACCTGCTGACGATCGAAGGAAACAGCAACAACCGCGTTGAGTCCCGCCGGCGTCATCTGTCTACCGTCTATGCTTTAGCGAGGTGGATCGATAGGTTTTGAGAAGATTGTAACCGCTAGTTACTAGCCACTGATTAACAATTTAACATTTAAAAAATGAAGTTTTTAGCATACATCATTGTCATCATCTTAATTTGTAGCTGCCGCATGACCAAGGAAAGTCGCACGAGAAGCTATTTGGCAACCGCCCATCAATATGCGCAGGAAGAGCAGCATCGAACACATTTGTTCCGGCAACAGGATAGCAGCAACCGGTATTGGATGTTCCGGACGGATACGACATTTTACTTTCATCCCGATAGTGGCCTCTATGCAAGCGGAGGTCGGCTATGGTTGCAGGAGATACGGCACCGGGAAAGTATCGGGCAGCAAAGCTACGATAGTCTAGTCTATCAAGCGAATGAAGACCAATTGATGGCGCAGACAATGTTCGATAAGTGGACAAGTAAAGGAAAGTACTGGGGGATTTTGGGTATTGTGCTTATTGGGATGATGCTGTGGTGGAAAATTAAGCGAAGGAGTGCCAATTTTCAGGCTTAGCTCTTTTGCTAGAGATGGATAATAGGTCGTGCATTATGCTATATAAGGCGAGATTAGGATGATAAGGGGGCTGGTCTGTAATTTAATGGACTAGCCTTCATGATTTTCTTAAATTGGAAATGAAAATTAGAGAGGCTGTTAAAGCCGCAGGCGAAACAAATTTCCTTAATGGTCATTTGATTTTGTGAGAGCATACTGCATGCAATTTTTATACGAAATTCATTCAAAAATTCAACGTAGGTTTGGTTTGTTTGTGATTTGAAGAATCTACAAAATGATTCTTTAGTCATATAGATCAGTGCAGAGATTTCTTCAATTTTTATATCTAGGTAATAATTTTTTTGCGTGTAATCTATTATTTTTTGAATACGTTCACTGCAGCTTTGTATTTTTGAATGTGAAGATGTATCACCGCAAAGGGGTCTCCAATTTCTATTATCCGTCAATATCTTGAAAACTTCGAAAAGTGTAATCACGCGTTGGAAAGAGTTCATATAAACCATTTTTTCCATAAGTGGTATAACCTGTTTTTTTCCACTTGACGTAATGCTCATCCCCAGGCCAATGGATTGAAAAAAAATAGTTAAATCTTTGAATTCGGGAATTTTAAAAAAATCAGTAGCTATCAAATTATCATTAAAGTGGACAACGATCGCTTCAGGCTGTTCAAAAGGATTCATAAGATAGCTGTCTTTGTCATGAAAAAAAGCATGTGGTACATTTTTTCCTATTAATAACAGATCATTGTCCTCAAATACATCATGAATTGCATTGATAATACGTTTACCTCTTGATTTTCGGATTAAAATGAGTTCCATTTCTTGATGATAATGATACTGGTTGGACAAGTTCTCTTTGATGTCAACTTTTACATTTAAGGACATGTTACTCATCCATTTCGTTTGTCGAAAAAAAGGTTTGATGTTTGTATTCATGTGCTGTTTACCTTGGTGATACTAAATTAAGGAAATCGGTTGATAATATCAAAATATAATTTACTTATTATTACCAGAATAGGGTTTTTATGTTGTTGTTATTGTTGCTTTTTGCTGTATAAATGTGTGCTTATGATGCTTTTTACAACTTTCTCGAAGTTTGTTTTCATGGAATTTGTTCTTTAGGAAATCGATTTCTATATTTGAAATATAATCTATTAAATATACAGCAATACAAAGCCTAACGCGGAATTTTATGAGAAATAAATTAACTATTTATGATATTGCCAAAGATCTTGGAATAGCACCTTCGTCGGTATCTAAAGCCCTGAATAACCTGCCCAATATTAGTCAACGTGTGCGTGACCTAGTACAGGCAAAAGCAAAAGAGTTAGGGTATGTGCATAATTCAAATGCGGCCAATTTGAGAGGTGGATATACAAAGACAATTGGGGTCATTGTACCTAAATTAAATACAGCTTTTTTTTCCAACATCGTTTCTGCTATAGAGAAAGAATGTAGTCTACACAATCACCATGTTATTGTCTGCCAAACTGATGAAAAGCTAGAAAAGGAGATCAATGCAATAGAGTTGCTCATCAGTAAACAAGTAGATTGTATACTGATTTCGCTTACTCAGGAGACGACGGATGTCGCACATTTACAGCGTGTAGTAGATTTAAAGATTCCACTCATACAGTTTGATCGTGTGAATGAGCTTGTAGATAGTCATATCGTGGTGTCAGACAATAAGGAGGCAGCCTATAAATCGGTTATGCATTTGATACAACAGGGCTATAAACAGATTGCGCTGTTGGGTGGGCCGGATCACTTGAGTAATTATAGAGAAAGGAAGAGTGGGTATTTACAAGCCTTATCGGATTCGGAAATCGATATACCCTATCGGTTTGTGGTCGATGATGTCAATAATAGTGACGCGGCTAAACATGCTGCTTTAAAATTATTAAAGGGTAAAAACCCTCCAGATGCATTTTTCGCCGTATCGGATTATGCAGCCCTTGCTGCTATACAAGCTGCGCAATCATTATCCCTTCAGGTGCCTGCACAAATAGGGATTATGGGCTTCGCGAATGAAAATTTTAGTGCGATCATAGCACCCTCGCTTTCCTCCGTGGATCAAAATTGTACTACCTTAGGTCGGCAGGCCATTAGCATATATTTTGATAAGATTCGTGATAACAAGACGCTATCAGATTTTGAAAGAGTAGTCATCCAGAGTTCAATTATTAACAGAGAATCTTCCCATAAAGGACCTTAAGCGGCTTTATTAGGTCATCCTAAATTCTTAAAACATACTAGCCAATCCTTTCATAACACCTAACCACCATTATCCCTACCCTTAACTTTTTGTCCGTCTATTTTTGATAAAATAATGGATAGACCTGCTAAAATCCAGTAACGGTTTAGTTCTCGTTTCGCATTACTTTGTTATGAAGTCAAATCAATTATTTAACTATTTATAAAATTTTATTTTCTATGTATAAAATGACCTCACAACATCTGCTCAGATTACTTAAGTTATATGGATGCCACAGATATGTGCTCTTAGGTAATATTTTATGGATTTCATCGAGTTCTGTCCTATTTGCCCATCATCCGGAACGGCTCAAGTCTAATAGGGATTTACCTGTTCATTTTACGGAAGTCATACAAAGGAATGTGAAGGGAAAGGTCACCGATGGGTCTGGTCTTCCTTTGAATGGGGTGACCGTGTCTGTGGAAGGGAGTAACTTGACGGTTTCGACCAATGAGGAAGGCGAATTTGTGCTTGCAAATGTACCAGCGAATGCGATACTGATATTTACATCGGTGAGTTATACGACAAAGCGTGTATCTGTGGACAATCGTGATTTCATAGCAGTCACATTGGATACTTCTTCAAGTAATCTAGATGAAGTCGTCGTCGTTGGTTATGGTACGCAGAAGAAGGGAAATCTTACGGCGTCGGTGACACAGATTTCGGGGAAAAAGATTGAAGATCGAATGAGCCCAAATGTAGTCTCTAGCCTACAAGGGCTGGTGCCTAATTTAGGTTTATCTTACGGAAATAACGGGGGTGAGCCAGGCTCGACACCAAGCTTTAATTTGCGTGGTCCCGGTTCTTTGTCCGGTGGCTCACCATTTGTGCTTGTCGACGGTGTTCCCCAAGATATGAACAATATCAATAGCAATGATATTGAAAGTATCACTGTGCTGAAAGATGCATCAGCATCGGCTATATATGGTGCAAGAGCGGCGTATGGCGTGATTTTGATCACGACTAAAAAGGGGCAAATTGGTGCAAAACCTAATATCAATGCCAGTGTCAATACTGCTTTACAGAAACCGACCTTACTGCCTAAAATTGTGAGCTCCTTCGAATTTGCAACTATGGTGAATGATGCGTTTGTCAATGCTGGACAGCAGAAGAGATATCCGGATGAAGTAATGGCAATGATTATGGAAGAAATTAAAACCCCTGGTAGTCTACCCCGAACTATACCTAATAGCTCCAATCCGAATGAATGGGATACAAATTTAAACCATGCGAATACCAATGCGTATGACGCTTTTTATAAAGATTTTGGCTTAAACCAAAATTATGATTTAAGTCTTTCCGGTGGTGGTAATGCAATTAGCTATTACGTATCTGGCGGTCTATATAATCAAGGTGCACAATTCAGATATGGTGATGAAAACTTTAAGCGATATACGCTGACGGCTAATTTGGAGTCGAATGTGACGAAGTGGCTAAAGTTGGGTATCAATAGTAAGTACATTAAAGGCAAAATTCAAATGCCTCATGTCTATGCCGGTACAGGTGATTTCTATCATGACATCCCCAGGCGTTGGCCGATATGGCCAATTTATGATGAGAACGGTCACTTTGCTATCAATACAATGGCACTCATGGCTGATGGAGGACGTTTAAATTCCGATCGTAATCAAATGGTGAATTCTTTCTTGTTTCAAATCACTCTAAATCCTTACTGGAAGATCAATGCAGATTTTAATATTACCCAGGATTTCAACACCAATTCGGATCATGCGAAGACGATATATATGTACAAGGTAGATAATACCCCTTCACCGGAAGGTTTTTCAAGGCCTAACGGATATTCCTTATCCAAATCATCCCAACTCTATAATTCGAACAACATCTTTACGTCATACGAGCGTTCTTTTCGTTCGCATTATTTTAAAGCGATGGTTGGTGGTCAATATGATCTCAATCAAAGCGAAAGTTTGACTGTTTCCCGTGGCGAATTGATTACGGATAATGTGCCCTTCATCACCACGGCAACGGGAGATCCTACTGTAGGTGCTTCGAAAAGTCATTGGGGAACCACGGGTATATTTGGTAGGATCAATTACAATTTTGATGAGAAGTACCTCATCGAGGTATCGAGCAGATATGATGGTACATCACGTTTTGGGGAAGGTCGTCGCTGGGGATTGTTTCCATCGGTATCAGTCGGATATAATGTGGCAAAAGAGTCGTTTTGGGCAGGCTTGGTGGATAATGTCTCTATGCTGAAAATTAGGGCTTCTTACGGTACATTAGGAAATCAAAATGTAGCGGGCTTATACCCTTACATCGCCAATATGGGCATGGGTACTAACCTGGATTGGATGATGGGGAATGAACGTCCCTTGTATACTACGGCACCTGGTTTAGTATCTCCAGATTTAACATGGGAGACTGCTACGACGTTAAATTTTGGGTTGGATGTGAATGCTTTACAAGATCGATTAAGTATGACGCTTGATCTATTCAGACGGAATACCACGAATATGTTTGGGCCTTCGGAGTCCTACCCAAGTGTCCTTGGTGTGAGTCCGCCAAGTCGAAATAATGCCTCTATGCAAACGAAGGGATTTGAACTTAGCCTTGGCTGGAGAGATCGAATTGGAGAGATTGGCTATGCCATTACTGGATATCTGGCGGATAATGTGAGTACGGTTACGCAATATCAGAATAAAACAGGCACATTGACTACCTACTACGAAGGTCAGACGCTCGGGGAGATCTGGGGATATCGGATTCATGGCTTATTCCAAACTGACGAAGAGATTGTAAATGGTCCTGATCAATCTTTTATTGGCACCAAATGGACACCCGGAGATGTACATTATAAAGATTTAAATGATGATGGAAAGATCAATTATGGACAGCAGACACTCGAAGACCATGGTGATTTTGAGGTTATCGGCAATAATATGCCTCGTTATAGCTATGGTTTGGATATCGGCTTGAATTGGAAAGGTCTGGATCTTAGTATGCTCTGGCAAGGTGTTGGAGAAAGACAGGTTTGGCTAGGAGGTAATTTCTTATTTGGTGACTTCGGAAACTACAACCAGATTACCATTTTCGACGAACACCTCGACTATTGGAGACCAGACAATACGGATGCCTTTTTTCCAAAGCCTTATATGACTGAATTGAAGTTTAAGAATGTTCAGCTCGGCGATCGTTGGCTTCAAAGTGCAGCATACTTACGTTTGAAAAATCTTCAAATGGGTTATACGTTTAACTCCAATTGGCTGCAAAAGTTAGCGTTCAATTCAGTACGTGTGTATCTGACGGGAGAAAATCTACTCACTTTTACCGATATGATCAAAACCTTCGATCCGGAGATATTGGCGGGGTCCTATGGATCGGGGAAATCTTATCCTCTAGCAACAACCTATTCTTTAGGTATTAAGTTAAATTTAAAATAATAAGACCATGAGATACTTAAAATTATGCTTTTTAGGCTTTCTTAAGATCATTTTTCTACACTCCTGTACAAATAACTTGGATCTTTTGCCTCAAGACCAGATTAATAATGAACAATATTGGGCGAATCCCACAGATTTGACATTCTATGTGAACCAATTTTACACCCGATTCCCGGTCAATAGTGGTTATTTCACGAGTCAATTTTGGGCAGATATTAATAGTGATGATATGATTCCCGGCACGTTCGACGCGCGACTAGGGGGGCTAAATACGATCACGACAAACAATGGGAGTTGGAATTTTGCGGATATCAGAAGTGTAAACTTTGGCTTGGAAAATTATCACCGTATAGAGGCTCCTTTTGATGCAATCAAATCTGGAGTGGGCGAGTTGAAATTTTTTAAGGCTTATTTCTATTTTAATCTCGTAAAGCGTTACGGTGATGTACCTTGGCTAAGTAAAACGCTTAATATAGATTCAGAGGAACTGTACCATCCACGAACGGACCGTAGTATAGTCATCGATTCGATTCTTCAAGACTTAGATATAGCAATCGCGTACTTACCGGCCAAAGCACAAGCAGCAGCCAATAGATTGAATAAGGAATGTGCACTGCTATTCAAGTCTAGGGTCGCATTATATGAAGGTTCGTGGCATAAATATCATGCGAATACCGAATTTGCGGCTAAAGAGAATGAATCTGTACGTTATTTTCAAGTGGCTGCAGCTGCAGCTGGAGACCTGATTGGCATGAATACGATGTCGTTGTATCAGCCCGCCAATCATCTCGACTATTTTGGTGAACTGTTTGGCAATACGGATCTAAGCTCCAATCCAGAGATATTATTATGGAAAAAGCACGATGCAAATTTGGGAATGGCATTAAATATTCAGGGTGCTTTGTATCAAGGGGGGGATAGAGGCTTATCACGTGACTTGGTAGAAAGCTTCTTGTGTACGGATGGTCAGCCGATAGCTGTCAGTTCACTATACCAGGGCGATGCGACATTAACGAGCATTGTCGCCGATAGAGACCCCCGGCTAGCACAATCCTTCTGGGTCCCGGGAGTACCCTATGCATATACCAATGGTGTCATATCACAATACTTCACCCTTCCTTGGATAGATCGTACAGGCGAGAATCGTTGTACGTCGGGTTATCAATTGGTAAAGGGGCGCACCGTAAACAGACAACTGGGGATGGGAGACCAAGAGACGGCATCGATCATATTCAGATATGCGGAAGCCTTACTCAATTATGCGGAAGCCAAAGCAGAGCTTGGCCAATTGACGCAAGATGATGCAGATATCAGTATCAATCAATTGAGAGATCGGGTACAAATGCCTTCCTTAGATGTAACCTCCATCGTAAATGATCCGAAATGGATGTTTCCGGAGATTAGTCCGTTATTGAATGAGATTCGTCGTGAACGCCGTGTGGAGCTCGCCTGTGAGGGATATCGTTACGACGATTTACAGCGTTGGGCTGCGATGAAGCATCTCGTTAACAAAAGACCTCGGGGATTTAAATTCAGACAAGCTGATTTTCCAAACCTGATTGTAGGTGCTAATATATTTGTAGATGGGGATGGGTACTTAGATCCATATCAAAAATCTCTTCCTGGCGGCTATAAGTTTGATCTCGGAAGAGATTATTTGTTCGCTGTACCAATGCTTGAAATTACTTTAAATCCGACTATCCTTACACAAAATCCGGGTTGGGAATTATAAACATCACTAAAAACATATTATGATCAAGAGATTATTATTCTTCGTACTTACCTATTGTTTTTCTACTGTACTCCTGGCACAAAACTGGTACAAAGGCAATTTACATACGCATTCCTATTGGTCAGATGGGGATGATTATCCAGAGATGATTGCCGATTGGTATAAAACCAATGGTTATCATTTTTTGGGATTTTCTGAACATAACAAACTACAAGAAGGCACAGCGTGGAAAAATTTCAAATCACCTGAAGAACGAAGCGCGTTTCTCAAATACCAGGAAAAATTTGGTGTCGAAGCGGAATATTATGATTGGGGAAATGGACTGAATGCGTCTCGTCTCAAGACACTCGAGGAGTATCGCTCTTTATTTGAAGAAGAGGAGAAGTTTATATTCCTGCAAAATGAAGAGGTCACCTGTAGTTTTTATACACAGCCTATTCACCTAGTCGCGTCGAATACGAAATACCTCGTGGGAAGCCAGTTCGCCAAAACGAAGGCTGGTATTATTCAGAAAGTCGTGGACAAAATCCGCGAACAGCGTAAACTTACAGGCCAACGTATGATTGTACAATTGTGCCACCCCAACTTTGGGTATGCCGTGACTGCTGATGATATTATACCTGTTAAAGATCTGCGGTTTTTTGAAGTGATCAATGGCGCTCCTGCATCGAACACGAGGGGAAATCGCATCAATGACCCTACGGAGGTTATCTGGGATAAGGTAAACTATGTACGTGTGACCCAAAATATACCACTGCTGTATGGTATTGGTGTGGATGATGCACACAATTATCATTCACGCAACCCTGATCTTCTGAACGCTGGGCGGGCCTGGATTATGGTGTATGCACCTAAATTGGAGCAAAGCGAGATTATGAAATCCATGGAAGAGGGGAAATTTTATGTGTCCACAGGTGTTGATTTAGCACATGTTTCTTTTGGTAATAAAACGATTGAGATAACGGTAAAGCCTGAAGAAGGGGTTACCTATGCGATTCAATTTATTACACTGAAAAAAGGCAAAAAACAATCTGAAGTTATTAAAGAGGTCACAGGAACATCCGCAGCATATACCTTAAAAAATGATGAACTATTTGTACGGGCTCGAATCGTTTCTTCAAAATTGCGGGAGAATGTAGCGCTGGAGGATGATTATGAAAGTGCATGGACACAGCCTATCGTCCATTATTCACAAAATATTAATTAGTATATCTTGAAAAATTTATTGATTAAAAAGGTCTTTCCGATGGTTGCATTAGTCCTAATGTGTTGCCTCGGCCTGTATAGTCAGCCTAAAAATGACAAGCCTTTTATAGCAAAGGTCTGGACCGATACAGGAGACCACACGGCGGACATGGTAGCGGGCATCGCTAAGTTTTTAGAAAAGGAGACGGGTAATGCACTAAAGAACAGAGGGAAGTATTGGCACCCCGACTTTGCCAATGAAATGAGATTTAACGAATCTATTGCTGTTCAGCGCAACGCATTGCAATCGAGACTTGGGGTAGTCGACAAGCGTTGCCAACCTGATTTGCAAGTGGAAAGTGCTTCCTACATACAGCCTTTTCTATTGGATTTTGATAGGTATACGGTACAGGCCGTAAACTGGGCAGTACTGGGTGATTTAAGAGCTGAGGGGTTGTTGTTAACACCCAAATCTGAGGTAAAGGGGTTGACGATCGTGCTTCCGGATGCGGATATGTTGCCTGAGCATTTGCTCGGAATGAATGGTGCAGAAGTACAAAGCCATCAGTTGGTACTGGATATGGTGCAGGCTGGAATGATGGTGTTGATCCCGACATTGGTAGATCGTAATCAGACCTATTCAGGCAATTCAAGACTCAATGCGTGGACAACGCAAAGTCATCGAGAATGGCTCTATCGGCAGGGATACGAACTTGGTAGACATGTGATCGGATACGAGTTACAAAAAATTTTTGCAGGTATCGACTGGTTTAACACAGCCGTAAAAGGAGATTTGCCTATCGGTTTGGCGGGATATGGGGAAGGGGGGCTGCTCGCACTATATGCATCGGCCATCGACACCAGAATAACGAGTACCCTAGTAAGTGGCTACTTCGCAGATAGACAGCAACTTTGGAAAGAACCCATATATCGTAATGTATTCGATTTGCTCAAGAACTTTGGCGATGCTGAGCTTGCGCTCATGGTATGGCCGCGCCAGCTTGTGATCGAACATGCAAGTGGTCCTAGGGTCGATGGAACGCCTGTAGTGCATGGGAACAGACCCAAAGGCAGCCCCGGGAATATAGACCCTATATCCTATGCAAGTAGCAAAGCGGAATGGGACAGAGCAAAATCTTTACGCCCAAAAAATGATAGTTCGCTACATTGGAAAAGTACAGATGACGATCCTAAAAATTCGTCATCACCCTTCTTTGGATCTGCAGCAATTATTCCATTTATGGAAGGGTTGGGGTTAGCCTACGTACCACAGAAACATATACCGCTGTCGTCCTTTTTTATGCAGACATGGCTCGATATCGAGAAACGACAAGAGCGCACGGTGCGAGGGATTGAACGTGAAATTCAAAAGGAACTCGATTGGTGTGAGCAAACGCGCAATGCGAATTTTTGGCACAAGTTAACTGGGGATACGGTTGCTCAACGACAAGTCAAAGAAAAATTTAGGGGGGATTTTTGGGAACAATTGGGAAGCCTACCGGTGCCTACCTTACCTTTTAATACCCACGCCCGCTTATTACAACGTACGGATAAGTGGACAAGCTATGCGGTTAAACTAGATGTATGGGAGGATGTATATACTTGGGGGATTCTGTTAATTCCACATCACATGAAGGTAGGTGAAAGGCGACCGGTAGTTGTCTGCCAGCATGGTCTAGAGGGACTGCCTCAAGATGTCATCAATACCGACCCGACAGGCAAAACTTTCCACTTTTATAAGGGGTTTGGCTCTACTTTAGCTGACAAAGGCTATATCGTATTTGCTCCTGCAAACTTATATCGGGGGGAAGATAAATTCCGGGTATTGCAACGACAGGCTAATCCAATCGGATTGAGTTTGTTCTCCATTATTATTGGACAACACCAGCGCATTACACAGTGGCTCAAAAGTTTGGATTTCGTACGTGCTCACCAAATCGGGTTCTATGGGTTGTCTTATGGAGGGAAGACGGCCATGCGTGTGCCAGCGGTTGTAAAGGATTATTGCCTGTCGATCTGCTCGGGCGATTTTAATGAATGGGTGCGAAAATGTAGTAGTACAACGCATATATTCAGTTATATGTACACAGAAGAGTACGATATGCAAGAATGGGATTTGGGCCATACTTTCAATTATGCGGAGATGGCGGCACTCATTGCGCCTAGACCTTTCATGGTAGAAAGAGGGCATTTGGATGGTGTTGCTGTAGACGAGTGGGTAGGATATGAGTATGAAAAAGTCCGTCGGCATTATGCAAAATTGGCTATTCCGGAATCTACCGCTATCGAATATTTTATGGGGCCTCATACTATTCATGGTAAAGGAACTTTTGATTTCTTAGACAAATACTTGCCCCTTTAGGAAGGAAGAGAATACGAACATGTTAATTTAATTTATTATGGAATTACAGAATAAGGTTGCGTTGATTACGGGAGGTACGCATGGGATAGGTGCCGAGACAGCATTGCGTTTAGCACAGCAAGGTGTAAAGATATGTTTGGCCGCACGTCATGTAGAGATGACTACAATCCGCCAAGAGCTTGATGCTATTGATGCGGATTATCATATGATACAGGCGGATTTATCAACGGAACAGGAGTGTGTTAAGGTGGTGCTAGAGACTGTTGATTTTTTCGGATCCTTAGACATTATCATACATGCTGCCGGGGCTGCGGCTCCTGGTGGACTACTTAGTGGGGCTCATTTGGTTTGGTCGGATGCTTTTGATTTACATCTGCATGCAATATTTCATTTGTGTCGCACAGCGGTGCCATTTATGCAAAAATCGGATGAGGGTGCTATTATTCTGTTAGGGTCTGCCGCAGGATTAAGAGGTGTAAAGAATGCCTTGGCGTATGCCGTTGTAAAAGGCGCTGTTCCTCAGTTTACCCGAGCGCTGGCTTTCGAGCTTTCGGACTGGAATATACGTGTCAACTGTGTGTCTCCAGGTATCATACGTACCCGCTTTCAGGATTATCTCAGTGCCGAACAGGTGAAGAACAACCTGGAAAATAGGATCCCGCTGCGTCGGGAAGGTACGAGCCGAGATGTTGCTGAAGCAATAGAAATGTTGGTCAAAAATGAATTCATAACAGGAGAAAATATTGTCATCGACGGTGGTATGTCTATGCGGATTGTATAATTTATTGGGAAATCTTTCGAATGAAAATAACGAAAATGGAACTCTTTAAGGTACCACCTAGGTGGTTATTCTTGAAGATTACTACAGCAAGTGGAATTGTCGGATGGGGGGAGCCTGTAGTAGAAGGGAAGGCAGATACGGTGATGGCCGCCGTGGAGGAAATGGGCCGAGCGATTATAGGTAAAGATGCGTGGCAGATTGAAGATATCTGGCAATTACTATATCGGGGGTCGTTTTATCGGGGGGGACCCATATTAATGAGTGCTATGGCCGGTATAGACCAAGCTTTATGGGATATAAAGGGCAAGGCATTGGGCGTCCCGGTCTATGAGCTGCTGGGTGGTGCGGTGCGAGATAAGATGCAAATATATGGATGGATAGGTGGAGATGACACTAAGTCGGCCGTAGCGGATGCGCAGCGGCGCGTGCAAAGCGGCTATCGGGCAGTAAAGATGAATGCCTGTGCTGCAATGCAGTGGATTGACACACCTCAAAAGGTGATGGATGCCGTCGCACAAATTTCGGCCGTACGTGATGCAATCGGCTATCAGTATGGCTTAGGGGTGGATTTTCACGGTCGCGTACATAAAGGCATGGCCAAATCATTTATGCGTGAATTGGAGCCTTTAAAACTGATGTTTATCGAAGAACCTGTATTAGCGGAAAATCTGGAGGCTATGGCACATTTAGCGCAACATTGTGCAACTCCAATAGCTACCGGTGAACGTATGTATAGTCGCTGGGATTTTAAGCCTTTATTTCATCAGGGTGTAGTGGATATTATTCAACCGGATCTTAGCCACGCTGGTGGAATATCTGAAGTAAAGAAAATAGCAGATATGGCGGAAGCTTACGATGTTGCATTAGCACCGCATTGCCCGTTAGGCCCTATCTCTTTTGCCGCTGCTTTACAGGTTGATTTTAGTAGCATCAATGCCATCATACAGGAAACAAGTATGGGGATTCATTATAATGAAGGCGCCGACTTGTTAGATTATCTGGTGAACCCGGAGGTTTTTACAATTAAAGAGGGTTATATCACGCGTAATACGCGCCCCGGCTTAGGTATTGAAGTGGATGAAGATAAAGTTCGCAGCTTTTCTAAAATGGCGAATGATTGGAAAAATCCGATTTGGCGTAATGAAGATGGTAGTATTACAGAATGGTAAAGACATCCTACATATTATGTTGTGATTGGGGGACATCCACCTTTAGATTATATCTGGTGCATGTCGAGACGAGACAAACCGTAGGGATGATCAGCAACCAAGATGGTATTGCGGTACTGCATCGCAGGTGGGTGGAATTAGGTGCTGACAATAATCGAACTAAGGAAGATTATTATGTTGACTATCTCATTAGGCAGGCTCTGAAATTGGTAAGGCAACAGGCGATTGATCATCAGGGGTTGAAGGTACTCATATCTGGGATGGCCTCATCGACTCTGGGATTTCGTTTACTGGACTATGCCGTTGTTCCCTTTCCGATGGATGGGTACCAAGTGGTAATCGAAACGATTAATCCGAAGAATTATGGCTTTGAGATCTATTTGATATCTGGCGTTAAGGATGATCTGGAGGTCATACGCGGCGAAGAGGTGCAGCTTATTGGCTTGGCAGATTTGCGACCGGATTTATTTTCAAATTCGACATTGTGTATTTTACCGGGAACACACGCTAAGCATGTACAAATAGCTCAGCAAAAGATACAAGGGTTCAAAACGTACATGACGGGGGAGGTCTTTCAATTATTAGTGGATGCTAGTATATTGAAAGATGTTATTCAAAAAAGTAACCAACCTTGGTCGGCCAGTGAAAAAGCAGCCTTCCTATCAGGTGTTCAGTGTGCGTCCGAAAAGAACTTCTTTCATCAATTGTTTCAAGTTCGCACACAAGCACTCGCAGGCAGTGTGACACCGACGGATAATTACTATTATTTAAGTGGTATTTGTATAGGCTATGAATTGAAAGATCTGCCGACCGGAAAGGATAGCCAAATCGTCTTATGTGCTAATGAAGCTTTATTTCCGCTTTACAAAGAGGCAATAAAATCGTTGGGCTTGGCGGCTATGACCATATTTATCGAACCGGAGATATCTGCTAAACTGGCTATATATGGTCAATTAAAACTATTAAATTATGTCTCCTAAAAATAGAAATACATCCTTTTCTTGGGAAAAATTTTATAAATTACCAATCGTTGGAATAGCGAGAAACCTAAGGAAACACGAGTTAGATTTTATATTACCTATTTATATTGATGCTGGATTCACGAATTTAGAGATTACGATGAACACGCCAGATGCGGCGACGTTGATTGAAGATTTGGTGTTGCGGTATGGGGGTGTTTTGAATATTGGAGCTGGCACAGTATGTTCATTGGCGGATTTCGAATGTGCTATAGCCGCCGGTGCATCTTACATCGTGACACCAATGACCGATATCAAAATTATTCATGCTTGTAAGGAGTTGGACATTCCGATATTTTGTGGTGCCTTGACACCGACAGAAATTTTAACGGCGTGGAATGCTGGTGCGGATATGGTCAAAATTTTTCCGTCAGCGAGTTTCGGTCCAGCATATATCAAAGAAATCAAAGGTCCCTATAAGGACATCAAGTTACTACCTACCGGTGGTATTGGCTTAGAAAACTGCCATTCATACATGGTGGCTGGGGCAGCAGGCCTTGGAATGGGTAGCCAATTATTTGACCACAAATGCATAGACCGTCATGCTGAAAATGAATTCGGGGATCATTTGTTAGCTATAAAACATCAACTTACCAAAACACCGATATATGGATAGACGTAAATTTATACAACAAGGAGGAGTCGCTACCCTTAGCGTGCTTATACATGCTGCAATACCTTATCGTGCTGTATCACAAAGTATTCCTGATGTAAAGAGCTTAAAACGGTCACATCGATTACCGACTACAGATGGGCACTATCAAGGGACCTGTGGTTATATTGAAGACGAACCTGTTCCAAACTATAGTTGGGCGTCTGAACAGGCGTACGAAAATTTCCAAGATCTAAAATTCGGTATTCGTATACATTGGGGGGTATATTCTTTATTGCATATGCAGGAGGAATCATGGCCCTTTCTAAAGATGATGCCTCCGGAAAGGCATATGTATCAGGAGCTGTATAAAAGCTGGAATCCAACCGGCTTTAATGCCGATGAATGGATGGATATATTTTCACAAGCGGGAGCCCAAATGTTTTCCTTTACCAGCAAACACCATGATGGCTTTTCGATGTACGATACAAAAACGCGTGTACGGCGAAGGGCCAACTGGATTGCGGAAGGTGGGCCTCAGATTGAAGAATGTGACTTGGCCTATAGTATTATGGAGACCCCATTCAAACGTGATGTGGTCAAAGAACTATGTGAGGCTGCTGCGAAGAAAAAGATAAAAGTAGATATCTATTATTCACATCCGGATTGGTATGATGCCAATTTTAGACCATATACCTTTCATCCATTACAAGTGCCACATGCGGACAAGATGGCTGTGCGAGGAAAGGAAATGCGTCCTGAATTGGAGGACCCGACCTACCGTTTTGGAAAGTCTGGATTTACTGTCGTGACTCAGCCGTCCACCGAGGAAGTACAAATGATGATGGAAAGACACCGTGCACAGCTGATGGAGTTGATCACGCAGTATGGTGAAATCGATATGGTCTGTCTGGATATGTTTTTAGGCCCGCAAGTATGGCCCCAACTACGGGAGACGATGTTGCAACTGCGGCAACGACGACCTGATATTATGTATCGTGCGCGCGGTATCGGCAACTATGGTGACTACTATACTCCAGAGGGCTTTGTGCCGGGCAGTAAAGAGAATACGGATGTTCCTTGGTTTGTGATTTATCCATTGGGAGGAAGCTTTTCGTACGAGCCGGTGTCGGCCAAGTATAAGGGAGCAAGATGGATCGTCGAAAATCTGGTGGATTCGATATCCAAAGGGGGCAATTTCATGGTCGGTATTGGCCCTGACGGGAATGGTAAATTTCATACTGAGGCAATAAGTCAGCTGTTGGAAGCCGGTAAATGGATTAAATGGAATGCAGAAGGGATTTATGGTACACGTGCGCGGAATGGAGAATTGTGGAAAGAAGGTGAGCATATTCGTTATACGCGATCCAAAAGCAATACCACAGTCTATGCTTTTAGCATGAAATGGCCAGGGAATCAATTGGTTTTGAAAAACGTTATGCCGAGGAAGGGCACAAAAATCTATCTCTTGGGTTCCAAGCTTCCACTCCGGTGGACTTATGCGAAAGACGGGCAGGTACAAATTCCGTTATCCATGGAATTAAAAAATACACTACCTAGT
This sequence comes from Sphingobacterium sp., assembly GCA_040392285.1. Taxonomy (GTDB): domain Bacteria; phylum Bacteroidota; class Bacteroidia; order Sphingobacteriales; family Sphingobacteriaceae; genus Sphingobacterium. The sequence goes on along the minus strand of JBEBWF010000021.1, from coordinate 14,308 downwards.
TTTTCAGCATATGGATACGTTTTCAAAATACATATTTAACCTTTTACAACCATGACAATTCTAAGGACAGGAACAGGCGATCAAAGGTCCAGAATCAGATGGGCCATGTTAGCTTTTGCATTTTTTGCAACCGTACTTAACTATGTTGATCGGCTTGCTTTTAATTACTTAAGTGCCGAAGGAGCATTAAGAGATTTGATTCCAGACGATGCTTTTGGATATATAGGGACAGCATTTTTTGTTGGGTATTTAGTCTCCAATTTCTTTTCTGGTTTCTTGATTGACCGATGGGGTACACGGGTAGGTTATGCCCTGTGTATGGCCTTTTGGTCCACCGCCTCTATCTTACAGTCGCTGGGGCGAATTCCCTTGCATTTTGGCATTTTTAGAGCCTTACTCGGTATTGGTGAAGCAGGCAATTGGCCAGCGGCAATCAAGCTGACGGGAGAATGGTTTACCGACGAGGAGCGTTCAACGGCAACGGGTATTTTCAATAGTGGAGCAGCGATAGGAGCGATTATCACACCTCCACTCATCATCTGGCTAAGTGGTCATTATGGGTGGCGGTGGACATGTGTTATTATAGGTGCTGTAGGATATCTGTGGCTTGCATTTTTTTGGTTCATTTATTATACACCGAAGAATGTTGTAAAGGAATCGAAGTCTAAGCAGATACCTGCTAAAATGTTGATCAAAACGCGATTTGTATCTTGGTTTACCTTATCTAAAGTCTTCATAGATCCTGTATGGTACTTCATAACCTTCTGGATAGGTCGTTACCTGGTGGAGGTGCATGATTGGAGTTTGGCTGAGATAGGTTGGTTTGTCATGGCACCATTTATTGTTGCCGATTTCGGTAATATCTTAGGCGGATTGTTTACTCAATTTCTCATAAAAAGGGGGGGGATACCCATATTTAAAGCGAGGAAGATTGCTGTATCTATTTTTGGGAGTATTATGGCCATGTCATTGATCGCAGGACCTTTTGTTATTACCTCTCCGTTTATAGCCCTAGTAATTTTGAGTTTTGCAGGCTTTGGGTATGCCGCATATACATCGAATACGATGGCCTTTCCCGGTGACGTCGTGCCCAAAAATGCTGCCGCTTCGGTATGGGGTATAGGTAGTGTTGGAGCAGGATTGGGAGGCGTGATTTTTCAATCGGTATCAGGCTATTCTATCAAACATTTATCACTGAGCTTTGGATATGAATTTGCCTACAATGCTGTGTTCGTTGGGTACGGATTGATCTCCTTAATCGGTTTGTCCATCATTTTATTTTTCATGGGGCCATTGGTAAAGAATCAGGAATTATTTGATTATGTACAGGAAGAAGACTCTACAACTACCGAAATAAATAAGTAATATGATTAAAACAACGTTACAGCATCCGCAAATCTTCAGGGCCATAGCTTCTGCAGGACATGGATCCAAGATTTTGATCGCTGATGGAAATTTCCCAAGTACACATAAAAATAACAGAGGATTTGAGGTTGTGTATCTCAATTTGGCTCCAGGTTTGGTCAGTAGTACAGATGTGTTGGGTGTTTTAAGGGAGATTATTGCCATCGAAACGGTCACCATGATGGCGGTTGAGGCGGGTAATCCCGTAGCGATACAGCGAGCTTTTATTGACCTTATTGGTTCAGACATTCCGGTGAAATATAGAAGTAGATTTGACTTTTATAGTGACGTACATGGAGATGATACGGTCTTGATCATTGTCACAGGGGAACAAAGACGGTATGGTAATATCCTACTGGAGGTGGGGACTATATTTTAAGGAATCTTTTTTTACTGTTGTCCAAAAGACGATTATGTTAAGATTTAGGATAGGTTGGTTAATATAATGTAACAGACTTTAGCGATTGTTATCCATTTTTGAGTAGTTGAATATAGATACCATTTAAACATAAACAAATTAGTAATATAGTATGACCAAATATTAATTCCAAATCCAATCAAAGATGAAAACTGTTTATAAACTCCTAGGATGTATTATATCCTTTATTTTTCTGATCACAAGCTGTCAGAAAGAAACAACTACTGCAACTAAAATTGTATTAGCCTCAGAAAAAATAGCAGTGGGAGTAGGTCGATCAGAACCTATTTATGCAAGTCCATTTCCTGATTCTGAGAAGGAATCAAAATTAACATGGTCGAGTGATAATGAGTCGATAGCGAAGATAGATCAAAATGGTCTGGTGACTGGAGTATCTATTGGATCAACCTATGTAAATGTGTCCATAGGTACATTGAGTGCCAGTGTACAGGTGGATGTGTTTGAGCCATTGACGGATATTATTTTGGATCCAGCATTGACTACACTAGATATGCAAATTATTTTTGGAGCAGCCGAGAGTAAGCAATTTACCTATTCGCCCGCACCGGCAAGTTCCTCCGAAACTATTATCTGGACGACTTCCAATCAAAATGTCGCTAGTGTAACTAGTACCGGTATGGTGACTGCGGTAAGCGCAGGTAGTGCCTTAATTACGGTTGCGGGTAGTGGCGGAACTGTCAAGAAGGAAATACAAGTCACTGTGACGAAGACTGGCGATGATCCGGTGATGTTCGATCGAACCAAGTTTGCACGACAAATATTACCAGGAGATAATTATTTGGATAGAAGTGAATGGTGGTATATTGAAGGTATATGGGATGGCAATCGAGAGTCTGCCGGAGGGTCGTCTTGCTCACTGCCAGGTCCACAAGCATTTACATTCGATATGGGCATAACAGGCAATCTGGCTTATTTTCATTTATTTACCTGGAAATCGATGGACGAAGGCTACCCCCCTTTTTCAGAAGCCAATGTGAAAAAATTTGAAGTTTGGGGAAGCGAAACGTTAGATGCTACCGGATCTTGGGCAAGTTGGACGAAATTAATGGATTGCGAAGTCATCAAGCCTTCTGGGCTGCCACTTATGCAATATAATAATGCCGATGTACAGGCGTCCAATGACGGTCAGAAATTTTACAATCTAGCCAACTATGATGTAAAGGTACGTTATATACGGGTTAAAATCTTGGAAACATGGGAAGGTGTTCCATGTTGGAGAATTTCGGAAATCGAACTTTACGGAAATTCACAATAGTCAGTTATTCAATTTTAAAAATAATCTATTATGCAATTAAATATCACATATTCATTATTAGGGCTATTTTCCTTGTTTGTGTTGCCTATGGTATCCTGCAGCAAAGAGGCAAAGGAAGGTGAGGGCAAATCCGATACGGTGGAATGGGTAACAGATGAGAAAATGCCCATTCTTTCGTGGAAATCTATTGACTTGGTAAATAGTTCCCTTAAAAACTATACGGATCTGGCGAATTGTGGGTATACCCATAGTTTATCTACTATTTGGGGAAACGAAGACCCTATAACGACCTATAATGCGAATTTATTAGAAATAGCATTAGGATATGCACAGCAGACGAATATCAAAGTGATTGCTGGCTGCCACGAATTGCATACCGACACAGAAGCTACTGTCCGGCGTTTTAAAGACCACCCTGCTATTGAAGGATGGTTTTTGCAAGATGAGCCTGTCCTAGCAGAAATTGCTCCTCTGGGTGTACTCGCACGTGAGATTCAGGCGATAGATTCCAAAAATTATATTTATGTCAATTTGCGCCCAGCAGACGCGACGCCAGAACAGATGGGAGCAGCCAACTACAGCACCTATTTCAATGCTTACCTTGAACATATACCCGTTGATTTTCTTTCTTTTGACAAATATCCGTGTCAGATTGATGAAAATGGTAAACTCTATGTTTTTGATCGTTGGTACGACAATTTACAGCTATTCGCTGATGCTGCCGAACGTGAAGGAAAGACATTTTGGGCCTTTGCCTGCTGTACCAAATTTGAATCTGTGCAAGCAACGCCTACACTTGAAACCTTACGTTTGCAGATGTATACCAATTTAGCCTATGGCGCACAAGGGTTACAATATTATGTATACCAAAACCCAAACAGCCCATTGTATGCTTCAATCAAGCAGTTGAACAAAGAAATCCAAAACTATGCAAAGGTGTTTTTACATGCAAAAGTTAAATCGGTTACGCATACCGGGCAGCAAATTCCTTATAACACCACACGTTTTGAAAAGGCACCTTCTGTCATCAAGAAATTTCTGACCGGTGGTAATGAAGGTGCCGTGGTGTCGGTATTGGAGAAAAATGGTAAAAACTTCTTTGTTGTGGTGAGTCGTGATCTGAATGCATCGATACCGGTAAGCATAGAGGTTGATGAGAAGGTTAAAAAGGTGACAAAAGATGGTAAACTGCAATCTGTAAAAGGATTGGTCATCGAAAATCTTTCTCCGGGTGATGCCTTAGTGTATACTTGGTAATGAGTTACAAAAGGGACTACTTAACCCACCCTTATTTTATCAGGCTAACGGAATCACTATCGTGAACCGTGAGCCTTTTTTTAGGGTACTCTCCGCATAGATATTGCCCTCTTGACGTTCCATAAACTCTCTACATAGCTGCAGTCCCAGACCCACACCTTTTTCGTCGAAAGTACCAAAAGTTGGTACAGTGCCAAAAAAGATACGATCCATCTGTTCTGCTGCGATACCTACGCCATTATCACAAATATGAATACAGCAACTATCCTTAGTCGTTTCAGCTTCTACTTGAATCCGCCCTCCCTTTTCTGTGAACTTAACCGCGTTTTGCAACAAGTTACGCACGACCAACTGAAGCATGTTGGCGTCAGCCAATACGCGGGTGTCTGCATGGACGCGTGCATCCAATGCTATGCCTTTTTCACGACCCAGCTCATTCGCTGCCGATAACGTACTTTCCAGTGTCTCCGCCAGCGACAATGGCGCGAGACGAACGGAGAAACCGTCCAATTGTGACCGCGACCAGTATAGCAGGTTAGTGACCATATCGAGTGTCTGATCATTTCCTCGCTTCAGTTTTTGTTCGATTCGGGCGCGGTCTGTTGGGGAAACCGTAGAATCGCTGAGTAAAGTACAATAGTGCTGTATTTGAACAAATGGTGCACGAAGGTCATGCGAGAGAATCGAGAATAGACGGCTCTTTTCAGCATCCCGCTGCGCTACCAAGGCTCTTTCCCTATCATAACTTCTACGGAGAAAACCGATGATTATCGCTATACTAATAACTGGTATTGGGAATGCTGTAATTCGGTCTAAAAATTGTCCATCGCCTGCTCGAAATGGATAGTGAATAAGCTGAGGATTTTGTTGCTCGACCACATGTATGAGTCCAAAGACCAGGATAAACACGACTAGCCAGGCTACGATATGTCGATAAGGACAAATGGTAAGCAGCAGCAGCAGGTACGCCGGCCAGATGAGGTCGGTAGACCCTTCGATTCCTGCGTTGGTAAAATAATTTAGCGACAACAAGACTAATCCGACAACCCCAAATAACTGGCTTCGATATGCTTTTAGCAAAAAGCGTGACCGATAGTATTCATAAAAGAACAAGACACCTGCCACGACGTAGGATGCAGCTGCGATATATAACCCTGCGAAGAGACCATATGGTGAATAACTGAGCGTCAATAAAGTCAGTCCGAAAGTTATTGAGTGAAATATTCGCGCCTCCAGTGCAAAGTTCGATGGACTGCCGATGAGAAAATTCCAACAACGTTTGACTCGAAAGAGAAAATGAGGAGTAGCATCAGCCATTGGACAAATATCGTGCTTTATAACTAATCTACGAATTTATTATACCAACAAGTTCTATTCTACCGGCACTACAGGACTGCCGATGGGTAACAGCAGTCGACGATACGTACAAATAGGTCAGAGACGGCAACGGTGCTTTTCGATTATACCGGAAAGTAAGGGAATAAGTCAACATTTTTGCTTTTCGGGTGTTTAATACTATAGAACGATAAATACGATGATGATGCAAGATCCAAAAAAATACAACGAAGAGGCGGAAGGGGATAAAGAATTTCCGGGCTACCCTCACTATTCGGAAGAAGAAGATATTTACGAGCAGGAAGAGCAGGTGCCGGACGAACGGCTAGGGCAGGAGACAGAGGCCGAAGAGGAAGAACGTTCATTGGATGAAGGTTTGGATGTCCCGGGTTCTGAATTGGATGACGACCAGGAAGAGATAGGCTCGGAAGACGAAGAAAACAACTACTATAGCCTAGGTGGCGATAACCACGAAGATTTGGAACAGAGCGAAGATTTTTAGCGTTAGATTCAGACGATTATGGTGCTTTGGATGATTTGATGCACTTCCTCCCGGCTATTGACTTCGAGCTTGAGATAAAGCCGGCGGATATGATATTTGGTGGTATTGATGCTGATATACAGTTTGTCGGTGATCTCTTGGTTGGTCAATCGGTTCCAGATACACAATAGCACATCGACTTCCCGGTCGGTAAGATCATATTGATGTTTTAATTCGGCAATCATTTCCTGCTTGATGTCCTGCATGCTCTCCGGGCTGTTGCCATTTTTTAAGAGCATATGCTGGGCTTTTTTAAGTTCTTCCAGATCATAGAGGTGTCTGTTGAGCTTTTCTTTATAAGCTTCATTTTCTTCCTGCACGGCCTTTACTTTAAAGACCAAGGCGAGGCTGAGACAGATCATCTCCACAGCACTGGCAAAGCGGATGCTGTTGATGTCAAAATAGGATAGAAATGCGGAATCAATATATCGGTTTAAGACAAAACAAACCGAGGTGAAAGTAATGAGTCCAAAAGATAAGACCAAAAAACGAGCATATACGTCCTGTCGGAATGTTTTGACCGCTTGATAAAGACATATCCCAGGTAATATGCAAAAAAGCACACTCGCTATATGGCGAAAAAACAAAAGGTCGGTCAAGGTATAGAGCATCACGAAGGTAAACATTGCGCCCGTAATCGGTATGGCCCATCTTTTGAAATGAGGCATCGTATGCTTCATGTCCAGAAAATAATATGCAAAGATGCCGGAGAGTGTGGCACATAGGGCGACATTCCAGACCAGAAAATAATGAACGACGAATGTTCCCTGTGAAAAAAAGTAAAACATTCCATCCTGATAAAGGAAACTCACCAACAGGCTTAGCTGTAGGAAAGAATAGAGGATAAAGCGTTTATCTTTGAAGATATAATAAAGGACGAAGTTGAAGATCATAGACATGATAGCCAGCCCGTAATAGAGGCTATTTCGCATGAGATTGACCGATTCACGCTTTATAAATTGTGTCGGTTTGTCGATTAAGGCGTCCAGTGCCTTGAAAGGTTGGTCTGTGATGTGCAAGTAATATGCTGCTGCATGACTTTTAAAAAAATAGAGCGGATAGCGGTTCTGAATCTTCTGTTGGCTGTGATTGATGTTCTTAGAAATCCCTACAAACCCATTACCCTGATTGACATAAAGCTTATAATCGGTGACCTGCATCGATGGAATATGAAAAACAAGCGGTATATCGCGCATGGCTGGTGCGATAAGGCCTTTGATCCACCTGTTTCCCCGGGAATCTTCTGCAACCGACAAATCCCCTTTGCCGGGGATGGGACTAAACGGCAGCTGGGGTACATCCACGGGGAGTGTCGGAGCAGCTTGATGCGCGTAAAGTGTTCCGGCGGTCGTAAGGATCAGGGGAAATATATAGATAAAAGCAATAAGCCGATAAATAGAGCGCAACAAAGATGTCATAGTGATGTAGGGCTGAGTGTTAGCTGCACAAAGCTAAGATTTTTTGATTTTATTGACCGAAAGAAACGAAAATTATTATTTTTTTTAAAAACTACCCCTAAAGGGTGGGAAGCTTTTCAGGAAATGATTATATTTTTGTTAGCGAATAATCACAATACTAACTAAAATCACCGCTCGATAGATGGATAATCTGTTGGCGGTAAAATAGAAAATATGAATAAAGCACGAGCAACCTACCGGAGGCTTATTTTCCTCTTGTTCTTAACTATTGTATCAACAGCCGTTTCGGCGTCGACGAAAACGCATGCAGGACTCGCCATTACCCCGGGAAGTGCCGATAATTTTATTACGACATGGAGATTTGATCCCACACATGCCCTTAACCCGGGGCAGATCGTGATTCCAACGATTCCGGGCGAAACCTATTTGTATGATGTTTATTGGGAATATAATGATGGGTTTTCAACGCAGAGTGGCACGACTGTCGGAGTCACAGGGGATTTTACGCTTTCGCAACCTTTTTCTCCCTTCGGACAAACGACCATTCGCATCGAAATTTCGGGACAGTTTCCACGGATTGGCTTAGAGCGGTCGCCGCAACTCAATCTGGTGGATGATGACATGTTCGGAGATGAAGCACTCACGTTGCTCTCCATAGAACAATGGGGGACTATTGCCTGGTCATCCATGGAACGGGCTTTTTATAAAACAAAGCAAATGCAGCTCAATGCTACCGATGCACCGGACCTGAGTAACGTAACCTCCCTGAAAGAGATGTTTTTTGGAGCAGAGACAATGAATGCACCTGTCAACCATTGGAATGTATCGACGATTACCGATATGACGGGTTTGTTTCGGGATTGCATGTTTTTTAATCAATCGCTCAGCAGTTGGGATGTCAGCCATGTCACCAATATGAGCTATATGTTCTTTTGGTGTCTGCAATTCAATCAACCACTCAGTAGCTGGAATGTTTCCGCGGTAAAAGACATGAGCTATATGTTTGGTCTTGCGCGAACATTTAACCAGAACATCAGCGGCTGGAATGTCGGACAGGTGGAAAATATGATGCAAATGTTCCACGAAGCCTGGGCGTTCAACCAAAATATCGGAGGTTGGGATGTCTCCCGCGTAGAGAATATGACCCAAATGTTCCACAGAGCCTGGGCTTTCAATCAAAATATTGGTATGTGGAATGTCTCGAGCGTAACGAATATGCATCGGATGTTCTGTGAGGCTACGGCATTTAACCAAAATATTGCCAATTGGGATATTTCCCAGGTAACTAACATGCATGAGATGTTGGACTTTTCCGGACTGTCGCTTGCAAATTATGATGCCATACTTACCGGCTGGGCTGCAAAAAGCGGTCTACAAAGTGGGGTACAACTGGGCGCCAAGGATCTGACCTTTTGCAGCGGCGCGGAGGCTAGGCAAAAGCTGATTGATGAGCACGGATGGATCGTTAGTGGAGATACACCCGCCTGTGCGTCAATGCTCATCTTCGTGAAGACGGCTGCAGGAAAAACATTGATTATACTTGCCGAGTCCAGTGATTCAATTCAGCAGATCAAACAGAAGATACAGGATAAGGAGAACATACCTGTCGATCAGCAGCAACTTTTCTTGGGTGCTGTGGAGTTGGAGGATGGGAGAACATTGGCTGACTATAATATACAGAACGGAAATACGCTCGATCTGATCGGCGTGACCAACAATCCGCCCACTGATATTACGTTGAGCAATATAACCATAAACCGAGGTGCAGGTACCAATGGGATAGTAGGGACACTTGGTACTATCGATGCTGATGCGAGCGATACACATACTTATTCCCTGATAACTGGGGTAGGAAGTGACAATAATGGGAGTTTTAACATCAGTGGTACTTCCTTACGCGTCAATGATGCATCTTCGTTATCGGTGGGGTTGAAGCATGTGCGCATCCGGACTACGGATAATAATGGAGCGTTCTATGAAAGAGCGTTTACGATTACCGTAGTGAGGATGCCACCCAGCATACTCAACCTAAATGGTGATCAAGTAGTCTGGGGTGGAGTGGGCAATGCGGTAGTATTGGATCTAGGCGTAGATGCTGTTGTAGGCGGTGATGAACTGGAAAGCCTGATGGTGAAACGATTGGGATCGACGGTTTCTCAGGATCAATTTGGCTTTAACACTTCCGGGGCGCTCTTTAGCGTAAGTGGCAATAACCTGCAATCCGGTGATCAGACATTCGCTACCTTCACGAACACCGGGGGGGTATTGCAGATTACTTTTACCGGTACGGTTGCTACAACGACATTGATCAACGATGTCGTCCGACGTATTACCTATCGCAATGATACGCCAGCTGGGGATGCCCTCTTTCGCTTTACATTGCGCAATAGCGGGGGCGATGCTACGGCCGATGTCGGCGTCGCCAGCGATACCATCTATATCACGAATTCTACCGATACAGAGGTTGTCGACCCCAGTAATGGGGTGAGCTTCAGCGAAGCGGTGGCCATAGCTGCTGCCGATGGCACGGGGGCACAGACCCTCGTTTTTTCCAGTGCACTGGCTGGCCAGACGGTTACCCTGGCGGGCAACTTGTCCATTGGCGAGAGTTTGCTGTTCAACAGCGATGCCGCGAGTGGCTTGACCCTGTCGGGCAGCACGATTACGTTTGGTAACGGAACTATGCAAACCTTCACGAATGGTACTGGCGACCAATTGACGCTCGCAAGTGTGCTAGCCGGCAGTGGTGGCATCAAAAAGGACGGTTCCGGTACGCTGACCCTGTCAGGTATCAATACGTATGGTGGTAGTACAACACTTTCAGCGGGTATTTTGTCCGTAAGCGGTGGATTAACCGGTACTTCTTCCGTTTCTGTCGCAACTGGTGCAACGCTTACGGGAACGGGTAGTGTGACCAACCTTACCGTCAGCAGTGGTGGTATATTTTCACCCGGCAATGGTCCGGGGGTCTTCACAGTGAATGGCAACCTGCTCATGGATGCGGGAAGTACCCTGACCGTCGAGATCAATAGTGCTGCGGCAGGCACGGGCTATGATCAGATCATAGTTAATGGTGCGGTAAGTATAGCGGGCACGACGCTTTATGTCATGCACAGCTATGCTGCTGAGCAAGGGGCTATTTATACGATAATCGTGAATGATGCTGCTGATATCATAGGAGGAGCCTTTACTGGGCTTGCCGAAGGGGGAGCGATAACCGCGGGGGGGAATGGAACGGTACTATTAGCTAGTTACATCGGTGGCACAGGCAACGATTTTACGTTGACCGCTCCTATTAATGCAGCACCTGTTATCGGTAATCTGAATGGAGATAGTGTCAATTTTATCGAAGATAGCGCTTTGGTATTACTAGATGCAGCTAATAATGCAACGCTTGCGGATGATGATTCTCCTGATTTTGACGGTGGGAATGTCACCGTTGCTATTGTGGGCAATCGTGTCAATACCGAAGATGTACTTTCCATCCGGAATGAGGGTACTTCCACCGGCCAAATCGGTACTTCCGGACTGCTTATCACGTATAATGGAACTGTCATAGGTGCCCGTACGGCTGAGGGCGGTACAGATATTCATGATCTGGTGATCAGTCTCAATAGTGCTGCCACACCAGCGATTGTTCAGGCACTTATTCGCAACCTGACCTATATCAACACCAACACGACTGCGCCTAATACGGCTATCCGTACAGTGCGGGTAACCGTAAATGATGGTGATGGTGGCACCAGCAGTCCTGCGGATATTGCTGTTGCCGTGACGGAAGTGAATGATGCACCGATTCTGACTGCAACAGGCGGTTTACCCACGTTCACGGAAGGCGGTTCTCCCGTTGATTTATTCAGTACGGTGATCATCAGTACCGTTGAACCCGGTCAACTGATCCAAAAATTGGTATTCACAATTGACGGGGTGGTTGATGGAAGCAGTGAATTAATTTATACGAATGGCAGCATCATACCGCTGACCGATGGTTTCTCTGCGACAACAGTGAATAATGCTATAGTTGCGAATGTTATTGTAAGCGGAACGACAGCGACCTTAACGCTGACCAAGACGGCGGGTATTCCCATTATTACAGCGCAAGAAGTGGTGAATACCTTGTATTATTCCAACAATAGCAACAACCCGACGGAAAGAAATCGTGTGGTGACGGTTATAGGGATACAGGACAACGGCGGTACCGCCAATGGCGGTGTGGACACGAGCTTTCCTGCCATAGCTGCTACGGTCACGGTTGTCGCTGTAAATGATGCACCAACCATTACCGGTACGCCGGCCACAGTCATCAGACGCGGTGAGACGTACGAGTTTGAGCCTTCAGCGACGGATGTCGATAGCGACAACCTGACCTTCGCTATCATAAACCAACCAAGTTGGGCTAATTTTGATACAGCAACTGGTGCGCTGACAGGGACACCGCTTCGGAACGATGAAGGATTGTATAATAATATTGTGATTTCGGTAAGTGACGGCACCCTTTCGGCTGCGCTTCCGGCATTTACCATTGAAGTTGGACCTGCTCCCGCTATTGAGGGTGTCACACTTTCAGACAATAGCTTTATCTACGATGGGCAGGTTAAGTTTCTGGAGATCGAAGGCGAACTACCGGATGGTGCTTCGGTAAGTTATGAAAATAATAGCCGAACTGATGCGGGGAGCCAGTTGGTGACGGCAGTGATTAATGGTGGGGATTATTATGATGATCTTACGCTAACGGCCACATTGACTATCACGCCTGCAGAGCGGACGTTGGATTTTCCGGCATTGACGACGAAGACCTACGGGGATACAGACTTTCATGGAGGTGCTACGGCAAGTACCGGTGAGGAGATAACCTATGCCAGTAGCAATCCGCAAGTAGCGGAAATCACGGAAATGGGTTTGATCCGGATCACGGGTGCGGGCGAAGCTACGATCACGGCTACGGTTTCAGAGAATGGGAATTACAGTAACCGACCGCAGATCAGTAGGGTGCTCACGGTCAATAAAGCCAGTCAGACGATCACGCTGACAGCCCCTTCGGAGTTAACCCGCGATGCGGGCACGGTCAATCTGGACGCAGAAGCGAGCAGCGACCTCCCTGTGGCACTTACCATAGACGATGAGCTGATAGCGACGGTCAACAGCACATCGCTGACGATGACAGTGAAACGTCTGGGTACGGTGATCGTCACGGCGACACAGCCGGGCAACGACAATTACCTGCCCGCGGAGCCGGTATCGGTAACCATCCGTATCGTGAACGATGGCGATGCGGCACTACCGATCCGTGTCCACCAGGCGGTATCGCCTAACGGTGACGGTATCAACGAGTTCCTTCAGCTGGAGGGTATCCGCGACTATCCGGAGAACAAGGTGACGATCTTCGACAAATCAGGTAAGGTGCTGGCCGAAATTGAGGGCTATGACAACCGTGACCGTATGTTCCCGAACAACCGTACCGTACGTGATGGCACGTATTATTACTACTTGGACATCAAGGTCGGTGGTGAGTGGAAACGGGAGAAAGGGTTTTTTGTGGTGAAGAGGAGGTAGTATTAAGTATCAAGTACTAAGTATTAGGTATTGAGTACAGAGTATTGAGTACTTAATATTTAGAAATTAGATGAAAGATTAAAGAACAAGGAGCAAAGATCCGGTTTAACAGTTTAACGATAAAGAACATGACAACAAGATATATCATAACGCTATTCACAGCCCTATTCCTGCTGCCCTTTATTATTCAGGCCCAGCATGGGGTGAGCTACAACCAGTTCGGTCAGATCCGGAATACCTTCAACAGCTCCTTGAGCACGATGGACCTAGGAGGTAGCTTCTCTATGCTTGGCCGCAGCCAGTGGCTGGGTGTTGAGGGTGCACCGAAGTCGATCTGGGCAAGCGGTAATGTGGGTTTGGAGAAAGCGCTGCTGTCGGTGGGGCTGGATGCGAAGCATGCTGCCCTGGGGGTGACCAAGGAGAGCGAGTTCGGGGCCTATGTGGCCAAGGCTGTGCGTATCTCGGAGAACGAGTACCTGGGCCTTTCGATGGGTGGTGGCTTTGTCCACTTCCAGGGAGACTACAGCGGCCTGGACGATCAGGGTGATCCATCCTTTAGGGACAATGTCCGTGAGACGAGCGGCTTTCTGAGCATCAGCACGAGCTACTACCGTCCAGAGCGTTATTACTTCGGTATCTCTATGCCACGTTTTTCGCTGAACCAACGGGAAGATATCGACTACGAGTTCAAGAACGTGTACTACATCACAGCAGGAGCGTTGATCCGTCTGGACGATGCCTTCCATATCCGTCCGTCATTACTGGTTAGCCACATGGACGACCTTACGCCGCGCTATGACTTCAGCACGCTGCTGTTCATGGGTCGTAAGCTGGGACTGGGTATGGGGGTTCAGAACCAGGGCGACCTGTCGGCTTTGCTGCAGGTGAACTTCGGCAACTTCGGTATCGGTTACAGCTATCAGTTCAGTGCCAGTGGCCACACCTTGGACCAACGTATCTCGACCAATACACATGAAGTGGGCCTACGGTACCGTGTAGGAGGCGTGGGGTTGTTGTAGCGCTACAATTTACAAGTCGCTCGAAATATAGTTTTTTTATCTACCTTTGCCTGAGATTATTAACAGCGACGCCCTATGCTTTTTTCT